>JABDMH010000071.1 GCA_013001595.1 Saprospiraceae bacterium | reverse complement strand
GGGCTAGCGCATCGATTTGACCTGTATGACGATATTTAAGTTTCAGCAATTGCAAGATCAGTTGAGCCGCATTGACAACTGGCCCCCCTATGATTTGACCGATCATGGAGAGATCCAGGTCTCCCTGCGCTGTCTTTATCTTTTCTATGATCAAACTGACCTTATATCGATAGAATAGTGCACAATTGTCAATAAAGGAGGAGTTAAGAAAGTTGATGGCTCTGAGTTCTTTTTCTTCAAGGATTGGAGCAACAATGTGGTAAAACTCTGATAGCCCATCATCAAAGCTCAAGAAAAAACTTGGCCTATCCAACCGCTGCTTCCTTGTGATCACATCATAGAGCTCAGGAAGGCTCAAAGGCTGGAAATGATGCAGTAGGTAATCCAGGTCAGCCTCAAATTCATCAATGCTCTTAATCTGGTACAGATGTTTAATATGGGCAGGTGCCTCATCTGAGACCAAATGATAGACGGGGAGAATCAGGGGTTGATCACATACTTTTAGTAAAATTTTTGTAGGAATGAGTTTGGCCAGTGGATGGCAAAGATGTATGAATGAAGACCGAAACCCCGCCATAGATGCTACTTTGCAGTCGTCCTAAAAATTGGCTACCATACCAAAATGGATGCGTCCGGTTCCAAAAGAAAGTGGTACGCTTCTTTGTTTACCCAGCGCGTAACTGATGGCGAATATACCAACTTTCGTTTCGAGATTGAGACCGATGCCAGTGCCAAATAGGCGATTGGCGGTAAATTGTTGATCAATATCTTCCTCAGTATATGCCAGATCTGCAAAAAGGAAAATGTTGGAGTTTTGGTTGAATAGCAATCGATATTCCGCCGTAAAAATGCTGTAAAAACTTGAAAAAATAGATTCTTCATTGAACCCGCGCAATGTCTGGGTGCCACCAATGCGAAAGAGTTCATTTTGATACAGTGCTTCGCCCGACCCCACCATGCCACTGCTATTGGAAATCTTAAGGGTACTCTGGGCGAACAAGGGAATGTACCAATCTATGGAGTTGTTGAGACGAAATTGGAAACTATTGAGATCGAGTTGATCATAAAGCGATCCATAGTCAAATGAGGTATCTTCAGCATCCCTTAATGCTAGAATCACATCATTCCTCTTGATTTTCTTAGTTCCGGCACTTGCTCGAAGACTAAGGAGGAATCCTCTTCTTGGGTTGAGGCGATAGTTAACTTTTTCAAAGTGATATTCCGCTCCAAAGAGGTTTCTGGATACATCAATGAAGTCTGGTAGTACTCGGCGTGATTTTACCCTATTGGTGTCCACGTTGATCAGATTGGTACCCTCTCGATCAACAAAGAACTTGATGTAGCTCCTACTATTAAGAAAGTACTGCAGGCCGATCTCATAGCCTAGATCAATGTATGAGGAGTCTCTCTTGTAGAGATTAAACTGGGCATCTGCACCAAAGGACCAATTGAAAATAAACGGATAGTTCACCCCCAGTTCCAACTCCTGAACCCCAGGTTGGAGACTTTCGAATATGGCTTTTAAGCGTTCCCCACCACCAAATTGATTGTACATGTCCACATTTACATTGCCGGTGAGTTGAAACCTTGAATTGGGATCTGGACTCGGCAGGAGTCCCAGGAGGATGTCAAATCTATTGGCATTCTTTTGATTGAGATACAGATTCAATATCGCACTCTCTCCCAAAAAATCAACGGTGGGATTGCTGTAAGATGTTAAGAAAGGTAGGCCATCTAATCGTGTTTTACCATCAATGATTTTCTTCTTTTGAAAAGGGTCGCCGACCTCAATATCAAGAAAGTGGCGCAGATATCGTTCCCTAAGCTTAAGGGTACCGGTTACGCTGATTTCTTCAATGGTGACTTCCTGGTTAAGCTGTACCAGAACCTGCGCATTGAGCAATGATTCCCTCATCCCGATGCTGTCCAGTCTTACTGCGGCAAAGGGATAACCTGCATTTTCGGCGCTCGTTAGCACCTGCTCGAAGAGGTCTGAGATCTCTTCATGCCGATAAGGTTTGTCTCTGCGGATCTGAAAGTTGAGCTGGTCAGAGATAAAAGATGGGATCTTGGTAAGGTCCAAAAAGCTCCAACGATACTGAGGCCCTACATGTAGGGTCAAATCGATTTGCCCCGTGGAATTGTCTACTTTGTCGATTGAAGCTTGCAAGAACCCTTCATTGTGCAATGCCGAAATAATTGCACGCAGCGTATCTTGCAGCGTGGACTGCTCCAGACTATCGGGAAGTACTACTGGCAGCTTTTCACCGGTCTGTCCCATCTCCCATTGTACCGAAGAGGTTTGACCGGCCGCACTAGGCAGCGTGCAAAGTAGCGACAACAGGAGGCCAACTAATGGAATGAGTATGCGCATATAGCTATCCTAGGGGTACAATCTTTCTCGTGCGAGCATCATTTTTTCCTTAGGTTTGAATTGGATCACAAATGGCTCTTTTGGCAATCTTTCCATTTTTCTCAATCGGCTACTGCTTAGGCATCACCCAATCTCGAAAAAGTGCAAATCTTATCCAAAATAGACTCATTTTATAAAGTTGGCACTTTCTGGAATACATTCGCTAGTTTACCAACGGTTCCACTGACTTAATCAATACAATTAGAAATTGCTCTAGGCACATTAAGATGCTCAATATGGATAACGTTTTTTAGTGAAGGGCTTATACATTCATATACCGTTCTGTAAGCAGGCTTGCACCTATTGTAATTTTCATTTTTCAACAAATTTGAGAAGAAAAGCTGAGGTGGTTCAGGCTCTGCTGATGGAATTGGAACTTCGCTGTTCTGCTGACGATCATGATGTCGAACTGTCATCCATCTATTTAGGTGGAGGAACACCCTCGTTGCTCTCGAGGAATGATTTACATACGCTGTTTGATGCGATCAAATCTCACACTAGATTGACGCACGATATCGAGATCACTTTAGAAGCAAACCCAGATGATTTGGACCAGTCAAAACTGGAAATGCTGGCTGATTCGCCAGTGAACAGATTAAGTATTGGAGTCCAGTCTTTTGACCAACGCGATCTGACTTATATGCACAGAGCCCATAATGTGGAGCAAGCCCATACGGCCATCAGCAATGCTAAGTCTATGGGTTTCTCCAATATCTCCATTGATCTGATTTACGGAGTGCCGGGTATGAGTAAAATGGATTGGCAGGAGAATTTGAGCATCGCATTTGATTATGAGATTATGCATTTGTCATGCTATGCACTCACAGTGGAAGAGCGTACCACCTTAGCTCATCAAGTGAAGACGGGTCAATTACCTGCGCCTGCTCCTGAGGATGCAGAGTCTCATTTTAGGATGCTGATGGACCAGGCCATTGTAAGTGGATATCGCCACTATGAGATTTCTAATTTTGCTAAGCAAGGGTATGTTGCTAAACACAATACCAGTTACTGGAAAAACCAATCGTATATGGGCATTGGTCCTTCTGCCCATTCTTTTGATGGGAAGGCAAGGTCATGGAATGTTGCCAACAACATCAAATATGTGAAAGCGATCCAATCGGGTATCTTACCTGAAACTATAGAAGTGCTCACCACTTCCGATAGATACAACGAATATGTGATGACTGGACTGCGCACGGATTGGGGGTGCCGGCTGGAAAACATGCTTGCTTTTGGGACAAAGTATGTCAATCATTTTCAGGCCAATATGGTTCCCTACATCAAAGATGGTCTTGTGATTTGTGAGAGTGAGACATACGTTTTGTCCACTGAAGGCAAATTGTTTGCCGATCGCATTGCATCAGATCTATTTGTAGTATAGGATTTAAGAAGCTTTATTGGCAGTTTTCAAGGCCCGTTTTATCAATTTGAGGCCCCAGTCGTAGTGGCTTGAGGTCGCAGAAATAAGATAAGCGGCCAGGGATGTAGATCCCGTCCATGAATATCTCTTTTTTTCAAATAGCTCTTCATCACTGTGTTGACCTATTAGAAGTTGGACTTTCTCAAATGAGATATCCAGCATTTTCTTGGCATCCTTTAGAGACGTGTTTTTATACTTTTCCCAAATGACGTTATTTAGAGCAGGCAGGTCTTTCCATGTGTAGCCTTCTGCAGGCATGTTCGGTTTTGCTCCAGACATCCCAATCTCATACCATTCTAGTATAAAGAGATGCCAATGATGCAGATGAGCCAGCACGTCGCTAATACCTCTACTCAACATGTCAGCGGGGAAGGCAGTATTTTGTTCTTCGGGTGTTAGTGCATCAATGAATGAGATGAGCTTTTCAAATTTTGCCACACTTAGTGAAATCAATGCTTCCTTAGTTTTTGGTCTAGGCATAAGGCAACTATTTTCCTTTGAGCAATTGATTAATAATGGTAATCGCTGCATGGGGGATGGAAGTGCCAGGTCCGAAGATAGCCAGAACACCTATTTCTTTGAGATAGGTATGGTCATGATCTGGAATTATGCCACCTACTACCAGTTGGATATCTGACCTACCGATCTCTTCCAAGGCCGCCATGGTTTTTGGTACCAATGTCTTATGCGCCCCTGCCATAGATGAAATCCCAAGTATGTGGACATCATTTTCAGCAGCTTGGGTGGCAGCCTCTTCCGGTGTTTGAAATAAGGGACCTATGTCAACATCAAATCCGACATCGGCAAAACTGGAAGCGATGATCCGGGCACCTCGATCGTGGCCATCCTGGCCCAACTTGGCTATCATTATTCGGGGCCTTCTTCCATCCAATGTGGCAAATTGGTTACTCAGCTGTCTCGCTTGTTGGAATGCTTCTGAATCTTGCATGGCTCTGGCATAGACACCTGAAATTAAAGAAATCTTGGCCTCAAAACGACTAAATACCGATTCCATGGCCATGGATATTTCACCCAACGTAGCCCTACTTCTAGCTGCATCTGCGCATCGAGATAACAGATTGTCATCTCGCGACGTGGACCTCGCGGCCCGTTTAATCTCATCCAGCATCTGCTGCACCTGCTGGTCATCGCGATTTTGTTTTACCGATTGGATTCTTTGCAATTGGCTGGCAATCACGGCCTCATTGTCGATGTTGAGCAATTCGAAATCTGCACTGGCATCCGATGCGAAGACATTGACGCCCACGATTTTTTCTTGACCTTGATCTATCATTGCTTGCCTGCGGGCGGCAGCCTGTTCAATACGTCGCTTGGGAATACCCTTCTCTATGGCTGCGGTCATCCCGCCGGAAGATTCAATTTCATCAATCCATTCCATCGCACGCTGGTAGAGCTGCTGGGTCAGTGTTTCGATGTAGTACGAACCTCCATAGGGATCAATCACTTGGCACAAATCAGTTTCCTTTTGTAAGAATATTTGGGTATCTCTAGCGATGGCTGCAGAAAAATCTGACGGCAGGGACAGTGCCTCATCAAGGGCATTGGTATGCAATGACTGTGTGCCTCCCAATACTGCAGATAAGGCTTCTAGACAGGTCCTACCTACATTGTTGTATGGTGCCTGTGCTGTCAGACTCCAACCTGAAGTTTGACAATGGGCACGTAGGCATTGAGATTTGATGTTCGTCGGATCGAATTTCGCCACTAATTCTGACCAGATTTTTCTCGCTACCCGAAGCTTTGCCACTTCCATAAAATGGTCCATACCCACTCCCCAAAAGAAGGAGATCCGAGGTGCAAACCGATCAATGGCAAGACCGGAAGCAATGCCAGTGCGAATATATTCTATGCCATTGCTGAGTGTATAAGCGACCTCGAGATCAGCGCTCGCACCAGCCTCTAGCATATGATAACCACTTACACTGATGGAATTAAACTTGGGAAGATGCGCAGACAAGTAGGTGAACACATCCCCAACTATACGCATAGAAGCCTGTGGAGGATAGATGTAGGTATTGCGTACAATGAACTCTTTTAAGATGTCATTTTGAATCGTTCCGCGAAGGTCTGCAACTTGATACCCCATTTCCTCGGCAGCAACTATAAAAAAAGCTAGAATGGGAAGTACTGCCCCATTCATGGTCATCGAAACAGAAATCTTATCCAGTGGAATTCCGTCAAACAATAACTTCATGTCTTCTACCGTATCGATCGCTACTCCGGCTTTACCTACATCACCAATGACCAGTGGATGGTCGGAATCATAACCACGGTGGGTGGCCAGGTCGAAAGCCACGGATAGCCCTTTTTGACCAGCGGCTAGATTTTTCTTATAAAATCGATTGCTTTCCTCGGCAGTGGAAAACCCCGCATATTGTCGTATGGTCCATGGTCGAACAGCATACATCGATGCGTATGGTCCACGTAAGAAAGGAGGTGTTCCGGCAATTGAGCTCAGGTCCGGGGTTTCTTGCTGCAGTGATGCAGGGTATATCGATTGTATTTCAATACCTTCGTGCGTCTCCCAAAGATGAGCAGATGCTGTATCGAATGAGGTCCGATGGGCCTTTGGATAGCTGGCAAAATCTGGTCGAAGCATATGACTAAAGATAGGGAGATTGAACAAGCTAGTACGCCGACCACTGGATTATGTTGAATAATTCTGTGGCCGGTGTACTTGTCTTGCAAAATTGTGGAAAGAAATGGTGAATTTTCGCAGAATAGTGTTAGATAACGGCATGATCGTGCTGATGCACGCAGATGACAGCACCCCGCTGGCAGCAGTGAATCTATTATTTAGAGCTGGATCCAAATATGATCCTATAGCTAAATCTGGACTGGCTCATCTCTTTGAACATTTGATGTTTTCTGGTACTCCACTCGTTCCAGAATTCGACACACCAATTCAAGAAGCAGGAGGAGAAAATAATGCATACACCAATAGTGACTACGCCAACTATTATAGCTACGGACCAGCAAAGAACTTAGATACCTTGCTGTGGCTGGAGGCGGACCGGATGCATAACCTGAACGTGAGCCAAAGTGCGCTGGAACTCCAACAACAAGTGGTCATCGAAGAGTTGCATGAGACATGCCTGAATGTGCCCTATGGGGATATTTGGCACCATGTATTGCCACTTATTTATAAGGACCATCCCTACCAATGGCCAGTCATCGGCCGCGATGAAAAAGAAATAGGTGACATTTCTCTTCAAGACATCAGCGCATTCCATCAACAGTACTATCAAGCGGGCAATGCCATACTCGCGATTGCGGGTAACATCGATTTGGATAAAACAGCGGATACGATCCATCAATACTTTGGCAGTTTGCCAGGTACTAAAAAGGATGTGCAAACGTACCTTTTTGACCTAAAGGGCTATCAACCCCAACGCTTAGGTCTAACATCGGGCGTGCCCGTCGAAGCCTTTTACATGATTTTTCCCATGCCTGAACGCAACAGCCAGGCATTCTATGCTTTAGATCTTTTTTCAGACCTTCTGGTAGATGGTAGATCTTCCATACTCTACCAAAATCTGATAAAAGAGACCCAGCTGCTGAGCACCGTGGATGCCTACATTACGGGCACCTTAGACTCAGGGCTGTTCATCATTGAAGGAAGGCTGACGCATGGAGTGAGAATTGAACAGGTAGAACATCAGATTTGGCAGATATTAGATCAACAAATTGGCCATGCTGTTAATCCATCGACTATGGAAAAGCTCAAGAACAACGTCGAGTCAGCCATTGTTTTTTCAGAGGCCGGAACATTGAATAAAGCGATGAACCTCGCTTTTTTTGAATTGATTGGAGATGCAGCATTGATCAATGACGAAGCAAGGCTCTACCACGAGATTGGGGAATATACCATGCGTGAAGTGGCCAGTCAGTATCTTAGACCTGAATTGGCGTCCATATTTCATTATGTGAAATAAGCATCCAATAACCAATCGTCAGAAGTTTTCTCCAGTTCGAGCCAGTTCCCACTTCCAGGCACTATCCATAATGGATTCGATGTTTCGCGTTGGTGCCCAACCCAGCATTTTGGCGGCCTTGTCATAATTGGCGTACACTGCCTCCACATCACCTTCGCGCCGCTGCACCAGGTCATATACCAATGACTTACCGCTCACTTTTTCAAATGCGCGGATCACTTCAAGTACCGTACTTCCAGTGCCAGAACCTAGATTGAAAACTTCCACTGGTTCTTTATTTTTCTTGCTGATCAGGAATTCAAGCGCCAAAGTATGTGCTCTAGCGAGGTCCATAATGTGGATGTAGTCTCTGACACAAGTGCCATCTCTGGTATTATAATCGCTGCCGTACACTTGTAAGGACGTTCGTTTACCAACAGCTACTTCGGTGATTACCGGCACTATATTACTGGCCTTGTTCTTCGCGTTCTCACCGATGATGATGCTGTTATGGGCACCTGCTGGATTGAAGTAGCGAAGGATGACATAGCTCTTTTCTTTGCTAGAGGCCGCACAATCTTGAATCATATTTTCACAGATTTGCTTGGTGCGGGCATAGGGAGATTCAGCCTCTTGCCATGGAGTATCTTCCAATACCGGCAGGACATCGGCATTGCCATATACAGAACACGAACTTGAAAATATGAAGTGTTGGACATGGAAAGTCTCCATGCAAGAAATGAGGTTCAACATACCTACCACATTATTTTGGTAGTATCTCAATGGTTGCTCCACAGATTCACCGACACTTTTCAGTGCTGCAAAATGTATGATTGCATTGATATTATACTGTTGGAAAATTTCCTGTAAAACCTGCATATCACAAATGTCACCTTCCACCACGGTCACCTGCTGGCCGGTAATTTGCTCGATTCCTTTGATGGCCTGCCGACTGCTGTTGTCAAAATTGTCAATGCAGACCACATCATGACCAGATTCAATCAAATCTACCATCGTATGACTACCAATATATCCCGCACCGCCAGTGACCAATGTCTGAAACATGATTTGAAGATTTTTTCAAAAGTAGCCTTTAAAAGTGTGAGCTTAAAATGACCCTGGTTGTGGTACTCACTACCAATCGGGATTTTTTCATTTTTTGATCAAGGAAGAGCGTAGTGTAGTCATCAATTATGAGACCTTTGTGCTGGATAAAAAAGCCAGTCACTCATGAATCTACTTGCCTTTCGAGCACCACTGAAAGACATTGTATTAAAAGCCGGTGAGGAAATTCTACAGATCTACAATCAACCTGCACTATTTGCAGTAGAGCACAAAGCAGATGATTCTCCATTGACTGCAGCAGATCGTGCTGCCAATGCGGTTATCTGCGAAGCACTAGAGGGATTGGAGCCTAAGTTTCCCATTTTATCTGAAGAGAATAAAGCAATACCCTATACTCAGCGCAAGGATTTTGACTTTTATTGGTGTGTCGATCCATTGGATGGCACCAAGGAATTTATTAAACGCAACGGGGAATTTACCGTTAACATAGCGCTGATTCGAAGGGATAGACCTGTCGTTGGGATCGTCCATATTCCTGTTTCGGGAGAAACTTACTTTGGCACTCAAAACGAAGGAGCCTTCTATAGTAAAGAGGAGGGGTGGGAGCAAATGGCCAGTTCATCTTTTTCATATGTAGACATAGGTTTGAAAATTCTGTGTTCCCGATCTCACCTAAGTGACGATACGAAGAAATACGTTGATCAATTTAAAGAACCAGAGCTTTTACCAAGGGGATCATCGCTCAAGTTCCTCGAAATCGCTCGAGGACATGCCCACATCTATCCTCGGCTGGGTCCGACCATGGAATGGGATACGGCAGCTGCTCAAATCATCCTGGAAGAGTCTGGAGGTCAAGTAGTAGAATTTGCCTCTGGTCAGCCGTTGGGCTATAACAAAGAATCGTTGCTAAATCCTGATTTCTTAGCCCTGGGTGCCCTGAAAGAAAAATGAGCATTGGAGACTGGAAAGTCCAGCATACAATGATCAGAAGATTGGTAGCAGCTATTTTTTCTACAACCGATTTCGCGCTGCAATTAGATGCTGCTAGCGAGGGCTGAATCGATTACCGGCAACTGAAGATTTACCTGGTGGATGTTATTCTCTTCGTTGGTTTCCTTGAGAAATCCTCCCTTGGGTCCCGTCTGAGATACTCTGCCACCTGGCGGATCAATGGTAGATGAAAAGTTGATCTGTCTGCCTCCAAGTGATGCGGGTAACAATGCGGTTCTAGTAAAGGTGTGAGACTGATTAGTTGATAACCTGGGAATCGTCTCGAATTCCATTTGCTCCCCAGCGATTTCAAGACTTATATGTATGCCGAAAGGGCTACGGGCCATTTCATTTCCTTGGTTAAGGACGGTTACCTCGATGGGTAGTGAAATGGTCCCGTCTGAATTGATCTGAAGTTGAGCTTGTGCAGTTGTTATACTAATGTCGCTGACTATCAGATCAGGCCCACTAATCAACGAGGTACCATGAGTAGTGTCAGCAGTCTCATCCCTTTGTGCATATGTTGAAGTGGTCACTATAAGGATTACAAGGAGAAGTGCTAGTCGATTCTTCATGATGGGTTCAATTTCTTACACTTGAGGGCCATTTGATGGTATAAGTAATGGGCTGCTACTCTATAGTGTCTCGAAACCGAAAATTGTCCCTGTTTAGAGGATCACTGGTTTGATCAGCTACATGAACCGGATGGGCAAAGTATGCGAGAAGAGCTTAACAGAAAAGGGGGCAGTGAGTGAGCGTTTGAGAAGTTGAGAAGATATAGATGACGATCCTTTCATTGCATTGAGTGGGCTTCGACTGGTCGATCTTCTCATTCTTCTTAGGTACTGGATTATAGCCATGTCCACGCCAGCTATGGCTGCGAAAGATTCTCCTGGTTGCCAGCTAAGAACCTTTATGACACCCATTTCTTCGATGGCCTCTGTGGCGTAATGCGAGCAGGTGGGTCCAAAGCGACAGGATTTGCCTAACCAGGGAGAAATGGTCCATTGATAGCATTTAATGGAAAAAATAAAGACTTTTCTTAGCCGCGTCATTCCATGCTCATTGTGGTGCGAGGCTTACCGACGTTAAACAATTCAAACTTTAGAAATCCCGGACTTGTGAAGACTACCATATTTCGCTGGGCATCAAATACTTCGATATGCAGATCGTTGGTCACGGAGACCTCACTGGAACTTTGCGTATCTACACCTTCCATATATCATCAGAATGCGGAGATTTTGGCTTTCCTCTTTACCTAGGAATACCAGTGGAATGGCTTCCCCATTTATCTCCGGTATTCATTTGTTGAGCTGATGTAACACAGCTTTACTAAGCTAAAACAGTGCTAATGGGCGACTAACAATTGGGAGTTTTGACGATTTCTTTTAATAGACAATAACCGCAGGTGATTTTAGTAATAAAATAGACTAATTCCAAATATCTAATGGTTCGCTAATTAGGTCCTTCTTTGGTGCCAGTTGGCATAATTTTGTCAGTTAAATCATAAAGCTTTTCCATGAGAGCACGTGATTTTTTAATCTCCCTAATGTTCCTGCCACTCACCGGATTTTCCCAGGAGGAGAAGGACTATCAGACAGACGTAACTGGGTTTATTAAGACAGATGTTTTTTGGGACTCGCGACAGACTGTGGACGTAAGGGATGGGCATTTCCTACTATATCCCAAGGACGAGATGCTTGACACATATGGTCAAGACATCAATTCCAAATCTAAACTGAGTATGCTATCCATCCAAACCAGGTTGAAGGGCATTATCAGCGGTCCCGGTATCCTGGGTGCCAATGCGACGGGAGTCATCGAGGGTGCATTTTGTGGTACCATTAACTCGACGATTAACTCATTCAGATTGAGGCATGCCTATGCTAAGTTGGAATGGAGTAGTTCTGAAATGATCATAGGGCAGTATTGGCATCCATTTTTTCTTACATCGAGTTTTCCTGATGTAGTTTCTTTCAATACGGGAGCACCCTTTCAGCCTCTTTCCAGAAATCCTCAAATCAGGTTTTCGCATAACCTGGGCGACTTTCGTGCTGTGGTCACAGCCTTGTCACAGATCGATTTTAAAGACGCCGGTCCAAATGAGAAGCTAGAGAAAGTGGCCAGTGCCGCTTTTCTTAAGAACAGCGTTCTTCCTGAATTTAATCTACGTGTAGATTATGAGAAAGAGGATCATGGGAATGGATCGGCACTTTTGCTGTCTGGCGCTGCAAATTTTAAGAGATTGATGCCACTTACACACTTAGTTTATAATTCCGGCAAAATTCCTATGACAAGAAAGATGACAGGATACGTTGATGGTTTTTCAACGCTGGCTTGCATCAGATATCAGACCCGAAAGATGACCATCAAATTGGAAGGCATATATGGTCAACTCCTATATAGCATGACAATGCTAGGAGGCTTTGGCATTACAAACATGGATATGGATGCTACGTCGGATCTCGCATACGCTCCTGTAAACACTTCTTCGGTTTGGACAGAACTTCATTCGAATGGTGAAAAATGGCAAGGAGGTATTTTCCTAGGCTATACAAAAAATCATGGGTCAAAAGATAGGGCGTTAATAAATACTTATAGTAGGGGCGACAACATCGAAAATGTATTTAGGATTTCTCCTCGATTGATACACAATGCTGGACAAGTGCGTATTGCAACAGAGCTTGAATATACCGTTGCTGCCTTCGGGGCAGCTGATCACAGCGGAAGGGTGCATGAGGCGAAGGAGATTAGCAATCTTAGATTGCTGGTAGGTTTCTATTATTTTCTTTAACACACTGCAGGTTGCTTTGGTACAAAGCTGGTTATTCCCACATATTAATTAGATCATCTAAATAGATTATTATGAATCGGAATCTGGTTGTTGTAGGAGCGATCTTGGTGCAATTGGCACTGGGTGCCATTTATGCCTGGTCTGTATTTACACCATCACTGGCGGAGGCTGGTTGGTCCAAGGGAGACACGCAATGGGTGTTCTCGGTTGGGTTAGCAGCATTTGCCTTATCTATGGTTTTTGCTGGATCAAAATTGGATGCCTGGGGTCCTCAGAGACTTACCATTATTGGTGGCTCATTGTTGGGCTTGGGCTATTTCCTAACAGGCATTCTGGGAGCTACAAACTTCTGGGTTGTGGTCCTCTTTATAGGGGTTATGGCAGGAGCCGGGATTGGTTTTGCCTACGTGGTTCCAATAGCAGTAGGTATCCAATGGTTTCCGGATAAGAGGGGTTGGATCACAGGATTGGCTGTGGCAGGATTCGGCTTTGGCGCTTTACTGTGGGTCAAACTTGCCGGCTCGTGGGGGCATTTGATCGCCAACCTGGGTCTGTCGACTACTTTTATGGTGTATGGACTTCTATTTACAGTCATGGTTATACTGGGATCTCTTTGGCTTAGATTTCCTCCGAAAGGTTGGAAACCCAATGGATATTCAGCATCCCATAGATTGGCGGAAGTGGCTCTCACAAGGGATTATACACCACGAGAGATGTTGACCAAAGTCCAGTTCTATCTGATATTCTTCACCTTTGTCTTCAGTGCCAGTGCAGGTCTTATGTCGATTGGTCTGATGAAACTATATCCGATGGAAGCGCTGCAAAATAATGGCATGGACTCGGTGAGGGCCAGTGCTGTGGCTGGCACTGCCATGGCGATTTTCTTTGCGCTTGCAAACGGCTTGGGAAGAATCATTTGGGGCATAATCAGCGACGAAATAGGGCGTAAGAAATCGATCATTCTGATGACCTTGATCCAAGGTGTAATGGTTTTACTCTTTACCAGAATGGCTGGTACAGAAATGCTCCTATATCTCGGTGCGGCTGTGATTGGATTCAATTTCGGAGGTAACTTCGCACTGTTCCCAACCATCACGGCTGATATTTTTGGAAGCAAAACTGTGGGGCAGGACTATCCATTTGTTTTTCTGGCATATGGCGTGGGGGGCGTCCTTGGACCTTTACTAGGAGGCTTTTTGGGTGATGCTGGAAACTTTCCACTGGCCTTTACCATATTAGGAATGACCGTTTTGATAGGTACTGTGCTGATGATCTTGGTCAAGCCCATCAAGCTGGAAGTAGAGATTGTAAGCCAACGTAGGATTCAAATGCATGGGGACCGAAAGCGAAGGGCATAAAAGTTGTAGGATCCAAACGTAGAAAGGGATCATTTGGAAGATTATGTGCTCAGGTAATGATTATAAGAAGAATTGAAAAAGGAGCTCCGTTTCTCTGGAGCTCCTTTGATATTTGGTTTTACGAGGGTGGAAATCTAGAGGTTTTTCGGAATCATTCGCTGGTAGACAGGAACCAATATAGACACCCTTCTACTATTGTTTTTTTCATTGGTTTCTTTGACGAAGCCTCCTGCTGGGCCCGTCTCAGAACGACCACCTCCTGGAGGGTCAACGGTTGATGTTAAACTAATTCTTCTTCCACTGTAAGATGCAGGTATATGCGCTGTCATCTTGAAGGTGCGAGATTGGCCAGGAGACAACCGTGAAATCCTTTCGCCATCTTTCTTTTTGCTACCGATTTTTAGGTTGGTATAGATGCCAAAAGAATTGCGCGCCAGGTCATTTCCTCGATTACGGATGGTTACTTCGACCGGGAGCTTAATCGTGTTGCCTGAGTATAATCGATATTGAGCGGAGCTATTTGGAACTTTAATACTGGTAACCACTAGATCGGGTCCGATACTGACTAAGGCGGATTTATAAAAATGACTACTTCTTTGTGCGAACGATGATCCGGTGATGATTAGGATGGCAAAAAGGGAAGCGATAAGACTTTTCATGATGATTCAATTTCTTTGAGTTAATGTGACAATTGCTTTATTGCTCAATTGCCTGTCACCATACTGTGTTTTCAGATTGTATTTTGTCCTAATTTGATGATGAAATCTTTCCAGGCTGGAATTCAACGCATGTGCTGTTTTATCTAGGAGGCTGTTGAAAAACTCAGGTTGATGCTGAAGCCGTAGATCGCTGTGTCCTGACAAGGCGATACGAAGAAAGATAGCCTAAGTTATCTGCCTGAGTATCAACGCAGTCAGGTGCAGTGAGAACGGCTCGAATTTTTTCTACTAAAATCAATAGGTTGGAAAATCAGCCCAAGATGGGTTTTTCAACAGCCTCCTAGTGATCTTCAGCCCAATTTCATCAATCTTGGGAAGATGCCCAGTTCTGCTAGACGAATAGTTGGGAAGGGGTCTGTTTTCAGATAGATAGACTTGCGCTTGGTACCAGTTCTCTCTGTGGATGAGCAGGTATGTATGAAAAGATTCGGGGCTAACCATTCAGAATACCCCCGGAGGATTTGGGGCAATATTAGTATATGATGGTGACTGTAGGTATTGGGCAGATCAAGTAGTGTATGGATCAGATGTTTCAAATCAATAAGCACTCATAGGACCTAGCGGATAGCTAAATACTACGCTTATCTTTCTTAGGCACGGGATCAAAACCATGTCCACCCCAGGGATGGCAGCGGAAGATGCGTTTAGTGGCTAGCCAGGAACCTTTGATGACACCCCACTCTTCAATGGCCTGAATGGCGTAGTGGGAGCACGTAGGCTCAAATCGGCATGATTTACCCAACAGAGGTGAAATGGACATCTGATAGAGCCGAATGGGGAGAATAAATAGTTTTTTCAACCACATTATTCGATGTTTAAGGTAGTCTTTGGCTTGGCCCTATTGAGCAATTCAAATTTTCTATACCCCGGACTGGTGAAGACCACCATATTTTGTTGGTCGTCGAAAACTTCCGTCAACACATCGTTGCTTAGGGAGACCAAGGTTGGAAATGGGACATCTACCCCTTCCAGGTAGCACCAAAATGCAAGCAAGTCTGGACTTTCCTCCTTTCCCAGGAATACGAGAGGAATGGACTTTCCATTGACATCCACACTAAAATGCGTGCGTAGATATTCAGATATGTGTAGATCTGCATGCTGATGTTCCTTAGATGTGGCAAGAAATAAACTGTCTACTCCACTTTGCAAGATGGCGCTTTCAAGATCATCGATGAACACATGCACACTGACTTCCAAGGAATGACTGGAGTCATTATAATTGACTTCTGTTTTGCTCATGTGAAAGTCGTGCAAAGGCAAAGCGGTATGGCACAATAAACCCAACAAGGTCCACAGTATAGTAACCATAGTTTCATTGTTTACAGCGATCAGCTAAATTGACCAGTTCCTTCGGACAAATTAACTAGTGGACCTACTCTGGAAAAAGCCATTTTTGATTTGGCACCCTTTTCGGAGGGGCTCACTAGTGTTCGATGTTGTCATACGTTATGCAATCGCTAAAAACTTGACAGCTGGAATCATCGAACTAATATCGATAATAATCAGGTTTGTAGGGACCTTCTTTTTTAATGCCCAAATAGGTGGCCTGTTGGTCGGTTAACTCATCCAATTCCACCCCGATTTTGGCCAAATGTAATCTGGCCACTTCTTCATCAAGGTGTTTGGGTAGCATGTATACCTTATGCTCGTATTGATCGCTGTTTTTCCACAGCTCCAATTGTGCCAGCACTTGATTGGTGAAGGAATTGGACATCACAAATGAGGGGTGGCCAGTAGCACAACCCAGGTTCACCAATCTGCCTTCAGCTAGTAGAATGATATCTTTTCCTTCCAAGGTATATTTATCTACTTGGGGTTTAATTTC
>JABDMH010000065.1 GCA_013001595.1 Saprospiraceae bacterium | reverse complement strand
CGGCTAGTGAGATAGATCAAGTGGTATTTGATAAGACTGGTACGATAACCACCGGCAATCATATGGAGATGAACTATCATGGTCCACATCTCTCCGATCAATACAAAACGTGGATCAGGTCTTTAGCTCACCAATCGGCCCATCCAGTAAGTAGACAGTTGGATAGTTTCTTATCATCATACCCACTGCGTGAAGTATCCTCTTTCACTGTCAATCTTGGAGAAGGCATTCAGGGTTTTGTGGAGGGCCACCAGATAGAAATTGGGTCACAAAGGTACTTTGCACACTCAGGCTTGGCTCCTGGTACTTACATTGCCATAGATGGTGAGCTTCAAGGCAGTTTTTCTGTTGCTCCTAGGTTTCGGCCTGGTTTGGAAAAAGTAGTCTGCGATCTCTCCAAAACCATGGTACCTTCAGTACTCACGGGAGATAATAGCGATCAAGAACAGGCCCTTAGATCGGTATTCGGCCCTCAAGCGGAATTACGGTTCAGTCATCATCCTGAGCAAAAACTTCAATATGTGAAGGAAAAACAGTATTCTGGCGAAAGAATAATGATGATTGGTGATGGACTCAATGATGCGGGGGCATTGAAACAAAGCGATTTAGGTATTGTAGTCACTGAGCATATTAGTAATTTTGTGCCTGCTTGCGATGCCATCCTCGATGCGCAAAATTTCACCAACTTGCCCAGCTTTCTTAAATATCTAAAGCGAAGTACCCATCTTGTTTACATAGCCTATGGGATAGCCCTCGTCTACAATGTAATTGGGCTAAGTTATGCGGTTCAAGGGATATTATCTCCGGTCATCGCTGCTATCTTGATGCCTTTGAGTTCAGTGACCATCGTCATGTTTGGAATAGGCTCAAGTACTATCCTGGCCCGAAGGATGCTTGATTAATAACATATGTTCGTATGATGAAAGTCATTTATCGCTTATGAGTATGGTCATTATGTCTCGAAACACACAATCCTAATTTGCACTTTGAATTTTCTTCATATGTCAATCATATTCTTACTAATTCTCCTCAGCCTCATGATTGCAATTGCATTCTTGGCGGCTTTCTTTTGGGCGGTCAGATCGGGACAGTATGAAGATGATTATACACCCGCTATACGGATACTCCTTGATGATGAAGTGCCGCGAAAAACATTACAATCTAACCAGAAAAGTCAAACTTCTAACAGCCATAAATCACTATTAGATGTCAAAAATTGAGCACTTCAACTATGATAATGCCATCGTTCGAAAATTTGCTATTGCAAGTATCGTATTTGGTATTGTGGGCATGTTGGTTGGACTTATCATTGCCTTGCAATTGGTATTTCCTTCACTAAACTTCGAAATTCCCTGGCTCACTTATGGACGCTTAAGACCATTGCATACCAACGCGGTCATCTTTGCTTTCGTAGGAAATGGAATATTTATGGGGGTCTATTACTCACTGCAACGCTTATTGAAAGCACCGATGTTTAATAAGGCATTGAGTAACATTCATTTCTGGGGGTGGCAACTTATTATTGTAGCTGCCGCCATTACACTCCCACTTGGATATACCAGCTCTCACGAATATGCAGAACTGGAATGGCCTATAGACATAGCCATAGCCTTGGTTTGGGTCGTATTTGGCATCAACATGTTTGGAACAATCCTTAAAAGGCGTGAAAACCACATGTACGTAGCCATATGGTTTTATATTGCTACGTGGATTACCGTCACCATCCTGCACATCTTTAACAATCTGGAATTGCCGGTATCAATGATGAAAAGCTACCCGGTTTTTGCAGGAGTGCAAGACGCTTTGGTTCAGTGGTGGTATGGTCACAACGCGGTCGCATTCTTTCTGACAACTCCCTATCTGGGACTGATGTATTATTTTCTACCCAAAGCCGCCAATCGACCCATCTTCTCCTATCGGTTGTCGATCATTCACTTTTGGGCCTTGATCTTTATATATATTTGGGCTGGACCACACCATCTACTGTATACCTCACTACCTGATTGGGCACAGTCATTGGGTATGGCTTTCTCCCTGATGCTGATCGCACCATCTTGGGGTGGTATGCTCAATGGTTTATTGACGTTGAGGGGCGCCTGGGACCGAGTTCGAACGGATCCCATTCTGAAATTTATGGTGGTCGCGGTCACTGCCTATGGAATGTCCACATTTGAAGGACCCATGATGTCCATAAAATCCTTCAATGCCATTACACATTATACTGATTGGACCATTGGTCATGTGCACATCGGTGCCCTTGGTTGGAATGGGATGTTGACGTTTGGTGTTATGTATTGGCTGATTCCACGCATCTACCGGACATCGCTATACAGCCTTCGATTGGCTAACATTCACTTTTGGTTAGGCACGCTAGGGATTGTTTTCTATGCAGTTCCCCTCTATTGGGCAGGTGTGACACAACAATTAATGTGGAAACAGTTTACGCCAGAAGGCTTTCTACAATATGGTAATTTTCTAGAAACGGTCACCCAAATAATTCCAATGTATGGCATACGCATTGTCGGGGGCACACTATTCATTACAGGACTACTGGTGATGGTGTACAACCTGATGAAGACGGTCAAGCTTGGATCTTTTGAATCTTCAGAACCGGCAGAGGCTCCAGCGAGACTGGCCTATGTGCCACATAAGGGCGACAACTGGCATCGTTGGATTGAGCGTAGGAGTGTGCTCTTTTCTATCGCTGCCTTGGTAGCTGTTGCGATCGGAGGATTGGTGGAACTAGTGCCTATGATGATGGTTGAATCCAATGTGCCGAAAATTGCAACGGTCAAGCCATATACCGCTTTAGAACTTGAAGGACGAGACATTTATATACGGGAGGGTTGTGTCGGATGTCACTCACAAATGATTCGTCCATTTCGATCAGAAACAGAACGATATGGTGAGTTTTCAAAATCTGGAGAATACATATACGATAGGCCATTCCTTTGGGGTTCCAAAAGAACCGGTCCGGACTTACACAGAGTAGGTACAAAGTATCCTGATTCCTGGCATTACAACCACATGGTTGATCCAGAAAGTATGTCTCCAGGATCCATCATGCCACCATATCCCTGGCTTGCTACTGATGACTTAGATGTCTCACTAACCCAAGCCAAGATTGAGGCGCTGGTTACATTGGGTACCCCATATCCAGATACGTATGCAAACAATGCAGTCAGAGACTTAGAGCGGCAAGCTGAGGTTGTTGCCGATAATCTGAAAAGGGACGGTGTGAACATTAACAACTTGGAGAAAAAGGAAATTGTGGCATTGATTTCTTACCTACAAAGATTAGGTACAGATATTAAGAAAAACAATACAGTTTCAAACTAAAGACTGAACCATGTACAAATATATTTTGCAGTCCGCCGGAGACATTGATTGGATGGCCATCGGACCGTTGTTAATCTTCTTTATCTTCTTCACGGCAGTGGTCATATCAGCTATGATCAAGAGTAAGAAATTTGTTGAAAAAATGGGTAATCTCCCTCTGGAAGAAGACTAATTCAGGAGTATTGCTATAAAATATAAGAAATAGGAACATGACAAAAATACTAATTACCAGTGCCATCTTGATCATGCATGTTGGCATTAGTTCAGCCGCATCAAGTAACAAAGTCGAAAATGTATACGATAATCTAGGGCTGCTTTTACTTGGAGGTTTGGCACTTTTTGTGATTATAGCAGCAGGTATCACCATAATAAAGATCCTTGATGCAATGGTCCGAGACCGGCAAGGAGAGAATCAAGTAGATTTAGATGTTGCAAAGGCCGAATCAACTCCTGCCAGCGAACCACTCTGGAGAAGTCTATATCGCCAAGCAACTAAGGCGGTACCGGTATCCAGAGAAAAAGAAATTCTCCTCGATCATGACTACGATGGTATAAAAGAGCTGGATAATAATTTGCCACCCTGGTGGCTTGCCATGTTTTATGTGACCATTGTGTGGGGCGTTCTATATTTTGGGTACTATCATTTAACTGACTACGGAATGTCTTCACACGAAGCATATACAGCTGAAATGGCTGCCGCTGCTCAGGAAGTCGCTGCCTTTCGATCTACGCAGACAGTCATGGTAGATGAGACCAATGTGACCACGATGGACAGCGAAGCCGACCTTGCTAAAGGTAAGCAGATATACGACATCAATTGTGTAGTTTGTCATCTGGATAATGGAGCTGGATTAGTAGGACCAAACCTGACGGATGAGTATTGGATTAATGGTGGATCGATCCAAGATATTTTTAGCACGATTAAATACGGTGTACCCGAAAAAGGAATGATAGCCTGGAGTGCACAAATAAAACCAGACGACATGCAAAGGGTGGCTAGTTATGTGATGACATTGCAAGGCACAAATCCGCCAAATGGTAAAGCACCGGAAGGAGAAAAATACGTACCAGAGAGCGAATCAACGGCTCCCACCACCGATGAAGACAAAGAGGACACGGAAACCATCTAGAGTAAAGGTTTAAGTAGAGAATGGAATGGAAAAAGAAAACGGTGGAACTCGGACACCACCTGTAGCTGATACTGAGACCTATCGTGATCATATTGCTACGGTAGATGAGCAGGGAAAGAGAATTTGGATATATCCCAAAAAACCCGATGGTACATATTACAACATTCGAACTTATGTGAGTTGGGTTCTTCTCGCCTTGCTGTTCGGCATGCCATTTATTAAAATAAATGGCGACCCCCTATTTCTTTTTAACATTCTGGAGCGGCGATTCATATTATTTGGGGTTGTTTTTACGCCTCAAGACATGCACCTATTTGCCCTTGCGATGATTACACTGGTTGTATTTATCGTCCTATTTACCGTCGTTTTCGGTCGTTTATTCTGTGGTTGGGTCTGTCCCCAGACCATTTTTATGGAAATGGTATTTCGCAAGATTGAATATGCGATAGAGGGCGACGCCAATCAGCAACGGAAACTAAATTTGTCTCCATGGACGCAGGACAAAATCATTAAGAAGGTTGCTAAACATGCGATATTCTATCTGATTGCCATTGTCATTGCCAATACATTCCTTGCCTACATAATTGGGATCGACAATCTGATACAAATAATCAGTGAGCCTGTCTCCCAACACATGGGTGGATTTATTGCATTGTTGATTTTTTCGGCAGTGTTCTATTTTGTATTTGCCAGATTTCGAGAACAAGTTTGTATAGTCGTATGCCCCTACGGACGTCTCCAGAGCGTTATGCTAGTGAAAGAATCAATTGTTGTAGTTTATGATTGGATCAGGGGAGAACCCCGAGGTAAGATCAGAAAGAAAAAACAACCTGAGAGTGAACAACTCCCTGAATTGGGAGATTGCATTGATTGCAAACTTTGTGTGCAGGTTTGTCCAACCGGGATAGATATCCGAAATGGTACTCAACTGGAGTGTGTGAATTGCACGGCGTGCATAGACGCGTGTGACAACGTGATGGAAAAGATCAATCGACCCAAGGGTCTTATCCGGTATGATTCCATTAGTGGCATCGAAAAGGGTGACAAGAAAATATTTAATACTCGAGTTTGGGCATACTCTACTGTTTTGTTGGCTTTAATCGGATTACAAGTATACCTTTTCTCCATCCGCAACGACATTGAGGCAGTCGTACTAAGAACTCCAGGTATGTTGTACCAGGAAGTTGATGATGAGTTCATCAGTAATTTATATAATTACCAACTTATCAATAAGACCAGCAAAGACATTCAAAACATCCGCTTCGAACTACGGACAGAAGGTGGAAGAATAAAGACCGTGGGATCAATTCCTGCTGCCACCAAACAAGCAATATCAGAAGGTGCTTTCTTTATTGAGATGGAAAGGGATATCCTTAGAGGGCGTAAGAATAAGATCGTAATTGACGTTTACTCAGGGGAGGAAAAAATAGATGATGTTTCAACCAATTTCTTAGGACCTCCAAAATAAAATTGAGCTATGAAGCTAAACTGGGGAACGAGCATCGCCATTTTTTATGCATTATTCGTCATCATTATGGTTGGTATGGTGGTATATGCATCAAAGCAAGATGTCAACATGGTCCAAGATAATTATTATGACAAGGATCTAAATTATGAATCATTTCGAACCAGTCGGGCTAATGCGGAGGCTATTTCAGATAAAATCGATATCAACTATTTTCAAGGGAAGAACATAGTGCTAACCCTACCTGATAATATGGTTGTCGAAAATGGCAAGATCACCATGTACCGCCCGTCAAATCGTCACTTAGATAAGCAGTTTAATATTGAGCTGGATTCAAAAAATAGCATGCATATTTCCACAGAGCATTTGATGCGCGGTGCTTGGCGAATAATTATTGACTGGACACACGATGGAAAATCTTTCCATCATGAAGAGCAACTGGTATTGTAGCTTATGTATCTCTGGACAGCCTTTACCATCGGGATTCTTGGAAGCCTTCACTGTGTGGGGATGTGCGGACCGATTGCATTGGCGCTACCCTATCATTCAGAAAATTCTAGAACGCACCTTTGGCAAGGTTTGCTATATAACTCGGGTAGGGTTCTGACCTACAGTATCATTGGCATACTGCCGGGAATGTTGGGTTATGGGCTCTCCATGGCTGGTTTTCAGAAAAGCACCTCGCTTATCCTCGGATTAGCACTACTCCTCAGCGCCCTGATCTCCCTGGGATTCACCCACATGCACTTGCAGGTCAAAACACTTACCAACATAAATAATTGGGTGCGTCATAACTTGGGTACGTTGCTTAGGCGCCAACAAAACACCGCTTTCTTCTCCATCGGAATGATAAATGGCCTCCTTCCTTGTGGTCTCGTATATATGGCCTTGGCTGGAGCGTTGACCCAAGATTCGGCACTTGCAGGATCGGCCTACATGATGCTATTTGGACTAGGAACCATTCCATTGATGTTATCTGTCAGTTTGAGCAAATTGCTGCTTAGTGTAAAGACTAGAAATTCCCTGAGGCGAATCGTACCCATCTTTATGATGCTTGTGGGTACACTTCTGATATTTCGGGGTCTTAATGTTAGTTTGCCTGGTCACCTGGGTACCATTGTGGAAATGGGCATCATGCCGATGTGCCACTAACATCGTTCAAGATAAGGTACGCATGTCTCATTGTTTCGGATATGCCACTGCAAAGACCGTTTTCCCTTCTAATTGAATGGACTGGTCTCCATACTCACTGAACAATGTAGTTAAAAACTCCATATGAAGTTTTTTGGTCGGTTGTCCAGCGGCATTTGCCTCAAAATCTTCTGCTGTCAGGATTTCGAAATATGAATCTGCTGGCTGCTTAAGAAAATTACTCGTGAAGATCACGCCACTGTCATCAATATAATCAATGGTCACCTTGCCCAGTTGGAAATGATCACGATTGATAATCCGCTCTGCTTTATAGCCAAAGTCTGCAATGCAATTCATATTTCTATTGCTAGGATCAAAACCTATTTCTGACTCGCTTACACACCCATTTGCATCTGTCACACGCACCCATATATTATGACGTTCAGCTGAACTCAGATTTGATAAATGAAATACAGAATCCTTGCTCTGATTCATCCAATTGTGTTGAAGTGGCGGAACACCGTTTGATTGGACACTTAAGGTCCTATCCTCATTTACCTTGATTCTCGAGCGACACCCACCATTCGGCAGTCGTACCGTCTGAATCTGTCTACTATTGCATCCCCTTCTTTTAGTTTGGATTCCAACTTCATAATCTCGATCTCGCAGCAAAACTTTTTCAATTAGATGACCAGATCCTACCGTTTCTCCATTTATGGACCAAGCCACCGATTGCGCCACATCTGTAATTACTGGAACAATAGAAAATTTCACCCGCACACTATCCCTATCAAATCGATACGCATATTGCATTGATTTTGGACGTAGTGAACTTCCAACTGCTCCAGCTCCGTTATCCCGGCTGGTATGACGCAGTCCAATTCGCAGGCTTCCCGGGCATAAGCGAATCGAACAGTCCTTAGGCCTAAGCACTCCAACAAATTCTATCACTCCACTGTCCCGCTGAAAACTAGCATCCATCGTATAATTATCTTGGCCAGCTGCGAACGAAATCGGGGAACCACCAAGATCTAGCTGAGAAAAAAATACCGGAGCGTCCTGTTCAGGTTCAGGCACATCTACCTTGTTGCATGCCGAGACTAGCAACAATAGAAACAGGAACTGAAAACATCGTGAGTCCATCTTCATTTTAAATTAAATAATGCGGTTAATCCCATATACCATCGTGATCCTGCTGCTAAGGACTGTGGGTTAGAAAGTTGAGGGAAAATCTCAGTAGGACGATATTGAATATCAAAGCCGAAATGTACCTTGCTATTAAAAGCAAAACTGTAGCCTCCATAAATCTGGGTATTGAACTTCTTCATAGCACCAGTTTCTATCCAACCACTGGATAAATCCTTGATAACACGAATGCCATCGTCTTCCACTGCAATTTCTTGGAGATTACCGCGTGCGCCCAATAAATACTCTAAAGCTAGTCCCAATCTTAACTGGTGTCGATTACCTTCATAGCCAAGGAATACTGGCAGTCGTACCAATTGCAGAATGCGTGCATGGAGTCCATAGGTAGTGTTCATTGACTCAAAACTATAAGATACATGGTGCTCAAACTTGGTAAACCCTGGTTCATTAAAACTCAAATGCATTGAAGGCCTAATGCCAATAAACCAACTCGGACTGATAAACCGATTCGCATCTGCACCTAAAATGATACCTCGTACGGGACTTTCTCCAGTTGATGGTCTAAGCACTATGGAGCCAAAAACCCCCACACGACTCTTTCGACTACGCTGCACTATAATGGATGCGCCGATCAGATTCGTCGAAAGTTCATTATATGAGCTTTGAGGCATGAAACCTTCTCTACCATCTAACATGGTAAGCCTAGTCGTTCTTGATCCGATTTTTTGTGAAATATTCATTGGAGTTTCGTCCATGACGACTGGGTTTTCTTTGCTCGATTCCAGTAGCATATCCTTGCCAGTATGCTTTAAGGCTACGAGATTCCTATCCATTGATTCACCACTGTGAATTTCGCTAGTGGCGACAACTGGTCTGTGTTTGGCCTGATCCTGGACCAGATCAGAAAAACCCAGGTCATTCATTTGTACCAATGGATCCCTACCTTGCTCCGATGGAATCTCATTTGGGGTCACTGAAGAATTTCTCTGCACTGACTGCCGCTGTTCATCGACGTTTGCATCGACAACGGGTTTAACACCACTGCTGATGGTCTCTGGTGAAGGGTCTTCAGACAACAGCACTCCATTATGGACTACGGATTTGTTAAAGATGAAAAGACCTATGAAAAAGATACCAAGAAGTAATAGCCCCAATTGCCATCTACTTCCACTTCGTGGGTGCAACATCCCGCGAGCTTCCTTCCAATGTGCCTCATTGAATGGTGGTGGATCTGGGTTTTCTAGCTTACCCCTAAAAAAGTCATCTAACTTATGCGGGTCCATAGGAATTAGATTTTATATGATTTTCTTGCCTTTGCTTTTTACTCATGACCGTAACCGTTTCATTTTCTATGCTCTTACACAAAAGTATTTGGAGCTTCTTTCTTGCTTCCGATAGGTGCCACTTTGAGGTTCCTACACTAATTGAGAGCATTTCACCAATTTCTTTATGCGCATATCCATCAATTGCAAAGAGATTAAATACTTTGGCCGTCATTGGTGGCAACTTCCTGATCATAGCCAACAGTTGCTGCACATCAAATTGTTGGGCTGCTTGATTATAGTCAACTTGTCTCTCATCGAATGTATGCTGATCTGGATCTGGATAAATTATAGTACTTCGATACTTTTTGGACCGTCGATGTGCATCAATGGCTGTGTTGATCGCGATTCGTCTTATCCAGGCCACAAAAGGTACTTTGCCGTTTGGATTAAAAGTATGCAGTCCCTTCACAATCTTCAGGAAAGCAGTATTTAAAAGTGTTACAATCTGATCCTCATCTGGAGCATATCTTTGACAGACCGTATACAATGTACCATAGCATATTTGATATAATTTGTGCTGCGAAGATTCCTCTCCCCTATTGCATGCCGACAGCAAATTATGATCTATATGTGTATTAACATCTTCCAAATAAGTAGCGTTATCTACTAAAGTTACTGCAATAATCATGCACAGAACCTAACCAATTCAGTAGCCAACATTTGACTAGTAGGCGGTTGCACAAGAAATTAGCAAGTATTCTAATTCCTCTTGGCCTCCCTCTTCGTCGCGAAGCCTCGCCAGGGCTATGGCCCTGCCTATTTTTCGACGCCTTGATTGAACCCAAGATCAAATTAGAATTAACTACAAAATCTAATGCAACCATCTACTAGTACTCTGTCCACTGAAATATTAGCAATAATTCTAAGCCCTCTTGGCCTAATACTGCGTTACAAATCCTCGCCAGGACTACGGCCCTGCC
>JABDMH010000059.1 GCA_013001595.1 Saprospiraceae bacterium | reverse complement strand
TGATAAGACTGGTGAGGCCTACGTATTTAGTAGTATGGGGTATGACTGGAATCAGGCTGCCCAGTTGACTGCAGCGGATGGTATGCCCCATGATAAATTTGGGATCAGCGTAGATATTACAACCGGTACGGCGGTCGTAGGTGCGCATCTCGATGACGACCTGGGCATTGAGTCGGGGGCAATGTACGTATTCGAGCAAAGTGGCATGGTTTGGAATCAAGCAGACAAACATACTGCCTCAGATGGAGCAGCATATGATAGGTTTGGACATGGTGTAGGTATTGATGGCGATTATGCCATCGCTGGGGCTCAAAATCAAGATGTAGTTAATACCGATGCAGGAGCCGCTTATATTTACAGCCCTGCAGTGGCACCAGCATGCGCACCTAATATGTATCTGAGTGGCGTTATTACCAGTGGCACTTATTTAACCAGCGACCATATCCAAGTCGATGGATCCATTGCCCCAGCTACTTCTGTCACCCTTGGCTCACCAAATTTCGTGGAGTTGATGCAGTCTTTTGAGATTGCGCAAGGCGCTTCTTTGGAGATTTCACTGCAAGGGTGCAACTGAGTTTAGCACATTCCTTAAGAAGATTTTAACGCTACACACCGAACATTTCTCGTCTTACTCACGTTCTTGGGAATGAAAGGAAGGAAGGGACCTGAACACACTTCTCTTAACAATTTACTCCCAAGACGTATTACTTAATAAAAACGATAAACGATGTTATCAGTGAGAAACATATTGAGAATCAGCTTAATGGTCGTACTGGGCATGGCATTTACCCTGGGAATTCAAGCACAGGACCAAAAGAGGAAGAGCCCTCCCATAGAAACCAAAGCCATGGTTGGAGATGCGAGCATTACCATTAATTATAGTGCACCATACGTAAAGGGGCGAACCATTTTTGGAGATTTGGAAGAATGGGGAGAACTTTGGCGCACAGGGGCTAATGAAGCGACGGTATTTGAGGTAAGTAAAGATATTAGTGTGGAAGGAACTACCCTTCCGGCCGGAAAGTATGCACTCTTCAGCATTCCTAATCCCGATAAATGGACCATTATACTAAACAGTGTATTCGATCAGTGGGGACATTATGACTATGATCAAGGCAAGGATGTCTTACGGGTTGACGTCACCCCATCAAATACGGACACCGTTACTGAACAAATGAATATTGCAGTAGAAGAAATGGATGGTAAGCAATATGTGGTCATTGCCTGGGATCATACCAAAGTACCGTTTGAGGTAGGTCCAGCGACCACCAACTAATAACCAGATACTGAATGTTAATCAGACACAACTAAGAAATGACAATGGAATTACTTAGCGTTCCATGAGTCGAAAATACTGAGTTACAGATTTTGGAAAAAACTGCACTTCAGAAGGGGTGCAGTTTTTTTTTGCTCTCCACTATGTCGTACTACTAATATTTAATCAAGCAGCCAGACCAAGCTCCTGATGGATGTTACGATGCGGAAGAAGTAAATACCCGTAGACCAGTCATCCACATAACCTATACTGAGAGACAAGGGCAGCAACATGCTGATCAAGGGCCTTAAGTCCTACGGTATTTACAACCGAAACCCTGAAATGTTGTATTAGATAGGGATATTCAATCCAGATCGTCTGTAGCACCGGCTTAGGGAAGGCATTAATGGAGTTTCTTACCAGCAAATTTATCTGCAAAATGGGTTGCGCTACTGCAATCTTAGTTGACAAAACACTGCTCCTTAGTGTCTCTCTGTAGACACAAAGTGTTTAGATTAGGATGACCAGAGAAACCATTATATTGCGTCTCAATCGTAGATCTATTTAAACCACACATCACTAAATCAGTAAGTTCTCTATGAGCAAAGTAAAATATTTATTATCGTTCGTTTGT
The DNA here is from genome assembly GCA_013001595.1 of Saprospiraceae bacterium. Lineage (GTDB taxonomy): Bacteria > Bacteroidota > Bacteroidia > Chitinophagales > Saprospiraceae > JABDMH01. The sequence continues at coordinate 7,042 of JABDMH010000059.1, read as the reverse complement.
TGTGCCGCTATCTATCTGTTCTCCTACGGCCAATCTGACTGGACAAAGATCTCTCCCGAAGACATTGTCCACGTATGGTCATCAAAAGGCAAACCTAGCCTAATGGTAAAAGCGGGATCGGTTGAGGTTAGCTCCATTGGCAGCGAGTTGGGATGGATGATTTCGCCTGATCAGTATCAAGATTTTCACATTCAATTTTCATACAAGCTCATAGATGGAGCTGAAGGATATGTTACAATACGTGCTGACGCTGACGATGTCTTGGCTACAGGTTATCCCATTCATCTAAGCAATAGTGCAGATCAGCAAAATCCCACGGGTTCAATCATAAATGTTGCTAGAGCTGCCTGGCTAGACGATCTTGATATTGATGGCTGGAATACCATGGAAATCATTGCGATTGGAGATCATATTAAGGTCTTACTAAATCAAACTAAGGTTGCAGAAACCCATAGCAGACTGAGTCGAGGTGGGCAGATCGGCATTGCAGCAAAAGGAGGATCACCCATAGGCGTTAAAGATGTACAAATACGCACTTTTAAATCCGTCGCCATTACCAAACCTTTGATTGAGGACCGTTTAGTTAGTCATCTTAATGCATACGAATCTCTTTTTGATGGTAGGACTACGAATGGTTGGAGTGAAGTGGGAAATGCCACATGGAAAGTAACGGATGGCATCATTCACGGTTATTCAGGCAAAGAAGGCGGATTCTTATGCTATGAAAAAGCGTATCACAATTTTCATTTGAAGACTAAGTTTAAAATCATCAAGGAAGATAATAGCGGGATCTTTATTCGTAAGCCTGTGGATTCTACCAATGTAAGTACGGTAGATGGCAACAGTGTCGAATGCAACATTTATGACCACAATGGGTATGCGCATGCTTACTCCACCGGGTCTTTGGCTCCGCATGCCAGAGCCTGGAGCAACATCACCGACTACGAAGATTGGAACCTAGCAGACATTTATGCTCTTGATGACCAGGTGGTGATGTACATCAATGGAATTAAAGCTGCGGAGGCACATATCCCAGCTTTCAACCACTCCGGGCAAGTTTGCCTACAGGCCGGTATAAAAGTATTTGCAGAAGACAAAGGTCCTTCAGACATTTACTTCAAGGATATTTTAATTAAATCCATAGATTAATCGATGCTCAGAATATGCGGGGACTATATCCTGGCCTGTCTGGTTCTGCTGCCATTTGCTTGCCAGACTCCGGAGAAAGACTTCGTAAGTCCAACGATACAACCGGAAGAATCCCTAAGAGGTGGTCTTACCCAATTGTTGGACCTGGGTGCTAATCGTCCTGCTATCCATGATCACTCACTCAAACAAATGGGTGAAAAGGAAGATCATTGGCTATATCGACTGGAGCTTTATCTCGATGGTGGAGACACCATTCCTTCGTATCTATTGAAACCGAAGGGGGCAACGGCTCCCTATCCAATCATGATCTGTCTCCAAGGCCATGCACCGGGAATGTATGTCAGTATAGGGGAGGCACGAACTGAAAGAGATGTTAGGCTGATCGCTGGAGGTCGAGACATCGCAGCACAAGCAGTCGCACATGGTTGGGCAGCAATCACTGTGGAGCAACGCGGATTCGGTGAACAAACAGTGGGTGACCTGGAATGCAATCATGTGGCCCTCAATCATATGATGGCGGGGGGATCGCTGTTGGGTAGAAGAGTTGAAGACATTTCCATTGCCATAGATTTTATTACTACTCAAGGAGATCTCAACAATGAAATGATCGGAATTATGGGCAACTCATCAGGAGGCACCACCAGCTACTTTGCAGCCTGCATGGATGCCCGCATCGATCTCGCCATAGTATCTTGTTCCTTCTGCACATATGATCGATCTTGGCTCAAGTATCCTCATTGTGCCTGCGGTTATGTACCAAACCTACTGACATTAGCAGATATGCCTGAGCTCGCGGCGTTGATTTCCCCCAGACATCTCTTGATTGTGGCTGGCAAAGAAGATTATTTGGCAGACATCGAGGGTGTTCGTGATGGATATAGCACTGCTAAACAATTGTATGAGGTGGAAGAAAACATCCGGCTAGTGGAGGGAAATGGAGGGCATCAATTTTATCCCAATCTGGCATGGCCCATCATCGATCATTTTTTAGAATCAAAGAGCTTCCCTAAATCATGAATAGATATGCTATGAATGGCACCCAAGATTATGCCCTCTTTCACCATGCTGAAAACTCGACAAAATAAATTTATGTCACAACAACATCGATTCAGATCTCTACAACTCCTAGTTGCATTGATTTCTTACAGCTGTTTAATGGGTCAGACACCAAAATTCCAGCCTGGCGACAAATTTCCAGGTTACAAGGGCATCTGGTTTACTTTAGGACAATTTTATGAATATGGGGATAAATACTCAGGCGGCCTGGGCACCTACACTGCTAAGCATGTACCGCTGTCGATCTACGCCCCAGCAGTGGACAAAACCTTCTTTGTCTATGGAGGCACGACCGGGATGGGTGACCGATATCTGCTCTGTATGATTGGATCTTTCGATCATCAAACCAAACAGCTATCACAGCCTACCGTAGTGCACGACAAGCTGGGTGTTGATGACCCCCATGACGATCCCAGCATCTTGATTGATGACGATGGATACATTTGGGTGTTTGTTAGTGGCCGGGGCCGCAAGAGAATGGGGTTCAAGTATCGGAGTAAAAACCCCTATAATATTGAAGCTTTTCAACTAATGTCGACGGAAGAAATGACCTATCCACAACCTTGGTACATTCAGGATGAAGGGTACTTTCACTTCTTCACAAAATACACCGGTGTGCGCGAATTGTATTTTGAATCAAGTCCTGATGGTATCCATTGGACGGAAGATCGGAAGCTTTCATCTATCAAAGGTGAAGGGATGGAAAAGAGTGGCCATTATCAAGTGAGCAATCATTTAGGGAAAAAGATTGGCACTTTCTTCAATTGGCATCCCAATGGTAATGTAGATCAACGCACGAACCTTTACTATCTGCAATCAGATGATTTTGGTAAAAGCTGGACCAATGCAGCTGGTGAAGCACTCAGCATTCCACTGGCTGAGTTAGATGTGAGTGCAAGGGTGGTAGACCATTTTTCTACCAATAAGAAAAATGTGTACCTCAAAGACATGCAATTTGACGCAAATGGTCATCCAGTCTGTCTGTACATCACCAGTGGTGGGCATAAGCCAGGTCCGGAGAACAGGCCCAGGGAATGGCGCGTGTCGGCATGGTCTGGCACGACCTGGAGGACATCGATCGTTACCACTTCAGATCACAATTACGACATGGGTAGCATATGGATCGACGGATCAAAATGGACCGTTGTCGGGCCTACACAAGACGGCCCTCAGGTACATGGTGGCGGAGGTGAAGTTGTCATCTGGCTAAGTAAAGATTCAGGCCTCACTTGGGCTAAGAAGCGCACATTGACCGCTGATAGCAAACGCAACCACAATTATGTTAGGCGGGTGGTCGATGGTAAAAAGCCTTTCCAGTTCTTTTGGGCAGATGGTAATCCTGACAGCCTCAGCATTTCGAATTTGTACTTCGGTCACCTTAAAGGTAAAATTTGGCAAATGCCTTACGAAGTGCCAGCTGGACATGCTGAACCCAAGCGAGTGAAAAAAACAGATTAAGCTGATTGTTGCAGCTCAGTGTTTATTTAAGCGGTCGAACTATTCACCTTCTCAGGACTGATATTCTTTCATTTTTATATAGCGCAGGTAGATGCCCCAGGCTTGACCAGCGGCAATACAAAAGCCTCTCCATCCATCCAGAAATCCCAGCTTAAAAAAATAGGCGAGAAAAAATTTGTAAGCCGGTTTGAGGTAAAGGTGAAAAAAGGTAGCCCTCACTTTCTTTTCCTTCAACACTTCGGCCTGAATCGAGCTAAAAGTGTTGATTTGACCAATGTATTCCCCAATATGACTCACTGTGTAGTGCAATAGATCTCCGTCAAGTTTGGCTAGTCGGGCGTCTTTGGTGAGGATGACCTTATCGTGTGGGTTTTCTCCCCCCCAATCGCCCTTGCGGCGATCCCACAATCTTATTTTTCGGTCGGGATACCAAAGCCCATGTTTTATCCATTTGCCACAGAAATTATTCAATCGATTCAATCGGTAAGCATCCGCAGTAACTTTCGACTTTTCAGCAACAATTGACCGGATGAGTTCAATGGACAACATTTCGTCGGCATCAATAGATAACACATAATCATGTTGGGCAGATTGTACCCCAAAGTTCTTCTGTTCGATATGGCCCACAAATTCATGGAGGATAATCATGGCACCCATTTCTTTCGCGATCTCTACCGTCCGATCAGTAGAATGGGAATCGACAACGAGTATTTCATCAGAAATTTCCTCTACGGAAGCTAGGCATCGAGCAATGTGCTTTTCTTCATTATATGTAATGATGACCGTCGATATCTTGATGGATGATTCCAAGGAACTACAATTGTTATCGGGATATTTACATCATATCCTTCCTATTTTTCTCTAATTTGGCAAAAATAAATCACATCGAATCTTTGTCTATGATCCATTTCAGTCAGCCCTCTTTCTCCATTATATTCTGTCTTTTGTTTTTCTGGGCTTGCTCAGTGAAGAGTGATCAGGCAGAAACTAGCCAAAACCCAAAGCCTCCTAATGTGGTCTTGATTTTTACCGATGATCAGGGATATCAAGACCTGGGATGCTTTGGTTCGCCAGATATCAAAACACCGTACATAGATCGAATGGCAAGTGAGGGGGCTCGCCTAACCAACTTCTACGTATCTCAGCCAGTCTGCTCCGCATCGAGGTCATCTTTATTAACTGGATGCTATGCTACACGTCTTGGCATTAGTGGAGCCTATTCTCCAAACGTGGGAAAAGGCCTACATCCTGACGAACAGACCATCGCTGAAGTGCTAAAACCCCTGGGATATGCTACGGCCATCTATGGAAAGTGGCACTTAGGCTCTGAGTCTGAACTACTTCCCACAAGGCAGGGTTTCGATGAATATTTTGGCATACCTTATTCGAATGATATGTGGCCATTCCATCCTTGGCAAGGTACTCGTTTCAACTTTCCGGACCTTCCACTGCTCGAAAATGAAGAGGTGATCGATACACTTGAAGAGCAGTCTATGATTACGACCTGGTACACAGAGCGAGCAGTTAAATTCATTGAAAAAAATAAAGACCATCCATTTTTTCTATATGTACCACACAGCATGCCCCATGTCCCACTATTTGTTTCTGATAAATTCAAGGGGAAATCTGAAGCGGGGATCTATGGCGATGTCATAGCGGAGATCGACTGGTCTGTGGGTCAGATTTTGGAGGCACTTAAAACAAATGGTCTCGATGAAAATACGTTGGTTATCTTCACTTCAGACAATGGTCCTTGGTTGTCATACGGCACCCATTCTGGTAAGGCACTTCCCCTTCGAGAAGGCAAAGGCACCGCATGGGAAGGTGGTGTGCGGGTGCCGTGTGTTATGCGTTGGCCGGGACACATTGCCCCCGGTCAGACCATAGATAAACCTGCTATGACCATAGATGTGTTGCCTACAGTATGTGCGATAACCGGTGCCAGATTACCTGATAAGAAAATTGATGGTACCAATCTCTCAGATTTGATACTTCATCCCGATCAGTATGAACAACATCATGATGCCTATTGGTTTTACTACAAGAAACACGAGTTGCACGCTGTAATGAGTGGAGATGGCAGATGGAAGTTGTATCTACCACACGGTTATCGCTCCTTAAATGGTCGAATAGGGACGGATGACGGGCTGCCCATACCCTACGACCAGAATAAGGTGGTAACACCAGAACTGTATGATTTGCAAGCTGACATAAGCGAGCGTTCAAATGTCTATGAACAGCATCCGGAAGTTGTCGCTCTACTGATGGAAGAAGTGGAAGAGGCCAGAAGCACGCTTGGTGACAACCTAACAGATCGAATCGGAAGCGAAGTCCGGCCACTTGGTACAGTAGCGTCCAACAACTAAACTAAACATTTAAATACAGCACTATTATGCGTCAAATCCTTCTCTTGATTTTCGGTATGGGTTTTTTCACAACCTTTAGCCAATCTGATCCTTCTACCCTACGGGTGATTGTAGTAGGTGCACATCCCGATGATTGCGATATTAAAGCCGGAGGTACGGCTGCCCTATTTGCGCAGATGGGACATGCAGTAAAATTTCTCTCCCTCACCAATGGAGATGCCGGACATCAAACTGAAGGTGGAGGTGCACTTGCCAGAAGAAGAAGGGCAGAAGCCAAAAAATCTGGGGAACAATTGGGGGTCGTATATGAAACATTAGACAACCATGATGCCGAACTGATACCCACCTTGGAAGTGAGACATCAGCTCATTCGACACATTAGGAAGTGGGATGCAGATGTTGTGATCGGTCATAGACCAAATGATTACCATCCGGATCATCGCAATGCAGGAAAGCTCGTTCAGGATGCAGCCTTTCTCGTGATTGTACCCAATGTGTGTTCAGATACCCCACCATTGGAAAAAAATCCCCTATTTCTATACATGGAAGATCGTTTTCAGCGCCCCAATCCTTTCTCACCAGACATAGTCGTAGATATAGGGCCCACCCTAGAGACTAAAATCGATGCCCTAGATGCTCATGAATCTCAGATGTACGAATGGTTACCTTGGATCAATGACCGGTCGCTTAAACAAGTGCCTAAAGATCATACTGCACGAAAAATATGGTTGGGTGAACAGACAAAGCGTCGATCCGGAAAGATGACTCCCGAGAAAAAAGAATGTCTGGTGAAATGGTATGGGCAGGATAGGGCAAAATCAATACTGTATACGGAGGCATTTGAAATTGCGGAGTACGGCTTGCAACCAAATGACGAAACCATCAGGGAGCTCTTTCCCATACTGCCAGATTAAGCTAGGGAAGTAGCTCACACAAGATGTAAATTTTAAATCTCACAAATATGTTGGTGTAGATCTCGGCGGAACCATAATTCGCAGTGCTCTCGTCCAAGA
>JABDMH010000050.1 GCA_013001595.1 Saprospiraceae bacterium | reverse complement strand
TGGTGACCATCATGTCAATAAGCTAACTGAATTGCTGCCGACCGACTCATATCAATTTTCCTCGCAGTCCACGGAAACATCAGTCCAAGTGTAGTATGTCTGTGCCCGAACGCTTACGTTCAAAATACTGGACGGATCAATATGGATGCTAAATGCTACCTGTCCGTCTTAAATCTAAATCTTTATTTTAAAACCTCAGTCCCAAGCCTTGAGTAAAAGTGTATGTAAATTTACTAACTCCCAATACCGGATTGGTGTCATATCTCACGTCCCCCGACAGTGTTAGAACTAATTTTTTCCAGAGGTTGTTCTCTAAAGCTAATGCTGGACTAATTCGATAATCACTAAAATCGTCCAGCCTAGGTTGGTAGTAAACGGTTGCATATATCCTCAGTTTATCAGCTTCCTTTATTATTAAGGTAATGTAGTTGCTTAATCGATGATGTCTGTTGATGATTTGGGTAGAATCTTCATTTTCATACTCATACATGTAGCCCGGACGAAAATAGAGCTTTGTGTGTTTTCGATTCAATAACGAAAACCTTAGTCCACCACCAGTACCCATCGAAGTTTGATTTTCAATAGTTGATCGAATTGAAACTGTGAGAATCCTTCAATAGCCCACAATGAATCAACGCCTTTTATATAACGAAAATGCAGGAAACCTCCATTTTCCAAAGGGGCTCGGTCAACATACATCAAGCGAAGATTAGCAATGCACATCGCCACATTCTTCCTCCAGCTATGACTAATCTGTATGCCCCCTGCTAATTGAGATATGCTTTGGGTGTTACGTATACTTGCAGTCTCAAGGTCCACAGTTCCCTGCCAAGCATTGGTGTCACCTTCTGGCCAGTCCTTATCTACTTTTACAATTTGCGCAATAAGACCATTTGGTGGCACTATGAACGCAGACACAAGTACTAATATCCATAGCGAGCTCTTTGTAATGCTCTCTCTGATGAGCGACAAAGTCTTCAATAATTTTTACTTTAAGTTTGACTATAGCGTCTTCAAATCTTGCATCACCTCACAGGTCCAGAGCCCAATCTTATCGACTACACTGATCAAGCCGTCCATTACCAAACCATCAGCGCCAATAGCCTAAACAGGATAGCCAGCAGCATCAATGAGCCTATTCAACGCCTCCCAGGGTGAATTTCAATTTCCCATTATACAAAGAATGATATCTAATATCTCCCAAATGTCCATTTTGATTAGAGACCATTTTTGCTACATGATTTTCATATGCTATAGAGACTCCAAAATCCATTTTGGTCACTTTTCTGTATCAAAATATGAATCAAATATCCTAAATCTAAGATCTTGATGGTAGGAGCAAGGTACGAATGCTAGGGAAGCAATGATTAAGGATAGCTGTAGATCGAGACAGGCGATGAAGTTATTGGACGCCAAAAGATATGAAAGGACTAATACATTCAAGATCCAGTATCAATGGTGATCTATCAAGCAAAATCCGTGATCGAATATTCCTTTCTTTCCTCGGTATTGTTTCTAGGTAGGTTCTGACTATCTGAGCTACCAAAGTTTTACTAGCAGGTGTAGGAATATTCGCAAATATTACAATGCACCGTATTGTGTTATCCATCAGTCATTCCTCATCTTGATGAAGTATTCTGCAAAATCAAAATTGGTATGTCAAACTGGCTGATAATTTGGAAAGCTTCATCTTTAAGAAAGATACTAAAAAGGCCTTTCTTGCGATTGACCAAAATTAACAAGTCAATTTGTTCTTCATCAAAAGATTTAGAAATGACCTTCAGCAAATCATCATCATGTATTTTTGTGAATTTAACAATGTTTTCCCAAAATCTTGATGCAAAATTCTTCTGCGTCAATGATTTGGTCAATATTATACTTGGATCGATTCCGAATTGTTTGATTTGGCTGTCAATTGTCTCCTTTTCCATTTCATGGCGCTGAATGTGCCATGCATTCTTTGCCAATTTGAATTGGTGCTCTTTTTCACTCACTGGTAGGATTAGCAAAGGACTTAGCGCTTTAGTCGATATATAAAATATTTTATCGCTGAAATAGTTATTCTTTACTCCTTCATAGCCGATCTTTCTACTCAATATTAACAAATCGTATTGAGAACTTATTTTAGCAATGACATCCGAAACAGAGCCCGAAAAAGTCAATAAATTGTATTTATGGGTGCCATCATTTTCTATACACTCATTATAAAAGTCGATTAGCATTCGTCGAATTCCTTTATCATAATCCTCTCCCTCAAATTGATATTCTCTATTATATTCTTGAAAGGGATAGCAGTGTAGTAAACTCAAGGTTGCTTCAAATTTTCTCGCCATTGAGTATGCTTTTTTCATAGAATTCTTCGAAGTACTTGAAAAGGAAATAGGCACGAGTATTTTCTTCATATTATATCTTTTTTAGCGATGCAAGTATCTGAGAGAAGTTGAGCAGTTAGCTTATCATGCACAGCGAAGACTCAAACGACAAATTACAAGATTTCACATCATGATACAGTAGAAACTGAATACATTTCAAACTAAAGAGAACGCCTATGTCCTTCAAAGCTAATTGGGAAAAGAAAGCTCATGGAAGGATCTAGCCCAGGCATGTCCGGGATTCAATGCCAGTGCTTCGCCAAAATGATGCAGCGCTTTGTCGGTTTCCATTTTTGCCAAATGCTGTAACGCCAATAAGTAGTTTCCAGATGCTTTTCTCACATTTTCGAATTGATTTCCTCCAAACTTGGAGAAAAAATCTACATCTGCAGATTCACCCAACAAGTTTTTTCCTGCCTCAGAAAGCTTTGTCAGCACCTGATTAGCTTCCTTTTCCATACCAAGCTTTCTATAGGCCAGCATCTGATGATAATAATAATCAGGTTCTTTGACTTCAACCCCTGTCGCTTTCTTATAAAATTGCATCGCAAATTCAGCATTCATCATTTTCTCATAAGCCAGGCCCGTCAGATAAAATATCTGGGCTCTTCGCTGCGAGTCCTCGTCCCGGCCCATAGACTGATTTTCAGGATATAAATCAGCAGCTTCAAAATCCTTCAGGGCCAATTTGTATGCCTTTTGCTGCAAATGTTTTTTTCCACGAAGGAGATGGGCATCGACATAATGATCATGCAATCCTCCACTTCCCTCTCTTCGGTTGAAATAATAGCTCGTCAGAATGTCAATGGCCAGATCAAAATCACCGATGGCGTTGGCTACCAGTGCTTCTCTAACTAAGGGGCGATTATGTTGCGATACAACCTGGTGATTGTCTGTTAATACTTTGTAGCGCTTCTCTATTGGGCTGCCATTTTCTTCATACAATCTGTCTAATTCATCATAAAATCTAGGATGGCTGGGATCCACTGCAATGGCCTTTTCATATGCAGCGATGGCCTTTTTCAAACCATATTCCTGCTGGGCATAACCCCATCCCAGATTGCGATGCGCCATGGCCAATTCAGGCTCGTATTTCACTGCTTGTTCCCAGGCCTCAATTGCCTTTTGCGGTTGTTTATCATACAGTAGATTGCCCTGATAATAATAAGCCCGGGAAGCAGTAGGATCGTGGTTTAGTGCTGCTTCATACATCTTCAGTGTTTCCATTCTAAAGGGGAAGCAATAGTCGATGGGCAAAGTCTGAGCTGCTTCCCAATGACCTACAGCAGCTTCCTGCATTCCACGTCTACTTTTCAAATTGGCTAGATAATAGTGTATCGTCGGATAATCCCTAATTCGTTTGTCATTGCTTGCCACGGCAATCTCCAGGACCCTTTCAGATTCTTCGTACAAACCTGCATTGCAAAATCCAACCGCCAACTCAAGATATGATTCGGGTTCGTCTCGTATGAGTTTCTTAAAGGATGCCAAATTTGTAAAATCGTCGATCAACATCCTTTCAAAATGGGCCCAAAAATTCAGCTTATCATGGACTAAGACTTCACTGACAGCTGCGGTCGCCAGTTCAATATGGCCCAGCTTTCGCAACAGACTGGCCTTTAAATTCAACGAATTCAAATTCGCGGCGTTGGTAAGCAATGAGCGGTCTAATTCTGCCAATGCCTGCTTATAATCTCCTCGATGAGTGGATATCTGGGCCAGCTGGAAATACGCAGGGGAACTAAATGCATAATCCCATGCAGCGCGATACAGTGTGTCGTAGGCAGTATCCCATTTACCCTGTTGGGCCAAAATTAGACCTAAATGATATAGGGGCTCACAATTTCGAGGTCGTGTATAATCTCTCGTCGGCCTTACTAGTGCCTTTCTAAAATAATTGGCAGCTTTATTCAGTTCACCCCTTTCGCTATGTGTGATGCCCATTTGCGTATTGCACCGGGTATCTAACGGATCTCGCTTGAGCGCTTCTTCAAAGTAATCTCTGGCATCGAGACGTGCATTGTAGAATTGCTTAATACGTAACCCGGTAAAATAGAGATCTTCTTGGCCGGAAATTTCGGATGGTTGGGCCGGAGGCTGAACAGGTTCGGGTAAAGGTTTATTATCATTCAATTGAATGGGCGTATAGCTCAGCAGTAGGGCTCCAGAAGCGTCAGTTAGCGCTAGTGTTAGATGATTATATATGGTGCCTGGTGACACGTCGATAACTGTGTCAAATGGTGTTGTAGGCGAAATGTCAATTATCTTTTCAAAATGTGTTTGATCACCCTCTTTCAAACTGATTTTACTATCTCTGTAGGTGGTTGTAGCATTTGCCGAAATCCTCACATTCTGTTTGGACAGTGACTGCAGGTTTAATAGCCCATGTAGGTTAGCCATAGTAGCTCCACCGGTAGACCGTATAGGATACCAATATTGTTTAAATACTTTTTGCTCGTAGGGTTTTATCCAACTGTAGTCAGGCTGATTATCGGAGTATGCTCCCGACATCAATTCAGCGTATGGACCGTCATTATCGGTTAGCACTTTGGTATCCCAGATGGCATATTGTGGGTCAGGTCCCCACTCCCACAATTTTGCTCCCTTCACGATGTGGGGATTAGCCACCAACATCGTCCCTGCCTCCTTACCATGGTCATAGCCTGCCAGAAATCCATCTTGGATGTCATAGGCAAAGAATGAGTTGGCCGTAGGATGATTTTTCCACCAGCTGGCGTCTACACCTTGTTCATAATAGCTATTACCACGATACGGTTCCTGGGTAATTGGCCAGTGACTGAAGCTATTCTTAGCATGATATACCGCAAACTGAGTACTAGGAGGAAAGACTACTTGATAGTCTTCATTCACATGGGTAGCAACATTGGCCCAATACAAAATGGAATTTGTGTTTTCCGTGACATTGATCATTCGACCATCCAATTCCAAGTATGACTTTCCAGGATAAAGTGATATCCCAAACGTCCATTTCATGCGATGCCGTCGCTCTGTCTCACCAATCCAAAGGGTGGCACTACCATCTTCATTTTCCTCAAGCAAGTAGTCCAATGGCATATTGGTAGTAGCACGATGATGATGAAAGACACAAAATTCTATTCCACCAGAAATCCACGCACCTAACATACCGATATGTGCTGGCTTGATTACATGTTGGCGATAAAACATTTCGTAACCATTGGTTTTATCCGTTGCATAAAATAAGCGACCGCCAATTTCCGGTAAGACACAGACTTTCAAGTATTCATTTTCAAGGTACACCGCTCGATATACTTGGTCCTCCTTTATGTTTGTCATGTCATCTTCCAGGAGGTATGGATAGATGACTTTGCTGGCCCCCTGATAGGACTCATGATTGAAGAACATAGGTGCCTTCTCAGGTGGATCGACCAGGTAGGTTGGCAAGATTAAGTCTTCCTCCCAAATCTTTACTTTAGGAATCTGCTGCGCGGCAGCTTGCAGTGCCATACAACCAATAATTAATAAGACCATTGCAAAGGTCCTAAGTAATAAAGCCAAGCTTGGCTTTCTCAGTCGAGATCTCTCATTCATTCTTTGGTATTAAGGATTCAGCATGCAAAACATTTACATCTATCATTTCCCTCCATTTCTCTTTATCCCAGGTCACGGGCGGAGGAAAATCACTTGCCGTCTCATAATAGAGTTGCGCCATTTCATAGAAATCTTTGGGATACTGCTCTGATAAATCTGTTCGTTCAGCAGGATCCTTTTCTAGATGATGCATAATAAGTGCAGGGCCTCTTCCTGAGATATGATCTAGATATATTCCTGGTGGCAATGATCCAGTGAAGCGCAATAAATAATCCTTACGGATGATCGCCCAAGATGGTGGGGCAAATCCAAATTCATTCGCATGGGTTTTCGTGGTTCTAGTCACCAGGAATCCCCAACGATAAGAATGGGCCCCACTCCATACAAGATGATCGTGGATGGGTTCAGAGGACTCCTCAGTATACAGCGAAAACAAACTCTTTCCATCGATGTTTTCTGGAACCACTCCTCCTGCTGCTTCGATCGCCGTCGGAAGAATATCCATGGTGGAGACTAATGCGTCAGACCAGGCACCCTCGCGAATTTCAACAGGCCAATGCATAAACATAGGCACTCTAATCCCACCTTGGAAGTAGGTCCCTTTCTGCCCTGCATATGGAGCATTGCCAGGCAAAGGAGATCCGGACTTATGGCCGTCATAAACTCCTCCACACATAGCTCCATTGTCTGAGGTAAAAATAATCAGGGTATTCTCGTATTCACCCCTTGATTTCAAAAAATCGATGATTCTTCCAATGTTACTGTCTACTCCAAAAATGTGTGCATAAAAATTATTCAGTTCATGTGACTCCGCATCGAAGTGATCTAAGTATTTGTCGGGTGCCTTCGGTTCCACAGAATCATGGACTGCATGGTAATGTAGCTGCACAAAAAAAGTATGCTTGTCATCTAATTGTTGCTCCATGAAATCTATAGCCTGCTCGGTAAAGACGTCCGTATTATATCCCTGCTGCTTGCCAGCATGCACATAATCCTGCCATACATTGGTTGCATTGTAGTATTGACTAGCCCAATAATTATATCCATAGTAGTAGTCAAATCCATTCTGCAAGGGATGCTGTTCTCTAACAACAGAGCCGAAATACCCTTGATTTTCTAGGTCACGAATTAGCTGGGGATAGGTAGCACGGATCTGAGCCAGGGTCAAATCGGGATCTAAATCATGCTGGCTCATCAACTTCCGGACCATTTGATTGTCCTTTTTACCTATGTGCCACTTACCAATGTGCGCAGTTTTGTAATCCAGCCCCTGCAGTCTCTCTGCCAAGTGTGAGCCAGGCCGCAAGCCAGAATTTTCACAATCGCGATTGGTGTAAATGCCCCACCGGTTTTGTAAAATCCCGGTAGCCATTCCCAAGCGAGATGGCGCACAAACGTTACTAGAGGTAAATGCCCGTGAAAATATTAGCCCCTCTTTCGCCAATTGCGACATAGTAGGAATCGCTCGCTTGGTGAACTCCAACGCTTTCTCCAAGGAATACCCCTGTAGGCTATCCACGAGATATGTAAAATATGGGTCAAAGTCCCTTATAGTCAAATGATCGTTGTATATACCAAACTGGCCATAACCAAGATCATCCATTACCACGAAAAGCATATTGGGGCGCTCAGTTTCGATACTGCGACAGCTGAGTAGGATGAGCAATAGTAAGCTCCACCAACATCGAATCCTGGTCACTAATTGCAGCATTATGACTTTAGAAATATTTTAAGATGCCAAAAAGATCAGAATACCATTTAAGATGCGAAATATCTTGCAAAATTCAAAGGGCCGTGAGTCTGTTCTACCGTGGCCTCAATGAGCACTGCAAAATCTGACGATAATCCATAGGAGAATAGATAGCTCACCCTCAGAATGGTAAATGACGCCTAAATAATGATTTTCTCAAGTTCATGTGTTTATCTTTGTCCTGATCTTGACTGAATCACTGCTTTCATGAAATAGGCATAAAACAGCATAAATCCAGTATATGGATGATATGAGCAAAGCACCAATGCTAAGAAGGCAATTGTTTTAGATTTATTCATCACCAATAAACATCAACTAAAAATCAGCTCTTTTCGAACCGTAGAACTATCCAACCCCAAATACGAGTGTGACGGACTCAGATTTCTGACAATAAAGAGTGCTAATCTAGGTGGACGGGGTGACATTTGCGTATTTGTTCCGCAAGTAGAAAGAAACAATTCTGGTCTACCAATCAATATACTTTTACATGGAGTATATGGCAGTGCGTGGTCGTGGGCAATGCAAGGGGGAGCACATCACACTGCCCGCAAGCTTATGGAAAATGGCGAAATAAAACCGACCATTCTTGCCATGCCTTCCGATGGACTATGGGGAGATGGATCCGGATACATTACCCACCATGCCAAACGGTTTGATGAATGGATTGTCCATGATGTTCCGTTGGCGATTCGAGAAAACATCCCACAAGCTCGGCAATCATCCTCCCTTGCCATAGGTGGGTTGTCCATGGGTGGCTATGGTGCCTTGATGCTCGGTGCTCGTTTTCCAGAAAAGTTTTGTGCCATTTCAGGTCACAGTTCCATTACTAGATTGGAGCAAATGCAATTATTCGTAGGAGAACCATGGGAAGATCTAAAAGACCAAGAAGGATTCGATGATGTAATAGAAGCCATGAAAACAAATCGATCAAAGTTGCCTGCCATACGTTTTGACTGTGGTACGAGTGATGAATTAATTGAGCCCAATCGAATCCTGCATCAAGAACTGACTGAATTAAAAATTCACCATACTTATGAAGAATTTGCCGGTGGTCACGAATGGCCCTATTGGCAGAAACATGTCGTAAAGACTTTACGGTTCTTTGATCGAGATGGTCACTAGCACATGAGTTTCTTTGGAATACTCCTTGAAAGCCAAATAAAAAATAATCTACGTGTCTTCATCTCAGTGATTGGCAGTGAAATTATCAAGCTAATGTCATCCACCCTCACCTTTGGCCTTGTGAGTAGTCCTCCTTTTTCCTTCAAACCGTCGGATATACTGGTAGTCCGAAGTTTTATATTGGTGAGTGAGGCCCCATCCAAATGCAGCAAATGGTTCACGGTCGGTATCTAGCTCCCGATTGAGGCCAATGGCGTGTGGAGCGCCCTTTATGACAGACTTGATTTCAAAATTGATGCCGTCTGGCGACCACTGGATCGTATTCTTTTCCGGGCCATCGGTGGTAATCAAAGAGGCAATTCCGCCCTTATAGTGCCAAACACAGATTTCGTGACCGCTATTCGAGATCGGATTGTAGGCAGATTTGATGTATGGACCTAGGGGATCGTCGGCAATAGCAACGCCATGTCTGATTTGGCGACCACCCCAAGTAATTTCTTCTCCCATTTGCTCGCCTTTATAAAACAAGTAAAATTTCCCTTTATAGGCTAGCAGGCAAGGGTCGTGAACTTTATGGCTATCAAAGTCGCCTTTCTTTTCTACTAGGTGTCGATCTTGGGTTTCTCCTTTCCAGATTCCATTGGCAGCGGGACTGAGAATGGGCTCTTTGCTTTTGGTCCAAGGCCCATGAGGTGAATCTGCCCAAGCCAAACCCACCTGATTTTTAACCCTGACCACGTACGGTGATTTTACAGTTTGATAGGTCAAATAATATTTACCCTCATGTGCTAGAATTTCTGTCGTAAAAACCGAGCGATCATCATAGGATCCTGGGGCACCTCTTGAAACGGCAACTCCCTCTTCCTTCCAAGTCCAACCATCTTCAGAAGTAGCGTACCAAAGGTCACATCTATCCCAGGGGAACACCTTCTCATTTTTAATATCTCCACCGAAACCTTGCGTAGGACCAATGCTCTTGGAGTACCATACAAAATATTGGCCATCAACCTTGAGCACAGCACTTGGATCTCTTCGTACCACGCCTTCTTCGTAAGCCAGATCACCCCTGAGGTCGTATACCTTAAACTCCCCGAACCATTCATTGCCAATTTTCGGCCAAGTCAAAGCTCGCTTTGAAGCAGCACTCAGCGAATCTCGATTCGTGATGCCTAGAAAATCTAGATCAGCCTCTGCTATTGCGAGTGCTTCATCTTTTGCATTCTGCTCAACCGGTGTTCCACAGCTTACCATTGCAAGGAGTAAGAGTAACCCAAAAGTCACCATATCTAAAAATTGAAAAGATGTTGGTTTTTTCATAACAATGTTGGTTAATCCAAAAATAAATTAGGTAGAAACAAAGAAATCTGTGGAAGCAATGTGACCAATGTCAGGACAATCATACTTACTACAAGAAAAGGCAAACTGGCTCGACTCACCTCTCCGATTGGTATTTTGCCAATACTGGAAGCTACAAACAAACATACTCCGACCGGCGGTGTTGTCAGGCCAATAATTAAATTCAATACAGCGATCACTGCGAAGTGGATGGGATCCACACCAACCGTCATCGCCACTTTCAGTAGAATTGGAAAAAGGATGAGGAGTGCCGCAATGGTCTCCATAAATGTGCCAACAAAAATCAACAAGATGTTTATTAATAGGAGGACTAAATATTTATTTTGAGTGAAGTCCAGGATTTGCCATGATACCCACTGAGGCAATCGCTCAGTTATCAAAATCCAACCAAATAGATTCGCAAAGCCAATCAGTATCATCAATGAGGCCGAAGTTTTCATCGAATCCAGCACAATGATTTGTAGACCGCGCCATGATAGTTTCCGATAAACAAACCATCCAATAATAAATGCATACAGCACCGCAACTATAGAAGCTTCTGTCGGAGTAAAAATACCGCCAACGATTCCGAAAAGAATAATAAAAGTCATCAGGAGAGCCCAGAATGTGTCAACGAAGCCACGCGCTAATTGACGCAGCGAGCTTCTTTTGTGCTTGGGATAACGCTGCTTCACGGAAATGAAGAAAGCGACCCCCATTAATCCGGAACCTAAGAGAACCCCTGGAATCGCTCCTGCCAAGAAGAGTTTACCAACGGACAGTCCACTAAGGGTAGCCGCAATGATCATCGGAACACTTGGTGGTATGATGGGACCAACCGTCGAGGAAGCAGCTGTTACTGCGCAGGAAAATCCGTCACCATATCCCTCCCGTTTCATGGCTGGAATCATTACAGATCCGATACTGGCTGTATCCGACACAGCTGTGCCAGAAATACCAGCAAACAGCATAGAAGCGCCAATATTAGCAAGCGACAAGCCTCCTCGAATGTGGCCAAGTACATGATTACAGAAGGTGATTATTTTGGCAGTAAGTCCGCCATGATTCATTAGGTTTCCAGCTAAAATAAAACCAGGTACGCTCAGCAAGACAAACACATCGATGCCCGCGTACATCTTCATTGGCAGTATAGCCAGGGGAACACCTTCCAGTAAAATATAAGCTAGACATGATAATCCCAATGCAAATGCAATGGGAAATCTTAATACCAAAAAAAGAATAAATGAAGTGACCAGTACGACCATCATTTGTTCCAATTTTTGACTTCGGTCGCAAATTGCAGCAATGCGTAGTAGCTCACAGAAGCGCCCAGAATAAACGTACTTGCAAAAACATATGACATTCTTATACCCATACTTGGTGAAAACTCACGATGCCCATACACAATAAATGTGATCGAGTAGATGGTCATCAGACCAAAGAGCAATAGCGTAAATAGGGGTATGAATAACCTCAACCACTTCTGCATCACCTTAGGGAGTAGTTCAAAAAAAACATCGAGATGCACATAATACCTATGCTGAAGTGCAAGACCTGCTGCGAAGGCAGTTGAATAGATAAAAAACAGGCGAGAGGCAGCCTCGGTCCACGGCGGCGTAGTAGTTAGAAAGAACCGAGCAAAAATCTGCAATACCACACTTGCTACCAGGGCATAAGTGCTCAGCAAAACGCCATATTTAAGAACCTTACCGATCCCTCTCTTGAGCTGCATCTACTTTCGAACTGATTTTATGAAATCACCATATACTTGCTGCATCTCGGGCGACAAACTGAAATAAATTGGCTGTTGGCATTTTTTAATGAAAGCCTCTTTATCCGCATAAATAAATTCCATTCCCCGGTCTATCAACTCTTTTCGAGCACTAAGTTCATTACCTTGAAAAAGTATATGCTCATAGTCCTCCATATCCTTGGCAGCCTCTAGAAAAATCTCTTGCAGGTCAGAAGGTATTGCCTGGAACTGATTCTCACCAATCAACGGGTAGCTCCAGCTCATCACATGTTCGGTTAAATTGACATAATCTTGAACCTCTGCCAACCCAGCACTAAGAATCAATGCAAATGGGTTTTCTTGAGCTTCAATGGTGCCCTGTTGCAACGATGTAAATACTTCTGAAAATGCCATGGGAGTAGGTTTGGCACCTAATGCGCTCCAAGCAGTCACAAATGAAGGTACACTTGGCACCCTAATAATGAGCCCCTGTAAATCATCGGGATGTCGAATGGGCCGATTCGAAGTTAAATGCCTTGGGCCCCTTTCGAATGTAGCGACGGGCCGAAGTCCCGTTTTCTCCAACATCTCCCGCTTAATGCGTTGACCTATGGGACCATTGATCAATTGATGCTTTTCAATCGAATCTTGCAGTAAGAAGGGCAGTTCGCAAAAGGTGGCGATTTCTATCCAATTGCTCAACAGCGAAGCGCTGACAGTCATATCAATAATACCTGCCTGAATAAGACGAATCGCTTCCATCTCCTTGGCCAATTGTTCAGACGGGTAGACCTCTACTCGAAGTCTTCCATCAGTTCGAGCATGTAGTATTGAATCGAAATAAAGAAAGGCCTGATACCAGGAATGGTCTTCATTTGCCCAAAGAGCCGCACGCAAAAGAATTTCCGGCTTCTGCTTAGAAACGCAACTCACCAAAAGGCTCTGAATAATTAAACACGTTAAAAATAAGTATGCTGCTTTTCTCACCAGATGCATGTCAATGAATATCATCCCTATAATAAAAACGGTCGCCCTTATGTGCCTTCACCAATTCGTGGTCCATTCCTGAACATTGACAGAATACCTGTTCAAAATTAATGAGATCGATTAGTAGCCGTTCATGAAACCGCGCAAACTCCCTTACAAGGTGTTGCCTTACGCAAAAGGTTGCCATTGAATATTAAGACCAATATCCGCATATCGCAGGTCATTGAGGAACTGCAGTGACTTAAATCGATGACTAATCATTCTAGGGTCACCAATATATTTAATTCTTAGCTATTTACTTGCCATGTTGATGCTTATCAAAAGGGTGATGATATCAAATAGGGCGACAATTTCTTCCAATTAAACTCGACACCCACCCCAGGGCTGTCAGGAGCAATCGCCCGATCCGCTTCCACAACCAACGGTTGATAGGTATATTCATCAATTGGAAAGCTATGAACCTCCAACCATCCGCCATTATTTTGGGCCGACACCAAGCTCACATGTAATTCCTGCATACCATGTGAGCAAACAGGTAGGTTATATTTTCGTGCCAAGGAGGCAACCTCAAGCCATCCGGTGATGCCTCCACAGTTAGATGCATCGGGCTGAATAAACGATAAACTTGCTTGCTCAAATGCGTAACCGAATTCATAAATGGTATGTAGATTCTCTCCCATAGCCAACGGCACCTCTGTAGCCTTAGATATCTCGGCATACCCAAGATAGTTATCAGGGATTATCGGCTCTTCAAACCAGTAAATATCATGGGGACTAAAGGACCGGGCTAGATTTATGGCCTTCTCAACCGTCAATGCATAATTGGCATCCACCATGAATGTTCGCTCTGGTCCGATGAGTGCACGTACTGCAGAAATCCGCCGAAGATCTTCTGCCGGATCAGGTTGGCCAATCTTTATTTTCACCGCATTGAATCCTTGATCCAGATATTCTTGAACATCTTTCAATAACCTATCCAAAGAAAAATCCAGGTCGATTCCGCCCCGATAAGCCCTACAAGAATTGCCAGCACCTCCTGCCAATTTCCACAGAGGTAGTCCAGAGTGCCTACATTTCAAATCCCAAAGAGCGATGTCTAGGGCAGAAATGGCAAAGGAAGCGATGCCACCACGGCCTACATAATGTACATGAGCTTGCATCCGCTTATACAGCATGTCAATATCGTAAGGATCCATACCCACTAGTACGTCTTTCAAGTCATTGTCGATCAATGCCTTTATTGCATGGCCGCCTTTGCCTCCAGTATACGTATAACCAATACCCTCACTACCATCGGAAAGAATGATCGTAGCAATGATTAATTCAAAATGAGTATGCTCACCATGTGACGCATCGACAAGTACTTCTTTCAATGGCACCCGATATAATTTAGCATCAATTTTTAAAATATGACTCATAGCACTTTCTATGTAACATATCTTTCTTTCAATATTTCTGATTGAGTCAATACTTCATGTCTTTGACACCAGGCCCGCTCAATTTTCCTCAGATTAAGTCCCTTGGCAGTCAAGCAGCCCATCCATCTTTATCACCTTTGGTAAGTCGATCTATGGCTATTGAGCAAAATAGAATGGTACCCTGTATGCATGGCAACTGCTACTTACATCATTGTTGAGTTTCCATTGGTCCATAGTTTGGGTCTGCAGAAATCCATCTTGCCCTACAGCTCAGACTCAAGAGTTGTGCCCTGATCAAACTCAATTTCTCGAGGAAGGACATGGCACGACTACTAGGCATCTCTATAGAAAGCGTTCATACTACTCGCTATCGGCTGCGTAAAAAATTGAATCTTGCACGAAAAGTAAATCTTGGAGAATTCATTACCAATGTTTGATTGTCCGCATATTGATGCCCTATTTCTCCATGGTTCTACATACGGCCTTTGCGGAACATCAATTTCTGAGATTGAATCACTTCAGCTATCTCCTCCAGCTCATACTTCCCAACCCTTGCGATAGCTTCTTCCCACAAATTGATTAGCGGCCTCTAAGTTGGTGATGCGCATGTTGTCTCCATCCCACAACAATTTTTTGCGACCGTAAAATTCCTTCCTTCCATTAGCATTCTCGCTTCGGAGCATGTAGCTACGAATGGCCAGATTGCCCATGAGCACAGTTTCAGTCATAGGACCTGCGTAATCAAATGAAGAGGTCAAACCAACATGCTCATCGCTGCCAAAACCCGCTTTACAAGCATCGACCCACTTGCGCTGGTGGCCATATTCGGGCTCCTCGTTTTCTTCCACTTCCGGGCCAAAGTCTGTCGAACCATCGTTAAGGTATAATTTTGGCATCAGGGGAGAGCTATCATTAATGTTGGTGGAAATGATGCCTTTTTCTCCAATGATCATGACTCCATTTTTACTGTCTGTTCCTCCAATATCATGATCTGCTGGAATGATGTCAGGATGGGAAGGTCTGATCCCGCCATCACTCCAAGTCATTTCTATGGGTGATTTACTCTTGTCGGTGGCTTCAAAATGCAGGGTAATAAATGAAGATGCCGGGCATCCCTCAGGATGATAATCGGCGTTCCACATTGAGGTGTAGACTGCACCAACACTGCATTCCGCATCAGTGGGATATTTTAAACCCAAGGTTCGAAATGGAATGTCTATCAAGTGGCATCCAACATCGCCCAAGGCACCGGTGCCGTAATCCCACCATCCACGCCAACTGAAAGGATGCAAATTCGGTGTATATGGTATTGAGGGTGCTGGCCCTAACCAGAGGTCCCAGTGCAAATCTGCTGGTTTCTGACTTTCATCGGGATCCGGCATTGCAAAACCTTGAGGCCAAACCGGTCGATTGGTCCAAACTTGCACCTTTGAAATTTTGCCCAATTTGCCAGAATCCACCCAACCCTGGACCATATTGAGTAAGGGATTTGATCCCCCTTGGTTGCCCATTTGGGTCACGACTTTCCGTTCACGAGCCATTTCGGTTAACATTCTAGCTTCACGAATGTTATGAGTCATAGGCTTTTGCACATAGACATGCTTTCCCCTTTCCATGGCATATACTGCCGCTGGACCATGTACATGATCGGGAGTAGAAATGGTCACGGCGTCAATATCTGTCTCTTTATCTAACATCTCACGATAGTCACTGTAACGCTTCGCATCAGGGAAGTTTTCAATGGATTTTTTTGCGCTGCCCGAAAAGTCTACATCACATAGCGCTGCAACACCTTCTCTTCCCTTCACAGATGCATTCAATATGTCACTCCTTCCCTTGCCTCCTGCACCAATGGCCGCAAGCACCAATTGATCACTTGGCGCGAGATACCCTTTGCCTCCTAAAACATGGCGTGGAACGATAAAAAATGAGGAAGCCATGGCACTAGTCCTAATGAAGGATCTTCTGTTTGTGGTGGATAAATGTTTTTTCTCTTGCATAGTCTGATTTTTCCTTAAAACAATAATGGATCGCGATGGTAGAACATACAGCGTTGACGCAAGTCTACTCGCAACAATGTAAATATAAGATTCCGAATACCAATGAATGGTCAAAAGGAACAGATATCATTTGGACGTTCAACTGAAAATCTTCTGACCATTTTTAAGATCCTTACGATCTCCCTGGATCCCTAATCAGCTTGTTGCAAAAGCCACTAAAACCCCATTCCTAAGTGGTATAGGACCATGTAATTTCCAAATTTGACATGCTCCTATAGCCTATCTTTGTACTTTATTGAAACAACACTTTTTCATGATTATTGGTATACCGAAAGAACTAAAATCAAACGAAAATCGAGTAGCCCTTACGCCAGCAGGGGTCATTGAATTTGCCAAGAAAGGCCATCAGGTTTTTGTTCAGACCGGGGCCGGGGAGTGCAGTGGTCTTCCGGATCGCGACTACATATCAGCTGGTGCATCTATATTGCCTGATATCCAATCGGTCTATGCGAAGGCCGAGATGGTCATGAAGGTTAAAGAACCTATTGAAGAGGAATATGGATTAATACGAGCAGATCAATTGTTATTTACTTACTTCCATTTTGCGTCCTTTGAACCACTCACCAGAGCAATGCTAAAAAGTGGATCAGTATGCCTTGCCTACGAAACCGTCGAGCTGCATAATGGAACCCTTCCTCTGCTCATCCCCATGTCAGAAGTAGCTGGTCGCATGGCCATACAGGAAGGAGCTAAATATCTGGAAAGCCCAATGGGTGGACGTGGTGTTTTATTAGGTGGTATTCCCGGTGTACAACCTGGCAAGGTACTGATACTAGGCGGTGGAGTGGTGGGCACACAAGCGGCAAAAATGGCTGCCGGACTGGGAGCTCAAGTTACGATCCTGGACATTAATCTACCTAGATTGCGCTATTTAGCTGACGTGATGCCAGCTAATGTATGTACGCTATATTCAAATGAGTTTAATATTCGAAGACTTGTTCAGGACCATGATTTGATTGTTGGGGCTGTCTTGATTCCAGGAGCAAAAGCACCAAATCTCATCACACGAGACATGCTCAAGACCATGAAACCAGGTACCGTCCTGGTAGATGTGGCAGTGGATCAAGGTGGCTGCATCGAGACCTGCCGACCTACTACCCATGCTCAGCCCACCTTTGTCATTGACGATGTGGTCCACTACTGTGTAGCTAATATGCCCGGTGCTGTACCCTATACGTCAACCATAGGCTTGAATCACGCCACCTTGCCCTATGCACTTCTCTTGGCAGACCTTGGCTGGAAAAAAGCATGTCTAAGAAGGCCTGATCTGAAAATGGGACTGAACATCGTGCAAGGCAAGGTGGTATATAAGGGTGTCGCTGACACCTTCGATCTACCGCTGACCGATGTAGAAACGGTTTTACAATAGTGGCCAGTTGCCGTATTAGTGACTATGGACTAAGAAAGAGAGACAATATCTACCCTTCGATTCCACTGTGTTTCACTCAGGGTGACTAGTTGGTCATTGTTAAAAAGTCATCCATTGCGAAGCGGCACTACCTATCCTCCGGCTACACTTCGTTTCACTCAGGGTGATCATTAGATTATTTTTCAGAGAGACTTCTCATTGACACAAAAAGGATGAACGACCCTTCGATTTCACGTTATCTCCACTACCTATGACAGACTTTATAAGTTGCAGTAATTCAGGTATCCAACGTCAGAAGACAACTTCAAAGCAACCAAAGTCAGGCTAGCGGAGTGCAACGCAGTCGCCCTTCGGCTATACTTCGTTCCACTCAGGGTGATCATGAGATTATTTTTCACAGAGTCATCTCATTGACACAAAAAGGATGGCCGACCCTTTGATTTCACTTTGTTTCACTCAGAGAGAAGATTGGGTTTTTATCGAGACTAAAGCAGACCCTGACAGGGTCTAACCAAATAATGGCCGCGGGTAAAACCCCGGGTTAGTTTAAGGATCAATCCTTGGATTGTCGGAATTTCTGAATAAGATCATGACAAAACCTCAGACAGCTTTCCATCGATAATCTATCACTACTCTCTTTCATTTTTGCAAAAAATGTCTGAACTCAGGATGACTTTTTAGGGTTGCTATTTACCTGCTGTAAAACAACTTCAAAAAGCAAACCCACGGACAAAGTCAAGCTGAGCGAAGTGCAACGTAGTCGCCCTTCGGCTGCACTTCGTTCCACTCAGGGTGATCATGAGATTATTATTCGCAGAGTCATCTCATTGGCACAAAAAGGATGACCGACCCTTCGATTTCACGTTGTCTCCACTACCTATGACAGACTTTATAAGTTGCAGTAATTCAGGTATCCAACGTCAGAAGACAACTTCAAAGCAACCAAAGTCAGGCTAGCGGAGTGGAACGTAGTCGCCCTTCGGCTGTACTTCGTTCCACTCAGGTTGATCATGAGGTTATTTTTCACAGAGTCATCTCATTGACACAAAAAGGATGGCCGACCCTTTGATTTCACTTTGTTTCACTCAGGGTGAAGATTGCGTTCTTATTGAGACTACAGCAGGCCCTGACAGGGTCTAACCAAATAATGGCCCCGGGTAAAACCCGGGAATAGCTTAAGGATCAACCCTCGGATCATCGGGATTTTTGCAAAAAATGTTTCCACTCACGGTGACTAGTTGGTGGTTGTTTAAACATCATCTATTACCACACGACACCACCATCCACAGGCTACACTTCATTTAGCCAGTCAAGAATATACCCTGGTACTGACGGAATTTTTTGGCCAAAAATCGGGATAATCACCCCTGCAGATGCTGATCTAATATCTGTCAGCCTACCTGGTCTGTTAGCATATGCTCGAAGTCATGAATGCTCCCCTTAAGTACTTCTGCAAGTTCCGTATCTAATACACCTACTTCTTTCGAAAAATTCTTGTGAAAGAATGGTAAAGAAACCCCCTTCACAGTGTTCGGATTCATCCGGGTGAACTTAGCATGTGCTATTCCAAAAACTGTAGCGCCACCCCTGCTGCCTGGAGCAGTCGACAGGATCAGCATCGGCTTTTCCTCCCACACATTCTTGTCAATGCGTGATATCCAATCAAATATATTCTTGAAAGCAGTACTGTACGCACCATTGTGTTCAGCAAATGAAATAACCAGGCCATCGCAAGATTTCAAGAGTTCCTTGAATGACAAGGCTAGAGGATGAATGCCGTTCTCCCTTTGTCGATCAACACTATAGATGGGCATTTCATAGTCGTTCAGATCAACTTCGATTACCTCTGCTTCTTTTATTTGCCTAGCCACATAGATGGCAAATTGCTGATTAATGGATGCTTTGCTACTACTGGCCCCAAATGCCAATATCTTTTTCATGATCAACGATTGTGAGATGAAGTAACAACATTCTTGTGAAAAAGCTTACCAACAATACATGCATTCCACTAGCTGACGATCTACTCGAGTACCTTTTCTGCATAGCATCCACCCAACTTGCTTTTTTCTGCGGAGAACTTACCTTTGTGGCTTTTTAAGTTGACCCTATGGCCATCTATGCAATCGGAGATATTCACGGATGTCTGACCGCCCTCGAAACGGTTTTTTCGGCAGTCGGTCCGACTTCCGAAGACCTGGTGGTTTTCCTGGGAGACTATGTCGATAGGGGTCCTCAATCCAAGCAAACCATACAGTGGCTTGTTGACCATGGTGACAAGTACAACTTCATTACACTAAAGGGCAATCATGAGATCATGATGATGCGTTCACGGGTAGATGCCTCATTTCTAGATAAATGGAAAGGTTATGGGGGAGCTGAAACCATTGCTTCCTATGGTGATTCAGACCCACTTGATTGGAAGATCGTACCAGATGAACACTGGGCTTTTATGGAAGATGGACTATCCATTTTCACGCACCAGAACACCATTTTTGTGCATGGTGGACTGGAACCTGGCATTCCACTACATCAGCAGTCTGATCAAGCCAAGTATTGGGACAAATATGAACATCCCATTGCATATCAAGATGAGAAGACGGTCATTTGTGGACACACGGCAAGAAAGAACGGTTTGGTTGCAGACTTCGGCCATACCATTTGTATTGATACATATGCCTACGGTGGCCAATGGCTGACCTGCCTCGAAGTGGAAAGTGGTAAATACTGGCAAGGCAATCAAAAAGGCGAAAAGAGAAAAGGTACCCTTTGATCATTCTGTATATTGGAGTTCCACCAAGATTTGAAGTAATTTGACCAAGTAGTAATTTAATCGAGTGACATGTCAGACAAGAAAGTGATTTTTGCCATGGAGGGCGTGAGTAAAATATTCCCTCCAAATAAACAGGTATTAAAGAATATTTGGCTGTCTTTCTTTTATGGTGCCAAGATTGGCGTATTGGGTCTCAATGGATCTGGAAAATCAAGCCTGTTGAAGATCATTGCAGGAATAGATGATAACTATCAAGGTAAAGTAACCTTTGACAAAGACTACCAGATCGGTTATTTAGAACAAGAGCCTACCCTTGATGAGACCAAGACTGTGAAGGAAACCGTGAAGGAGGGGCTGCAGCACATTGTTGAAGTGGTCAATGCCTATGAGGAAGCTTCAGCAAAGCTGGCTGAGCCACTCAGTGATGATGAGATGATGAAGGCGGTTGAAGTACAAGGTGAATTACTTGACAAGATGGATCATCTCAATGCTTGGGATCTTGATCATACACTTGAAGTGGCCATGGATGCCCTTAGATGTCCGCCAGATGATACGCCCATTCAGGTTCTATCTGGAGGAGAAAGACGAAGAGTAGCTTTGTGCCGACTGCTATTGAGCAAGCCAGATATCCTGCTGTTAGATGAGCCTACGAACCACCTGGATGCCGAATCCGTCCACTGGCTCGAACAATTTCTAAAGTCTTTTCCAGGTACGGTGATCGCAGTAACACACGATCGCTACTTTTTGGACAACGTCGCCGGCTGGATATTGGAGTTGGATCGCGGCGAGGGCATTCCGTGGCAAGGTAACTACAGCAGCTGGCTAGAGCAAAAGTCTAAACGATTAGCTCAAGAAGAGAAGGCTGAATCTAAGCGTCAGAAGATCCTAAAGCGTGAATTGGAGTGGACGCGTATGAATGCTAAGGCCAAGCAGAGTAAGGGCAAGGCGCGCCTAAATGCCTATGAGGCCATGAGCAATGCGGAAACCAAAGAACGTGAAGCCAAGCTCGAATTGTACATTCCACCCGGACCCAGACTTGGGGATACCGTCATAGACATACATAATTTGACGAAGGCCTACGATAATCGTGTTCTGATCGACGATCTAACCGTATCTATTCCCAAGAATGCCATTGTCGGAATCATCGGACCCAATGGGGTTGGTAAATCCACCTTATTCAGAATGATCATGGGTGAGGAGCAGCCCGATTCTGGAGAAATTGAGATCGGAAGCAGTGTACAGCTTGCATACGTTGACCAATCGCACAAAGATCTGCTACCGGACAAGACCATTTACGAAGTCATCAGCCAAGGACTAGCGCATATTAAAATCGGGCAAACAGAAGTGAATGCCCGGGCCTATCTAGCTAGGTTCAATTTTAGTGGGAGTGACCAACAGAAAAAAGTGGGCGTACTGTCTGGCGGAGAGCGAAATCGTCTGCATTTGGCCATGACCCTCAAGGAAGGCGGGAACGTACTCCTATTAGATGAACCTACTAATGATATTGATGTAAACACGCTTCGTGCACTCGAGGAGGCCATAGAAGCCTTCGCCGGATGCGTGTTGATGATCTCACATGATCGTTGGTTCATCGATCGTCTCGCAACCCATATCCTATCTTACGAAGACAATGGACAACTCATCTTTTACGAAGGTAACTTTAGTGCTTTTGAGGCCGCCAAGAAAGAACGACTGGGCGACATCACACCCAAACGGCCGGTCTTTAAGACCTTGCTCTAGTGCAGCTATGAAGTTATGGCTTCAAGCTTGCATTTTTTACGAAACCACAGCATAGCAAACCTTATCGACTAGCTAATTATAGACTTATGCACTCGGGGTTCGAAGAATTTTTTCCATCTGCCGCCCCTTGGCCAGTTCATCTATCAACTTGTCCAGGTACCGTACCTGCTGGGTCAGTGGGGTTTCGATATCTTCAATTCGATAGCCGCAAATCACGCCCTTTATTAGGTGGGCATTGGGATTTAGTGATGCCCTGTCGAAGAATGTCTCAAACGTGACTTGGGCATCAATAAGGTCCTGGATATGATTGCTATCAAACTTGGTCAGCCATTCAATGACCTGATGCAATTCTGCTTTGGTCCTTCCCTTCTTCTCAACCTTGGTTACATAATGCGGATAGACGGAAGCAAATGTCATCTTAGCGATGCGCTCATCGTGTTCAGGTGTAGTCGTCATTTTTCTTCATGATGGTTTAGTCACTAAAATATGACAATATCCGTTTGTTAGCGAAATGGACGACTGCAACCTCCTTATACGACTGTTCGATGTTCTCTAATACACGAAATATGGCAATAATATTAATTGGACAAAAATCCTTAGAAAAGCTTACTTCGGCACTAAATATGTAGGTAAATTCCTAAAGAATAAATTTGGATGTGTGCAATCTCAGAATAGATCCTTAATATTAAAAAGCACATGAGGTCTGACCAAGACATAGAAAAATATTTGATGGGCGAGTTGGGCCCGGCAGAAATTGAGGCCTTTGAAAAAGCGATGGCTTTAGATCCAGCCTTACGAGCCGCAGTACACAAGGCGCGGACACTCATGTGTAGGAACAAAAAAGATACACTACAACACGAACTTAGTTCAACCGCACAAGAGGAGGATGAAAATTCAGGAGCAATCGTGAAGCAAATGGGTCCAGCACGAAAAAAGCAAAAGCCACAGTCGTGGACTATCGCAGTCTCTATACTCGTTTTGGTCGCAGTCCTATATTTCATAATACGACCAAATCCAAATCAACCCTATTATCAGGTATACTATGTCGTTGATCCCGGTTTACCCACACCAATGAGCACCACGGACGAATTTTCCTTTTATGGCGCTATGGTCGATTTCAAAAATGAAGAGTACGCTATAGCAATCGAAAAATGGGAACAACTACTCAGCCAAAAACCCCAAAATGATAGCCTGATTTACTACGTTGGGTCTGCCGAATTGGCTCAGGGTAATAACATCAAGGCTTCCTATCATTTTTCGAAACTCATCGATGGCATTGATGGTCCTTTCGTCAATGAATCGCGTTGGTATTGGAGCCTTTGTCAACTGGCTTTGCAAAACCGCAAGATTGTCATGAAAAAATGGATCCTTTGGGATTTCCCCTCAGCAATATCAGATAAATTTCCAGCAAAGGAATTGTGGCAAGAAATGATAACGCAATAAGTGGATCACTGACAAAAAAATTACATAGGTCTGTCCAAATACGCGATAGACATATTATTCACTGCTTAGCAACAGATCTCGATACCACTTGTACTTATTTTGAACAATACAAGCATACCGTATTTTCCATCCACAATGCAATTGTCTGACGCTCCCTTTTTAATATCACTCAAAAATGTAAATGAGATGGAAGACTCCTCCCTTACAAAACTCTGATCAATTTTGTAACTCTCGAATTGCAAGCAAATTAAGCTGCAAGTAAATGGATCATTATACCTGATAGAGATTTGGCCCATCTTGGCACCTGCCATCATTTTAAAACACTTTTACGACTATCTGGCCAAAAGATGGGATAAGAGTACAGCACTACGGCAGGCAAAGCTGGATTACCTCCGTGAAGTACCGGCAAGACTCAAGGCGCCATATTAGTGGGCCGGACTGGTCCTGATCGGCGATTACCAATCAATCAGTATACGTGATGGTAGATATTCAAACTGGTTGCTTATGTTGGGCTTGGCAGTTCTTCTGGGCCTTGTGTGGATGGCGTTAAAAAGAAAAAGCAAGTGGGCTTGAACTCAATCTGGTATTCATAGGAATCACCTATTTTTGCCTTTATTGCAATTGGTAAGTTAATGGCTGAAATAGGTACAGATATTGCAAAGTCTGCGAAAATTTTAAGGGAAGGTGGGATCGTAGCCATTCCGACAGAAACGGTATATGGCTTGGCAGGAAACGCTTTGGATGTAGATGCTATTGATCAGATCTTCTCTATAAAGAATAGACCTTCTCACAATCCGCTCATTATACACATTGGTCATCGCCAACAATTGCTGCAGTATGTAAAGGATATTCCGGCGCAGGCTCAGATTCTTGGTCAACATTTTTGGCCCGGCCCTCTCACCATGATCTTACCGCGGAAACCGATCATCCCTGATGTGGTCACCTCTGGATTAACAACTGTGGCCGTTAGAATGCCCAATCACCCGCTGACACTCGGCTTATTGCAGTCCATCGATTTTCCCCTTGCAGCTCCAAGCGCCAACCCATTTGGATACATCAGTCCAACAGCTGCCGAGCATGTCGCCGCTCAATTGGGAGATCGGATTCCCTATATTCTAGATGGGGGCCCTTGTACGCTAGGCCTGGAATCGACCATCGTCTCTTTTCAAAAAGATAAGCCGGCGCTCCTCAGGTATGGAGCCATCACACCCTCAGAGATTGAGGAGGTACTGGGTACAGCCATAGACATAAGTACTGAAACTAGTCCATCTCCACTGGGTCCTGGCATGCTTCCGTATCACTACGCACCAGGTACCTCCATACGTGTGGTCACGGATCTCAAGAAATCCCTGCTGAATTGCAATGAGGATCGCACCGGCATTATTGCTTTTTCAAGAACACATGAGGAGATACCTTTGACGCATCAAATCGTGCTTAGCGCCTCCGCCGATCTTGATGAAGCGGGTAAGCGTCTATATCATGCACTGCGCCTCATGGACAAACTCGACCTAGACTTAATTTTAGTGGAGCGACTACCCGATCAAGGACTTGGTTTAACAATGAATGATCGGCTAGAGAAAGCAGCTGCAAAAGATTAGCTCTCTCGCAATTTGAAGTAAGTGGTATTTTACCGCTGGGCAAAAAGAGATACAAGCAACACTGATAAAAAAAATCAACTATATTCAGTCAAAATCAATCTACCAATATGCAAACACTTAGACCAGAAATCCAGCAAAGAATCGACACTTGGTTAGCCGGCAATTACGATCAGAAGACCAAGAACACCATTCAAGATTTGCTGGATAATAAGGCGTACGATGAACTCACAGATGCATTCTACAAGGATTTGGATTTTGGCACCGGTGGATTGAGGGGAATTATGGGCCCCGGATCAAACCGGGTGAATGTATATACGATAGGTATGGCCACACAAGGGTTGGCCAATTTTTTAACAAAAACCTATCCTGGAGAAAAGATTAAAGTGGCCATAGCTCATGACAGCAGAATCAAATCTCCGCTATTTGCACAAACGGCTGCCGGAGTATTGAGTGCCAATGGATTTACCGTGTATTCGTTCGATGCCCTAAGACCAACACCCGAGCTATCCTTTGCCATCAGAGAATTGGGCTGTCACAGTGGAGTCATGGTCACTGCCTCGCACAATCCTAAAGAATACAATGGATATAAGGTCTATGGAAGTAATGGAGGACAAGTAGTGGCACCGCATGATGCCAACATAATTCAGGAGGTAAGAGCCATTGACTCCATCGACCAAGTGAAATTTGCCGCCATTGAAGAAAACATCGTCACCATCGGCTCAGAGATGGACGAGAAGTATCTGTCTGAACTGTGCAAGCTATCCATCTCCCAAGAAGAGATCAAGCATCAATCAGATCTAAAAATCGTCTTCTCACCAATTCATGGAACCGGATCTCCTATGGTACCTGATGCCCTAAAACGGTTTGGGTTTGACAATGTACAGGTGGTAGAAGAACAAGCAATGCCTGACGGCAACTTCCCAACTGTGATTTATCCCAACCCTGAAGAAGAGGAAGCCTTGAGCATGGCCCTAGCTAAAGGTAAAGAGATCGATGCGGATCTGGTAATGGCTACCGATCCAGATGCAGATCGGGTCGGTATTGCCATTCAAGATGCAAAAGGTCAATTCATGCTACTAAATGGCAATCAAACTGGTGCCCTTCTGATCTATTATTTATTAAATGCCTGGGAGAAACATGGTAAGATCGATGGCAATCAATACATTGTTAAGACCATCGTCACTTCGTACCTACTGGATAAAATTGCTGACTCCAAAAATGTGGAATGCTACAATACCTTGACCGGGTTTAAGCACATTGCTCAGTGCATGTCCGATTTAGAAGGTCAGAAGACTTTCATTGGTGGTGGTGAAGAAAGTTATGGCTACCTAGTTGGCGATATTGTTCGAGACAAGGATGCGGTTGTTGCGGCAGCCATTATTGCTGAAATGACGGCATATTATAAAGACCAGGGATCAAGTCTATACGAAACCCTGCTAGCCATGTATGTTGAGTATGGATGCTACCAGGAAAAGCTGGTTTCTTTTACTAAAAAAGGTAAACGAGGAGCGGAGGAAATCCAAGAAATGATGGCATCCTTTCGCAAGAATCCACCAACAGCATTGGCGGGTGAAGAAGTCATTACCATTAAGGATTACCAGGAGGGGAAAGCGCATCATGTCGGAACCGGATCTAGCGAGCAGTTGGATTTTCCGAAATCAAATGTGCTTCAATTTGTCACTGACAACGGAAGTATTATTTCAGCCCGGCCATCAGGCACAGAACCGAAAATTAAATTCTATGTGTCTGTGAATAGCCCCTTGGAGCATACAAGTCAATATGAAGAAACGAAAAACAATCTGTTAAAACGGATTGACCAGCTAATCGCGGATCTCAATATTTAACTTGAGATATTTAATTAAATAATTAGACGTGTAATTATGATCAGACCATTTGGTTTAGGTACCCTATTACTACTCCTACTTGCAGCTTGCACTAGTGAGGTCAAAGAGCAATCTAATCAGGATCAAGAAAGACCCAATATTGTCTTCATCATGTCTGATGATCATGCTTACCAAGCCATTAGTGCCTATAGCGACAAGTTGATGCAAACACCAAACATTGACCGAATCGCCGATGATGGCATGCTCTTTACCAACGCTTGTGTGACCAACTCGATCTGTGCTCCTTCACGAGCAGTTATTCTCACTGGGAAACACAGCCACCTCAATGGCAAGATTGACAATCGCTTCCCATTTGATACGACTCAGATCACTTTTCCACAACTTCTAAATGATGCGGGCTACCAAACAGCCATGTTTGGAAAACTCCATTTTGGCAATAATCCGAAGGGATTTGATCAATTTAAAATTTTACCTGGGCAGGGACATTATTACAACCCCGACTTCATCACCAAAGAAGAGGGAAGAATCCGGCTGGAAGGATACACAACCGATATCATCACTGAAATGACCCTGGATTGGCTCAAGAATGAGCGTAGAGATGAAGATCCCTTTCTCCTGATGTACCTGCATAAAGCACCACACCGAGCCTGGCAACCTGCTGAGCGGCATTTTAAAGAATACGTCAAAAAAACCTTTCCTGAGCCACCCACACTTTTTGATGACTATGAAGGTCGAGGGACAGCCGCTCGGCAAGCCGAAATGAATGTTTTTACCCACATGACTTGGGCAGGGGACAACAAACTCAACCCCGAGATCATTGATGAGCTAGGTATTAAGCAATCCAACAATCATGGTAGAAGAGCGCTTGAAGGACTGAGAAAAAGGCAGACCACAGCCCAACGAACCGCGTGGGAGGAAGCATACGATCCTGTGATGCAGGCATTTAAAGAACGCTATCACTCCATGTCCCATGAAGACCTAATGCGCTGGAAATACCAACGGTATATGCAAGACTACCTGGCATGTATTGCTGCAGTAGATGAAGGTGTAGGACAGGTCCTTGACTACCTAGATGAGCGCGGACTCTCTGAAAACACGATTGTCGTTTATACTTCAGATCAGGGATTCTATTTGGGCGAACATGGTTGGTTTGATAAACGTTTTATTTATGATGAGTCCTTTAAGACTCCATTATTGGTCAAGTGGCCGGGAATCATTGAGCCGGGCTCCATCAATACTCAAATGGTGCAGAATCTTGATTTCGCTCCCACTTTCCTACGTTGCGCAAACATCATTCCTCCAGCAGATATGCAAGGCGAAAACCTAATTCCACTATTCGAAGGAAAGAATGAAGGATTTCGAGATGCCGTGTACTATCATTATTACGAATATCCTGGTGCACACATGGTAAAAAGGCACTATGGCATCGTGACAGAAGAATATAAACTCGCTCATTTCTACGATGATGTGGACGAGTGGGAACTCTACGACCGGAAAAAAGATACGCTGGAAATGTTAAATGTATATTCTGACCCCAACTATCAATCCGTTGTTGAAGACCTTACTATGAGACTGTCTGACCTTCGCACTAAATACCAAGACTCCGAAGACCTAGATCAGCATTTTATTAACATGTACAAGGAAGCTGGAAGACGGTAATCAAACTGTATCTTCACTTGGTTTTCATCTCATTCATTGAAAAATTAGAAATCCTTATGCGCCTGACATCCTTTATTTGCGTGGTCACTCTCATCCTTTCCTCTTGTCAATCAAACCAGCACACTAAAAAGGCCAATGATGACAAGCGACCCAATATCGTTTTTATGATGTCTGATGATCATGCTTACCAAGCCATCAGTGCCTACAGCAAGAAATTAATAAATACCCCAAATATCGATCGCATAGCGGAGCAGGGATTGCTCTTTACCAATGCCTGTGTCACCAATTCAATATGTGCTCCGTCAAGGGCAGTATTACTGACCGGCAAGCACAGTCATCTTAATGGCAAGATTGATAATCGATTTCCATTCGATACCACCCAGATCACTTTTCCTCAAATCTTGCACGATGCCGGTTATCAGACGGCCATGTTTGGGAAGCTCCATTTTGGGAATAGCCCAAAAGGTTTTGACCAATTCCGCATCCTTCCCGGACAAGGCACATATTACAATCCGGACTTCATAACCAAAATTGAAGGACGAATTAAAGTTGAGGGATATACGACAGATATCATAACCGACATGACCTTAGAATGGCTGGAGAAGGACCGAGATCCAGAAAAGCCCTTTCTACTTATGTATTTGCATAAAGCTCCGCACAGAGAATGGCTGCCGGCTCCTAGACATTACCGGGAGTTTACCAAAAAGACATTTCCTGAACCCGCCACCCTATTTGATGACTATAGTGGCAGGGGTACTGCTGCTAAAGAGGCTGAAATGAATCTGCTTGCCCATATGAACTGGGCTGGGGATAGCAAAATCTATCCACAGCTCATGGATGAATTGGGCATACCTGAAACTGCAAATTGGGATAAGAAAGCTTTTGAACGTGAAGTGGGACGCCAAAATGCTGAACAACGAGCTGCCTGGGATGAGATCTATGGACCCATTAATGAGAATTTTAAGAAGAACTATCCCAATATGTCACAAAAGGAACTGATGAGCTGGAGATATCAAAGATATATGCAAGACTATCTCGGAAGTATCGCCGCAGTAGATGAAGGTGTGGGTGAGGTCTTGGATTATTTAGACGCCAGTGGGCTGTCCGATAATACCCTGGTAGTTTACACATCTGATCAAGGCTTTTATTTAGGTGAACATGGTTGGTTTGACAAACGATTTATATATGATGAATCTTTCAAGACACCTTTGGTGGTCAAATGGCCAGATGTTATTAAACCGAGATCTATTAACACCCAAATGGTGCAAAATTTAGACTTTGCCCCTACACTACTTCATGCGGCTGGTGTAAATCCACCGGCAGACATGCAAGGAGAAAATTTGATACCCTTATTCCAGGGAGATACACTAGGTTTTCGAGATGCGGTATATTATCATTATTATGAATATCCAGCAGTGCACATGGTAAAACGGCACTACGGGATCGTAACTGAAGAGTATAAACTCATCCATTTCTACGACGACATTGATGAGTGGGAACTCTATGATCGCAAAAAAGATACTCAAGAAATGCAGAGTGTTTATGATGATCCCACTTATCAAGATGTCGTAAAAGATTTAAAAGAAAAGCTGGCCGAGCTACGTGTAAAATATAAGGATGGTGAAGAACTTGATCAGCACTACATCAATATGTATAAAGAAATGGGAGGCAAATAGCGTCAGGATCATTAATAATAATTTATCGAATTAGACGATGTGGCTTTAATTCTGACAACCTGTTCTGAGCGAAGTCGAAGAAAGGCAGAAAAAAATAAGCATTGAGGCGTTCAATGAATTTCTCATATCGTATTACAAATTCATTAGAATCGGTATAAATAGGTAACCCATCTTTGATGGGTCATGGAGCACCTGATGCTTAGTAGAATGAATTTAGCTCTGCTCCGAAAATGAAAAAATCCATAATTGATATCATTCCGGCTTCTTGGGTAAACATGGATGGGATCCTGATCAAAAAGCCCTCCCCAATTCGACTGTAAATAGCGTAGATCCTTTTCTCTTGCTGCATCATGCGGAATTTTCCTTCAAGACAGATTTACCTGCAATAAAGCAAGGCCTGGGTCCACATCCACATAAGGGATTCTCCCCGGTTACATTCGTGATCAAAGGAGAGGTACATTATAGAGATAGCTGGGGAAACAGTCAGATTACTAGCGCGGGAGAAGTGCAATGGATGAATGCAGGAGCAGGAATAATTCACAGCGAGCGCCCTTCTCAAAAACTCGCCGAGGAAGGTGGAATTCAAGAGGTTGTTCAATTATGGATAAATGCTCCCGCTGCCAAGAAAATGATTCCACCATCCTATCAATACCTGCCGAAATCAAGCGTCCCTACCAGTACATCACCTGATCAGAAGATCGTGACTAAAATCATCGCCGGACAAGTGGGTGAGCATATATCTACCAATCGCACTGAAACCGACTTACTTATTCTTTAGAGTGAAGGAAAGATAGGAGGGTCACAGACGATCACTTTTCCAAAAGAATATCACAGTATGTTGTATGTCATATCCGGATCTATAATGGTATGTGGGGATGTCAAAGTCAGTGGCAAGCACCTTATCCTCGTGCAGGATGACCTCACTGATATTGAAGTAATTTTAACAGCAGATTCTTCCTTCCTCTTCCTGGCAGGATTGCCAATTCAAGAAGAAGTAGTCCAACAAGGACCATTTGTGATGAATACACAATCAGAAATCTTGAGAGCAATGCGTGACTATCAAATGGGAAAAATGGGTGTGCTAATAGAAGAATAATAAATACTATGGAAGATATCAATCTGTCACAAGATCCATTCGAAGGATCTGAAATAACAACTATTCTGGTAGTCTCGGACATGAACCAATCTGAGGAATTCTATGTACGTAAACTCTGAGCGGAAATTTATCGTAAATACGGAGGAGATTCGTTTGTACACTGTCTACTGAAAGATTGTCGTTAATTATGGCCCCTTTTCACGAAATGCTTCGCTGCAAATACTCAACAGGGCTAGAGCCATGATTCCGTTTTGACGCCTTGCCCTTCGCAAAAAGGGCCACAAAATTATTCAACATATTCTAGCAGACAGTGTACTTGTCTTAAAATTTCTCAACCGATGGATATTATTGGTGACCAGCGGGGCACCGACTTCTGACAAGCCAAATACAGCTTTTAGGCCACCAGAAGGAAGGCAATCGGTAAGTCATTCTTTCACCATCAGAGTACAAGATTGTCATGCATCTTATCAATTGCTTAGGCGAAAAGGTGTAGATTTTGTAACTCCACCCGTGACAAGGGGACAAGAAATACGTTGTTTCTTTTTTGATCCTGATGGACATCTTTTTGAGATCAGTGAGTAAAAGGGCTGAATCTTTTTGCGAAATCCAAATTATGTTAGAGGAGCTGCGTTGCAGTTGGATTTACCTGGGTAGTCAATTCGCATCGAAAGACTTGGAAACAATTCTGAGTTGAAAAAAGTAGATATATGCAGTTGCTATCAACATTCTTGGGGACTCAAAAGGGAGACTGCTATGAGACATAATGGCCAAATGGCCATCTTTTATCGGCGTTTCACCGATTGGCTGAAGTTGAAAATCCAGATTGTGCGAGCCAAGCTAACTAAGAAGTCCAATTGATTCATCACAAACACCCAAGTGTTTGGGCAGATTCATATGAATTGTAGCAGTACTTAGATTACTCATGGAAGAGATTTCCCATGCCCTGAAGAAACACCTTTGACTGACAGCACTAGCATAAACTTAGATTCATTCCATGTGGCAGTACCCAACACTATCAGCGAGAAGCGATAACTCGACCACAAACTAGGTGAACTAATCAGAGCTCATACAAAAGCCGGATTCCCATCTGGATATCTTGACACCGACAGATGGAATCCAATCGGCAATTCAAAAGGGAAATCAGTCGGGCTTTGCTGGAAAAAATGACTCCAGGGAATATGAAGAGCAAAATTCTTAGACTTTTTAGAAAAAGATTTCAAGTGATCAGACTGCCACTTATCCCTAATTATCAATATGTAACCAGACAATGAACACAAGCTAAAGATTCCAACTTATCATAATATTAAAAATTAATTTTATATGTAGATGGCTCAAGAGAAGCCACATAAAGATGAATCTATTTATATTGTGAAAAACAACTATATTACATATTTAGATATCTACTATTTATAGTAGAGTCACCAAGTCACTCAAGGTCGTCATATTGCAAAGAATATGTATAGATACTGCTCTTAATACGTTGTAATTCTAGGTATTTTTTTGCATTTTGAGCGCACGGATTGATGGTTCCTGGACAGCTCAATCAATCCTCCAGAAACCCAAACAAAGTTATTCCGTGAGAACCACTCGTGGGGCCTTGGCCCTATTCTTTATTGACACACTCAGCACAACCATCCCCAATGGATTCCGTGGTGTAAATGCTAAGTTTAATACATTCCTCTTAGCTCATAATCTCGAATACCCTATTGGATTACATCTAGGTCAGCTCAATGACTCCCAGCAGCTGCGTGCGGCAAAAACGAAGCAGATTACCGGCCAGGTAATCGACTTATTTTCTCACAGTAAAAACAGAGACTATATGAGAGAACGTTGACATGCGCATCCAACATCCAACCCATATCATCAAAATTATTTTATTCCTGGTTACCTTTCTCATCGGGATGGGTAATCTCTATGCCCAACCCTCCTGGTTTAACTGTAATTTTACAAATGTCTCCAATTGCAATAGTGTGGTCCCTAGCATCTTTGTGGATCTACGGGGATATCCAAGCTATAAGTGGTATTCATGCGAACTAACCCGCGGTAGCAACCAAGACACCTGCTGTGGGATGCCACAGATCTTTAGCAATGAAAGATGCCTGGAATTCAAGATTCTTCTGGACCCTGCTACCGAAGGCTTTCTATTCGAACTCATAAATTCCGGCCAAGATGACGAATGGAAAGGAATCAATGGCCAACCTGGCGACAAGGATGCGCCCGGAGCACCCAATATTTCCAATTCAGGAAACTCTGGAAATTTTGAATATAGAATTAACTGTGACCCTAACTGGTACACATCATTTGATCCAATTTGTATAGATGACATCCCGGGAGGATGGACCCTGGCTGATACGCTCTTCGTCAACTTTTGCATGACTGGAAACAACGATAATATCTACCGAATCAAAGCGTTAAAGGCCGAAATCAATCCAACAATTGAAGCCACGGCAGAGGATTGCGGTATAAATCTGTCGGTGAACGCTCCCGGAGTGGACAGTACCACTGTTACTTGGAGTTCAGCTCAGAATCCACAATACGATGCTTACTTGACTTATACATCCGGGAGACTAAATAATAGTGTATTTGTTCCTGCCGGATCTCCATTGCCTCCAGGTAATCCGCCAGTTCTCATCTATGATGTCTGTGGTTCGGCTTCAGCAAATATACCGGCAAATTGCTCATCAGATCTGACTGTCTGTACCCAAGTTCAAGTAACCATTGAACCTATTGGATCGATCGTAATCAATTACCCAGAATATTGCCAAAACGATGTCAGCCAGTATTTACCTACAGCTACTGTGCTGCCAGCGAACAGCTATGAAGTGTTCTGGTACAATGGCGCTGGGGCATCAGGGACTTTGATTGATCAAGGTATCAATCTCTACACACCTAATAGTCCCTATACCACTCCAGGCACCAAGTCAGTAGCCGTGGAAAATCCAACGTACGGTGCTTGCTCCAGGCGGATCCAGGACTTTGTAATTACCCTAAAACCGGTCCCAGATGCAGTGATCAATCCTCCCACCGAGATCTGTGTGAATCAGGCAGTCACTTTTACAGCTCAAAATGAAGGAGCAGGTGCTGTATATGTTTGGGATTTTGGCTCGGGAGCCAGTCCCAGTTCGCATACTGGCACTGGATCAAGTGGCTATAATCCACCTACTGTAACGTATTCTACCTGCGGTGATAAAACAATTACCTTGAATGTGACCCTAGACGGCTGCACGGATACAGACACAGAGATCGTACCTGGAGACACCCAGCAGCCAGTGATAACGTGTCCACCCAATATTACGGTCAATTGCGATGATTCATTTGATCCCAGCAACACCGGTAATGCTACAGTTACTGATAACTGCGGAGCAACGATTTCATATAGTGATAACATCGTTCCCGGACCTTGTTCGGGCACCTATACGATTGAAAGAACCTGGATGGCTCAGGATTCGTGTACCCCAATGGTCTCATGCATGCAAACGATAACGGTCCAAGACAACGTAGCTCCAACTATTGGATGCAATGTAGCTGATCTGGTCCTGGAATGCGATCAGGATTATGCAACAGAAATAAACACCTGGCTAAATGCCAATGTGACCGCGCTGGAAAATGCAGCAACAGACAATTGCGGAATCATATCGGTCACGCATAATTATACAGGTGCCCTCCCCACCCTAGACTGTAATGGCACAACGGGATTGGTCGTAAACTTCAATGTGGAAGATGATTGTGGTAATGCCGTTACCTGCAGCGCACAGATCATCATCGATGACGAAATACCCCCTGTAATCAATTGTGCTGTGGACACCTTAAAACTACAGTGCGACGGAGACTATCTGACGGAGATCCAAAACTGGGTAAGTGTAACTACGTCTGACATTTTATCCAATGCCAATGACAATTGCGGTCAAATGCTTAATGTGACTGATGACTGGAACGGTTCCGATGTGCCCGTTCTAGACTGTAATGGTACTACTGGAATCAGCGTTACTTTCACAGTCTCGGATGCTTGCATGAATTCGATCACTTGTACTGGAGAAGTAGTGATCATCGACACCATCGCCCCCATAGTGACCTGCGTGGTGGATACCTTATTCCTGCAATGTCAGCAAGACCATCAAGCAATGATAAGTGCCTGGGTCGGTACCACAGTCACTGATATTGGTAACAATTCGAGTGATGACTGTGGACCAGCCCCGGTAGTAGGTCATGACTGGACTGGTCAGGTACCTGTGTACGATTGCAATGAATTGCAAGGTATCGAAGTCACATTTTCAGTTACGGATCAATGTGGCAATGTCACAACCTGCATCGGGCCAGTCATCATGATCGATGATCAACCGCCTACCGTCAATTGTGTTGTAAACGATCTTATTCTGGAGTGTGATCCCATGAATGTTAATGACTCCATTATTAATTGGATTGCTGCGACCGAGGCCGCTATTGAAGCAGCATCTTTCGACGATTGCGGAGACAACCTGACCGTGACCAATGACTGGGATAACCTACCTCCTCCACTAAGCTGTGATCAGAGTGTTTCTAAAGCGGTGACTTTTACTATAACTGACGTCTGCGGCAATGCTACAACCTGCACAGGCAATATCTTCATTGACGACGAGACGGCACCTACCATCAATTGTCCCAATGACCTTACTGTCGGACCTTGTATTAGTCAGGCAGACATCATTACTGCTTTTAATGATTGGCTGGCTTTGTTCTCAGGCTCCGATATTTGTGGTTCGATTACCGAAGGTGGATTGACAGGTCTGAGCCCTCCCGATAGTTGTGGCGGCTTCATAGATGTTACCTATACTGCAACCGATGTGTGCCTAAATGTCTCCACTTGCACCAGGACATTTACCGTATTAGCCCCGGTACCAGTGACGGTAAGTTGTCCTGTTAATCAAACATTGTCAGAATGTACAACACAAGCTGGCATCGATGCTGCATGGGCAAGTTGGGTTGCTCAATTCAGCTATGCCAATGGATGTGATGTCACTGAAACTGACATCGATGCAATGTATGATCCTCCTGATACTTGCGGAGGTCAGATCATAGTCACTTATACTGCCACAGATGCCTGTAGTAGTACAGATATGTGCACAGTGATTTTCGCTGTAGATCCCCCGACACCGGTGACCGTAAGTTGCCCACCTGATCA
Organism: Saprospiraceae bacterium; assembly: GCA_013001595.1. Classification (GTDB taxonomy): domain Bacteria; phylum Bacteroidota; class Bacteroidia; order Chitinophagales; family Saprospiraceae; genus JABDMH01. The sequence goes on along the minus strand of JABDMH010000050.1, from coordinate 908 downwards.
AAGTGTTCCACTTTGTGCCAGTCAAGCTACCATAAATTCAAGCTGGAATAGTTGGATTATTCAGTTTAGTTATAGCAATGGCTGCGATGTGACTGCCACAGATCTTACTGCACTGACACCTCCAGATAGTTGCGGTGGAGTCGACACAGTCTGGTACGTTGCAATAGATGATTGTGGTACAGCTGACAGTTGTATGCGAATTTTCACCGTTCCGACACCTGACGCTGTAGATATCGAGTGCCCGGGTCCATTATCGGCCGTTTGCGATGTTTCCGAACATCCCCCTTATGCAGATTGGAATGCTTTTGTAGCTGCGGGCGGAACAGCCTTTGGTAATTGTGCCATTGTACCATCGTCCTTCCAACTATTGCGAGAGATCAGCGACAGCACTTTGTGTGCAGAGACCGTGACTCGTACTTATTATCTGGAAGACATGTGCGGCAACGCAGACTCATGTATCCAGGTGATTACCATCAATGATGTAACACCTCCTAGTATTGTATGTCCCCCTAATATTACTACAGAGTGTTCGATAGGTGAAATCGACACTTTGACATTGGCCAACTTCGAATTACTTGGTGGAACATTTTCAGACAATTGCGGAGTGGACACTTTAAGACTGGTCAGTGAGATTAGTGACGGAAATACCTGCCCTGAGACCATCACTCGAACATATGAAGTAGCAGATGTATGCGGTAATGTAGCCACTTGCCAACAACTGATCATCATCGATGATGTCACTCCTCCTACCATCACCTGTCCAACTCCACTCAATGCGCTGTGCGATATCACCGAAATACCGCCTTACACCAACCTGGACACTTTCTTGAATGCTGGTGGTTCTGCTGCCGACAACTGTGCTTTGGATTCCGCTTCATTCACTTTCATCAGTGATGTCAGTAATGGAA
>JABDMH010000105.1 GCA_013001595.1 Saprospiraceae bacterium | reverse complement strand
CTTCCCAAAGGCTCGTTCGGAATACTTCTTGACTGTTTTCTTCAGCATTTATTTTTTTCCAAAAATGCTCTTCCCTTTGAAGCTCCGTGGCTGTAATTTCTTTTTGATAAATGTGCTCCAGATTTTTTACTAATCTTTTCTGCCGGTCATTTATTTTTTTTGTATCAAAAGCTGCGTGAGGCAGGGTTGAGATATTTTCAGCGATGAATTCTTCTTCAAGCAATACTCCTATGGCACCATTCGAAAAGGGTTCATGTTGATCTCCTGTAGAATTAATTAGGTGAGCATGCTTTTCCAGGTGTGATGTGTATTGATTTATTTTATTGAATTCATTTTCAACAATTCTCAGTTCGGGAGTTTGGATAATCCCTGGTGATGCGGCGGTCTGCCAGGGTGAAACGTGCCGGGGATTAGTGATTTGTGGAAATGGGCTGTGTTCGATGATGATCTTTCTTGGCCAGTGCATGGTAGCCACTTCGGCTGCTCCAAAGTTTCTGAGGACACCAAATAAGTTGCGGTAAATGGGCTCTTTGTAGGTGTTTTCCCAGGTGTTAAAATAGCCGCTGACCATGGTGGTTTCCACACGGGTATCCAGGGCCCCTGTCAATAGGGCAATTAATCCGCCCTCGCCATATCCCATGACCTTGATGGGCTTGCTGTTTTCTATACTTTGAGCAAAATAGTCGATCGCACTACGGATTTTTTCAATCTCATCTCCGATAAGATGTCTACCGAGTTCATAGCCTTGCTTGTACAGCCATTCCCGATGAGGTTGGTTGGTGCGTTTATCAAGTATTTCGCTTCCCGAATAGGTGGTGTCTCGATTGATAAGAGCAGGAATAAGCACTTGATGGCCTTGTACGGCCATTCGTTGGGCGAGTCCATGCCAAGACCAGGGATGCGGTGCTAGTCCCGCCAGGGTTTCTGGAGAAATGCCTGCATCCGGAATCATAATAATTGAGGACTTTATGACGCCATCCGCTGGTATAACTAGGAGACCTTCACTAATGAGATCGCCCTTGACCTGCCATTGCAGACGATCTATTTGCACTTCCGATTTATCAAGTGGAATTTCTTTTTCTCGAAGGCTACTAAAGATCTGCATATTTGGCACCTCCCGTTTACCCCGAATACCTAAGAGATTAGTAAGTAAATTGCGCTGAGTTGTTAAAAATTGCGGAGTTGTTATTTCAGAACGCATACCCTCTGTCCATGTTTCTGTCCTATCCTTTGCAGTCTTTTGCATCCTTGCGAGCAGAAATTGATGGATGCCATTCACCATTTTCTCAGAGAGATCTGATGTATCTGCTAGCGCATGGTGGTCAAGTCTCAGATGCGATGGTTGCGCTTCAACCATGATGGGGACTAAACAAAATAAGAGGAGACTAATTTTTTTCATCATCTGAAGGGCTTTGCGATAAAAAGGTAAAAAAAAAGAGTCTTATGAATAAAAGGGGTCATCCTTTGCCTTACAGTGTGGGAGAATGGCACCTCACTCTTGTCTCTCTGTAGTGCCATCTGACCACGTTTCAAAGCGATGTCGGCGAGAATAGCCCAAAGTAGCTGTCATTCATGTGAGATCTCATATCTATTGAAAATGAGGTAGTTACGAGATTTTTTGAAAATGAATGAGACTTTAGTACAAGAATTTTATCTCAGCTGAGATTCCATGACAAACAATCGATAGCCTGCTACAAGCTTGAGACTAGGCATCTTGATAAATTAGTGACTGTTATCTGAATTATTTCAGACCTAAATTTTAAAACCAAATAAATCAAGAGATGAAACAGCATTCAATTTTCCTTAGGACCCATTCCTTAACTGCAATGATTTGTTTACTAATGTTACTATTATCGGCATGTTACGAAACAGATGAAATGAGAACACTCCTTCATGAACCGTACGCATATCCCGCTCTTCCGCTGGGCGTTTATCATGCTGTTGATCAAAGCGTAGAGACTTCACCATACCAAATGATTATCCGTAAAGCCGATCCCTCAGGCCAAAAGTTCATCATATCCAATTTTGCCGATTTACGCATTGATGTGGAGCTTCAGGCTACTGAAGATGCCTTTGATCTCGTATCTCAAAACTTGGGTGAATTCGAGGGTTCCAAGAATACACTTTTGAGCGGTTACATGGATCAAATGGAAGAGCACGAATATACAATGACTTACAGAATGCGAGAAGATCACGTTGAGATCAATCGTATGCTGTCAGTCACTTTTATTGGTCCTTGTAAATGAAAATGCAGAAAAAAAATGTAATAAAGATGTTGTGAATGGCACATTAATCTAGAAGTTGCTCTCTGTTTCATATTTAGTAAATTAAGCTTATGATCTATCGAAATGCGCTATAAATCATTTTTCTTGGTTCTTGCAATTGCCTGTAGAGTCTCATGCACTTATCAGGTGTCTGAGGCTCAGCCGTTGCTTCATCTGGATGTGAAAGATGGCTTAACTAGTGCCGAGATCACATGTATATTTCAAGATCGTAAGGGTTTTCTGTATTTCGGAAGCAATGGCCTAGGACTAAATAGATACGACGGAAAGGATATAAAGAATTGGATCCCGCGCATAGATCTCCCCAAACTGGCCTACCCACACTATGGTTGGACAATGGTCGAAGATGAACTGGGTTATATCTGGATTGGAGGTGGGACAGGGCTATATTGCTACGATCCGAGGCAGGATACTTTCAGTGTCTTTCAACCCGAAGAGCCTCGAGGCCTGAAGACCTGTATCACGGGCATCTGCTTAGATCAGTCCGGTCAGCTATGGGTAGGGGGTGGTGACCTAGGTTTGCTAAAGTTCGATCCATCAAGTGGTAAGTTTTTTACCTCTGAGGAGGTACTTGGAAGAAAGACTAAGATGCCACTCATAACGGAGATTATGGAGGATAGCCATGGTGATCTCTGGTTCAGTGGACCAAATGGGTTATACCAATTCAATGAGGAAGTTGGAGTACGGTATCATCCATTAAGGGAGGATAATAGCAGGGAGGCAAATGATTGGTATGTATATGCCCTTTGTGAAGATGATCTTGGCAACATATGGGCGGGGACTAAGAATGAACTACTGACATATGATCGAAGTGGCGATACACTACAAACTGTAAGCGTTCCCTTTATAGAATCTGGAGTTAGTAATATAGCTAAAGGTCCCAAAGGCATGCTATGGATGACAACCTTTGACGAAAGCAAAGGTGATCTAGTCAATTTCAACCCCTTAACGTATGAAATATCGAGTGTCTCCCATGAGATGGGTTTGGCGAATGCAGTGCAGAATTTGGTCTGGTCTCTCTCATTTGATCGATCAGAAGGATTATGGATGGGCACAAATAAGGGACTATATTATGGAAACATACATCAAAAACCCTTCAACACTCATCGAACTGATCATGACAACTCGAGCATACTTTTATTCGATGAAAAATATGGAACTATTTGGAATGCTGCAAAGGGCAAACTTCAAACCTTCAGGTTTAGTGGTCAGGAACACAAACCTCTAATTGAATCTGCGAATTTCACGGTGGCGCAAGACCAGCAAGGAAATATCTGGAAAGGATCGTGGAACGGATTATCATGCTACAAACAAAATGAAGGAGTATGGAGGACAGGATCAGAGCAGCCGATGAAGTGGAAAGGCCTAGCGGGAAAAGCTGCTACGCATGTCTACGCTGATAATGATGGTATTCTATGGGTGGGGGTACATCTCGATCAATTATATCACTATGATGAAGATGGAGATACATTTAAGCCATTGCCCCTTGTATTTCCTGGCTCAGCCGACACCTTGAAGAAGTTTAATGCAAATGTATTTGAAGATAATTTGGGCTTTCAATGGGTGTCCACTCGCTATGGTCTCTTCAAATTAAATGATAAACAGACAATGGCCTTCATACCTGATATACCTCTGGTGCATGATTCACATGTAGATGGCAATGGTATGCTCTGGTTGGCTACTGGGGGAGGTCTATATTTGCTTAATCCGAAATCTCATGAAACCCGGCACTGGTTACACAAAGATGGATTACCTCATGATATGCTATATAGCCTACTTGCGGATGACAAGGGTAACCTTTGGCTGGGAACGCAAAATGGATTGTCTCGATTTAATATCGAGTCAGAATCATGCAGAAATTTTGACTCTTCTGATGGTATTCCGGGAGATGAGTTTCAGCCTGGTGCGTTAAAAAATCCAAATGGTGAATTTTTCTTTATCACCAATGAAGGATTACTCCATTTTCATCCGGACAGCATCGGCGATAATCCTTACGCCCCACGGATAGTAATAACCGATTTTAAGATCAAAAATAGGTCAATGCCAATTCTAGGTAGTCTTGGTGATACATTGCCTGCAACGTCTCCACTAGTTAGAAGCGTATCTTATTCTGATGAAATTAACCTCGATTGGAATCAGCGTGATATTTCTTTCGAATTTGCTGCATTAAATTATTTACAACCGGAAAAAAATAGATATGCCTACCGCATGCTACCCTATGATGATGGTTGGAATTATACCGATGCAGAGCGCCCTTATGCCAGCTATACCAATTTAAATAGTGGACAATACACTTTTGAGATACTGGGCTCCAATAACGACGGGAAGTGGAGTGAGAAAGCAGTCCAATTGCTCCTAACTATTTCACCTCCCTGGTTTAAGACTTGGTGGGCATATACGTTCTATGGACTTACCATCCTTTCTGTTTTATGGCTGCTTCGCCGATTTGAAACGGAGCGTCAGCGACTGAGACATCAATTGGAACTCGAAAATGTACGAGCCGAAAAATTGCAAGAGGTGAATCAAATCAAGTCACGATTTTTTGCCAATATTTCACACGAGTTCCGTACACCTTTGACTCTTATGCTGGGGCCAATCACAGACTTAATCAATAAAGCTAATCGGCGGGACCTCAAAGACCTCGACCTGCTACAGCGAAATAATCATCGTCTACTTAATCTGATCAACCAGCTTCTAGACCTTTCGAAAATCGAAGCTAGAGAGATGGGTTTGCAGGCTTCTCCACAAGACTTCGCACCCTTGTTAAGACAAGTTCTTTCTGCTTTTTCTTCCGTTGGAAAAGAGAAGGAAATTAGGTCCATTTATCACAGTAGTGTGGAATCGATTTACCTCTATTTTGAACGAGATAAAATAGAGAAGGTGCTACTCAATATCCTCAGCAATGCATACAAATTCACACCGGAAGGCGGGCAAATAAGGGTTGACTTAAATGTTACTAGTCAAGAGGAAATAAATAAGCATATGGCAAGTGATGGATGGCAGACTCTGCCAAAGGTAGTCTCGGAACATAGTGTTTTGAGTGATCCGGATGGAAGATCTGCCGTCCTCACAAAAGAGGCCGGGATTCACGCTGTACCACACCTTATTTTGACAGTAAGTAACAGTGGACCAGGCATCAAAGAAGAGTTTTTACCCCATATTTTTGATCGCTTTTATCAGATCGATGGGGATGACCAACATTCACACGAGGGGACAGGCATTGGACTATCATTGGCTAGGGAATTGGTCCTTTTACATCAGGGCACCATTCGGGTAGATAGTGAGATTGGCACTGGAACTTCGTTTACGATTGAGTTACCATTGGGCAAGGATCATCTCTCCCCGGAAGAAATCGTAGAAAAAGAAGATGGTCCTGATCTTGACTTGACTATGATTGGATCACTTATTCAAACCCAACCAATCTCCGCATCTGTAGATGTAGATTCGACCTATCCACTGCTGCTTATTGTAGAGGACAATACCGACATGCGTGCTTACATCAGAGCACATCTTCAAGCTGACTATCGCTTGATTGAAGTAACCAACGGTCAGGAAGGACTGGATATAGCTAGGAAGGAGGTTCCGGATCTGGTGCTGAGTGATGTGATGATGCCCATCATGGATGGTCTGGAGCTCTGTAATCGGCTCAAGGCTGACCATCGAACCAGTCATATACCAATAATCTTACTCACTGCAAAAGCGGAAGTCGAATCTCGTATTGAGGGTCTGGAGATCGGGGCCGATGCATATTTGGCTAAGCCCTTTGATCGTAAAGAACTAGCTGTACGTATTAAAAAACTGCTTGATTTGCGCAAGACACTACACGCACGATATTCAGGTATAGAATCAATTACTGGGTTAGCTGATTCAGGGAACCAGCGTGAAGATGATTTTATCCGTGATCTGCAATTATTAATTCAGGAAAATCTTGACGATCCCGACTTTGGGATCCACCAAATCTGCCGATCAATGCAGATGAGTCGAGCACAAGTCTACCGTAAGGTAAAGGCCTTAACCAATATTTCGGTGAGACTTTATATCCGAAAATTTCGACTGCGAAAAGCCTATGAACTCTTGAGGACTTCCACCCGAAATATTTCAGAAATTGCCTACGATGTAGGATTTAGAGATCCTGCTTACTTTAGTCGGATCTTCAGCAAAGAATTTGGGTTGAATCCCTCAGCTTTGCAAAATCAGGACACAATAAGAAAAAACCTCTGAGATGAAATTCTAACCACAAATTACAGGACTGGACATTTGGTGAATGCTTCTCTTTGGGACTACTTTGATCATTTATCAATTTACTCATCAAGGAGTCCATGTGCGTTACTCTAATATCCGGAAGGTTTGTTAAAAAATAGTAATAAATTCCTCATCAAAAATTAGCAATATTATTCGGGCGGTCCGGTAGGTTATTGGCTTTACGACGTTCTGCAAATTCTTCTGCTGTTTCACCTGGACTTGGCCATACATTGCTGGGGGTATGAGAAACCGAAAAATACGTATTCATTTTGCCGACGATGTCTGGATGTTTACTACTGATATCATCCAATTGCTCAGGATCTGAGGTCAAGTCATAAAGTTCTACATCTCCACCATTCGGTCGCCTGGCCAACCACCTGTCAGATCTGATGACCTGCACTTGGTTGAATTCCCAGTATAGATAAGGGTGTTTTTCTTGTTGACCACTAGCCAGCAAGGTGGGTTTCAATGAAATGCCATCTGTACGGCCAGGGAGTTTTTTTCCTATGATATCGGCAACGGTGGGTAAGACATCCCAAAATGCCCATAGATGATCGCTGTTTTGACCTTTTGCGATTTTATTAGGCCACCAAGCCAAGGCAGGTACATGAAAAGATCCATCAAAGCTGCCGCCTTTGCGGCCCCTCGTGGGTGAGGAAGATTGAAAAAAGTCGGAGATGTTAATGTTGGGATCTTCCTGTTTATATCTGGGTTCATAGCCATGTGAAGAATCGCCATTGTCTGAGGCGAAAATAATCAGGGTGTTTTCGTCAATATTGAGTTCCTCAAGCAATCGCATCAACTCACCTACAGCAGCATCCATATGCGAGACCATGGCAGCCCACTCTTTATATGGCTGTGGCCAATTTTTATATTGATAGAAACTCAGTGAGGGTGCAATGAGTGGTCCATGCGGTAAGGTGTAAGCTAAATAGAGAAAGAAGGGCGATGCATAATTCTCCCGTACAAAAGCCAAAGACCTCGCACTGTACTCGTCAAAAGCATTTTTGGCCTCCTTGGGATCCAGTATGCCATTTGGTTGAACAGAGCCCTCTGGATTGTACTCGCTGATTCTTGAATAATTCTTATGGAGATGATGATCACCGTTTTCAGGATAAAACACTCGCCGGGTATTGTCATAGAGAAACTCCGGATAAAAGCAATGGGCATGTCGTTGATTTAAATAACCAAAGAACTCATCAAAACCTTTGTTAGTTGGAATTCCGGGTTGATCATGATTGGCTAAGCCCCATTTTCCAAATAAGCCGGTTTTGTATCCGGCCTCCTGCATAAAAATAGCCAGGGTGTAGTCCTCTGGTTGTAAAGATTCTCGATAGGAATGGAATGAGTTGCCACGGACCCTTGCATGTCCCTGATGCAAACCTTGCATCAGTGAGGAACGCGAAGGCGCACATACCGAACTGCCGGCATATGCTTGAGTGAAGATCATCCCCTCATGTGCCAGTCGGTCGATATGGGGTGTCTGTATTTTCTGTTGACCAAAGCAACCCAAATCTCCCCAGCCCAAATCATCACTTAAAATGATGATAACATTTGGTCGGTCAGGAGCAATGGGCTTTTCGTCATGTGTGATCTGAGCCGTCACCAATAACGAGAGGATGAAAAAAAATATGGCTTTCATGGATGCTTTATTATTTATAAACTCCTGATTTTGTCGATGGATTTACTACAGGGTGTCTCCCAAAATTAGTTAGCTTCCGAACCTACCCTCCATTCTATTAATTATTTGATAACCATTTTCTAATCAACTTTTTCTGATCAATGGCTCCACCAACGTGGAGGATTAGGTTTCCCATGGCTTCGGTTTGGTCATACATCTTTGCCGCGTCCCATTTGTCTATGAGATTATTGCCAGCGCCTAGTGGATTTATGACCAAGACATCATTTTGATTTTTAAGATGCCGTATCAGATCGGGAAAATCATAGGCAAGTAAGGAACCTGCTGTGGCAGATAAAGCATATCTGGTATCGTAGTCGCTGGTAGCGATGAGGTTTTGCTGGGATATAAGTGGGTTGACTAAGGCCACCTTTCCCAGGCTTGGATGTAAACACCGCAGTTGCAGCAAATCGGCGCCCAAGGTACCGGTAGCAATGGTGGCTTCGATATTTACATCCATGGTCTGTATGAGTCCTGCCAATTCCTGCATACGAATTCCAACCAAACTCTTATTTGTCAGTAGTCCCGCATACCATAGGTTTAGGGAGGATTTTCGGATGAAGGCATCCCCTGTATGATCTCCCTTCATTTCGCCATATCCACTTAGATCGGGGGCCACCACTTGATAGCCCAATGCCACCAGGTCGCGCCCCAGAGAGTTATGCCCACAAGCATGACTTTTTCCTTCTTCATCCAGGATGAGGATGGTTTTCCCATTCGGATGGGTTGGTTGCATTACTAAATAGGGGAAGTGGTAATCACTTGCTCCTTGTATTAGATATTGCTCGATTTTGTGGTCGTTATAAGCCAGGGTTCCGGACAGAATTGGCTCATTGGGTAAAGCTGGCGATTCGTAGCCAGTATAGGTTCGTATGGCCTCTTGCAGTTGACTTGGTGACAACTTACGGGGATGTTGCATCGCTGCCAAATCTTTTTGGATGAGGCTATGCATGGTCTCGCCTCCCAGCGCAGGATATACTTTTCCATCATTCGTTACCCAGAGTTGTTCCATGTCTAAGGTGTCGACCATCTCATCCATTGAGGATCCGGGATTACCCAGGTGTTCTTGAAAAAAGGCATAGCTAGCTTCCCGATTCTTTTTGGTTGAAGCATGTCCTGCTTCATCTTCGACCATTTGGATATGCGCTGCTGCTCCTAGGAGACCATAGAATTTTTGTGCCTCTTGATACAAATCTCGGGCTCCCTGAATGTTAAAAATATCACGCGTGGTGGTGACCATTAAGGTGGGTTTGGGAGCTCTGGCCAGCACGAAGTCGGTCAGATCTAGACCTTTGCTTATGAGTCCTATCATGTTTTGCTCTGCGTCCTGAGGTCCTTCAGATCTGAGCAGTTTTGCAAAAGTTGTCAAATAGCATTCTGGAGCGGCAGCTGCTACGCGTTCGTCGATGGCTGCTATGTACGTGGTTTGGGTGCCACCACCTGATCTGCCGGCTACACCAATCCTATTCGCATCAATTTCATCTCGGGATACCATATAGTCGATGGCGCGGATGCCATCCCAGATAAAATAATTTGCGGGATTTATACCGGCTACGAATGCTTGGGTTCCTGGGTAAGAATGCTCGTGGGTACTGCCAAAAATTGGATCTCCCTGTGCATCCCGATATTGAATGCGTTCTCCTTGGCCAATGGGATCAAAGGCAAAAACGATGAATCCCTTTTTGACATAGTTTAAAATGATGTGTTGATAGGTGTCGCTGCGAAAACCTGAAGTTGTATGCCCACTACAATACAAGATGGCCGGAGCAGGGTCTTGCCGTACCTTAGGAATAAATAAAGCAGCAGTCACATAATAGTTGGGTCGAGATTCGAAATATAGTTTTTCGATTGTCATTTCTGGCAAATCGATGCGACCAGTGATTTGGGGATTTAATGCATTCTTTTCCGGAAAAGGCCCCACAATTTCTTGCAATAAGGCCTGGATTTCAGATTTTCGGGTTGTAGCAGCACCTGTAGTTATAATACTTCTTGACTTTTTATTACGCAGAGCCAATTCTGTTTCTGCCATCGCCACCAGGTGCTGATATAAAGGATCCTTATGCTGCGATTGGTATTTCCAGATGGGAAATACATCCAACTCTTCTTGGGCATTTACCGATATCATTCCTAGAAAACAGCAAAATAAGATCATCAATATTCCGCGCATAGGTTTTATTTTTTGCCATTGAAATATACGAAGAATACCCTGGTTGGCCTTGGATCATGAAGATCCGTTGTTGATTGAGATTGATCATTATACAGTTGATACCAGTTTTAGGTATGGCTGAGCACAGAATTGGAAAAGTGTATCTTGCTCGCAAATATTCTGCACAATGAACTTGCTAGATAAATGCCGGCTCCTATTGCTATTCCTGACATCCTTAGTCATGATCGGAATGGGATGTAAAGGGGGAACAGTTGATGATTTCCAGCAAGAGCCCGATCGACCCAACATTGTGTTCATCCTGGCAGATGACCTTGGCTATGGCGACCTGAGTCTGCATGGTCAGGATCAGTTCGCTACGCCAAACCTGGATGCCATGGCAGCGGCAGGTATGGTCCTGACCGCTCACTATTCGGGATCCACCGTTTGTGCCCCGTCGCGATCGGCGCTGATGACAGGTCTACATACAGGACATACGCCGGTGCGGGGTAACAAGGAAGTTAGACCTGAGGGTCAATGGCCTTTGCCGGATGATACTTATACCCTTCCAGAATTTTTGAAAGCACAAGGTTATGTCACCGGTGCTTTTGGAAAATGGGGTCTGGGCTACCCAGCATCAGAAGGAGACCCAACCAAGCAAGGATTTGATGAGTTTTATGGATACAACTGCCAACGAATAGCCCATCACTACTATCCTTACCACCTGTGGCATAATGAGGAGAAAATTATGCTGAATGAAAATGAAGGTGATAAGAAAGGTAATTACGCACCGATCGCTATTCATAATCGAGCGCTAAATTTCATAGAAGAGCATCAGGATACCTCCTTTTTTCTATTTGTACCATCTCTCATACCGCATGCAGAGCTTTTTGCTCCAGAGGAGGATATGGAGAAATTCAGGGGTGAGTTTGCACCTGAACGTGTGTACGAAGGGGTTGATTTTGGAGAAGAAAATTTTCGCAACGGACCGTATGCTTCGCAACCGGAGAGCCATGCGGCCTTTGCTGCCATGGTCACCCTACTGGATCAGCAGGTAGGTGACATCATCAACAAACTGGATGAATTAAATCTATCAGCGAATACGCTGGTCCTGTTTAGCTCCGACAACGGCCCTCACCTGGAAGGAGGCGCGGATCCAGACTTTTTTAATAGCAATGGTCCGTTCAGAGGCTATAAGCGCGATCTGTATGAAGGGGGTATACGAGTACCGACTTTGGCAGTCTGGCCGAGAATGATTGAAGCGGGCACTACCACTGATCACCCATCGGCATTTTGGGATTTCCTACCTACGGTGGCAGATCTTTTGGACGCTGATCTTGAAATTGAAACAGATGGTATTTCTTTTTTACCCACCTTACTTAATCAGGGGATTCAAGAAAAGCACGATTACCTCTACTGGGAGTTTCATGAGAGAGGGGGTAGGCAAGCTTTGAGACAAGGCGACTGGAAGCTGGTGTTGTATGATATCAATGCTGAAGTGCCGGGAAAACCTGAATTGTATAACCTTGCTGAAGACCCAGGAGAGACTACTGATTTATCATCTTCTGCTCCGGATAAGGTGGCTGAGTTGATGGACTTGATGCGAGGGGCACGCTCCGATTCACCGGTATTTAAATTCAGTGCTACGGCATACAACGCTGAGCGATAAGTCTAGCTGAGTTCATACATTTTTTTCAAAAATGAAAAGAGGGTAGTGACAGAAATACCGATGAAAATCTGTATGAAGGATTGTCATGATTTTATTCAAAAATCCCGCCAATCCGAGAGAGGATCCTTAAACTAACCCCGGGTTTTACCGGGGCAAATAATAGTAGACCCCAAAAATGGGGTCTATTGAGATCGCCATTCAGAAAGAATTCGGGGCTTACAAGGAGGGGATTCTGTCTACTACCGTTATTCAACTGAATAAATCCAACTTATCAAATCTATCATAGGTAGCCATTAATAGACACTGCGATTCACCAATCGCCTTCATGTCCCACCAGGCAGTGTCAAGGAGATGCTTTGTGTTAAATTTGGTAAACGCATGTAAGGGAATCTGCGCTACCGGACACACTTAGAGCAGAGCAGCATCCTTCTACAGCGGATGTCCATAAAATTAGAGTCCGATTTATCTGAGCAAATATGGGAACCTGTGCTCTCTGAAAAGATAGAGAGAGCGGCAATATTTTGCTGGGGATGTTTATTAATAGAGGTTCAGTCAAGAATTTAGCAAACGAAGGTAGGGGAACCTGCGCTCTCGGATACAGAGAGCGAACATCTGACCTGCTGATTCAAATGGAAACAAACATTTCCTCCATTCATCCTGTCTTAACACCAAATTGTGAAAATTAAAATAGAAGAAAAAATGAAAAAATTAGCGGTAATTATATTGGCTATAGGACTATTGTCCTCAGCCTGCAATAACCAAAATGAGAGTAAATTGGAAGATGTGGCAGACGATGTTGCACATGTAACGGAGGAAATGGGTGATGATATCCAACAAGAAATGAGGGCTATGAAAGCTAACCTGCAGCAAGCTAAGTCAAAGGTGGAAAAGGAGATAAAAAAAATAGATGCCAAAATGGAAACTGCTTCTGCAGACATGAAAGCTGACCTGGAGGAACGAAAGGCAGAATTGCAGGACTGGAGCAATAAAATAGGACTCAAAATGCAAAAATTAGTAGACATCATGGTGAAGGACTGGCAAGCCTTCAAAGAAGATGGTAAGGAGTTCTTTGACGATTTTGATGATGCTTTGAGGGACGATGCCTAGGATTCTCAGAATTTAGCTAATCTCAGATTTGATAGATAGCCTGAGCAAATGCTCCCTTTTTTTGTTGATCGAAGTAATAGGAAATAGGAATGCTTCATAAGGTGAACAATCTGCATGCTACGCGTGTCTTAAGCTGAATAAGGAATTAAATGTCAATGATTTTATCCAAAGGTAGATTCGATCGGTTGCTACAAGATCGATTTGTTCCCATTGTGAGTTTATATATTTCCAATATTTCCACCTTCAGGGCCGCCAATGATCCTGACCGATGGAGACAGTCTATGCACTAGGTATGAAGAAATATCTTGCTACCGTAATATCTTAGAAAGAAGGGTATCAGGTTATCATTTTGAAGAAGATCCCCTTGTGCTCCATGAATTGTCTTGCGAAATAATTAAATAGGAAATACATGAGCCTAAAGGTCGACGACAAAGCTCTATTAACTGATGCAGGTCAATGGCTAAACTTCATCCTCATTGGAAGATTTTAGGCAGCATGCTAAACAATACCGTATAGGTACGCAAATCATCAGGCAAGATTTTGTGACAAGTATTCCATTGTGAGGGGCGATGGTCATCGACAGAAGCATTTTGTATGCCAGATCAAATGGTTCCACTATTGAGTTTCGAGATCTTACTGACATGTTAGAAGTAAATAAAGTCCTTAATGCCATAATGAGATATTAGTATAATCTAGGAAAGACCGATAGTGACTAGGGTACAGATAGTTAATATTTACATAAAAATTAGAATAAATAATATGAAGAACAAAATAAATTTAGTTGCGTTAATATTTTTGACTTTTGGGGTAATCCATGCCCAGAAGAGCGATATTACAGAAGGGCAGGTCAAGTATGAGGAGAAACTACGTGATGCTGCGCTCATCACAGTTGACATTCCGAAGGATGAAGTGAAGGGTGGTTTCAATGATTTTGTTAGGGATCACTTTAACACAAATCTAAAGGGATACGGCTTCTTAGCCCGAAAGGATGAGGTATATACGGAGTTTGAGGAAATGCCCTTGCTTGCTGACCAAGCCATCAAGTTGATTGGAAGTTTTAAGGAGAGGGGTAGCGAAACACAGCTTTATTTACTTGCTCAGTGGGAAGACAACAGTTTTGTCTCCAAGAAAAACCAGGAACTCACCTTTCAAAAGCTTTTTGATGTGGCTCGAGATTTCTTGGAATACTATGTTCCTGGTTATTATGCGGAGAAGCTAGAGGAGTCCAATGACGCCTATGAGAATGCTCTATCAGACGTTGAGAAGGTGAAGAAGGAATTGCAAAAGAGTAAGGAAGACTTGCGCGACCTTAAGCGGGATATCGTAGAAAAGGAGAGTGAAATAAGCGAAAATGAAAACGAACTTAAGACTCGAGAGCGGACTATGATGAAGAAGAAGGAAGAGCTAGAAGAAGAGAAAGAACGACATAGTGATGCTCAAGAAAGGTTATCTGCGATTTTACGTTCGCGGTAGTTGCACTAGAAACTTGAAGTTAGATGGATCTGACCACCTTATTAATATAGTAGGGTGGTTGGTCATTTTTGTAGGGTAAATTAAATAATAGAGAACATATTATGGATCAATTTTTCGCAGATGTCTGGAGCTACTTTGAAAACTATTACGATCAATTGGTAGCTTTTTTTCCCAAATTGATGATAGGTATCATTGTACTATTGGTATTCCGGGCAATTTCTGGCTTTGTTTTGCGAAAACTAAGGCCATTGCTACAGGAGAAAATGGATGATCCACTCTTGGCCAGGTTCTTAGTCCGGATTGTCAAGGTCACATTTTTTATCATCGGCTTCCTCTTATTTCTGCACATTATTGGTTTTTCGGGAATTGCTGCCGGGATCTTGGGTACGGCTGGTGTGAGCGCATTTGTCATCGGTTTTGCGCTCAAAGATATTTTTGAGCATTTTCTTGCAGGGTTTCTTTTGGCCTTCAATCGACCATTCCGCATTGGGGATATAGTGGAGCTTGATGGAAATGAAGGAACTGTAGTAGCCCTCAATATGAGAAACACGCACATTAAGTCGTTCAATGGACAAGATGTGTATATTCCAAACGGCAATATCATAAAGAATGCCTTTAGAAACTATACGATCGACGGTTTTCTGCGTCAGGATTTTGATGTAGGCTTAGAATTCGGAGCTGACCTAGAACGAGCGAGTGAAGTGATAATCCAAGGCTTGCAGACTGTCAATGGCGTTTTGCAAGAAGAAAAGGCTCCCTTTGTCAATGTAGCTTCCGTAGGCTCACAGGTCGTGAAACTTGCGGTTTATTATTGGTTAGATACTTTCGACAAGGAAATTAGTGGGGCCAAGGTTAAGATAGCTGCAGTGAATACCGTCCTGGAAGGCCTTCAAAGTGAAGGGTTTTACCTGCCTGGTGATGTTATTGAAATTAAGAACGAGAAAACTTTTGATGGAAGCACAAAGAAACTAGAAGCCTAGGTCTTCAGTTCAGATGCGTACCTTGCCATTAATTCATTTCCAGAATGCAAGAAATAACTAAGGCTTTATCGGTTGGAATGTCCGCTGAGGTGGCTTACAAAAGATTTGTCTACAGCTTTAATGAGTGGTGGCCTCCAGCCTACACCTGGTCGCAAGATGCATTGGTTCGAATTGATCTAGGGACTGAGAAGGGAGCACAGTGTACTGAAATCGGGCCACATGGATTTCGTTGTGATTGGGGTAGAGTGACGGATATTTCACCAGGACATCACATCATCTTTTTATGGCAGATCAGTAGCAAACGCGAACCGATTCCCAATCCTTCTCAAGCTAGTAGCGTCGAAGTGCGCTTCCATAAAGTGGATGAGAGCAAGTGTGAGGTGACTTTGACTCATCGTGACTTTTCGAATCACGGTGCAGAAGGGAGTGCATACAGGTCGATGATGGATGGGCCCTACGGGTGGTCTTATCTGCTCAATGAGTTTTGCAATTACTGCGAACGTTCCTAAATCAATATCTTAAGGTGCACACCTAGCACTTATGATCGTCTGGCAGATTTTTTCAATCCTGATTTCACTTGGCGTAATTATTTCGTTTTTTCCTTCGCGAAAGTGGTATGTAGTTGGCTGGATCTATGCATATCAATCCCTTTGTCTACTGCACCTCGGGTGCATCATAAGTGCGTTGTTCCTATGGAAATCCCTGGGGCCATGGCAGTTCGGTGCATTAATGTTCAACATATTTTTCTTCCTCTATCTTCTTAAACGCATTTTTCCATACTTGCCGATTGCCACCAAGGAGGTGGCAAGTGGTCAGAATGAAGTGGTGGATGGAGAGTTGATTTCTATTCTGTTCACCAATGTCTTACAGTCAAACAGGGACTCAGATCTATTGATTGATTTCATTCTCAGGAAGCAGCCTGATATTGTTCTTGCTGTAGAAACCGACGATTATTGGGTAGAATCCTTATCCAAATCGCTTGGTAAGGCATATAAAGCATCTCAAATACAATCGCAAGACAACTTGTATGGCATGGCCTTATATACCAAGCTAGGGGTTATGGAGAAAGATACTTTATTTCAAGTTCAAGAGGACATCCCCTCTTTTTTCTCAAAGATGCAAACCGCAAAGGGGCGTATATTTGATTTTTATGGTATTCATCCTAGGCCTCCCAGTCCAACAGAGCATGATGATGCAATTCCGAAAGATAAAGAGTTGATCAGTACGGCTAAGTTGATTGTAGAAAGGGATAATGAATCCCCTGTGATAGTCGGAGGAGACTTAAATGATGTAGCTTGGAGTAAGGTTACTAGAGTGTTTCAGAAGATCAGCGGCCTTTTAGATCCACGTCGGGGAAGGGGATTCTATGCGACTTTTCCTGCAGCATTGCCTTTACTACGTTGTCCAATAGATCAAGTTTTCTGCTCACCACATTTTATGTTGAAAGAGATAGAGGTCGGACCCAATTTTGGCTCAGATCACCTCCCTTTGTTCATTACCCTAGCCTTACGAGATGAAGAGGTCGAAGAAAATGAGTCACTCAATGCGCTAAGTGAAGATCACGAATTGGCTGATGAGATCGCAGAGCTCAAAGTAGTTGAATGATTTTCACTGGTATGTTAGTCCAATGTTTGACTATACAAGTTCCATTGATCATTTTTCCATAAAATCTAGGAGATTTATCAGATTCGTATCATCTTCCTAACCTGCATAATTTTCTTACGTTGTCAATTCTTGATCTCGTGCAAATTGTTTCACAGCAAAGATCAACAACCGAGGCTGGTCCATAGGAAGAGATCAAGATACCTGAAAAATCACTTGGAATGGCTGACCCTCGCGTTTACAGGACTCTTGGCAAAAATTGGCTTAATGTTTATCTTACGTTAGCAAAATTGTGAAGTCACATAGATCCGATTCATGGCTTGTTGTGCCGCACTGATTCCTGGGCCAAGAATAGAGAGAAGTTGGTATATAATTTAAAAAACGGGAGACTTACTGTGATAAGGAGATTTTTGCTGCCCATCATTCTTATCCTCCTTGGCCTTGCATTCTTCCTTAGTCCCATTCTAAAAGAAGTTTCTGCTGGCGTGGCCATTCTATTATTTGGCATGATTATGCTGGAAAATGGATTTAATGCGTTCGTCAATGGACCACTTCAAAAGCTCTTACAAAGAGCAACAAATAAATTACGTAAAAGCCTTTCTTTAGGTTTTGTGGTTACGGCACTTCTACAGTCAAGTTCGCTTATATCCGTAATCACCATTTCTTTCATTAGTGCTGGACTTATCGGTCTTCATGCTGGTATAGGGATAATATTTGGTGCCAATCTTGGGACGACAGCGACGGCATGGCTGGTTTCTGTTTTTGGTCTGAAGATCAAAGTATCTTCATTGGCAATGCCGATTTTGGCATTTGGAATAGTCTTTACTTTTCAAAAGTCTAGGAGCTTAAAGGGGATTGGCAATGTGTTGGCCGGTCTGGGATTCTTCTTCTTGGGTATTCATTTCATGAAGGAGGGATTTGATAGCTATAAACAAGGGCTAGACTTGGCTAGTTACGGTTGGCCCGGTTTCTGGGGATTGGTGGTGTTCACACTCTTGGGTATAGCGTTGACGGTTATATTGCAGTCTAGTAGTGCTACAATGGCATTGATTTTGACAGCCTTGGCGGCTGGCCAGATATCTTATTTTAATTCACTGGCTTTGGCCATTGGGGCAAATGTTGGTACAACCATCACTGCAATACTGAGTGCGCTCGGTGCCAATATTGCTGGAAAGCGACTAGCTGGTGCGCATTTTGTATTCAATCTTGTGACTGGTCTAGTGGCATTGATATTTATTACTCAAATAGATTATTTAGTCAACTTGATAGCTGAAAAAACTGATATTGCTGAGGACAATTACGTACTTAAATTATCGGTATTTCATACATTATTTAATTTGTTGGGCGTGTTTATAATGGTGCCATTCATTGATCCTTTAGTGAGGGTGCTAAACAGGATCTTTATTGAGAAACCCATAGTAGATGGTATTGATTATCCTAGATATCTTAATGAAAGTACGCTAGCTTATCCCCAAGCGGCTTTTTTAGCCCTATACAACGAAACCAGACGCCTCTTTGATAAGGTCGTTTATGAAGCTGTTGCACACAGCCTAAATATCCATCGCCAAGACATTGAAGGTAGTGAGAAGTTAAAAAAAGTAGTAAGAAGATCTCGCGAAGAAATAGAAGTTGATACGGATGAACTGTATTACAATCGTGTAAAAATAATTTATAGCAAAATAATTAAATACGCCACATTGATTCAGAGTAATTTTTCCCTCACACCAAAAGCCAATGATGCGATTACACATATAAAGTTAGCCAATCGTAATATGGTCGAAGTAATCAAATACTTGGGAGGGCTTCAAGTTAACGTGAGGAAGTATATTATGCCGGAGAATCCATATATACAAAAGGAGTATGATCGACTTAGAAAAAAAGTTTCACTTATTTTGCGTGAAATTCATCTGACTAGAAATGACGAAGATCCTGAAAGTCATATTAGTCGGTTGGAGGAGTTAAAAGAGAAGGCTAGAAAAAGTGATGTTTTGGTTGATGGGTCATTGGATGAACTGATACGAGGGAATAAGATCTCTAGTGTGATGGCCACTTCTTTGGCTAATGATAGTGAGATCGTTGCCAAAATAACGAGTAACCTCGTGGAGACTGCGGAATTGTTGTACATCAACATTGACAGTAATATGGTGTTGACGGAGAAAGAAAAGGCCAAGCGGGGGCCGCGAAAGATTAAGAAAAAGGAGAAAAGTAAAAAGTAGGCTAATCTATGTATTGTCCGACTTTCATCTTGATCTTGCCTGATTTCTCAGTGCTACTTCCTAAGAGATTGGATGCTTTGACGCTATTCTTAAGGCGGAAAAGCTATACTTAATGCTGCAATCACAAATTTTATCAGTTTTGTGCTCCACATACATGTATTAGTCACTTCTGGGTAAAGATCTAGGTATATCCTTGGGTGTAGATGTTGGTTGTCTAGTCAAAGGATTTAGTGGCTAGCAGGAGAAAAGGTGCACAGTTTTAGACATGTTAAAGATTTTATATGGTACTCAGGCATCCAGAGTTTCAAAGAGAGGCGTTGCAAAAGTCAATCTCTTATCACCCTTTAATTGCATAAATCCAGTAAGGGTTACCCTGGGTCTATTTTTTTTCTGGCAACCGCTGAACTTTTAAGCCCTGCGTCCTTTTTGGTGAACCCATATTCTCATGATGGCCTGTCTTGCTTCGATATCTGATCTGTTAGTTTTATGTTGCTTGACGGTTAATGGCTATATTGTTGATTTGAAGGAGTAAAGTCCGGAAGTTGAGCGGCGATTTGATGGTCACATAGTTTGGGAGCACTTAGACAAAAGAAAGCTTCACGGATCAAATTTGAAATGCCTCCCGCAATATTGGACAGTTTGCATGGGAAATTTGGAGATGAAGAGCACTAATGATCTCGCAAAGTGGTTAAGAACGTCCATGATCCGCTTTTATAATGTGGTCTATCCATTCTGGGAAAGAGTTCGAGTTTGAGTTAACTAGATAAACAACCTAGTCGGTCTGCATCTATTTGCGCAAGTGGCTCATCATAACGTTTTCAATCGTCTACGCTAGACACCGGTTATTTGAAATTCGAAAGTGGATAATCTCACCTTACGACATTGAGCTTTCCATGCCACAATTGGCTGGAGTTGGTGACCGTAATAATATAGGTACCATTGATTAAGGTCGAAACATCGAGCTCGATCAGACAATCCTGCATACAACTGCCTGAAGGGTATTGCAGCGTTTGTATGTGCTGGCCCCTGAGATCGGAAATGAGCAAGCGATAGTTGCCATCGGTCATGTTATCGTGTTTGACAAAGGTGCGGAGATAGGCAGGATTTGGGAATACCTGGATCTTTTGCACCGATTTTCTCAGCTCTTGCGTAAAGGTAGCCACCTCATCACAGACGTCGCCTATGCTATCAGCGTCGACGTCGGATTGATCGGGATTGCTGGTGGTGGGACAATTGTCCAGGATATTCACAATGCCATCGCCATCCATGTCGTCATCGCAGAGGTCCCCGATGCCATCCCCATCGATATCCGATTGGTCTTCTGATGCCAGGCTAGCGCAATTGTCTTCGATGTTGATCAGTCCGTCACCATCGATGTCGTCATCACATAGATCGCCAATGCCATCGCCATCCATATCCTTTTGCTCGGGATTGAAGGCAATCGAGCAATTGTCAAAAAGGTTCTCTACACCATCTTGATCCACGTCGTTATCTTCCAGACCGGCTGCTCCGCCCACAATAAATGACCAGGTAAGCATCGTATCGAGTGCTTTATTTCCATAGCCATCGGTGACACCCCTTAGTTCGATGTTGATTTCTTCACCGACATGGGTACTCAGGTTCCACAAGGGCTGAATGATGAGCCTGTTTTCAGCACAACCCAGCTGCACCGGATATGTTTCCTCTGTATCGACATTGGTCATGGTTACATTGGCTGGACTTAGGTAGAAGCAGCTGATGTTTTCATTAAATTGAATGGATATGACATCACCCAGTACCAGCTCACCATCTGAGGGTTCTGGTAGACCCAGGACTTGCGGTCCCTGACGGTCGATGGTGCCCGTATGAATGTCAGAATACATATCGCCCTCACCGTAATCAGCCCGATATCTGATATCATAGGTGCCATCCGGGATGTCATTTATTGCCCACTCATCAGTATAGTCTCCGTCAAACCCCTCCAAGGCAGCAGGTAACCATTCCTTGCCTACTTCCCAGGCAAAGGTGCCCGTAGGCGCATATTGAAGCTGTACTTTTTTTAATGCACTGAGGTCAAATCCGGCAAACCTTGCCAACACAAGGTCCGACTCGTGCTGGGTGGCCGTCCACGTCAGATTGGGTTTGATGATGTTGATATCTGGAAAAATACTCTCGAAAGACACGGAAAGATTTACGGTGTCGGCAATCTGATCATCTTCACATCCTGAGGTGAGTACAAACTGGAGATTGTTGTAATTGAAGGCGCGTGCACCTCTTTGCACCGTGATCGTGGCATTGCGTTTTCCTCCGGCTGGTATGGTATAGGGTATGGGAGCTTGTGCCTGACTACCACCTATGGTGACAATGGCTCCATCGGGATTGCTTTCCTGGAGAAATTTCAGCAAATAGGTACGTGGTTCATCCGATTGGCTGATGTTGCCCAGATCAAGTTTAAATACTGCCTGGCCGTCTGTGGGAATATCAAATTGGGCATAGCTGTCCGATAGTAATTGCAAGGACTCCCGAGGTTGTGTGAAGTCTTCGCGGGGACAGCTGCTCCTGCCACTGACGACATCAAAAACAGGTGTTCCATACACGGGATCTTCTTTAATATTTAAGCTAAAAAAGTCGCCCTGATCATCATCATTGAGTTCGAATCCAGTAGTGACGGCCTGAAGACTGGTGCCAGTAAGGGAGGCACCGAGTTCGACACTGATGCGGGTTTCTAAAAACCCACTTACGCCAGATCCTGCTACTTCGAATCCGGCTCCTATGAGTACACCGGCATCAATGAATGCACTGGCTTCGATCGAGGAGATGGCTTGAGATTGTATGGTGGTGGAAGATGTGTAGGCAGCACCAGCACTAAAAGACCGATTTTCGATCGCTTTGGCTTTTTGCTTATTTCGACGGTTGTTATCTACGACTTGCTGCCAAACGGAAATTTGGTTTCGATAGATTTCTGCTGAGTCTGACTGCTGTTCGATGTACAGATCTCTAATCTGCTGTAATTGTGGTATGAGTGAATTATTGATGTGGTCTTCCGTATACATAAATGTGGTGGCAAAACCATCGTTTCCCATAACCATACTTTGACTCAGGTCTGCCTCACACGTGTTGGGATCAACCGATAGGACATCTGCCAAGGCATAGACCATATTCATCGCAGCGCCGATGTATAGATCTCCTTCTGTACCGGTTATTTGCGGATTATTTGAAGTCGAAAATCGCTCTACCGTCTGTGTGTTGAGAATTAGCTCCCCTTGCGTGGCCAAGCGGGCTCCAATTTCTAGCGATCCTCCCAGCAATCCCCATGCTTCCGTTTCTGTAGAGATAATACCGGTTGGATCGCTGATCGAAAACCTTGATCCAAGTTTGACTTCGGTCCTGGCTTCTACGCTGGCTTCGGTTTTGGCAAACATACGCATGGCCAGTTCTGACTCAAATCCTTCTTCTCGAAAACTGTAACTCGCATCGCCAGGAGGGTCGTGGAGGATCATAAAAGGAATCTCTGGCATGACGGTTGCAAATGTTTGCTCGCGAGCTCTCAACCCAGTGACCAATATTGGCATGGACCAATCCGATACCTCATCATCGACGTACGCGACCACTTGCAGTAACTTATGATGTGGGGCAATTAAGTTTGGTGCGCCTGCCCTAAGACTGTAGCTGGCTTTACCACCCTCCAGTTCGATCGTATCCGGACGACCATCTTTGTCGCCGACCTCATCGAAGATGACCACATAACCGGACTCGACAAAACAACTTCGATCACCAAACGTCTCGGACACAGCGATGTCCACCGCATAATATTCATATTGCTCAACGATGGGGGCTCCCAGTGCAGTGCATTTGATGGCCGGTAGGCCGGTAACTTGTATGGCCGGCGGTCTCCTAAAAATGAAATTGATTTCCTGTGGCTCGAAGGTGAGGTCGGCTTCTTCCGTATTGAAATAGGAAAGCACCTGGTCGGGATCTATCGTTAGGTCATCCGATGGCGTAAATTGCGTCACCTCGACTTGGTAGGATCGAGCAGGAAGCTCCAGCTTGTAGTATCCGGAAGTATCCGTGGTCACGGTCGTATCAAAGCAAATGCGCTCATTGCCGGAATATATCCTGACCTGAGCTTGTCCTATGAAAAGATCACAACCTGCTTTGACGAGTCCTTCGATGATGTTGGTATTGGTGTCCATAAAATTGATATCCTTTACATCTTTATCAATCAATATGGATTGGGAAGCTGGCGTAATGGCATGTCCTGCCAATCTGGGTTCGATTTTGTACGTGCCGGATTCTTCCACACCCAGGGAGTAATAGCCATCTTTATCCGTCCTGGTTCCCCGAAACAGATCATTGATCCAAAGTTCCACACCCGGCAGACCACAGGTGTCTCCATGCAGCGTCTGAATGACTTTACCGCTGGCCAGGAATGCGGTGGTATCATCAAAGTTTACATTGATGCTGGGGAATTCAAGTTCTAATCTTTGCCCCTCATATCGTGCAGGGTCAAAGGCATGATTTTCCTTTTTTGGAATGACCGTATAGGTGGCTTCCGGGCCATAATAAATGCGTCTAATTTCATAATGACCAAATTCATCACTGGTATCACAATACATGGTTCCAGATGGACTCTGTGCCAATGCTGATTCCTGGATCACGCATACTTCTACCCCGGAGATGGGCAGTTGCGTTAACGGCGTTTGTATGGTTCCACTGATTCGACCATTGGGCTGACTCGCACCGGTAGCCGACAATGCATAGATCACGTCACCCTTGGTCCAAGAAACGGAGTACATGTACTTTTCACCAGGAATCAGGGCTGGATCACTGTCAGAAAATGCCGTGTCTGCTGCACTGTTGATGTTTATTTCTGCAATTTGCTGTCCATCTCTTTTGATGACGGCCTCATCTGTGATTTCCGAAATGTCATCCCAACTCAAAGATACCTTTCGAGCCAAACCAACCGATGCAAGCATTTGACGGGGCCTAGTTCTTCCCCTGGTTGAGCGGGCATTGGAAATATGACCTCCCCAGCCATTGGTTGCTGTAAAAATATAGTATGTATGTGTTTCATCTGGACCTACATATTCGTCTGTAAATGTCTGGATTCCATTTTTCGCAACGCCACTAGCTGTACCGATAAAATTGTCCGGCTCATCCCTAGCAATGCGATAGAAGTGATCCTTGGCTGGTATGTCTGTAGCCGAGCTCCAACTCAGATCAATGTAGTCTTTGTCCTGGGAAGCTTGTGCACCTCTGGGTGTCCTGATACGAGATGTCTTGGAGCTCTTACTTGCACTTCCGGTACCCGAACAGTTTGCTGCACAATCAAAAATGAAATTATTTTTTCCATTAACAGTCACGGCAAATGCGTACTTCTGATTGACTGATGGTCCGACCTTCATCGTGATCTTTCCTGATTTCTTGGTGCTACTTCCTAGGAGGTTGGATGCTCTGACGCTGTTTTTATAGACGGAAAAGCTGTACTTATTGCTACAGTCACAAAATTTGTCGGTTTTATGATCCACATACATGTAGTAGTCACTCCCGGAATACAGGTTGTACGTGAACCCCTGAGCAAATATGCTTGTATAACTTGCCAACGATGCGGCACAAAGAATGAGGGGGAGTATGGTTCTTATCATTGGTTAGAGTTTTAGAAGTTAACTTGCCTCCAGGGCATAAATTCTTGGATTGTTTAGTCCTTGATTGCGTCTTGTCAGAAAAGGTTACCTCCAGTTCAGATAAATAATTGGCGGCTTGATAATGATGAGCTGGCGAAAAGACCATTGGTGAGTGCGTATTTGTTTATGGGACAATGCACTATCCTCGGTAAGAGCAATTGCGATGGCTCACTTTCCGTTTTTAAATCACTGGTAGCGCTTTCCGAAATGGATCTGTTCCATAAGAGATCATCACACAGATGCTTCACTGGTGCTTAGAATGGTCTGCAAGTATGAAGAAGGTGTTATCGCGGAAGATTGCCCTAGGGGTAGTTAAAATGAGTAGGTCAATATAAAAGTGCAGTTATGAGAAAAACATGGTTGGTGGTTCTAATCACGGGTACTTTCATTTTTGCAATCGTGGCCATATTCACATTTACCAAAATTCACCATCAAGTTGAGGATATAACAACGATTGCTGTGACAGCATATAGACTGGATGCCATTGGATCATTGACAAAACTCATTGAATCTGAGAATCACAGCTATGAAGAAAAGAATTCAGCCATCTGGGCACTCGGGCAGTTAGCTGATCAAGAGGCATTGCCGTTTCTAGAACAGTTGAATACGCAAACTAAAGAAAAAAGTCCATGCAACAGGAATAGTGGTCTATGTAAAGGAGAGATAGAAAAAGCCATGAAATGGTGTCGAAATGGTAACTTGACCAGTTGGATGTACAGACATATTGAATAAAAACCACTGACATCAGTGCAATAAGATCCACCTACAGCGGGTTTTGCGCAATGGAGGCTCCCCTTTTAAGCAAGATGTTACGGAGTTGAGTACAGGTACTTAATTTGGCGATTTCAGGACACCATCAATCATAGGAGGATATCACAGAGAAGGGCCTCCGAACCGAGGTACAAGTTCCAACAGCGCATCCTAGTTGTTTTGTGTTAATGGGTTGCCAGCTTATTTGTTTTTAGTGTTGAACCATAGGGAGGTGAAAGAAGGGAGCAGGTATAACCCGATATATAAAGCCAATGAGAACAATAACATTAATAGTGAGCCTTTCCTTGTGCATGCTGTCTTGTAGACCTCCCGCAGAGCAATCAGCGATGCGAAAAACAACCATTGCCATCGGTACAGAAAGCTCGCCCGAGGCATATGACCCAATGATATTCGGTGGCTTTATTGAACATTTCGGAAGACAAATCTACGGCGGTGTATTTGAACCCGGGTCTCCGTTGGCTGATGTAAAGGGCTTTCGCATAGATGTTGTTGAAGCATTAACGGAGCTGAAAGTGCCTGTTCTTCGATGGCCAGGAGGATGCTTGTGGATGCCTATCACTGGCAAAAGGGAGTTGGAGAAAAACGTGCGGCTTATGGCGATTTCCGATGGGGGGTGATAGAACCCAATACCTTTGGGACAGACGAGTTTGTTGAATTTTGCCGAATGATTGGTGCTGAGCCTTACATCTGCCACAATGGATTAGCTGACGTTCAGGAGAATCTTGACTGGGTGGCTTATTGCAATGCGACCGATGGGAAATTTGCTGATATGCGTAAGGCAAATGGAAACCCTAAGCCCTTTGATGTAAAGTTCTGGAGTGTTGGTAATGAGCGCTATGACACTGCCTATGTCAACAGAGTACGCAATACCGCCAAAGCCATGAAAGAGCTTTATCCGGATATTCAAATAACCTGTTCTGGATCTCAAGGGAATCAGGGGAAAAAGATGCCCGGGGTTCAGTCCTATCTGATGGAGACGGCAGGTGATTACCTAGACTATATCTCGGTTCACAACTACTGGCTTCCACGAGGAAACGACCTGCCCAGGTATGATTATATGACGGCAATTGCCCAGTCAGAAAACCCGGAGAAGTATATAAAGATTGTAAGCAAGTCTCTCGATGATAAAAACATGGGCCGGCTCAAAATTGCCTTTGACGAATGGAACCTACGTGCCTGGCAACATCCGGGGTTTCCAAGGAACAAGATGAATGATTATGAAGACCCTGAAGTTCTTAGACTGGTTGAAGAAAGGATAGCAGGCAATGACCTGAACAGTCACTACACCATGGCCGATGCGCTTTTTGCTGCGTCATTCTTAAACGCCTGTCTACGTAATTCCGAAAGGGTGACCATGGGCAATATCGCACCGCTTGTCAATACACGGGGTCCACTGTATGTCCACCCAAAAGGGATCGTTAAGCGTACCCATTTTCATGCGATGTTTATGTATACCAACGAATTGGAAAGCCAGGTGGCACCCATTCAAATTACCACAGATAAACTCGTCCATGAGACAGGCTCGGTGGCCGTGGTGGATGCTGTAGCTACGGTCGATGAAAATGCAGAAAACTGGGCCATCTCCCTAATTAACCGGCACCCAAGAGAAGACGTAGTATGTACCATAAATTTGGGGAATAGAATGTTAGATGGCAAATATGAAGCGACCATCTTGACTGGAGGGACGCCCCAAGCATTCAACGATATTGAACATCCAAATAGGGTGGCTCCGAAAAGGACGGAGTTAATCTTTGAAAATGGTGCTGTAAAGCTACCTCCTCACTCTTTGATAATTGTTCATGTACAAGGCGAAAACAAGTAGCATCTTACCGAGACTATTTCAAATGCAATAGAGAAATGTTATTCATCATATCTAAATGGAAATCATGTCAAAATTGAAATGGAAAGTGCACCATATGCCCGATCAAGGGGGTAGGGTAGTCATCATTACAGGAGCAACTAGCGGCTTAGGTAAAGAAGCCACCAAAGTATTTGCAAATAAAAATGCTCATGTAATGCTGGCTGTGAGAAATGTGCAAAAAGGAGAAAGTGTTGCCAAAGAAATTAAGCAGGTCTTTCCAGCTGCAAGCATGGATGTGCGCATGCTCGACCTGAGTAGTTTGCGTTCGGTCAAGTCTTTCGCCGACGAAGTGACGACTGCTTATAGCCAATTGGATGTTTTGATCAACAATGCTGGGGTAATGGCTTGCCCCTTTTCCAGAACCGAAGACGGCTTTGAGATACAAATGGGAGTCAATCATTTGGGACACTTCGCTTTGACGGGATATTTGATGCCTTTATTGCAGGACACAACAGGATCTCGAATCGTGGCTACCTCAAGCATTGCCCATCGGCGGGGAAATATTGATTTTGATGACCTCAACTGGGAGAAGCGACCCTATGTTACTGGGAAAGCATATGGGGACAGCAAATTGGCCAACCTATATTTTACCTTTGAATTGGCAAGGAAACTCAATGGAGTTACCAATGCACCAATGGTTACAGCTGCTCATCCCGGCTGGACAAGTACGGACTTGCAGAGACATTCTCTCCCGTTCAGAATGCTAAACCCGATCTTTTCTCAGTCCGTAGAACAAGGTGTCTTGCCTACTCTCAGAGCCGCAATTGACCCAGGAGCACAGCCCGGGGATTACTTTGGACCCTCGGGATTTATGGAAATGAAGGGAAGCCCCATTATCGTGAAATCTAGCGCTATGTCACAAAATGTTTCCCATGCTAAGCGGCTCTGGGAATTGTCTGAAGAACAGACCGATATACGCTACGGTAAAATAATCTGAAAGAGTCAGAACATAGTTTGTCAATCACACGTAAATCTTCAGTCAACCCCCGGTTTACGAGTGGGCTAATATATCAAACCCTATGGGGTCTTGGAGGTCTTTACTAAGAAATTTAGACTGAGCTTATCGAAATGGGCGCAATGTCACTGTGGTCAACTGATTTTAAAATGTCAGTATGAAAATCTGTCATGTGGTAGCGAAACCTAGGTCAACGCAAAGGTGTCCTGCTTCTATTAAAGATTTATGCCTTTATTTCTTGAAATCCCAATCTCCCCTAGAGACGTAGCATCACTTAGCTTCACTATTAGCACTCATTGTCCGAGCATGTTCCAATAAGTCGGGCATTTCCAAGTTTTGCAATAATTTAATGGATTTATCTCGATAGGGTGTGGCCTTATGCTTTCTGCCATTTTCATCATACCATTTGAATAAATAATAGTTGCCCAGCGCCTCTGCAGAGGCGCAGTCGTTCGTCGCAGCTAGCTCGATGATCTCATCAAAAACGACTTTGATGCGTTTTTGTAGAGATGGCAGCATGCCTAATAGGAACCTGAAGTTTCCCAACATGTGATTAAGTGGTGGTAGCTTTTTCCGATTTGAGATTTCTATAAGCTTATTTCCAAAAATGATCTGACCAGGTAAGTACAAATTGAGGTAGCCAGCCTCTTTTATTTGTTCTAAAATAGAAGTGCATTTGAGAAATCCTGATCTGTATTGACCACGCTCTATATCGAGATTTGCCTGAGCGAATTCAACCATGAGTAGTGTGGTGGGATATTCCTGGTTGTCAATTTTGAGATAATCTTGTAATGACCTGTAGGTGGTCGAGTTGTTTTCAATCAGTGATCCTGCAAAGGTGCCAAATCCATATCCAAGCAATTTATATAAGGTATCTGGTGCCTCTTCGGCAGCACGAATTAAAGCTTCCGCTGCTTTCTTATACTGCCCCTTATACAAGTGGAAAATTCCCATGGATGTATAGGCCAGGGAAGATATGCGCGGACTTTTCAGTTGTTTCCCCAAGGAGATGGACTCTTGAATAATACGATGAGCCGACTGCCATTTGCCTTGCATAGCAAGTGAAAGTCCAGCACCATATCGCGATTTTCCGATGAGATAGAGGTCTGGTGGTAATCCTTTAGATAATTCTATGGCCTCAAGTCCATAGGCTGAACCCATCTTTGAGTCCTGCACCAGCACTGACCGATTACTAGCATACCAGGCATACACATACGCTCGTGTTCGATCGTCTCGCGAGAGCTCTGCTTCTGTTATCGAACGGTCAGCCCATTCAACCACTAAATCTGCATGTTCGACAGAGAAAGTTTGGGACAACATCAACCAGCCATAAAACCAAGCTTTTTGCTTATGGCTAGTACTTGTCTCAGCAATGGATATATGTTTTTTGAATAGGTTACACATTGTGACACCACGTCCACGATGATAAAGGGCAAAGGCCCATTCTATCAAGATCTCCAAGAGGAGAGATTCATCTTTTGCTGTCAGGGTACGCTCTAATAGCAGTTGGTAGGCTTGCTCAAAATAAGCATCTGATTCTTCAGAAGCCAACTCTGCCAGTTTCTTTTTACCTGCCAACAATAGATAGTCGATGGCTTTGTAGAGATCTTCGGCCTGAACATAGTGGTGCGCAAGGATCTCATAGTATTCATTGAGTTGATCTGAGAACTGTTCTTCTATAGAATGAGCTACTTTGGCGTGGATGGATTTACGCTCTTTTCGGAGCATGGTGTTGTAGGCAATCTCCTGCGTAAGCGCGTGTCTGAAGGTATATTCTTTGCGACTTTCGAGGAGATTTTCAAGAATGATTTCACTGTTTTTCAATCGATCTAATTGAGTTTCTAGATCATTTTTACTAGTAACAACGCGTTCTAGTACATCATGGAAAAAAGATCGTCCGATAACCGCGGCCTGTTCCAATAGTCGCATGGTTTCCTTTTCCAGTTGATCTAGCCTAGCGCGAATAACTCCTTCAATAGTATTGGGAATATCTTCGTCATTTAAATCAACTTCAAGTCTCCAAATACCGTTCTTGTTTAATTTCTTAGTATCCAACAAATGATTAACGAACTCTTCTATATAGAAAGGGTTACCAGATATTTTATCATGAACGTACTGATTTAATGGCTGAGGCACTTCGATGGTATTCAGTATCGATTGCAGCATAGCCTCACCCTGTTCCTTCGTAAAGGGCCGCAGGTTAATATCCACGTGCCTGAATTGACTTCTTTCTTTCTTATAGATGGAGGATAAGTTGAAATTTGAGCGAAAGGATACAATGATCGTACAGACATGCTGTAGCTTGGAAAGGAGATTACTTAGGAGCTCTAATGAAGAGGGATCTGCCCAATGCAGATCTTCGAAGAGGAAAACTGTTTCTGATCTTTGGGACAGGCAGCTCAGCACATGTTGGATTGTTTTAAATAGCTGCTCTTTTAATAGAGAGGAATCCAGATTCTTCAGATCAGGGTGTTGGTGACCCAAAATCCAACTCAGCCATTTCACATCCTGTTTATCAAGTTCCCATTCTATAAATTTCTCTTCTAAGACTTGCAAACTTAGCTTTCCTTGTTGAGCACCGACTTGGCGCTGGAAAAAGTTCGTCCAAAGTGCATATGAATTGTGCCTAGATATGGAATAGGCATTTGCTTCATGAATAATCACGTCAGTTGGAAGATCTTCTTTCCAGGTGGAGATTAACCGGCTTTTGCCACCTCCAGATTCACCATGGACGGTGATCAAGCTGGACTCACCTTGACTCATTATTTTGACGGCATTTTTTAAACTGGCCATTTCCCATTCACGGCCAATAAACTTAGTCCGCGGTGCACTTTGAGTGGCTAGTAGCTCTGTTTTATGACCGAGGAGCCTAAATACATCTTGCGCCTCAGATTTGCCTTTGAGGGATTGCCCGTCAAGAGCCTCAAAGAGAAACTGATTTTTGGTAATTTGATAAGTTGACTTACTCACAATAATCTCATCAGGAGTGGCGAGGCTATCTAAACGTGCAGCTACATTGACTGTGTCGCCAACGAGCTGACGGTTGCCCGTTAGTTCATCATAACCAATGAGGACAGTACCAGTATTTATACCCGTATGCATGGACAATTGTCTGCCGATCTTAGCTTCTAAGACGGGTGTGTTAAGGTCGCGAACCGCCTTATGTATCCCTTGTGCGGCAAGTATAGCTCGCTGACCATCGTCTTCGTTAGCGTGTGGCTCTCCAAATAATATCACTGCACAATCTCCAATAATTTCGTGTACGACTCCTCCGTAGGCATCTACTACTTTTTTGGATGCACGATAGATCGATCTCAATACTTCCTGGACTTCTTCAGGATCGAGCTTTTCGGTCATCGATGTATACCCCGTGACATCGGTAAACATGACTGTCAATAGCCTTTTTTCTGCCCGATTTTTCTGATCTTTTTGGGTTGATGAAGACAGCTTTTGGCCACATTCGCTGCAAAATTTGGCATCTTTAGTTATAGGATTCTGACATGATGGACATAGCAACCCTGCCGAAGTCAAAGGACGGGTGAAATCTTCTCCTAGATCCTGTGGTAAGTCTGGTGTCATATGTACCTTAAAACTTTCCTGCCGTAATGGCTGATCTCAAAATATGGATAATTTTTCAGTGATTGATCTTTGACTCCAGTAGATTATGAGAATAAGGGACATTCGGCTATCTGGAGGGCAAAGTGTGTGTAGAGCCGACCTTTCGGATCATGGGCAATAACGACTGTGAAGCCATGCGCTTGAAGGACTAACAAATGTGACGCTAACTCAAGTGGATGCATGGCGCATGTCAAATCACTTGCATTTCTGAAGATTTCCTATCTTAATTGTCGTTAGCAGTGGTGAGTTAACTTTTGTAGGAACGGCGGGCTACAGACCAGTGTTTTGTCAGGCAGATGGATGTATGGCAGTGGCGCAGCTATTTTGTGCATTGACAAGATGCAGCCCGATTACAATCGGGGCAGACCATAGCAAAGGCATTTCTGCAAGGCAAGCCAAAATAGCCAGCTAACCTCTATGTGGATTTATTGGATCAAGCACTAGCTGAAAAAAATGAACAATCGAATTAATCATGAGGAGGCCAAAAGGCCCATCGGATCTTTCTGGAAGCAAATCTATACTGGCTTAGAAACCCTGTTCCGGCCGATCGAATGGATCGGACATCACATCATTTTGAAACCCTTCAGTTTGTTTTTGGAATGGATAGATCCACTGAGTTATAAACTTGAAGGAACACTGCTGCGGAGGATCATGCAGGTGGTCATCTATCCGCTTTTCATGACCTTAACCTTGATCGTAGGTTATAAATTGGTAGAGAACGGATTTACCTTTCGCAGCTTCTTAGGAACGATTCTAATGTTCATTATTCTAGGCTTTATTTTTGCTCCTTTAGAAAGACTAATGCCTTTTAGCAGGAAGTGGCTAGGTGATGAAGATACTCCAACCGACATCATGTTGTTTTTTGGTGGAAAGTTTTGGGGTGATTATATCAGCAAGCCATTTAGGCTCGCTACCGTAGCTGTCATCGTGCAGGAGATATCACCTGAGATCGGTCAGGGAATCTGGCCCTCTCAATTGCCTCTGGTCGTTCAGGTATTTATTCTCTTATCCATCCGCGACTTTTTTAGATATTGGTATCACCGGTGGATGCATGAGTCAGAATTCATGTGGAGGTGGCATGCCATCCATCATTCTTCCGAAAGATTATATTGGTTTAATGGTACTAGGTCGCATCCTCTAGAGGGCATGGTGTCTGGAGTACTTTGGGCTATTCCACTCGCTTTTGTGCAGGCGCCAGTGGAGGTTGTCTTTATGACTGGATTATTGAGCCGGACGATAGGCAGATTTCAACACACCAATCTAGATGTGATTCTGGGCCCATTTGATTACATCTTCTCCTCACCCAAAAATCATCGCTATCATCACTCGAAAAAGATCGAGGAAAGTAATTCTAATTATGGAGGTGATGTTATTTTCTGGGATATTTTATTCGGTACGTTCTATTTGCCAAAGGACCAAGAACCAAGTGACGATATTGGCATTGGCGACATGCCTAATTATCCAAAGACATTCATAGGCCTAATGCTGGCTCCTTTCACTTATAATAGCTTGAAGAAGGAAGCGGCTCAGTTGGCAGATGCCTCCACAGCCATAGCAGAAGGCGGGGAGCAATCTGAGGGTTCTAATTTGCCATTGATGAATTAGCCAAAGACAAGTAGTAGGTATAGAACTTGCTGATCCTGACAGACAATGAGCTTATAAGGGCTCATTTTAGGCCGGTTATGACCATAATACTTTTTCATTTTTTTAATATTTCGCTTAGCATGATAAGACAAAGAGGAAATAGTACCGTTGGTTATTGGCTAAGAGCTACCATATTCTCGTGCTTAGTAGCCCAGTGTTTTATAGGGTGTCAAGCTCCTGAGGAGGCATTGGAACGGCCTCCGAATGTTCTGTTAATTATATCAGACGATCAGGCATATACGGATTATGGATTTATGGGTCATCCTGACATAGAAACACCTCGTTTAGATGCACTTGCAGAGCAATCACTGACCTTTACCCGCGGCTATGTAACCGCACCCCTTTGTAGCCCTTCATTGGCATCCCTGATCACAGGACTGTACGCCTATCAGCATGGCATCACCGGAAACGATCCATCATTTGATTTCGAAGGTAATCGCTACGGTGACGAGTGGAGAAGGACAAGGGTACCTTTCTACGATACCTTGAAACAGCGATTTTATAAAAACAAGTTGTTGACCCAGTATTTGGGTGACCAAGGCTATCGATCCATGCAAACTGGAAAATGGTGGTTGGGATCCTGGAAAGAAGGACATTTTGATGCAGGTATGACCCATGGCGACCCCAGCAGAGGAGGTCGGCATGGAGATGATGGACTGGTCATCGGTAGGGAAGGATTACAACCCGTTTATGATTTTGTGCAGGAGAGCCAGGCTCAAGAGGCGCCATTTTTTATTTGGTATGCTCCATTTCTCCCACATGCACCGCATACGCCTCCAGATTCCTTATTAGAAAAATATATGGAACGGACAGATTCAGAAGCATTGGCCAGGTACTATGCCATGTGTGAGTGGTTTGATCACACTTGTGGGGCACTGATTGATTTTCTCCGAGCCGAAGGTCTAGATGAGGAAACACTGGTTATCTATACTTCAGACAATGGTTGGATCCAGCGACCAGATGTAATCAATAGATATGCTCCACGTTCAAAACGTTCTCCTTATGAAGGGGGAATCAGGACACCATTGATGCTACACTGGCCAGGAAATATTGATGCCAAATTAGACAGGCAGACGCAAGTTAGTAACATAGACATAGTGCCCACTATTCTCTCTGCCTGCGATGTTACTTATGATCAATTACCCGGAATCAATCTGCTGAATACACAGGTCCGGGAAGATCGCAAGACGATTTTCGCAGAAGTCTTTGATCATGATATTGTCGATGTCCAGCAACCCAATGAAAGTCTACAATATCGGATTGCTCTACAATATCCCTGGAAATTAATTCTTCCAAATCTCGACTATCTTGAGGAAGCGCCAGCTGAGCTCTACGACCTCAGTAAAGACAAGTCGGAGATGACAAATTTGGCAGCACAGGAAGATGATCACGTGGAAGCACTTACACAATTGCTCGATGATTGGTGGGCTGGACCTGAATAATCATAATATCGTTAGACCCTGTCAAACAAGCAGTAAAGATGAAACATCTTTTACAAGAAGGCCTACAAATTTGGTTTGTGACTGGAAGCCAGCATCTCTATGGGGAAGAAACCTTAATCAAGGTCAAAGCACATACGGAAGCAATCGTCAAGGGCCTGACGAACGAAAGTGAGATCGCAGTTGATATTGTTGGTAAGTCCGTAATGACGAACACATCAGATATTGTATCACTTTGTCATCAAGCTAATGCAGCAGATTGTTGTGTTGGTCTGATCTTATGGATGCATACCTTTTCGCCCGCAAAGATGTGGATCAACGGCCTAAAGATTTTGCAAAAGCCGATGCTGCATCTCCATACGCAGTACAATCGAGATATTCCATGGTCAACCATCGATATGGATTTCATGAATCTCAATCAGACAGCACATGGGGGTCGAGAATTTGGGTTTCTGAATGCTGTAATGGGCACCAGGCGCAAAGTGGTGGTAGGGCACTGGACGGATGATCATGTGATCCAGCAGATATCGAGTTGGTCAAGGGTTGCTAGGGGATGGCAAATGATGCAATGCATGAAGGTAGTTAGATTTGGGGATAACATGAGGGAAGTGGCCGTAACGGAAGGGAATAAAGTAAGTGCCCAGATACAATTCGGATTTAGCGTAGATGGTTTTGGACTCGGTGATTTGGTTAACAGGGTTGAATCCATTGAGGAAAAAGATGTTGATCACCTGGTCGATGAGTATCAGGACATCTATCACCTGGCAGGTGAATTAAGAAAAGGCAAAGAGAAACATAGTTCTTTACGAGATGCAGCGAAGATAGAGTTGGGATTGCGCAGATTTTTAGAGGAAGGAGAATTTTCGGCTTTCACCACCACCTTTGAAAATTTGCACGGATTACATCAATTGCCGGGCATCGCGGTACAGCGTTTGATGGCCGATGGGTATGGTTTTGGAGCTGAGGGAGATTGGAAAACAGCGGCACTATTACGTACTATGAAACTAATGTCATCTGGATTATCCGGTGGCACTTCTTTTATGGAGGATTATACGTATCATTTTGCACCGGGCAACAAGTTGGTGCTTGGGGCGCACATGTTGGAGATTTGTCCCTCGATTGCAGGATCTAAACCTTCTTGTGAAATTCATCCACTAAGTATAGGAGGTAAGAAGGACCCAGTGAGGTTGGTATTTAATAGTCGTCCTGGCAGAGCCCTAAATGTAGCGCTAATCGATCTTGGACATAGGTTTAGATTACTCGTCAATACTGTTGAGGTTGTTGAAGAAGAAATGAATATGCCCAATCTTCCTGTAGCAAGAGCATTATGGAAACCAGAACCAAGTTTGGCGACAGCCGCAGCGGCATGGATCCTAGCTGGCGGAGCCCATCATACTTGTTTTAGCCAGGCACTTAGCGTTGCCTCCATGGAGGATTTTTCGGAAATGGCTGGTATCGAACTTATTGTCATTGATGAGGGTGCCGATCTCCGTGGAATTAAAAATGAATTGCGTTGGAATGAGGGAAGTTATTAAATAGTAGTTTGGGTAGCAGGACTTAGGTTGTCCTGATAAGAAATGCGCAAAAATATTAGCGGGGTATTTTATTTCCTTCTGGGCTAATACTAGTCCTTTAAGGAGGACGTATTAAAATAGTTGCATTATGTTTTCCTATTCTTTCATTTGTTTGATACTGTTGATGGGCCAACAATTTGACTTGACTCCAGTAGCATTCGATTGGCCACCAGGTTGCGAGGTTGTGGAGATTACCTCTTCCCTTGATCAGGTCAGACAACCTGCCTATTTCTTTACTAGTGACAGTGATGTACAGCAACCACTTATTGTAAGTCTTCATAGTTGGAGTGCTGGCTATGATCAAGCTGATTCGTTGGCTTGGAAATCTTATGAGAAAGGTTTCAATTACATTCACCCTCATTTTCGAGGTCCGAATGACAATCCAATGGCATGCGGCAGTGTACAAGCCATCCACGATATGGATGATGCCATAGCATTCGCAATCGAACATGGAAATGTTGACACCTCCCAGATCCACATCATTGGAAGCAGTGGTGGGGGGTATGCGACGCTGCTGTCCTACATGAAGAGTCGATATCGTGCTCGATCATATTCAGCATGGGTGCCCATTTCAAACCTTGTGGATTGGTATTATGAATCTGTGGGTCGAGAGA
Source organism: Saprospiraceae bacterium (assembly GCA_013001595.1). Lineage (GTDB taxonomy): Bacteria > Bacteroidota > Bacteroidia > Chitinophagales > Saprospiraceae > JABDMH01. The sequence goes on along the minus strand of JABDMH010000105.1, from coordinate 33,677 downwards.
ACAAGTATGCTAACGACATCGCTCAAGTAACCAATCCTGAAGGAGTGAAAGAGGGCACATTTGTATTAAATGTTTCTGAGGCTAAGAGTAGATCTCCATATTATATGCAGACTCCAATTTTGGAAAGAGAGGGTAGTCAGCTTAGCATATATGCGGGCATTCACGACGGATATGAGGGCAGTGTGCCCATTACTCAGAGTTTGAAATTTTACAACAAAGTGGTCCGAGATTTTGCCAGTCAGGAAAAATCGGCAACCATTTCTATAGGTGAGATGCTGAGTTTATTGGAACGTAGAAATGCCAGATACCGGATGGTTGGTGAGTCGAATAGGGGAGACATTCATTTTCAACGGAGCTTTAATGATGACGTATTTGTTTATGTGTTTGAAGGTGGCCATGAGATGTTGATCGATCGGGCTTTTGCAGATTTAATTAAATCAACTCGGTAATTGATCGGCATAGCATGCGAAATTGTTTCTCGGTCGAGACCATATTGTGGGCATAATAGTTGTGTGTCAAACTGCCTGGTTCCTTCCTATTAAAATAGTCGAATTTTTCGTTCAATGATGGTTAGGAGTTACCTTTGAGGTTAAGCATTCAAACACTCAAAATATGATACATCATTTCTTGCATCATTGACTGATCTGATGAACTGGCATTTCCTACGCCTTTTGATTTAAGGTCGTAATTTTTGAGCAGATGGATAATTTTCTCCGTTTGGCGACGATTGAATTGTTGAGCTGCTTTACGATAGTCTTTTACAAAATAGGGTGTGGGCAGGCCCAGAACTTTTTGGACCTCACGGTCAGGGGCGTTGCGTAAGGTATGCATTAAATAGACCTTGGAAAAAAAGCCGAAGAGTGCGGCAACCACCATAACCAAGGGATTATTTCGTGGATTGGCTTGAAAATATTTAAGGATCTGATAGGCTTTTGTGTGATTGCGAGCTGTCAGGGCATCCTGCAATTCGAAAATGTTATAATCTTTGCTGATGCCAATGTGTTCCTGGATGTTGTCGGCGGTTACGGTATGACCTTTGGATAGATTAATGGCTAATTTATCCAATTCATTGGCCACTTTGCCTAAATCATTACCTAGGTATTCTGCAATTAAAGCAGCTTCCTTAGGGCCAATTTTTAGTTTTATACCAGTTAGATAGGAGGTAATCCAAGCGGGCATTTGGTTATCGTAAGGTTTTTTGGATTCAAATAGGACTGCATTTTTCTTGACGACATTGGCCAGCTTAGTGCGACCGTCGAATTTTTTATGTTTATGGCAAATGACTAGAATGGTGGTTTCCAGAGGGTTTTCTATATAGGTTTGTAATTGTTGAAGTCCCGACATGGATTGTGCCTCCTTTATGATGACCACCTGATGAGATGCCATCATTGGAAATCTCCTTGCTTGATCTACAACTTGTTTATGGTCAATGTCTTTGCCATAAAGTATGGTTAGGTTAAATGCTTTTTCTGTCTCGTCTAAAATATTATCCTCAAAAAAGTTAGCCAGTTGATCAATGTAATAAGGTTCATTTCCGTGCAAGAAGTATACTGGCTTATATTGGTTTGCCTTTAGCTCCTTAAGTATTTGATCGTACTTCAAAATCTACAGATTTATTCTTTCTGATATGATGGTCATAATGGCCTCAATCCAAGCTGGGTCATCATTTAGACTTGGTACAAGATCGATTTTATCACCACCCAAGGATGTAAATTCTTCCTGGTACTCCACGCCTACTTCGATGGTGGTTTCTAGGCAATCAGCAACAAAAGCTGGACTGAAAACCAACAACCTCTTATCTCCCATCTCAGCTCTGCGCTGGATGATTGCTGAAGTATAAGGTTGGGTCCAGGGGTCTCTACCTAAGCGAGATTGAAAACATGTAGTATACCGATCTGGTGCTAAATTAAGTTTTTTGGCTAAGGCGAAAGTGGTTGCATAGCTCTGAGCACTGTAACAGTGTCGATTCGAGAGGTCTTGTTGCTGGCAACAGTCTTCTGAGGCAAGGCAGTGATTTCCTAGATCTGCCTTTTTGAGTTGACGTTGGGGAATGCCGTGATAGCTGAATAGTATGTGATCATAGGCAGCGAGATCAAAAGACTGGCTGCGTTTTTCGATCACATCCAGAAAGGCATCGTGGTCATAGTAGTCCTGGATAAAATACAAACTGGGAATTACTTGTTGGGATTTTATGACCCGCATCACTTCCTCAAAACTTGATCCAGTGGAGGCGGAGGCATAGTGAGGAAAGAGCGGAAACACAACGATGTCCGTTACTTGGGCTTCCATGAGTGATGCGATGGCAGAGGAGATCGATGGATGTTGATAGCGCATACCTAAAGCCACAGATATTTCAGGATGTCTTTGTTTGATTGCGGATGCGACAGCTTCACCATATATCTTCAAGGGTGATCCCTCCGATGTCCAAAGCTGCTGATATAGAGAAGTCGAATTTGCATTGCGTCTTGGAATAATGACCCCGCGCACCAATAGTTGGCGGCTCAACCATGGATAGTCGATGACACGCCCATCAGTGAGAAATTGGGTGAGGTATTTACGAACACCTTTTTTGGTAGGACGGTCGGGAGTGCCAAGGTTGATGAGTAGTATTCCTGTTTTGCGCAGCATGTATCCATGATTTATGTGGACAAATATAGAATGGCCGATTCGAAAACTTTGCTACACTGTGAAGTGCAGCTGGATACTGACCATTTTGTGACATTTTTATTGATGCATCGTAATGAATCCATTTTACTATTGAAGGTTCATTATTTTAGTGATTTTGACAACCATAGATATGCTGACATCACAAGCGATTATTGCTGACGGCAAGGGAAAGTTTTCTTATGAGGACATCGAAGTTTTTCCTCCCGGGGAAGACGAGGTACTGGTTGAAGTAAAGGCCTCGGGCATCTGTCATACTGATTACGATTCTGTGATGCATTGGGAGGGCCCATTTATTGTAGGTCATGAAGGTGCCGGGGTAGTTCTGGAAGTGGGTGAGAAGGTCTCACACCTGAAAGTAGGTGATCGTGTGATTCTCAATTGGGCCATACCCTGTGGCTCGTGCTTTCAGTGTTTACAGGGACAGACCAACATTTGTGAGCGAAATTCTCCTGTGGTGCACGGTGGGAAATGGAATGCTGGTCATGCTGACCTGGATCGTACCCGTTTTCGCGATGAGGGCATCCTAAGGTCATTCAATTTAGGCACCATGGCTCAGCATACCGTGGTTAAAGCTGCGGCAGCCATTCCCTTTGACACCAATATATCATTTGCTCCAGCAAGTATTATTGGTTGTGGGGTGATGACAGGAGTCGGGTCTGTACTCAATACCGCTAAGGTAGAACGAGGAGCCTCAGTCGTTGTCATTGGGGTAGGTGGGGTTGGTCTTAACATCATCCAGGGTGCTAAGATATCAGGAGCTGAGCAAATCATAGCTGTGGATCGATCAGCTCATAGACTACAGTTAAGTGAAGAGTTCGGTAGCACTTATCAGGTTAAGGTAGATGATGGTGAACATGTTTTGGATAAAGTGAAAGCGGAGGTATGGCAACTGACCGGGAGAGGTGCCGACTACGCTTTTGAATGTACCGGCGTGCCGGCACTTGGTGCCGCTCCACTAATGATGGTAAGAAATGCTGGCATGGCGGTCCAGGTAAGTGGCATAGAACAAGACCTTACCATCGATATGAATTTATTTGAGTGGGATAAGATTTATATCAATCCACTCTACGGCAAGTGCGATCCAACGAAAGATTTTCCGCAGATACTTGAATTCTATGATCAAGGGCGATTGAAATTAGATGAATTGATATCCAAAGAGTATTCACCACGTGATTTGCATGCGGCTTTTGATGATATGCTAAACGGAAGGATTGCCAAGGGAGTCATCACATTTTAGACGGAATTAGGTCATTTGACAATGCTACTGATCAATATCGAGTAGGCAGTGATCTGACGTCATCTCGATGTACTGAATGGAGTTGACATGTTCACGTAAAATGACTTGTGCTCCCAGATCCCTATCCCCCAGGTTTTTGAGAAAGGGGAAGTAAGCTTTACCAAAGAAAACTGGGTGGCCCCCCATTTGCTCAAATCTAGGCCGCAGTATCATACCAGGGTCGGAATTAGTGCTCGCATATTCAAGCAGTTGGTTGTATTCGGATGTGCTTAGATAGGGCATGTCACCTAAGCAAATCAAGCATCCTTCCGTAGCAGGATCTAATTGACTTACTCCGGCTTTGATGGAAGTTGACATACCGAGCCGATAGTCAACATTTATAATGGTGGACAGTTTGGGATGATTTGGTACAATCGTTTGTACCTGGTCAGCTTCATGTCCGAGAACTACGATTATCTGATCGATGGTCGAAGCGATCAGCGCGTGGATCACATGCTGCAGCATAGGCTCACCATCCACTAGCAATAGTAACTTGTTAATGATACCCATACGCTTTGAAAGGCCAGCAGCCAGGACGAGGGCTGTGAGATGCTGTGCAGTTGGCTCTTCTTTTTTGTCTGCGATTCCTTTCTCATCCATGTCTGGATCTAAGATCATCATTTTCTAATGACAAAATCTTCATTTATAGCAATAATGTATGGCAATTCTAAAACCATTTTCCGAAGCACTTTTTGGCAACATTGGTGCTAAATCCAGTAGAGGGATCTCGACTTTCGCCAGAGCGCTAATTTGCATCAGGTTACAGGAAGGTATTTATCACTGCATTCTGCGATAGTGACTGTAATCCGGTTCTTGAATAACGTCACCAACATTCCCTAACTTTAAGTCCAATAAAAAGGTGCTCTATTGCAAAACATCAAGTCGGCCTTTCCCATCTTCAGTACGTATCCACACGTATACTTAGATACAGCGGCCACGGCTCATAAACCACAAGTGGTCATAGACCGAATTCATCATGCATATACGCAGGGATATGGCAGCGTACAACGTGGCTTGTATCCACTGGCGGCGAGAGCTACGCAGGCTTTTGAAGATGCGAGAACCTCGGTACAGCACTTCATCAATGCTGAAGCGCACAATCAAATCATATTCACTGCTGGAACTACTGCTTCCATCAACTTGGTTGCCAATGGTTTGGCACATCTGTTTGAACGTGGGTTCAATATTGTGATCTCGCAAATGGAACATCATGCCAACTATATCCCATGGTTGGAACTGTCTAATAAAACTGGAGCGGAGCTGCGAGTGATACCACTACAGAAGGATGGTACATTGGATTTAGATAGAGGACTCTTGATGATCGATCGCTTGACCAAGATGGTGGCAGTGACTCAAGTGTCTAATGTACTTGGAGTAGTTAATCCCATTGATGTTATTGTACCTGCGGCCAGAAAGATGAATGCCTTGACATTGGTAGATGCTGCGCAGAGTATCGGACGCATGGAGATTGATGTACAAGCCCTCGGCTGTGATTTTTTAGTGTTCTCTGGCCATAAACTATATGGACCTACAGGTATTGGGGTACTTTTTGGTAGGCGAGCAGCGCTGCAAGAAATCAGACCAACTGCTTTTGGCGGAGGGATGGTAGGACAAGTAAATGAAGGATCGTTCGACATGTTGTCGCTGCCGCAGCGACTCGAACCGGGATCAAAACACCTAGCTGGAGCCCTTGGCTTACAGGCAGCTATGGATTTTATGGAAGAACTTGGTCTCGATATGGTCTATGATCATGCGAAGGAAATCACTCACTACTTGACTGAGACTCTACAAGCATCAGGTGTTGAAGTTTTGGCTGCTGCTGTTCCAAAGTTGGGATGCGTTTCTTTCACCCTGGATGATGTCCATCCCCACGATGCAGCCACTATATTGGGAGAGCATCGCATATGCATTCGAGCTGGCCATCATTGTGCTCAGCCACTTCATCAAGCACTCGGTGTTCCATCTACAATGCGCGCATCAGTGGGGATATATACGGACAAAGAAGATATACATAAGTTGGTAATGGGCCTAAACAAAGTAAAGCGAGTATTCTCATCATGAGCCGATCTGAAGGACTTTATTCACCTGCCATTTTGGAGCATCAGAGGGATCCCTGTCATTTTTTTAAGATGGAGGACGCTACCCATATCTTGTTGGCATATAATCCACTTTGTGGAGATCGCTTCCATCTGTATTGTAAAATTGAACAAGGTCAAATCCTCCAGTCATCCTTCGATGGTTATGGTTGTGCACTTTCAAAGGCTGCCAGCTCCATGTTGATCAAGTATTTGCAAAAGACCAGTATGAAACAAGCTGAGCAACTGTTGCAGCATTTTTTTGCCATATTAGCAGGCGACGCGGGGTCGCCGTACGAGGAATTTGTAGCCTTTGAAGCAATTCGCGAGTATCCAGAAAGAATGGATTGCGTTAGATTGGCTGCTAATGCATGGGACGTTTTTTTTAATAGTGAAAAGATAACATCATGATATCAAGAAGAGGCTTTGTAAGAAATCAAGCAGTATCTATGGCGGGTTTGGCAGTAGCGCCTTGGACTTTAAAAGGATTTGAGGTAGGTAACCGTTCAACACTGGATAAACTCAACTTTACCATGAGCCTTAACCCAGGAGCCATTGGTGCCAAATTTAACCAATCGGAAATTTTGGACCTGGCCATCAAGTTCGGCTATAGTGCGATCACTTGTTTACCCAATGATTTGAGCGCGATGGATTCAGGCGAAATGGATGCTTTCTTAGCAAAAATGAAAACTCATAAAATATCATGGGGTTCAGCAGGTCTGCCCATTGATTTCCGGAAAGATGAAGCAACATTTAAAGAGGGTCTAGCTAAGATGCCTGCCACTTGTGCTGCAATGGAAAAGGCAGGTGCCACTAGAATGAATACATGGATTATGCCTTCCAATGCTCACTACACCTATCGAACAAATTTTTCTCTGCATCAAAGCAGGCTGAAGGATGCGGCAAATATTGCTGGACATCACGGAGTGAGACTGGGGCTCGAATATGTGGGTCCTAAAACCCTGTTGACACGAAGTAGGTTTCCATTCGTAAGAACCCTGGTTGAGACTAAGGAACTAATTGCCGCCATTGATGAAAATGTCGGTGTTGTGCTGGATTCCTTTCATTGGTATTGTGCCGAGGAATCCAAGACAGATTTGCTTACTCTTGATAATAGGGATATCATCGCTGTAGATCTAAATGACGCACGTAGCGGTTTTGATGTGGCGGATCAGATTGATGGAAAGAGGGAATTGCCAATGGCGACAGGAGTGATACCCTTGCAGGACTTTATGGACGCCCTCGTAATCATCGGTTACGATGGTCCCCTGCGAGCCGAGCCTTTCAACCAGCCGCTTCGAGATATGGATGACGAGGCTGCAGTGAAAGCCACTTACGACGCCATGGCAAAGGCTTTTGCCCTAGTCACTGGATAATCGGGCATTCTTGACCTGAATGATTTGAGCCATAATACTTAAGGCAATTTCATCTGGGCTACCGGCAGAAATATTCAGTCCTACTGGTGCATAAATCCGTTCAATCTCACGTGCATCAATTCCCGCCTCTTGCAAGCGCTTCATACGTTTGGTGTGGGTACGTGTACTTCCCAATGCCCCAATGTAGCTTACCTCACTATCCAAAAGAATTTTCAAAGCTTGGTCGTCAATCTTTGGATCGTGGGTTAATGTCACCGCATAAACATTGCTATCGAGTTTGAGATTGGGTAGTACTTCTGCTGGCCATGAAGTCAAAAGTTTATCTGGAGCACATATGGCCCCTAGGCTATCCGCAAAGACACCGCGAGGATCAACAATGGTAATGTCGAATCCATGTATACCTGCTAGCTGTACAAGTGGAACACTGATGTGAGATGCTCCGATAATAAGGAGATGGTCATTGGCAGGAAAAACATGAATGAAAAACGCTCGATCTCGATACCTTACGATGCTACTTTTACCTGAAGCCAGAATCTTGTTCAGCCGTGTTTTTGGAGGAAAACCATCAGTACTTCCGGTGAGTTCTCCTTCATGGGAGAGCAGCAAATGGGGAGCATCATTACTGATGCGAGTCGCCAAAAGACAAGGCCGATTGTTCGTAAGCGACATAGATAATTCCTTCCAGATTTCCATCTGTACCAAATCGGAGGAAACGTTGAAAAAGGGATAAGTGAACACTTCGATGGCTCCACCGCAACTCAGGCCAGCAGACCAAGCATCTTCATTAGAGACTCCGTATTTCTTCCTTACCGCCACTTGGTCTTTGATCACCTCCTGAGCCACTTTAATTACAGCGCCTTCCACACAACCACCACTGACCGATCCGACGATATTCATCTTACTGTCGATAATCATGGATGACCCAACAGATCTGGGCGCAGATCGCCAGGTGTCAACAACTGTAGCAATGGCAAATTCTTTACCCTGCTTTTCCCAGTGCAGCACCTGCTGAAAAATGTCTTTCATGAGTGGGTAAGAAATGATTGATCAATCGAATATAAAAAAACCCTTTGGCCAAGGGCCAAAGAGTCTCATTGATATTGTTCTATCCAGTCCTGTGGAAATACAGGGTAAATTTTTAGAAGGTTGAAGATACACAATGATAGTCATCTTTTATCCTTGACAGACCAGTTTAACTACCCACGGCACATTGTATGCGTCATATCGGTTACCTACATTGAGGTACCTGATGGTGCATTCAGTAGTCGGCATGATGTTGTGTTTACTGATTTTATCACTATGGTACAGTGTGATTGGATCACACAACGAATGGCTTCAGAAGGGGAGTTTAGAGAGATCAACATTACCACCCGATAAGATGATGCCAACGGTTTGCTCTTTGAAGACTTGTGGATGGGTGATTACCGCAGCTAGAGGTACAGCAGCCGAGGGCTCAACAATCAATTTCATTCTTTCCCAAATCATACGCATCGCCAGGATAATGGATGCTTCACTTACAGTAAGAATATCTTGTGCAGTACTTCGGATGATTGGTAGTGTCTTGTCGCCCAATAGTGTGAGTAGTCCATCGGCAATCGTGTCAATTGTGGTGTTTTTCTCCAGCTTGCCAGAATGAAATGATCGAAAAGCATCATCCACCATTTTCGGTTCAGCCCCATATACTTTTGTGGTTGGAGAAACGAATGAGGTGATCAGGCCGGTACCACTAAGTAGGCCTCCTCCGCCTACAGGAGCAACGATTATATTTAGATTTGGGGCTTCTTCCAGTAATTCTTTGGCCGCTGTGGCTTGTCCGGTGATGACTCGATAATCATTATAAGGGTGAATGAAATGGGCCCCAGTTTGGTCTTGCACGATGGCAAGGGTTTTTTCTCGGTCTTCAATGTGCGCACTACAATCATAGATGGTGGCACCATATCCCTGAACCGCCTGACGCTTTACCGCTGGTGCATTTCGTGGCATCACAATGTGTGCAGGTATTCCGTACATCTGAGCACACTTGGCCACAGCTTGAGCATGGTTGCCAGATGAGTGTGTGCAAACACCATTAGAAAGTTGTTCATCGTTTAGGGTGCTAATGGTATAGCTCGTTCCCCGCATTTTGAAAGCACCAACATGTTGAAGATTCTCACATTTAAAAAAGACGTTGCTGTTGACCATCTTATTGATGCCTTGGCTAGTGAATATCGGTGTACGATGTATTACTGGTGCAATTTCTTCATGTGCACTGAGGATATCGCTTAGGGTGATTGGAAAACTATTGTCTGGCATACAATGTTTAGGGAACGTAAGTATTATGAATTAATTCTAGTGGATTGTAGCACTCAAATTAAGTATATCAATTGATTTCTTTTGCACCAACTCATCATCATCAATAACCTTACTTAACTTGGCTATGCACGGCATCGCTTCTACCGACGCTTCGGTCGGCATCGAGATTTGATTTGGCACAAAACAATTTCAATTGATACTACTCATCTGAATGTTACAGTCCAATAGCGCTTTATTAACTCTATGCATTTTACTTTTTCTAACAAACGCTATTACAGTGTGCCAAATAAAAAAGAGCAGTAGATTACTGCTCTTTAACACTAAAAATGGTTTTCTAAATATTTCCTTACACGAAAAGCGAATCTTTCTTAAACTTCTTTACGATAAGGTAATAGAAAATAGCTCGATACTTAGATCGATTTCCTTTGCCCATCTTGTCAATAGCATGAGCTACTCCTTTGTCCAGGTCAGCTCCAGATAGACCTAGTTTTTTCGTCATGAAATTTGCCTTAACACGATTTAATTCAGAAGCACTAGAAGAAGACACAGTTTCTCCATCTCTAGTATAAATAGATGGACCACATGCCTTAGTCACTCCTTTCAATAAGGCAGCATTCACTGGGATACCGAGCTTACGCATCTCTTTGGTATAATGTTCAAGTTTTTCGTCTAATTTGCTCATTAGTTGATTTTAGAGAATTGAAAAATGTATTTAAATTCTAAATATACAAAGTTTCTGTGATATGAATTAGCTCAGGAGGCTGAGGCATGTTCAAAAAGCTTATACCTTTTTCAACCTTTCTGGTCATCGAGATGGCAGATGATATGATCCTGGAATACTTGGTAAGTATCGGTGCCTTCACCTTTCAATAATGGATTCCACGGACATTCATAACGTAGTTTTCCTGAAAGGGCATCATGGCATTGACCAGCTGAAAACCATCGTAATCACCGATGGCATCAAGATGAACAGAAGCTTCGGTGATCAGGCCTGCATCCAACAAATATGCACGTTGAGTACCTTTGAGTAAAGGTGTATTGGGGGTGATCCAATCATTACCTTTTAAGAATAGAATGTTGGTGTACGAGGAATCTGTTACCATTCCGTCCTTGACAATTAGGATATCATCACATGGGCCGCGCTGAGACCAAAGTCTATCGATATGGGATCTGTCTGTGGCTTTGATTTTGTAGCTGATGTCTTCGTCCTTGATAGTTCTCAGTGTCTTTATTGACCTTGCTTTATAATGAGCATATGCTTGGGAACATGCATGGACTCCGTAATCCAGTCTTAATTTGACGAGGCCCTTACTGAACTTTTTCGGGACGTCGACTACTTGTGCTAGATTCAATTCTAAAGGAACTCCATAGTGTGCTTCAGTGGCCTGTTCCATCCGTATCTGATGGTAAGCCAACTGCTGTGCAGCACCATCTACGATGCGGATGGTCTCAAATAGTGGGAACATATATTTTGTCTAGCATCTCTTGGTATTCTTCATGCAATTGACTCGAAGCGGTGATGCCTCCACCACTACGATATCTTAAACCATCCTCGTATTCTTCGATAAAGCGGATGTTTACGGCACTGTCAAGGTTGCTTCCATCAAAAAAACCAAAAACACCGGTATAGAATCCTCGTGGCGATATTTCCGAACACTTGATGATTTCAAGCGTCTTTTCTTTGGGAGCACCACTAATTGAGCCCGCAGGTAGCAATTGCCACAGTATGTTTCCTAGGCGATGTTGCCATACTCTTGGCAACGATCCCTTTATTTCAGAGCTCACTTGCAGCAGGTCTTTATTATTGGTACGGATTTGATCGAGGTATCGAAAACGCGTCACTTCAACGCGGTCTGCCACCATGGAAAGATCATTTCTCAGTAGGTCTACGATGGTGTTGTGCTCCCAAGCTTCCTTTTGATTGTTGAGGATAGACTCCTCTGCATTAGGCATGTTAGCATCTATGGTACCCTTCATAGGATAAGCGAAAATTTGATCATCCACTATCTTGATGAATGATTCAGGTGAGAAGGTTACAAACTTAGTAGGATACAGTAGCTTGTATGGTGCCTGGGCATGATCATAGATTTCTTCCAGTGTATAGTTATTATGTAGTCTAGTTGGAAAAGTGAGATTTACGAGGTAAGAGTCACCATCCAATAGATGTTTTTTAACCCTCTCAAACGAAGAACTATAAGTACGTAACCGCACAGGGGCAATATTCAAGCTTAGGTCCTGCGGGTTTTTTTCGGTTGCAGCAACTTGACCCGGTTGATTGGGAATGTCGAACTGTATTTTGCTTTGAGAAATTTCTGGCAGCGTCATGACTACAGGAAATGATTTCTCAAAGTCTACTAAGAAGAAAAAGGGTATGCTGTCTTTGGCGAGTTGATTGACTCGGTCGATAAAGCCATTCGGAGTTAGCGAGGTGTTGAAAGTAGGCAGTGTTTGAGTGTCATGAAATTTGCGATCTCTATACATCTTAGCTAACGGACTATTGACCTAGAAAGTTCAATCGTTTAAATGGGTCTGATTGTGATGTAAATCTGTCATTATTTCGTCAAACGTTGGTATTCGCCATCAAATAATGTTTTCCATTCCTCACTGTGTCTTGAACGACTTTGCCAAAGCTGTCGTACCCGATCGGGAGATAGGGGAGTCCAGGTGATGCGATGAATGAGGGAATCGGTAGCAGAATTGGTGTCCTTTTCGCTGGTCAAGATCATTGCCTTACCTTGTATTCCACCACTTAATCGCGAACTTTGTCCCTGATTATCAATCCATACTTGATTCCAGTTCTGGGTCGTGGCATCGAAGTAATTGTAGGAGGTACCAGTATAGTTCCCTTTTGCACTCCTCCAATTTTCCTGAATGAGACAACCATCTTGTAGGAGGATTATGTCATTGTGTCCTCGGACGGTATCATTAACCACAGCTTGCCAATTGCCTACCCAAAAATCAAACTGTCGATATGTAGCATCACAGCAGGCACAGGAGTCCTTAGATTGGGCTGTAAGACATGAAATACCCATCGCCCAGAGCAAGCAGTTTAGCACAAATCGTATCACGTTCTTATTCTTTAATTATTTTTCTGATGTCCATGATTTCATTCTTGCTGGTCAAGAGCAAAATGTATAGTCCGGCAGGAAGCTTTTGCAGATCGTGATGAGACGACAATCGGTTGGACTGGAAAGTTTCTGATAGGTATACTTTACCCGAAAGGTCATAAAGTGTTACCGAGTATGGGGCAGACTTGAGCGTAGAAGTAATATCTATATTTAGATGATCAAGCACAGGATTCGGATAAGTTAGTATTTGCTCATTTGACAGGATAGTACCAAGATGAGTCGTGAGGTCAGGCTGGATGGTGACCTCGTCAAAACTACTCAGTCCCAACGGGTCGGTGACCGTCAGTTCGATCAAATACGAGTGCTCGTCAAGAGCGGTGCTACCTAGCGGGAATAGGGTTACAACGGCAGATACATTGGTATCTATATGCTCCAGATGAAAATGATCGTTGTGTTTCAGTTTAATCTCCCAGTAGTAAGAAAGCTGATCATTTTCGTGTTCAATATCGTGCACATCTGCCTGTAAAGGCGTTTCAACTAAGCCCTGATCCAAAGGGTATTGGTTACCCTCACTAATCGATGTAATTTCGACTTCCGGAGGTGTGTTATTCAGCGATATTATTTGATAAGTGGAGTCTTTCAATCCTGTGGAGTCAATGACAGTCAATCGAATGGTGTCATTTTGTGGTGTGTCATCCGAAGAGAGCAGTATAAGGATTGTATCTCTGCGTTGAGATTTCAAATTCGGCCCGCTCCAAAAGTAGGTCAAGGGTTCTCCGGCAGGATCAAAGGATGAAACTGCCGAAATATTTACCGTAAGTGGAGCTGTGCCATAGGAAACATTGGCTGTGATGTTGGCAATTGGCTTTGCATTTCCACCGTAAAAAACCTTACGAATTTGATATATGGTGGGTTTTGTGCTGTAATCAATAACAACATAGTAGAACGCTTGATCAAATGGATTATACCGGATATAAACTATATAAAGGCCTCCTTCCTTGAAGGAACGTATGGTGTGTATTTCGTCGATGTTATGGGTATCATACTCCATGGCCTTGATCCAACCTGAATGATCTGCATGGAAATATACTTGATGATAGGATTTTGGGAATCGTTGACCCATGTAGAAATCTCCTGCAATACTTGAGATTCCATCGAAAGGTAGGGCTGCAATTGATGAGCGTGGATCACTAACCTGATGTGCCGTTGGTTTTCCCTCGGCAGAAAATGAAGCTACGTAGGTTTGTTCAGGGTTGTTCTTTGTATTTCCGTAGGAGAAAGCCGGTCGCTCATGTATGAATACGGGATGATCTTTTTGAATGTCTGCATTGGTGTTGCAGGGGTGTACCGAATTCAGGGAGTGATCTTTGCTGGGAGGAACCAGTAAGTCATTGAATCGATAAAAGTCAATTTCACAATGCTGGGTTTGCGTATTTATCGCATACGGATTTTCTACCCACTGATCCCAAAAGCCCCGATTTATCTCCATGCCTTCATAAAGCGGCCAGCCAAAATTTTTACCTGCTTCTCCTGCAATGTTTAGTTCCTCATACTGATTGCTTCCAACATCTCCAATGTAGATCACTCCGGGACGGCCATCCCCCGGGTCTATGCTGCCGCTACTAGGTCGAACTCTAATGCGAAAGGGGCTACGAAGACCCATTGCCCACACCTTGGATTGGGCGGCATCTGGTGCAGTGGCATCATAAAATGGATTGCTTGGTAAGCCAAAGCCTGTTGCTGGATCAATTCTCAGAATTTTACCACTATAGCTCTCTATTTGCTGGGCACGTAGCGAGCCTACATCCTGCAACTGATCAATAATTCCGATTGCTTTGCCTAGGCTGTCATATCCGAACTCTTGGTATTCCTCTCCTCCGGTGTGGTGGCCCACCCAGGTTGTGCCATCACCACTGCCTACCAGGAGTGTGCCATCTGTGCCAAAATCTAGCCCGCCAACACCATGGGAAGGAGCGAGCACTGGTATCCCATTGCTAGGTTCGGAACCCAGTAGTACTTTTCTACTTCCTGGGATTACCTCCGTAAAACTGGTCACATTCACTTGAAAGCGGGCCACTCGACCAATGGTCGCATTCCAACTGTCTGTATCTGTAGAATCATACTCTGGGGTACCGAAGTAATTTAGGTGGTGTGGATCGACCACATATGAGACATAGAGGTATCCATTGTTTTTAAAATTTGGATCCAATACCATACCCAGCATCCCATGTTCGCCTGCTGCGGATACCTCCGCTTGAATATCCAGTAGGGGAGTGTCTAACTTGATGCCGTCTTTTAGACTATGAATGAGCCCATGTTGTTCCCAAACATAGATCAGGTGTGAATCTGGAAAGGCAATACCTACTGGTGCAAAGAAGTCTTCACTAATCAACTCATCAGTGAATCCATCCGGATAAGTGGCTTGAGCCATCACCGTAGTAAGATCTATAAGCAGACCAAGTAATGCGGTGAGTACCAAAAACGTCACTTTCCTGATGAGCATGGGCAAATATCAGAAATTTTAGTGCCTTTTGCCCTTCAAGCAAGATTTCAGACCATCGGTGCGAAAGGGATAGATTTGGTATTTGACCATCAACTTGATTTCATCAATAGACTGTCTTGTCATTCAGATCAGAGTGATTCTGACTTGGTCAATAAATATGGAAATTACAAGGTCGTATTTAGACGGCCTCATCAAACTTCGTCACTGCAATCTTATAATTAATAGTTTTCCAAACTACCCATGCGATTTTTGACCATTGATCCATGTCGCAAATTAGCTCATGTTTGGTATAGTTTTTTGGGGTAAATTTTCCTTTTGATCTTTTTTCTAAAGCTTCATACTGCGCCAGACAAACGTACCCGGTGTTGACCGCTAATAAAACTAGAAGCAGGAATCTTTTCCTTTGATGTTTAGCCACGGGAATGGCATCTACCATTTCAATGGTCGTTCTAACTTCTTTTTCATAAATACTTTTCAGGGTATTCACAGATTCAATATGTGTTGGTAGGGTCTGAATGTCGTCTCGAGTATCACGAAATAAATCAAAAATATCATTGTGCAGTTGCATTAAACCACCTATTTGAAAGATGGCCTTCTCTTCTTGACTAGAAATTGGAATGGACAATGCTGTCCGATATAGTAATAATGCAAATCCTCCCTTTTCCCAAGTGATTTGTTTTACTGTGTCTACATTTTGCATGCCCGTTTTTTGCAGTAGACTCTTTTCCTGTGCCCTCAGTGTTTGATAGAGAAAATCCATAAATCTCTTATTGGAGTTGAGTCTCTGAGACTGACCAAGTAGTTTATGTGCCATTTGGTCGTAGATGGTATTTTCTGGTTTTTCCATCATGCTTGTAATCTCCTTCGCGTTCTTTCCCAGCTCATCTACCAAGAAATCTGCGATTGGTGTAGCCACAGCAAGGTACCATCCGGCATTCCGCTCATGCGCACTAGGTTTCTTATTGTGTAGCACATTAAACCATTGCATGGTCAGACTATTTGCAAATTGATAATGTCTAATTCGAGATCGTAGGAAGTCTGGTAGGTGTTTGAGTTCGGGAATAACTTGAAGCGCTTCTGACCAAAATGCTACTTGTCGTCGATTAGATGAACCTTGTCTATGAGTAAAGTAGATTTTGAGGAAAGGTAAGGCGATATGTGCCAGTTGCAGAAGATTGTCTAAGCGCCACATGAAAGGCAATAGTAAACAAATTAGGAGTAGGCCAGGTGCAAATATAGTCTGGGTGTAGTGCGGTATGACTTATATATGAAGAAGACTGGAAGAATGATTGCTGGATATGACTTGTCACCTTATCTAGATGGCAGGTGACCCAGAAATCAAAGCAAGAGTAATAGTACTAGTCCTCTAACTTGTATCCGATGCCTTTGACAGTTTTGATAAATCGCTGACCTAATTTCTGACGGAGTTTGGAGACATGCACATCAATGGTGCGATTACCTACAATAACATCGCTGCCCCAAACATGTCGATAGATTTCTTCACGTGAATATACTTTGCCTGGTTTTTCAGTCATTAGCCACAGAATCTCAAACTCTTTTTTAGCCAGGTCCAGTCTTTCCGAACCGATGCGGGCTTCGAATTTTTCTTGGTCTAGGGCTAAATCTAGATGTTCTCTTCGGCTTTCTACATCAACTCCCAGGTGCTTGTATCTTCTCAATAAGGCTCCTACTCTGCTTTTTAAGACACTTGGAGAAACTGGTTTACGGATGTAGTCATCAGCTCCAGCATCAAAGCCAGCTATTTCACTGTACTCCTCGTGTCGGGCTGTGAGAAATGCAATGACTGTATCTTTACAAGCCGTCTCTTGCCTGATCTTGTGGCATGTGGTAACCCCATCCATTTCTGGCATCATAATATCCAACAAGATCAAGTGGGGTTCGATCTCACTGGCCAAAGTAACCGCATCATGGCCATTTTCAGCCTGCGCGATTTGGTAGCCCTCGCGCTGCAAATTATATCCTACGAATTCCAAGATATCTGGTTCGTCATCTACAATTAAAATCTTATAAAGCGATCTATCAGAGCTCAGCATTTCCATGAAAATTTCCTACAAAATAAATGCATTACATATGTTCAGAGAAGATCCAACGCGGGAATTAATGCAAACTTAATCTGGGGTTAACAAGCTAGTGCTCCAACTACTGAAAGATGATAGTCCCTTCCTGCGTTCTGACGCGTCGCCGAGGTGTGGCAGGCTGTGTGCATCACAAAATTGAACTCAGAATTATTCAAGATATTCCACTAGTCGGAGTACTAGATCGAACTCGTAAGCTCTGGTTAAATTGCCCGCCCTCAAACTTAAGTTTCAGATAAGAATGGGTCTTCACACATCTTCTCAACAATTGTTTCTGGAAAGGGTTATAATAGATCTGCCAAGTCTTTCTTTAATTTGGTGGCAGTATTATTTAGCTTATATAAATTAGTCGGGTGTAGTCGTGAATTTCGTTGTTTGTAATCTGCAGGGTCGTAGTGGTATAGTGCCCAGTTCTTATTTCGATATTCTAAGGCAGTTAGATTTTCTACCCAATCGCCTGCATTCATATAAGTTAGCCCACTTTCGGGTATATGCCGCATTTGCGGGAGGTGAATGTGACCACATATCACATAGTCATAGTTTTGCTCTTTTGCATGTGCTATGGCGGCAGACTCAAAATCAGAAATGTATTTCGAAGCACGTTTGACACTATGTTTGACCTTGTTGGCTAAAGATAGTGGCAGGTAACCCAGTCTTTTTCTCAACTTGTTGATCAATCTGTTTAGCCTGATAAGCCAGTTGTATCCACGTCCACCAAGTTTGGCAATAAGGGGAGAGATGGTCACAGTTGCATCAAATACATCACCATGGAAAATCCAATATCTTTTTTGGTCGATTTGTAATACAAGTTTGTCTCTAAGGATGATATTGCCTGCTTGGAAAGGACTAAACTTTCGCATTATATCATCGTGGTTTCCAGTAAGGTAGTAGACTTTGGTACCCTGGGAAGCCATTTTCATTACTTGATGAAGAATCTCAACATGTTCTTTTGGGAAAGAGCGTTTTCTAAACTCCCAGATGTCTATGAAGTCGCCATTGAGGACTAATTTTTTGGGATGAATACTATGCAGATATTGCAGCAACTCTTTTGCATGACATGCGAAGGTGCCTAGGTGCACATCCGAGATGATTGCAATATCTAATGCTCTCTTGACCATCAGTTTTTGTGATTTTATTTGGTCAAATATCGATTCACAATATTAAGTAGGGATTAACTCGATATTATTGCTGCCTTAAATATTACAAATTATTATAATGCATATATATGGATAATCCGGATACTTAGGTCAATATACCTTGGAATCATGTTGGCCAGGGATCCAAAACGAAGAATCCCATTTGATTGGCCTTCGAATTCGCAGTGTAAACAAATGACCTAATCAAGCGGATGCGCCGTTAAATTAACATTAAATAAACATGGATATTTCTAGAATTTTGTTGACCTAAATTTAAAATAGCATTCAAAGGTGCTTAACAAACACAGGGTACTTTTACGGCTGATTTAAGGTTGTCATTAAGTTCTTTATTGAATGGATGGAGCCTATTGAATTTCGATCATAAAATTTAGAAATGACTATGAAAAAAGTTTACCTATTAATTGCTTATTTGTTAACCCACGTAGCTTACATAGCGGCTCAGACAGAGATTACTGATGCCAGTATTGAAGCTGGTGATACGCTGCGTTTGGTGGCTGGGATGGATTATACCCTTGATGGCTACGTATATGTTGAAGATGGCGCTGTAATGATGATCGAACCAGGCACGGTCATTAAAGCAAAGGGCACCACTACAACCGGTGATCCCAGTAGTGCACTTATCGTGAGTAGAGGAGGGCAGATTTTTGCAGAAGGCACAGTAGATGCTCCGATCATATTTACCAGCGATGAGGACGATCTGTCAAATCCAGAAGACTTGACTCCCCTTGATTTTCAGAAGTGGGGTGGGATCGTGATTTTGGGCAATGGTATTGTGGGTGAAGACGGTGGAACTGACTTTGTAGAAGGTATACCCGAAGGCGACAACAGGAGCCAATATGGTGGAATGGACAATAGCGATGATTCTGGAGTATTAAAGTACGTATCCATAAGGCATGGAGGAGCGGTGTTAGAACAGGATAATGAGATCAATGGTCTTACCCTTGGTGGCGTGGGATCGGGTACAGAGATTGATTATATAGAGGTGTTTTCCGGAAAGGATGACGGAATAGAGATATTTGGTGGCGCCGTGAATATTACCCATGCGGTAGTTGCTTACATTGGAGATGACTCCTATGATTTTGATGAGAGCTGGGAAGGATCGATGCAGTATCTATTCTCCTTGCAGCAAAATGTGGATGGTGAATTTGGCGGGGACCACGCGATAGAGTATGATGGTTCAGAAGCTGAGGATAAAGAACCCAAGACAGTAGGACGTATATACAATGCTACATTTATTGGAGCAGGCGTCGGTAGTGCCAATGGAGAGAGTGATGGCATCATTTTAAAAAGTGATGGAGCGGCACAGATATGGAATAGTTTGATTTTGGAATCAGGCGGATACGCAGTGGGTGTTGAATCCACATCGATTGATCGCCTTGCTGCAGGGGAAAGTGCCTTTAAGAACAACATCATCTTTGGCTACACGGATCTGGCCCTCAGTGATGAAGATACCTTATTGATGGCTCTTGAAGCTGGTGGTACAGAGAATGTTGATCCACAACTCGGTGGTATCAGCAGAATCCCCAATGGACAACAACTTGACCCCAGGCCGAATGCGGGTTCACCGGCATTGAGTGGTGCAGCTCAAGATCCTGACGCTGCTGATTTCGTAGAAGACACTGAATACAGGGGTGCCTTTGACAACGAAAATAACTGGGCCTTGGGCTGGACTGCCCTAGATGAGTATGGATTTTTAGGTGACCTTCGTACCGTTAATACCAAGGAAGTCGTAGAAAATGGACTTGGGATGATCACATCTCCAAATCCCATCTATACTGGTGAAGCACGTATACAATTCACCTTAAAGCAAGGCTCAGACCTAACTGTGTGCTTATATGATCTTACAGGAAGGTTAATAAGGAGCAATCAATTGGGTTATGCACCAGCAGGAACTAACAACATTCGGTTAAACGCATCTCAGCTTTTGCCGGGAACTTATGTGATATCCTTGGTTACAAATGAAGGAGTTGCCACTCAAAAAGTAGTTGTAAGCTCTATGTAAAATAGCAAGTGAATTTATCTCCTATGGGTCGTATTTCTTCGGAAATGCGACCTTTTTTAATATTAACGTAATACTGAGTTTCGAAAAAGTTCATGTCAAGATTCTACTTTTGTGGTGCGGACAAAAGCAAGGTAAAATGCGTAGTTATATCGTTCTGATTATTTTAATGTTTGGCACCACAGCAGCTGTTGCTCAAGGAGTAGTCAGTGGAACCTTACTGGATGAGAATAGTGGTGAGCCGCTTATGTTTGCGAATGTTGCTGTAGCTGGCACAACCACTGGTGTCAGCACAGATATGGATGGTAAATATCAATTGGAATTATCTCCTGGTCAATATGCATTGGTGTATAGTTATGTTGGATACCAGGATAAGACCGTTTCAGAAGTAGAGATTGATGAAGGGCAGATGCAGATCTTGGATGTCACTCTTTCGGATCAAGCAGTAGATCTAAAACTCGATGTGGTGGTGACCGCAAAGGCCGTCGAAAGATCTGAGAATGCATTATTGATGTTGCGAAGAAAGTCTGACAAAATTCAAGACGGGATTTCTTCTCAAGAAATGAACCGATATCCCATTAGTGATGCTGCGGGAGCTATGAAAAAGGTCACGGGAGCAACGATCAGTGGGGGTAAGTATGTATACATACGAGGCCTAGGTGATCGATATTCTCTCTCACAGCTGAATGGAATGGTGATACCTAGTGCAGATCCGTACCGAAACAGTGCCCAATTGGATTTGATCCCTACCAACCTTTTGGACAACATCATCACCTCCAAAACGTTTACACCTGATTTGCCAGGCACGTTCACCGGAGGAAGTGTTGATATTAAAACTAAATCTTTTCCAGAGCAAAAAACCTTGACATTTGCGGTGTCAGCAGGTTACAATAGACAGAACAATCTAATTTCTGATTTCCTCAGTTATGATGGAGGAAAAAATGACTATTGGGGCTATGATGATGGCACTCGCGATCTTCCCAGTATATACAATGATGCAAGGGTGCAAGAGCTCGGGATATTGGAACAATCCCTGTTTCCTCGGCCCAGAGATGGTAGGGCTGGCGCAGGAGAAATGGCAAACCTGACTGACCGTGTGATTAGGGAATCCAATAATAATTTCACCTCAAACAATGCTGGCACGCCACTAGATCATGGTTTTTCATTTTCGTATGGAAACAAATATGACATGGGCAATAATGCACTTGGGGTTATATTGACAGGATCTTTCAAGCAAAACTATACCCAACTCACCGGATATAATAAGGCAAATTGGTTCTTAGATGACGTGACATCGGGATCACTCTTCAATCAAGGAGATTTTCGTGAGACTTTGAGCACGCAAACTCCATCTGTTAGTGGAATGGCTGGTTTATCCTATAAGATAGGAGAGGCCAATACAATGACATTTAATACCATCTATAGCCACCAGGCAGATAAGGTGGGTCGCTTTATTGAAGGCGAACGTCCTGACAACCTTGTTTTTCCGAGATTCTTGGAGGGGCATTCACTGGTTTGGACCGAGCGGGAAATGATTAACTATCAATTGGGTGGCGACCATATTTTTACTGGTCTGCGCAATGCCCGTCTCGAGTGGAAGGGAAGCCTCGCTAATATTACTCAAGAAGAGCCAGACACGCGGTTCTTTGAATACGTTTATAACACCGATCTGGATTTCTACAATATTCCTGCCTCGGATATCCAGTTGCCGTTCCATTTTTGGCGTGACCTTCAAGATGAGCAAAAAGATTTTAAGTTGGATTTTACCCTGCCTTTTGGTTCGGAAAACACCAATAAGCTTAAGGTGGGTGGTCTTTTTTCACAGAAAGACAGAACGTTTAATGAATTGCGGTATCAAATCCTACGCGAATCACCATATTTTTTCCGGGGTGAACTACTTGCTTCCAAATCATTCTCCGAAGTAAATGGTGATATTGATGCTTATCTAGCAGAAGATAATATTGGGATTGTTCAGAGAATTGAAGATTCTGGTTCTGAAGAAACCAGATACATCCTGGGAAATCGAAATTTTGATGTAACCGTCCCCCGTAATAGTTACATCGGTTCCGAAAATGTAGTTGCAGCCTATGCCATGGTTAATTTTGCCATTTCGGAACGGCTCAAATTTATTGGAGGTGCCCGGTATGAATCAACGGACATTTCCGTGGAGAGTCTGGATACGTTTTTGGATGATGAAGATCGATTTGGCAACATTGATGTAAACGACATCTTGCCCTCAGCTAATTTCATCTATGAATTGAATGAAACGATGAACTTGAGGGCCTCCTTTTCTCGAACCCTGGCAAGACCAAATCTAAGAGAAATAGCCAATTTCAGTTCCTTCGACCCACCCACAAAGTTCACCATCAGTGGCAATCCCAATCTCGACAGAACAAATATCTCAAACTATGATCTGCGTTGGGAATGGTTTCTTGGAGCCGGAGAGTTGGTTTCTGTGAGTGGGTATTATAAGAAATTTACCAACCCCATAACCTTGTTCTATTTGCGGACCCCTAATCCAACCTTGCAATATACCAATGTACCCTCGGCAGAACTCTATGGTGTGGAATTTGAGCTGAGAAAAGATTTAGGTTTTATCTCACCCCAACTGGCTAACTTTAAAATCAATACGAATTTCTCATTTATTGAAGCAAGTTCTGATGTGAGAGAAGAAAACTCAAGTACAGATCGAACCTCACGACCTTTCGAAGGTCAAGCTCCATTCATTGCCAATGCCGCCTTATTATACAGCCCAGCAAGTGGCAGTTTTGAGGCCATTCTATCACTCAATACCATAGGTGATCGTCTTAGTATTTTTGGACGAGATAATACCCCGGATGTATTTAATCGAGGTCGATCACAATTAGACTTCACCATCACCAAAAGATTCCAAGACCTGGTCGTAAAGTTAAGTGCTGCTAATCTGCTGAATGCCCCATACAAACTTGCATCGGATTATGAAGGTTCAGAGTTTGCTTACGAGGATTTTAAACGGGGCATAACCCTTAATGCCAGCGTTGGCTATACCATCCGATAGGTCGTTTCATCAAGATAGTGAACCGATAGGCATTCCCTTTAGTCCAATTTGCATGTGCGCTGAGAAAGACAAAATGAAATGGTCCTCAAGATTAATTGAGGACCATCAGATGTATTCTATTTCATGAGTGCTTGAGCGGGACTAGCATGATTGCTGATATGTCACTTCCCGCAGTACACTCACTAGTTTGAGCTTGAATAGCCCTGGTCTGGAAGCATGGTGCCACGCACATACTCGACTTTGAGCATCATTTCTTGTAACTCTCCGAATAGCTGTGCACCTTCTGCGCCCAACTTCATGCGATTTTCAGTTTGCATTTTTTCATATGCCTCGGCACTTTCAGCAGCAACTGCAACCATATAAAACTGTCCCATCACTCCGAAACCACTTCGATAAACTCTATAATGTAATTCAGAGCCCTTGTCCGTATAAAGCTTTTTGAATTTCATGGCCAGATCTCGAGCGTTGTCGGTATCGGCTGCTTTAAAGTGATAGTAAGTAATGGCCCGATAATCCTTTCCTGCGGGTGTCGTATTAATTCCGGTGGGCTGATAGGAGAGTTCCTTATCAAGCACGAGAATATAGCTGCCATGATTATCATAGCAAGCATCGAAGCGATCGAATACCTTGCCGAAATTTTCCTTACCCATTTTTTCTGCGATTTTGGCAAAGGGACGTTTATCCAGATCTGCCATATTTGCGATGGGTGATAGCGAGATGTATCTATAGTCTTCAGTTCTCATGGCAATCCATGATCCCTCGACTTCATGTTCCTGCGCAAGATCTACGAGTTCCTTGGATACCGATTCATATTCAGCTGCCATTTTGGGATAGACCCGGTCTTCGTGCACCCAAAAAGCCTGTGTCATATCATCATCTTGGGCTACTAGATGGGGAGAAAAATAGGTTGCCGCTGCCAGGAGGCAGACTACAAATTTGAGCGTCTTCATAATAGATAAGTTTAGTTGATTACGTTATAAGTAGGTAGCTCATTTCGCAGAACTACGATTTTGAATGGAGTGCCACTGGTAATATAGTTCTTTTTTTAATTGGAAGATCTAAGTAGAATGGTTCATGACGGCCTCGTTGATGGAGCCAGTATCCAATGCAAGAATGTCCTGGGAAGGGGATCGGCTAAATAGTCAATGAGGTCTCAGATGAGTTCAATTTCATGAGCAAGCTCATCCCTCATAATATGTCGATCTTCGCGACCGAAATTTTAGTAGTTCATTTCTCGAGTGCCAATGATGTAGACATTAATCTCTAGGACCTTGGTCGAGCTATTCTTAGGATTTGTCTAACTAAAGGATTAAAAAATTGTTAAAGCACATCAATTTGATGTTCAACTTGTTCTAAACATAGTCTTTAAGGTAGAACTTAAATTGATCGTCATGAAGAATTACTTCCTAATAGAATTAGAACTAGGGCACAGTTTTGGTGAAAACTACGAGTCGTCAACAGCCCTAATGAATCAGATGCTCGCCGATGGGAAGATTCAGACCTATGGCATCAATGTTGATATGAGCCGCATGTGGATCAGTATGCTTGCTGAATCTGACTATCAGGTATGGGAAATGGTGTGTAATCTACCGATTGCTGCGGTCTCGGAGCCTTTGATCACTTCACTTCATACCTACAATCAGTCTATAGACTTGCAATTTCCTGCCATTTCGATGAACTAATGAGAAATCGGCAGCTCTAATAAGTATGGAAGGAGCCTAAATACTTTCGGTAGTTTCTAATTATATGTTAGTTAAATCCATGCCAGGGATCGTGCAATTTTTCATGGCTTCTTATACTCATAACCAGAACCGAAAGTGCATGCATTGTCAATAATAGGTCTCCAACTTCGATGTGCCCAGCAGCTAATTTGACAGTCGCTCAACAATCACCTCCATGTAGAGACTTGAGGATTTAGATTGGTAGTCTATAGCTAAGACTACAAATTGAACTTTGTTTCCGGAGCGATCAGTGATCTTGGGTCCTGCGACTTTCCTTGCTATTTGGGAAGAGTTCTCTGACTGGCTCTCAATGGACAAGTTCTCACTATTGGCAAGCCCTTTTGTCCTATTCCCGCAGTCTCTGTAATGATAGAGATCTGAGTTCAAAACCAGTTTCGACATCCTCTTCAAGCTGTATGCTTAAATTGGCTTTTCCTGCAGCTAAAGGCACAGTATCGATTTTACTCCATTGCCAGTCTGTTCCCGTATTCACCGCCTTAAAATTGGTTAAGGCTTCATCATTTGCAAGTATTGAGAGAGATGGTATGGAGTCTGATCCGGTAGAACGGTAGCGAAGTTCGAGCGTATAGGGTCCCTCATAGGCGACATTTACGTGCCAATTGATGGCATCCCCACTTTCCTGCCAATTGGCAATCCAATCACCATCAACCCCTCGGGGGTGGGTTCCGATTTTTTCGCCTAAAAGCCCTCGGTGCCCAGTATATTTGAGGTCTCCAACTACGGTGCCATGATGGGGTTGAAGGTCTATAGTTGCTTTAAGGTCCAGGCCAACCTTGATTGGCTGTATGGATAGGTCACTTTCTGCCAAAATCGACGTCCACCATTGGTGATACGCTACATTGAGTGAATCCAGTTTTCCTGGTCTTCTGTTCGCTAGATTGAATTTTTCACCCCTATCAACATCCAACTTATAAAGTTCATTGCCGTTCACCATTTTCCAGACACCGTGTCGCACTATGCCACCTGGTTGCGGGGATTGACTGCCAAGGGTGCCCAATGCATATTTTTGAAAGAAAAACCGCTCATTTGCTGGCACATTGGCTTTCTCTAAATACTTTCTAACACTAATGCCGTCAAGGGTCGGGTCAGCTGTCACGCCAATTATGTCCAGCAAAGTGGGTAATACATCGATGTGCGCAGTGACTTGTCCTCTGACCTGATGAGCAGGCCAAGTGCCTTGCCACATCCAATAACTGGGAGAACGAATACCTCCCTCATAAACTGTAAACTTCTGATCTCTTAATCCGGCATTAAACCTCATTTCGTCTTGAGGGATTTTCCAACCGCTGATTGGGCCATTGTCGCTCATGAATATGATAATGGTATTCTCAAGCATTCCTCTGCCTTGCAGACTATCCATAAGCATCCCGATGTCATTGTCAAGATCTTCAATCATCGCGTATATCCTAGCTGTTCGCTCGTCCAAATCCAGCTCCAGATACGGCATCAATTTATGGCTGTCAATCTGTAGGGGTGTATGCGGAACATTATAGGGTAGATAGCAGAAAAAGGGCTCTTGGCTTTCACGCATGAATGCCCAAGCGGCGTCAGTTAGTACACGCGTGATGTATCCTCTGCTTTGGTATTTATGCCCATTTTGTTCTAAGACCGCATCCACATAGTCAGCGGTATGGCCTGTTCGAAAGCCAATAAATTCATGAAAACCCTGACTTAAGGGTAAGCTTGGTTCATATTCCCCGAGGTGCCATTTGCCAAAAATCCCATTGCGATAGCCCTGCCCCTCCAACCATTCTCCAATGGTCACTGCATCAGGATCCAATACTTCATATCCATTAGTTACGCTTTGTACACCCACTCGCTGATGGTATTTGCCTGTCAAGAGGCTAGCACGGGTAGGGGCACAAACGGGAGACACGTAGCACTGCTCAAAGACAACACTGGACTGCTTCAATGCACTCAAACGTGGTGTCCGAATGTAGGGGTTCCCATGCGAGGCGATATCTCCAAATCCCAGATCATCGGCCATGATCAGTAAGATGTTTGGCTTTCTTGTCTCGTGGAATTCTTCAATTATTGGTGGTTTACAACCTACCAGTGGAAGATAGAGCATCAGAACCAAGCCATAGATGGTGTTGTGAGAATTAGGCTTACTCATTAGAAAGTTGTGATGGCTATTAAATGTAAGAATGTGCCCCAAATCTTAGTACGATGGAATCCGGAAGCATTAGTAAATAAATGATCTTTTAAATAAACACGCAGCCATAGACTTGGTTCTAATGAGCCAATAACTGAAAGGGGAAGTACAACACCAAACTTCTGAAAACGTGTTGTTTTACTCTTAGGAATGGTTGATAAGGGACTGATGAATATTTATATATTAGCCGTTCAATTTACTGCATTAAGCAACAAGACCGTCTATGTACAATGAGATAACTGCCGCTGTAGCAGGCACTGGTTTTATTGGACCAGTGCATGTTGAAGCACTGAAGAGACTCGGTGTCAGGGTGAAGGGTATCATGGGCAGTACACCGAAAAAATCTGAAGTAGCTAAGAGGAAATTAGGACTAGAGGTGGGATATCAAGATATTAATGATCTTCTGGCGGACAAGGACATCGATGCTGTTCACCTGGCTGTTCCAAACATGTTGCACTATCCAATGGCGGTGAAGACACTTGAGGCAGGCAAGCACGTAATGTGTGAGAAACCACTGGCCATGAATACGACGGAATCTAGCGTGTTGGTAAAGTTGGCTAGAGAAAGTGGACTGCAAGCAGCTGTAACGTATAATATTCGCTTTTACCCGATGAACTTAGAGACTAGAGCTAGGATAGAAAGTGGAGAGTTGGGAAGGATTTTTTCTGTGGTAGGAAGCTATGTGCAGGATTGGCTGTTTTATGAAACCGATTACAACTGGAGAGTGAGGGCAGATAAGGGAGGACCCCTGCGAGCTGTCGCTGATATAGGGACACATTGGATAGATTTGGTGTCTTCGATGACAGGGTTGAAGATCAGTCACGTTTTTGCCGATTTAAATACGGTGCATCCCGAACGGAAAAAGCCCTTAGGAGAAGTGCAAACTTTTTCTGGTGAGCAACCCATACCTAAGTCTTTTGAGCCCGTGTCGATTGATACCGAGGATACTGGTTGCATCACCATTCGGTTTGAAGAAGGTGGTCAAGGAGTCCTTTGGGTGTCTCAGGTTACCGCTGGTGTGAAAAATCGCATCCGCTATGAGATTGCTGGGAGCAAACAGTCCATTTCTTGGGACAGTAATCAGCCCAATGAATTGCTGCTGGGACATCGAGATAAAGCGAATGAAGCATTGGTAAAGGATCCTGCCTTGTCGAGTGATTTTACACGATCATATATCAATTACCCCGGAGGTCACCACGAAGGATTTCCTGATACCTTTAAACAATGTTTTCGTTCATTCTATGATGCGATCTTGGGTGAGGAGAGGACCGGCGGGTTTATTTACCCTACTTTTGAGGAAGGGCATCGCGAGGTATCAATCTGCGAGGCTATATTGTCCAGCCACACACATAAAAAATGGGTAGAAATTGATGACTTCCTCTAGGGAAAACTCATAGCACGGCAACAAATTATTAACTATAAATCGAAACATGCAACAACCAACAATAGTCCACGAATTGGCCAAGATGATTGACCATTCCTTACTCCACCCCACCTTGACCGACAAAGAATTGAAGGAGGGGTGTCTGTTGGCCCGTCAGTACAATACAGCATCAGTATGCATTAAGCCTTATGCTGTGAAAAACGCCGTAAAATGGCTTACTGGTTCTGACGTCTTGGTGGGTACGGTTATTGGATTCCCCCATGGCAACAGCCGGATTTCGGTAAAGGTCGCTGAAACCATACAAGCTTGCGAGGATGGTGCTGTAGAAATTGATATGGTGGTTAATGCCGGTAAGGTCCTAGGTGGAGATTGGGACTATGTGGAGCGGGAAATTGATCGGATTTGTAGGGCTACCCATATGCATGGGGCCATCTTGAAAGTCATTTTTGAAAATGATTTTCTGACCAATGACGAAGATAAGATCCGGTTGTGCACTATTTGCAGTCAACTAAAGGTTGATTTTGTAAAAACGTCTACGGGCTATGGTATGGTAAAAGGTTCCGATGGTAAATATAGTTATCAGGGTGCTACTGAACACGATCTGATTTTAATGCGGAAGCATAGTGATCCTAAGGTACAAATCAAAGCTGCCGGAGGCGTACGCACGCTTGATCAAATGCTCAGGGTAAAGGAACTGGGCGCTACGAGACTTGGTGCATCGGCAACGGCTTCCTTGATCAATGAAGCGATAGACAGATTTGGGGGTGAGAAACCTACCGCTATCCAGGGGAGCGCGGTGGAAGGCTACTAGTGAATTCATTCCGAGTGGATTCACAGGACGCAAAATCATGCTGCTTCAGCTCTGTGGTGATGTATTAGTATGGCTTGGAATGACTCGACAGGATTAAATATTACGTATCTTTACGCATCAAATTTTTTCACAAAATCTTAGTTTAGAATGAAAAGGAAATTGATTTTATTTATGATTCCTGCTTTTGCCTTGATGTTCATGTCGGCACAAGCTCAGGATAAGCCATCTCCATCTCCCATGGCAAAAGTGACACAGATGGCAGGAACAACCGAAATCACCATCGAATATTCACGACCCTCTTTGAAAGGAAGGACCATTTTTCCAGACATGCACAAATATGGTGAGTTTTGGCGCACTGGTGCAAATGCTGCCACTAAGATTTCTTTCAGCAAAGATGTCATCGCTGAAGGGAAGAGTTTATCTGCTGGATCATATGCGATTTTGACAAAACCAGGTGAGAAAAACTGGGAAGTATATTTTTATACCTATGATCAAGGAGGTTGGAACTCATACCCTAGCCAGGATCCTGCTGCTAAGGTAATGGTCGAAGCCGATGAAATTGGCTGCGAGGTGGAAAGCTTCCTCATCAACCTCACAGATTTGCGAGACAATAGTGCCACCCTTGGGTTGGTATGGGGTACCACTTATGTACCTATTAGCTTAGGCCTCAAATAGTGAGGATTAATACTCCAGATTGATACTATAAATGAAAATACTGGGCCACAAGTTTTGTGGCCCTTTTTATTTTGAAATCCCATGATTTTGATCTCGGAGAGTATTTAGATTTATTTCCTCCTTGAAGGATAGAGTTTTATTAAATTGAAATAAATGAAATTCACCAAATTGACCAAAAAACTTGAATTGCTTCATGAGAGACTACTAGCTCGTGACAGTGCCTTCAAGAAAATCGGGGAGTCAGTACATAAAAAATATCGATCGAGCGCCGTCAATTTGTGTCGATACATATTACTGCGGTCTTTTGATTTGCGTAAGGTGCACAGTGGATTGGCAGAATGCGGCATTTCATCACTTTCTTCTCCGGAAAAATATGTGTATAGGAATGTGTCAGATGCACTAAAGCTATTGTACCTACTGCAGGGAAGGCGATGGAAATCAAGCAAGAAAGTAATGGCCATCGGATTCAAGAAAAGCCAACAACTTCTAAGAAAGCATACCGATGATATTTTTGGCAAAAATAAGGGCGTAAAAGCCTCTCACATTATGGTCACCCTTCCTACTGCCGCTGGTGAGGACCCCAAATTGGTTTATGACTTGATGAAGGAGGGCATGGACATAGCTCGAATTAATCTAAGCCACGACGATCGACAGATCTGGTCAGGCATGATTGATCACATTAAGAAGGCAGAAAAGGAACTGAATAGGAATTGTAAGATTTATTTGGACTTGTCAGGACCTAAGATTCGCACAGGTACTGTTCCTGAGTTCGAGGGTAAAAAGAAAAAGAAAAAAAAGAAGAGTTTCATACCTCTAATTACTGGCGATCACTTGATCTTACATCGAGATGCTATTGGCGGATATCAAGCTAGTGAAAATGGTGCTGGACAGATTGTCAGTCCTGCAGGTATCGGTGTCAGCTTGCCAGAAATTGTTGATAATACCAAGGTGGGCGACCGCGTGTTTTTTGACGATGGCAAGATTGAAACGGTGGTGATCAACAAAGGTGATGATCAAATAGAGGTAAAAGTTACCGGCGAGCGCATCAAAGTAGAGAAACTAAAAGCTGAAAAGGGGATTAATGTTCCTGACACTGAATTGGATTTGCCTGCCTTGACAGCAGCAGACCTTCATAATCTAGCATTTGCCGCCGACCATGCCGATATCCTTGGTTATTCTTTTGTACGGAGACCTAGTGATGTGCTCATTCTGCACAAGGAACTAGAAAAAATCGGGAAAAAGAACTTAGGAATTGTCTTGAAGATTGAAAATCATGAAGCGTTTTATAATCTTCCAGAGTTGCTGTTAACCGCCATGCGCTTTCCTAAAGTAGGTGTTATGATCGCAAGAGGAGACCTAGCCGTGGAGTTGGGTTTTAGTAGGATTTCTGAAGTTCAAGAACAAATCATGTGGTTATGTGAAGCTGCTCATATTCCTGTTATTTGGGCAACCCAGGTACTTGAAAATTATGCGAAGACAGGTCGTGCATCTCGTGCTGAAGTGACAGATGCTGCAATGGCTGCTCGAGCAGAATGTGTGATGCTGAATAAGGGGCCTTACATAGTGAAAACCTGTAACCTTCTAAAGGAAATTCTAGTGAAAATGGCTCAGCACCAGGTAAAGAAAAAGGCCAAATTGAGACCATTGGGTTTAGCGAAATCATCATTGCCTAAAATTTTGGCTCGCTAAATATCTTATATAAATGAAAGTGATTACTTGTCAGAAGCCCGGCGCGTTCACGCTCAATGACCAACCAATGCCAACACTGGGGCAGGAAGAGTCTTTGATTAAAATAAAACGAGTAGGCATTTGTGGAACAGACCTGCATGCCTATGCCGGCAATCAGGCCTTTTTCGATTATCCACGCGTGCTGGGGCATGAACTTTCAGGAGAAGTTGTTGCGGCTAATGGCTTGATTTCCGGTTGCAAAGAGGGGGATGAAGTTGTAATCATTCCTTATCTGCATTGTGGCCATTGTCGGGCCTGTCTTCAAGGTAGAACAAATTGTTGCAGCACCTTAGAGGTACTGGGTGTGCATATTGATGGTGGAATGAGTGAATTCATTGCTGTGCCCAATGATTTACTGTTACCTGCTAAGGGGCTAACCTTGGAAGAAATGGCCATCGTGGAGCCATTGTGTATCGGCACGCATGCGGTCAATCGCGTACCATTGCAAAAAGGAGATTGGGTGGCGGTGTCTGGCTGTGGACCAATAGGAGTTGGCATTATTTGGGCGGCACAGCAAGAGGGGGCGCGGGTTATTGCCCTGGATATTGAGGAGCATCGATTGGCGTTTGTAAAAGAAAAGTTGGGCGTTAGTGAAGTGCTCAATGCCCATGAGGATCCCATAGGAAAAATAGGGGAGATGACGAATGGTGAAATGGTTTCGGTGGCATTTGATGCGACCGGAGCGAAAGTACCTATGGAGCAAGGTGTAGACTATGTAGGATCAGGAGGATATTATGTGCTCGTTGGTTTGAATAAGGGAAAGCTGGCATTTCACCACCCAGATTTACATAGAAAGGAATTGGCCATAGTATGTAGTAGAAATGCAACCAAGGCAGATTTTAACCTAGTTATTTCCCGCCTCCAGGATAAGTCTTTTCCCGCAGAAGATTACATCACCCACCGGGTCCCAGCGGATGAGATCCTTCGTTCCTTTGACTATTGGCGAAACCCAGTAAACCAAGTGATGAAGGCCATGACGGAGTGGTAAGATACCCAGTTCACCGACCACCAATTATGGTCCCTTTTCGCGAAATGCTTCGTTGCATCACGATAGCTATCGTGACAAGAGGACAAATGACTTGTTTGCATTTTGACACCTCGCCTTCCACAAAAATGGCCGCCGAATTATTAAACATAATCTAGTGGTGGGAGTACCGGATATTCAAACATGCCTACTCCTTCAGTCCCTAAGCTCACTCACATTGTAGAAAGTTAATAGCCCTTATGCTTATTTTTTATGTCTTTCTTTGGCTCCTTCCTGAACAGGTTATCTAAAGTCAAATTAGCATCGAATAAATCGGGTACTACTCATTTAACAAGCCCAAGGTACTTTCGAGGGCCTGCAATAAGCATAAATATTGGATCGTTTTTACAGGCCAGACGTTGTGTTGGAACAGTTTGAGGCATGGTATTTGCTCATATCATCTAGCGCATTAATGTATAGATTGTTACTGATGAGGGGGTTAATTCGATTTTCTTTATATCTATTGATGTCATTCGTTTGCCATGGAGTGGCTAGTACACAGACTTTGGTGGATGATTTTGAAGGTGGTATTCTAGATGATTGGTCTTTTCTACAAGGAAATGCGGTTGCAGAAGATTCGATCATTGTTTCTGGTGCACATGCGGTGAGACT
>JABDMH010000032.1 GCA_013001595.1 Saprospiraceae bacterium | reverse complement strand
AAAAATCTGGAGCACATTTATCAAAAAGAAATTACAGCCACGGAGCTTCAAAGGGAAGAGCATTTTTGGAAAAAAATAAATGCTGAAGAAAACAGTCAAGAAGTATTCCGAACGAGCCTTTGGGAAGTCTTGGGCAGAATACCAACTCCTACAGAGAAGATAACACCCAGAGCTCGTCTGATTGATCAAAATGAAAAATGGTTCCGATACGAAGTAGTCCTGGATGTGTATCCAGGAGTATTTGCCTGGGGTCTTTTAACCATCCCCACAGATACACGTGAAGGTGATCGTCTACCCGTAGTGGTGTGCCAACATGGGT
This sequence comes from Saprospiraceae bacterium, assembly GCA_013001595.1. Classification (GTDB taxonomy): domain Bacteria; phylum Bacteroidota; class Bacteroidia; order Chitinophagales; family Saprospiraceae; genus JABDMH01. The sequence continues at coordinate 19,579 of JABDMH010000032.1, read as the reverse complement.
TGGAAGGTCTCCCCAAGGATGTGGTCACTACCGACACCACGGATCCAAAATTCCGGCCGTATCAAGGATTTGCTACATCCCTTGCTGAGCAAGGTTTTATCACTTTTGCACCACACAACCCCTATCGAGGTGGAGACCGTTTTCGCATATTGCAACGCATAGCTAACCCATTGGGCTATTCCTTGTTTTCCATTATTATAGCGCAACATGAAGTGATTTTGGCGTGGTTACAGGAACTTCCTTTTGTGGATGCTGAACGCATCGGATTTTATGGACTTTCCTATGGAGGAAAATCGGCTATGCGGATTCCGGCTGTCCTAGATGGATATGCCTTGTCCATTTGCAGTGGCGACTTTAATGAATGGATACGTAAAAATGTGTCCACCTCCCTGCCCTATAGTTATATGTTCTATGGTGAATATGAGATGCCTGAATGGAATCTGGGTCGCACATTCAACTATGCCGAAATGGCAGCACTCATTGCACCTCGCCCATTCATGATCGAATTCGGATATTATGATGGCATTGGCAGGAGCGACTGGGTCAACTATGAATTTGGGAAGGTGCGACGCTACTATGACCTAAACGGATGGCAGGATCGCCTGGATAAAGAGTTCTTTGCCGGACCGCACCAGATCCATGGAGTGGGTACCTTTGAATTTCTCAAGAAACATCTTCGACCTGACATACGATAATGCAACGTATGTGCAAATCGCTATTTCAGACCAAATAAGCAGGTTAGAGCTAAAGATGTATCATGATACTCTCCCGCCATTCACTTACTGAAGAGTCTGGATTCCATCTGGTAAAATCATTCCCAAGCGGACTAAAGAAGACCTAGATCAACTACAAATGGGCTTCATTTTGAGCATACTTCGACATGCCACATATGGTATATTATAGAGCAGTGGAGAGACATTTCGATGCCTGAGCTGCCAAAGTGTATTCCATCTTAACAGGCTGATACATGAAGGAAAGTTATCAGTATGTACCTTTTAACTGGGGTGCTGCAAGGTTATGGCTATGAATAAAGAGAGTGGCAAGTTTCCATTAACAGCACAAACGTAATAGTTACCAGTGCTTGGCTCGATCAAGATGCCATAACCAAATTGATAAATCTGAACTTAAATTTGAGGAATATGACCTAAGTCATAGCATAAATCTCATCAACTGCTGAAATTGCATCAATAAAGATCAATCTGCCCCGTGAATAATTGAAGTATTGTTTAAATCAATGTTAATCACAGTATTAACTAAAAATAGCGCATTATGAAAAAGTTCACAGTTCTTAAAACCTGCTTGTTGGTTCTGGCCACATTTGCAATGATACCATTGCATGGCCAAATCAACATACCCGATCTTAGCCCTCGATGTCAGTTGGTTCAGTCAATTGGCTTTGGCAAAGTCAAAGTGGATTACTCCAGGCCTAGCATGAATAAACGAGTGGTTTTTGGTGAAGTAGTACCCTTTGGACAAATTTGGCGTACAGGTGCTAACAAAGCAACTTTGATCACCTTTAGCGAAGATGTACTCCTAAATGATCACAAAGTATCTAATGGAACCTATTCTTTATTTACGGTCCCAGGAAAAAAAGTTTGGACCATAATATTGAACAGGAATACCAACTTATGGGGCACCGACAATTACGATGAAGCCAAAGATTATCTTCGTTTTGAAGTAAAGACCGCAAAATTGACTGATCATGTAGAATCATTCACCATTGACATTGTAGAACATACCCGGACAACAGCTAACATTATGATAAGCTGGGAAAACACCTTGGTTAAATTTAAAATCGGTACGTATGCTGATCAAATTGTTGTCGCTGAGATCGAGCAAAAGCTTAAAAATCCGATGACTGATGTAGCTAATACCTACTATGCAGCCGCTACCTACTATTTAGACACTCACCGGGATATCGATCAAGCTATGACTTGGGTAAACAAATCGATGGAAATTGGTGGAGAAGATGGCTATAAGTTGCTCCTTAAGGCAAAGATTTACGCGGAAAAGAGTCAATATCAGAGAGCCATCCAACATGCACGCAAATCAATAGATATGGCAAGCATGGATGAAAATCAAAAAAACCTGGTCATTGCTGCTGAAAAGTTGGTTGATAAATGGAAGATGTCACCCAACTAGTATTTTCCAGCACATTCAGGTGATCTTGAGCTGCTTATTTGTGTAGCAACTCGGGCAAGAATACACTTGTTCGAGTTGTTTTCATTACAGCAATTTTATCAGTTTGGGGTGTCCGCAGAAAACCTTCTAGCTTTGCAGACACGAGTCCGAAACAATGTCAGATCCTGTTCTCTCGCAGTTGTTCGAGATCTCATTGACTCGATATATCCCCAACGCCTTTGAAGTAGGAGCCCCATACCATTTAGGGATCCGTGAACAGCAGTTTGCAATGACTATGGCCGACCGAGTATGAAAAACTACGTCAGATTTACTATCATTACATAGGCACCATATCCGATACAAAGCAGCGAAGAGATGACAATCAGACCTGCCCGCAACGCTTGATTATCTATAAACCTCTTCAAAAAAGGCAAACTGAAGATGCCTGCAGCCGCCAGCATACCGACAATGGATCCTATGCCAAAGATGATCAGGTAGGTGATACTGCGAACGCTGTCTCCAATTTCTGTCATCACCAGCAAGATCATCATTCCACTACCTGCAAGACCGTGTACTAGACCTACACCGTAAGCCAGATGGTGTCCACCGGTAGTAGAAACCAGCTGCTCCGCTTGATTCCTATGGCGGTAATACTGCGTAAATCTTGCCAATCCAAGCAAGACCAGCATAAGCCCTACAGCAGCTTCGAAGTGCTGAAAATAGTCATTGAGAAAGGTTGCTTTGGCCACAATCATGATCATGCCAATAATTAATACCATGGAGCTATGACCTAAGCCCCAATATATACCATCCTTGATGGCCGGAATGAGCTTATCACGCTTTGTGACGAGGCTACCAACAGCAACCAAATGATCAGCTTCAAAGGCATGACTAAAACCGACAATGGCAGCAAACAATAAAGGAAATGTTGATTCCATGCAAAAATTTTAATCCTGATTCTGTCCGGGTTAATAAGATGTATGCTTGCATACCCAAGGACATAGAGATCTGCATAAGTCCTGCTTCTTGATGATCCATCTATAGCCATTCAGGCGCTGCGTCGATCACCTAAATGTCCACAAAAATACAAATACCAATGTACGCTGGGAGGTCAATGGATTTGATGAACTGCGAAATCTGACATTAGGTTGTAGTCTCGAATTTTTAGGCTTGACCAACAACAAAATAGAGGTCAATCTGAGCGAAACAAAGGGCAGGCGATATGCATCTATTTGATGGAGGATATGTACAATCTTGTAATCGTTGCATAGAATGCAAAAATAAAACACATGCAGTCAGAGGTTTCATCTGTGCTGAAGTGCAAAAGTCTGAGCAATAGCGAGTTATTTAGAACCAGCTCGAATTCGACTCACGGCCGGCTCATCAACGGGCATCGCATCATTTCCGAAATGTGATCGGATATATGTCAATATCGAAGCGATTGAATGATCATCTAAGTGTTTGTTATGCGGCATCAATCCGTTATAGGATTTTCCATTTACTTCGATAATTCCCTGCAAGCCATTGAGCACAACATCAATTAATCGGTCTTCGTCACCGATTACCCATTCCGAATCTGCTAATGGGGGGAAAAGGTTGTTGTCTCCTTTGCCATTTCTCTGGTGGCAGGATGCACAATATGTATTGTATAGAATACCACCTTTTAATTGATCCCCACGCATTAAGTTGTCTTTTTCGGGATCAGGCGTCTTGATGTATGATCGAGATTTTCGCATGTCCATAGCGGCTAATTGCACTTCGCCAAAATCGTCGGGATCACCTTGATACATGACCCGCCAGATTTTTCCTTGGTTGGACTCACTAATATATAAAGAGCCGTCAGGACCAGTAGCTAAACCCATCGGTCGATAAACGGCATCGCTTGTATTAACTACCGTATCCACTCCTGTGAAGCCATCCGCAAAAACTTCCCAATGCCCTGCCGACACTCCGTTTTCGAAAGGGACAAAACAGACTATATATCCGGCCTGCGGGTACGGCGAACGATCTGTGGAGCCATGAAATGCTACGAAAGCCCCGTGCTTATAGCGCTCAGGAAATTGACTTCCTTGGTAAAATAATACGTCCATCGGAGCCCAATGTCCTGGAAAACCGATCGCGGGATCAGCATATTGGTTAGCCCTGCCCACTTTGACACCATCTCCTCCATATCCCGGCTGCAATACATTCTTCTGCTGGATGTGATCGTAGTACGCATAAGGCCAGCCATAATCTGTCCCTTCGGTCACCTTCATCAGGGTTTCTGCCGGAAGGACGGCAGCTTGCCAAAGTGTATAGATGTCTGGAAAGATGGTGTTAAAATTGTCGATGCCATTGCCAACGGCATAAAGGCTCTCGTCTGCAGGATTCCATTGCATGCCGACCACACTGCGGATACCGGTAGCAAATCTGTAACCATCTCGTTGAGTGAGGCCAATCTTTCCTTCTTCGAATCGCCAAATACCCGCATGATCTTCTAACTCCGGACAAGGATCCAAACCTTTACCTCCGGGAATGCCCACCGGGCCATACTTGTGTATGTCCTGACAAGCATCTGAGGGTGAACCAAATGGAACATACATGTATCCCTTATTATCAAAGGCCAACGGCTTGGTGGTATGCCAGTTTTTTACCACGTTTTCATCTACATCGGTGAGTACCACTTCCGTCTTACTGGTCGGCACCAACTCTCCCATTGTCAATCTATTACGCAGTACTTTTCTCACCAAGCTGGTATACAGATATCCATTGCGAATCGTCACGCCTACTGCTGATCCACCTTCATCAATATAATCACCAAAATATACTACACTATCGGCCCTGCCGTCATGGTCGATATCACGGAGCCCGACCGTGCCATTGGCTCCATCCATTGCATCATTGTAACTCAATTTGGCATAAATATCACCGTTATCATTGACCGCAATATGCCTGGTACGACCAATGCTATCTACTACGACCAAAGCGGCAAAATTTCCAGGCAGAAAAAGGCCTCCATTGTCGGGATCAGCCAAGGGTAAATCCATCGGTTTGTCACATTGCATCAGACTTATTAGCATGAAGCACATCAAAACCCAATTTGCATAGGGGTATAGGTTCATTGCAATTTCAAATAATTTATTAGACTTCGGGATTGCCCGGGCTGGACCTATTGACAAGGCCTGACGCATCCCAATGTCATTGCCCAAAAGTAGGTATAACAGACTAAGTTTTATCTGCTGCTGTGAATTTCTATCATACACGATTCACTGAGATGATCGTTGCAGTGACAAAATCTAATCCTCGGAACCATCCAGACAAGTAAGAGCTATGGTAGCTAGATATCATAGACGACATCTCAAATGACTCAAATGGTAGCTACTGATTTCATCTTCAAGCTCGCAATGCATTGGTTTTGTCATCTCTAATCCAGAACCGAACATCCTTCCAGGGTCCATTACACATTGGCACACCATGCACCTTATTAACTGTCTGAATGGCTGTATTGCAATTTACTGGATCATCTCTGATTCTCACCATTCAACACACTGCCAAAAATCCCTAACTTTGGTCGAACCCCTCTATGCAATTCAAGTATATGATCTCACGAACTTCCTTGGTTTTAGTTGTCGGTCTTTGGATCATCATGTCTTGTGGAGACCAGGATAGACGAATCGACTACAATGCTCATGTAAAACCAATCCTCAATAAACACTGCATAGCTTGCCATGGAGGAGTCAAACAAAATGGCGGCTTTGGTTTGCTGACTAGGGAGCAAGCTTTAGCCATTACAGAGTCCGACAGACCTGCCATTGTTCCGGGAAATGGTCGCGCCAGTCAAATGATACAAAGACTCACCAGCGATGATCCAGAACTGCGCATGCCCCTGGATGCAGAGCCCTTATCCGAGGAAGACATTAAGATTCTAGAAAACTGGATTGATCAGGGTGCAAACTGGGACCTTCATTGGGCTTACAAGCCCGTCGAAAAAGTGGAACCTCCTAGTCCACCCGAACTGCTGGGTGCGGTCGGTGCTGATGACTTACAAAAACATCCGATCGATCTATTCGTGATTGACAAGCTGCGAGATGATCTAGATATTCACACCCAATCTCCAGAAGCGGATAAAGTGACTTTATTACGTCGGGTGAGCCTTGATTTAATTGGTATTCCCGCCCCAGCTGGCATTGCTGAGCGCTTTCTTGGAGATGATTCTCATAATGCATATGAGCGTCTTATCGATGATCTATTGGCCAGACCGGAATATGGAGAGCGTTGGACATCCATGTGGTTGGACATTGCTCGGTATGCAGACAGTAAGGGATTCGAACGTGATCCACATCGCGATATTTGGCACTATCGAGATTGGGTCATCAAGGCTTTTAATCAAGATATGCCTTATGATCAATTTCTAACCGAACAACTGGCAGGAGACCTGTTGGCAGATCCATCAGATGAGCAACTTATTGCAACGGCGTTTCATCGCAACACCTCTACCAATGACGAAGGTGGCAGCGACAATGAAGAGTACCGCACCTATGCAATTTTGGATCGGGTGAATACAACCTGGGAAGGTATTCTCGGTACCACCTTTGCATGTGTGCAGTGCCATAGCCACCCCTATGATCCATTTCTGCAAGAGGACTATTATAAATTCTTTGCTTTTTTTAATAACTCAAGAGACGCTGATACCGCTCCAGATTATCCTTTACTTCGACACTTTAAAGGTGAAGACAGTACCAAATTGTCCGAATTTATAAGTTGGGCTGGTGATCGCATGTCCGATGAAAAAGTGTCAGAACTTGAGCGATTCATTAAGACGTGGCAGCCCGCTTACCATTCTATTGAAGTTGATTCATTTGTTCGATCAGATTTATACGATACCAAGTACTTGGGCTATCGCCAAAATGGTAGCGTACGGCTCAAGCAAGTGAATCTGAGTGATAAGGAGGTGCTTTACTTCCGCTACCGCACTAAATTGTCTAATGGAATATGGCAATGGTACAGCTTGAAAACAGGAGACCTAGTAGCCTCGACTACCCTCCCATCCACTGATGATAAGTGGAAAATTACCAGCATCCCACTCACCGCCTACTTTAATGGTAAGCATGACCTGGTCCTCACCTACAGCAATCCGAATCTAAAAGATCCTGATGCTAGGGGTGTAAGCTTCGACTGGTTCAGATTTGATGAGGATCTACAAATCTTAAATGAAGATCGTAGCAAAGAGAAAGAGTTCTGGAACTTAATGCATCTGAAAACCGAGACCACGCCCATTATGATTGAAAATCCTGAAGAAATGAAAAGGGAGACCAGGGTATTCGATCGTGGCAATTGGTTGGTTGAAAAAGAGGCGGTCCGGCCTGGAATACCAGAAATTCTTCCTCCACTATCAGATACAGTGGCACCCAATCGAATGATATTGGCAAAATGGATCACTACTGAAAAAAACCCGTTGACTTCACGAACTATGGTCAACAGAATTTGGGCCCAGATTTTCGGAAGAGGGCTTGTAGAGACGCTGGAAGACCTGGGCTCTCATAGTCCCCGTCCATCTCATCCCGAGCTTCTGGACTGGCTGGCCTACCAGTTTATGCATCAACATGGATGGCATCTGAAGTCTTACCTAAAGAAGATTTTGATGTCGGCAACCTACAAACAACAATCTGTAGCCAATGACGAATTGCTAAAGAAAGACCCCTTCAATATCTACCTATCACGCGGAGCAAGGGTAAGACTGACTGCTGAACAAATGCGCGATCAAGCCCTGACCGTGTCGGGACTATTGTGCAGCGACATGTATGGTCCCAGCATTATGCCTTATCAACCCATCCAATGGGATGTGCCTTATTCCAGAGAGCGCTGGGAAGTAAGCGAAGGAGATCAACAACACCGGAGAAGCGTATACATCTACTGGAAGCGCACCATCCCCTACCCGGCTATGATGATATTTGACGCGGCGGCTCGTGATGTCTGTGAAGCCAGAAGAATTCAAACCAACACCCCCTTGCATGCCCTTGTTACACTCAACGATCCTGTATATGTGGAAGCGGCAGCTCACCTTGCCAAGAAGATGTATAGGCAAGGGGAGTCAACAACAGAGCGGATCACAGAAGGATATAAAATCGTACTGGGAACACCAATTCCTCTTGAAAAATCTGCGGCATTTTTAGCACTGTTTGAAAAAGCCAAAATGTCATTTGAGCACGGAGAAAGCGACCCAAAAGAACTGCTGTCCTTTCTTCCTGAAGAAAATGACCAGGACCTTGCTGCACTGGTGGTCGTAGCAAATGCCATGCTTAACATGGATGAGTTCATAACCAAAAGTTAGCGATGAAGTCACTTGATCTGGTTAGCGAAGCGAAATTACAAGAGGCGATATTGAATTCTCGTAGGGCGTTCATGAAAGATTCGGCATTTGGTGTAGGTGCTTTGGCCTTGGGACAACTATTAACAGGCTGTACCAGTCCACCGACAAAAGGTGTCCCACAGTCGATAAATCGATTGGCAGGAGACCTACCGATGTTTCCTGGCAAAGCTAAGCGGATCATCTATATGCACATGGCTGGTGGTCCATCTCATCTCGAACTATTTGACTATAAACCTGCCCTGGAAAAACTTGATGGTCAGGAATGTCCTCCGTCACTACTGGAGGGAAAACGTTTTGCATTCATCAGGGGTGTACCAAAAATGCTGGGCCCACTTGGACGGTTTAAAAAACATGGAGAATCGGGAGCCCTGGTATCGCACTTCCTTCCTCATTTTGCCGATGTGGTTGATGATGTAACCATCATTAAATCTGCATTTACCGATCAGTTTAATCACGCACCTGCCCAATTGTTAATGCAAACGGGGAGTGCGCAGCTTGGCAGACCCAGTATGGGGTCGTGGGTCACCTACGGTTTAGGCTCTGAAAATGAAGACCTACCAGGCTTTATGGTCTTAACATCAGGGGGTAATAATCCCGATGGTGGCAAGGCCATGTGGGGAAGTGGATTCCTACCCTCTGTATATCAGGGCGTGCATTGTCGGTCTGAAGGTGATCCTGTGCTTTTTCTCAGCAACCCCAAGGGTATGAGCAGGTCCCTACGCAAGGCTTCGATCGATGCCATCAATGCCGTGAATAGAGAGAGTCACCAACATTTTCAAGATCCCGAAATTCTTACACGGATTAAACAATATGAGATGGCCTACAGGATGCAGATTGAGGTTCCTGGTGTGCTTTCTATTGACGAGGAACCTCCATACATTCATGATCTGTATGGCTCCAATCCGAACACCTCATCCTTTGCCAATAATGTTCTGCTGGCACGAAAAATGGTTGAAAATGGAGTGCGGTTTGTACAGCTGTATGACTGGGGCTGGGATGCCCATGGCACCAATGCAGATTCTTCCTTAGATCGGGGGTTTGCGGACAAATGTGCGAGTATTGATCGGCCGATCGCTGCGCTACTGAAAGACCTCAAGCAACGTGGTTTGCTAGATGAAACTTTGGTCGTTTGGAGTGGAGAATTTGGGCGCACTCCGATGCAAGAAAATCGCAATGGTGTTGATTTACCATTTAAAGGCAGAGATCATCATCCCTATGCTTTTACCATGTGGATGGCTGGAGGAGGTATGAAAAAGGGGTTCACCTTCGGGGAGACTGATGAAATCGGATATTACCCGATCCGAGACAAAGTGAGCGTCTATGACATTCAAGCCACCATCTTACACCAGCTGGGTTTTGATCATGAAAAGTTTACCTTTCCTTTCCAGGGCCGTGATTTCAGACTCACAGATGTGGAAGGTCATGTTGTAAAAGATGTACTTGCCTAACCCTCCGCGACCGGAACGCTAGATTTTCTGTTTAATCGTTACCCGACCAATGGATTCATTTTCACTTAGATCGGGTTTCCGTCTAAAATCCAACCCTATTTCGCAGGCAATTTCTTGAGAAAACTGATAACCTAGTCCAACATAGGTCCTCCATTGAAAAATTCCAGTATGGCCTTTCGCAAGATTGCCCAGCACCCATTCCACTGAAGCATTGAGGTAAAACTCATAAATATCCAATCGTTCACCTTGTAAAGGAAAGTCTGTAGATACTCGATATCGAAGGCGCAATTTTCGGTCATAGTTAGTCGCTTCCCCTCGCTTGCAAAATCGTTCCTCCATCCTAAAACGATTACGAAGTCGATATTTACCAAACCTCTTAGCATGACTCAATTGTTGCCAGGGCCTCCATTCATGCCCCTGATTGCGACCGGGTAACAATCGGTAAACAAGAGAGGCCGCCAACTGAAAGGAACCCAATCCAGTTGAAACTCCTGCCAATAGATCAATTTGTGAAAGCTCACTCTCCTTAAAATCAAATTCGGGCTCTAGCGAAATTGTATAGGCTGATGCATCACCAAAATTAAGTCCACCAGACACCTGATATTGTGTACGAAGGTACTGCTCACCATCCTGTCCCAGCAATAGTATCGGAGTACAAAATATCAGGATAGAGAAGAGTCTGATTCGCCCCATCAATAGAAAATAAAATCAATAGGCTTCGAAAGAATGTCTTCTCTCTCTAAAATCAATCCCTGGTCATCTATCAAGTATTGGTATTTATGCCATTTCTTTTCCGATTTAGCCTTGAGTTCGATTTCAAATCGTGTGCCTACAGTTGAAAATTGGCTTTGAACCCTTAAAAATCGATATTTCTGATAGGTCTCAGAAAGGTCCCGCTCAAACTTCTTACGCACATTACCTGGCAGTTCTGACAGAGAAATGGTTATCTCCACATCCATTAGCGAACCGTCCGGAAAAAACTCAACACTATGTGGGTATCCCTTCACCCTCCCTTTGGCTTCAAATGTCTGACCATCTTTAGAGGTCTCTTCGTAGTATCTCCAATTTACCTCTTTGGAAAAAGAATCGACTAAATACTGTTGCGCTAAGTTGGGGAAATCTGATCGGGGTATTCGACGCTCTCGTTCAATCTTTTGGGCAAATAAAAAATTCGCGAACAGTACCATTATGACCAGGAAAAAGCAATCCTTTCGCTGCAACACCATATCATTGCTGAACTTGAAATACTAGGAACGAATTAGGACACTAAAAGTTTAACACATGTACCTATCACAAAATCTAGTTGCCACTGGACCCTCCTTGAACACCATCACCACCACCGTCTTTCAAATCCGTGTTGCGAATTTTACTACTTCGCTTCTTGGTTTTAAAATCAAGCTTTCCAAAAGTGTACGAAAAGTTGATTCCAAAAGACCGAAATGGCAGCCTAAAGTCAGTGGTCTGATAAAAGGTTTCCCCTTCAAGCTCTGACATAAACCTCTTGGTTTCATTGAAAGGATCTACAATGGTGATCCCCAAGCTTCCCTTCTTCTTCAGTATCTCTCGTTTAATGCCCAGACTCATCATTGAAAAAGTTGGTACTCTTCCCTGCAAGGTCTGTCTTGGTGAGTTGGCGAATCCGAAGACATCGGCTTTCCATCCATTCTGAAAGTTGAAACTGGAATTGGCAAATATTCTAAATTGCACACCATTGTTCCGCAAGCCGAGACTTTCACTTTTTGCTGTAAAAGAATACACATCAAAGTTGCTCCTGAGCGTCCAAAATTTCTTGAGTGCAAAGGAGGTAAACACATTTAATCCGATTGCATTATTTATTCCAATATTCTGATAACTAGTTTCAGATACCCCTGACTCATTTACATTCAGTAGAGATTGAATAACATCGTTGGTGCGACGATAGTACACTGAAGTGCTAATGACCGTACCTTTATTAAAAGAAGTGTATCCCACATCATACTGATCCGATATTTCCGGTGCCAATAGTGGATTCCCGAAAGTAATGTTCCTTTGATCGATGCTATTCACAAAGGGATTGATATAAAATAGGCTTGGCCGCTGAATTCGTTTTACGTAGCTTACCTTTAAAGTATTGTAGCCAAATTTTCTTGACAAAATTATACTCGGCACAAAATTATCGTAGTTGTTGGTAAAATCTGACCGCGATTCCGCAAAGGAGCCTTTTATGCTAGTCCGTTCATAGCGACCCCCAGCCACCAGACCATAGTTCTTACCTATTTGTATGGTAAAGGAAGTATATCCAGCGTATACATCCTGGGTGTAGTCGAACAGATTGGATCTGGCATCGTCACGTTCATAGACTCCTAATTTGCCATTGAAAACATCGTAGAAATAATCACTATCAATATCACGCAATACCGTCTTGGCTCCCACTTCCCACTTCAAAGATTTACTAAATGGATGGACGTAGTCTATTTGAAAGGTAGCCTCAATATTGCGACCGTCATTGAGTAAATTTTCGTTGGCGGCTAACGATGTTTCGCTTCCCTGTTGCCGTAAGGTCGAATTATCATCGCTTATATTTCCATTAAGCTGAAATCCAAAGGAGAGCTCCTGATCGGGCGTTTTAAAAGTGCGCTTATAGTCAGAGGTCCAGTCATAACCACTGCGTAGGTTTTCTACTGAATTTTCTCGACGATAGGTCTGGTTAATCTCAGCCCCTGGATCTATAAACGATGCATCTTGAAATCCCATCTGATCAAAAGAATGTCCACGTAGACTAAATGAACTATTGAAACTGTTGTATGCATTGAGATCATAATATACTCCTGCTTGACCCCAAAATCCCAGTCGAGAGGTATTGGTAATACCCGATTGATCCAATATTCGGGTAATCCCATTGATTCTATCCTCGCGGTAGAAACTATTGCGTGCATCTTGGGGAACCGAATAGTAGAGGTTGCCGGCGGCATTAAACCCAAATCGTCCTTTACCGGCATTGACATTTAGTGAGCCACGATTTTGCCTGTTGCCAACTGCACCAGTAAAAGTGGCACTGTATCCTTCTACACTTTTTTTCTTTGTTACAATGTTGATAATACCTCCAGTACCTTCCGCATCGTATTTGGCCCCAGGCGTGGTGATCACTTCCACACTCTTGATTTGATCGGCCGGAAACATTTTTAGTGCATCTGCTACATTATTGGCAAACATTCCAGATGGTTTACCATTGAGCAAAATGCGAATATTTCGTGAACCACGCAGTGAAACATTACCCTCGAGATCTACCGAAAGCATTGGCACTTTTCGCAAGACATCTGCAGCATCGCCACCCACTGTGGATGCATCTTTATCGGCATTATAAACAATCCGATCGATCTTGTTTTCAATGACTGCCGCCTGAGCGGTGACTTCAACTTGGTCAAGGATAACTTCGTCGGTTTGCAGGAAAATATCTTCCAGGTCAACATCAGGCTTCTTCGGTGTAAGTGTTAAATTGTGAAGCATTTTAGTACGGTATCCAATAAAAGACACCACCAAATCATAGCTGCCCAACTTTACACCAGTCAGCTTGAAGGTGCCTTTTTCACTGCTGATCATACCATCGATGGTCTCTTCACTCCCCTTCAACTTTAAGGCTATGGTTGCAAATTCCACCGGAGCAGTGGTCAACGAATCTATAATGGTTCCTGTAATCCGACCAGTGATGGACGATGCTCGACTTCTTCCTTGCCAATTCTGTGCTTGTGTAGGCAGCGCTGTCATCAGCGCCAAGGAAATTAGTATGAAGTTCCTGCCATACATCATTCGAATGAGCTTTACATTCACCTACGAAGTTACATATCTTCCAACGGTCTGTTGACATATTTCTCCTTAGATGGGATAGCAATCATCTTTATACTTTCGATAATAAATGCACCCCTTAAAGTCATCAAACAATTTTTCTTATCATTAGAATAACCTATTCGTAAATAATAAGAGGTAAAATGATGGAAAAGAGAAGATCATTTATCAAGAAAGGTGCAGCAGCCTTTGGCGCTTTCTCTCTGGCCTCAACCAGTGCCCGAATGCCATCAGGGTCCATGACAAACTATACGAAGGATGCTGGCATACAGCTTTGCTTGGCCTATTTTTGGGGTCCAGAGTCAAGGAAAATTGCCCTGTCCAAGCAAATGGGTGTACATGGTGCCGTGGGAGGCATAAGCCCTAAAATGGTTGGAATTTCCGAAAAGAAAAATTATGAATTTGAGGTCATTAAAGCCGTCAAAGAGCGATGGCAAAAAGAAGGCTTGCAACTCAAGGTAATTGAAGGCCCTCCATCACTATACACCAAAACTAAACTAGGGTTGCCGGGACGAGATGAAGAAATTGATAATTTCATCACCTTCATTCGAAATATTGGCACTTTAGGTATTGATACCGTTTGTCACAATTGGATGCCCGTCATCGGTTGGACTCGTTCTAGAGTTGACAAACAGAGCAGAGGGGGAGCGATGGTTAGTGCGTTTGATATAGAAAATATTAAGGGCCAAGACCCTTATACAGAGTATGGTACATTGACCCATAAAAAAATGTGGGACAACATGTCGTATTTTCTGAAGGCTGTTATCCCTGAAGCTGAGCAAGCAGGTGTTAAGTTGGCACTGCACCCTGACGATCCTCCCGTCGATTCGATACGTGGGATACCTAGAATCATGACTTCCGTGGAGGCTTTCAAAAAGATGTTAGATCTATATCCCAGTCCAAGCAATGGCATCACCTTTTGTCAAGGGAGTTTTGCTTCTATGGGAGGTCCAGATAATCCAGTTGACATTCCCAAGGCGATCAAGTATTTCGGCGAAAGGGGTGTAATACATTTTGTGCACTTCCGCGATGTAAAGGGGCATAAGGAACGATTTGAAGAAACTTTTCATGATGCTGGCAAGACAGATATGCATGCGGCCATGCAGGCATACTATGATGTCGGGTTTAAAGGACCCATGCGCCCAGATCATGTGCCCACCATGCATGGAGACAGCAATGAGCATCCTGGATATAGTACGATTGGCACCTTGTACGCCATTGGATATATCAGGGGTCTCATTGAGGCGGTAGCTAAAAATGCTTGATGCAATCCTGTACGCTGGATCCCCAACTCCATTCAAGGAAAAATGGACTAAAATAAGTCAATGATGAAGACATTAGCAGTCCTATTTGGTGTTTTATGTTGCCTTATTGGATGCAAGACCGACACCTCAGAACAACACTTCACTTTTGTATCCATGCCTGACTTTCTCAATGTGGATTGTGAATACCCACAAACGGGTTGGGAAGATGCGCTTTCTTTCATTTTACAATCTGTCAAAGCTGAAAAGCCTGACTTCCTCACAGTGTCTGGAGATTTGGTGATGGGTCACTGGGACGATCCTTCTTGGGAGAATCAAGATACCATCGCCAAATATGCAGACCGATACTACAGCGCCTGGAAACAGCGCATGACCGATCATGAGCTGACCTATTATACATCCATTGGAGATCATGAGTTGGGAGACAATCCTTGGAAGGATTCATCCAAAATTACTGCCATTCCACTTTATAGAAAGGCATTCTCACATCATCTACAAATGCCACAGAATGGTCCGGAGCATTTGCAGGGCACGGCCTTTTGGTGGAGGCAAAAGCAGGTGCTTTTCATATCGGTAGATGTGTTTGAGCAAGGTACGAGTGACCAGGGAGCGATTAAAGCAGGTGTAACTGGTCAACAATTGGCTTGGTTTGAAGCTGTGGTGAAAAAAAATCAGGACGTGAATCACATCATTGTACTGGGACACACCCCCATTCTGGGCCCGGTCAGAAAATGGAGCAGCAGTGGATTGATGATCGAAGAAGGTCGGGACAGCGACTTTTGGCAAATGATGATAAAATCTAACGTTGATCTCTACCTCTGTGGCGAGGTGCATGCCATTACCTGTACTGAAAGGGATGGAATCATGCAAATAGCACATGGGGGCCTTATTGGATATAATACACGTACAAACTACCTGGTGGTGCACGTATCTCCCAATGAGTTAACACTAGAACTCAAAGAAATCGAAATGTCACCCCATGGTGAACATTTGTGGCAAACTAAAAACAATCGACCGCTTCAAAACGTATCTATTTCTCAAAATTCTAAATCTCAGGGATTTTATACTGTGGGCATGGCCATCCTGGACAAAGGGAATACTTGGAAAAATCGCAAGGGATTCTTTTTACCAGAACATGAATTTAGTTCTGAAAGAGCAACCGCAATTTTCAGGGCAAAGCCAGATGGATCGGTCAAAGTCAATATCGATAAAATTGTAGCTGATGATTGAAAACTTTTTAGTCAGTTATATCGGTACTTGTGTTTTACCGTATTTAAGCCGATATATGGAAGGTGGTATGCCCAAAAGTTTCTATTCGTTGTCAGTTGATGGTCTCTTCTTTACACGATTACAGTTCTGGAAGCCAAGCTGTAGATATGATACAATTGATGTTATCTTCAAAATAGCAGTATTTGACCAACTATTGAGTTCCCGATTGGAGCATTATCATTAACTTAACGGATGGTCTTTAAGAGTCCAATACATCACCTTATCTTTTCCCTTTTCCTAATAGCCGCAATGCTGATCGCTTGCGACTCTGATCAATCCACCGAAGACATAGTGGATGAGGAGACTAGACAAGCATTGGGAGCAGAGGTTTCTGAAGTAGTGGTTTCAGGTAGCGAATCAAACTACTCTTTCACTGTGGAAGTGCGTAGTCCAGATTTGGGATGTAATCAATATGCCGATTGGTGGGAAGTTATTTCAGCCGAGGGGAAGCTCATATACAGACGGATTTTAGCACATAGCCATGTCACTGAACAACCGTTCAGACGTGCCGGTGGACCAATCCCGATTGCTGCTGACAGTATGATCATTGTCCGTGCGCATATGAACAATTTGGGATATGGCACTTCCGTCATGCGAGGTTCTGTAGAAAGTGGTTTTACCAAGGACACTCTTTCCATAGATTTTGCACAAAACCTTAGTAAAGAGCCACCCCTTCCTGGCGATTGTCCCAATTAGGGGCATCTTTATTACAGCTGGCTAGGAAGACACGCTAGAATTACTCGTGAAATGCTATCTTAACCTCATGAGATTCTCTGACTATCTAAGTGTCCTGATCTTACTGCTCGTGATCGACCCCCTTTGGTCGCAAGGTATTCAGATCAGTGAAACTCACCCTCAATATTGGACGTATGATGGTCAGTTGACCCTACTCCTGGGAGGGTCTAATGAGGACAACCTTTTCCAGATGCCAGGTGTGGAACAACACTTAGACACCCTCGTTGCTTGTTCTGGCAATTATGTCCGATGCACCATGTCTAGTCGAGATAGTGGCAATAGCTGGCCTTTTTTCTGGGACGCTAAAACCGGTAAATACGATCTCAACAAGTGGGATCAAATCTACTGGAAACGTTTTGCCGATTTTCTACGCTGGACAGCGGAACGAGATATCGTTGTGCAGATCGAGATCTGGGCCACCTTCGACTTTTACCGAGATAATTGGGATGCCAATCCTTTCAATCCAAAAAATAATTCCACCTATTCCTTTCAACGTACAGAATTACTTGATACCATTCCTACACATCCCATTTATGCCGATAATCCTTTCTTCACTTCCGTTCCCGCTCTTCGCAACAATATGAAGTGCTTAGAATATCAACAAAGATTTGTCGATAAAATATTATCCCATTCGCTTCAGTATGATCACATCCTGTATTGCATGGATAATGAAACTTCTGTTTCTGCATCCTGGGGTAAATTTTGGGCCGACTACATCCACAAACGGGCGATTGAAGCAAATAAATTGGTCCACTGCACTGAAATGTGGGACCCCTGGGATCTAGATCATATCGCACATAGAGAGAGTTTTGACCATCCTGAGATTTATGACTTCGTGGAAATTTCGCAAAACAATCACCACAGGGGTGAGCAGCATTGGAAAAACGGCAAAGCTCAAATCGATCGATTAAAAAAGCTAGGCAATTTACGTCCGGTCACCAATATTAAAATCTATGGATCAGATGGAGGAAGACATGGTGGTGATGATTTAGACGCCATCGAAAAATTTTGTAGAAATATACTATTTGGTGCTTCCAGTGCTCGATTTCATCGACCCACCAGCGGCATCGGACTAAATGCAAGTGCTCAGCAAGTCATCCAGAGTATGCGTATGTCAACTGATGCGGTAGACTTCTTTAATATGGAACCCTCCGAAAACCTGGACGATTGCGAGGAGAATGAGGCATACCTTCGTGGTAAAGCTGGTGCTGAATATTTGATCTATTTTACCGGTCCGGGACAGGTATCAGTGACAGAGGAAGGAGAATGGTCCATACGCTGGTTAAATATTATGCACCATACCTGGAATAGCCCACAAGACCTGATAGCCCAAGCAGGAAAGATTTCAGTAAATACTCCTAGCGAAGGATCATGGATAGCGGTACTGCAGAAAAAATAGTCTGCTGAAAGTTCAACAAATGATTACAATCTTGAGATCATACAGCATTATTAATTCGTAATAAGTCAAGCCTATGAAAAGCGAAAAATCTCGTCGTAGTTTTTTAAGAAACACACTTTCAGGGAGCATTTTACTCTCACCGATGTGGTACGCGCCACCCAGACAAACAGAGATATTGAAACCATATACGGGCAGCCGAGACGATCGACTCCCTTGCACCATACTGTCTGCGTATGAAATGGATGAAGCATTCCTCTCTGCCGTTAAGGCCTTGTCACCAGATATTCAATTGATGCATAGAAAGCCGGGAGAATCGGCCACTGAGCTTCTACCAAAGGCAGATGTATATGTCGGTCGCTTAAGTGAGGAAGATTTTGCCCTTGCGAAAAATCTAAAATGGATCCATAGCACCTCTGCAGGAGTGGAAAAACAGCTCTTTCCTGAAGTGGTGGAGTCCCAAGTCATGGTCACCAATGCCAAGGGGTGTTATGCGCCGGCCATTGCCGATCACACCATCGGCATGTTACTTGCCCTCACACGACAAATATCCAGCCAGATAAAAAAAATGCCCACACAAACCTGGGGTAGTTCGGCTGTACAAGTCGAGATGAAGGAGATGACCATGGGTATTGTGGGTTTTGGTGGAATCGGTCGCCAAATTGCCAGGCGAGCTAAGGGCCTTGACATGAACATCCTTGCCGTGGATATTCAGGCGTACTATCCTGAACAAATCGGTGACTTATGTGACGAACTATATCATGTGGACGGAGGAGGCTTAGAGACGCTACTCAGCCAGTCTGATGTAGTGGTATGTGCAGCGCCTCATACGGCAAAGAGTGAAGGCATGTTCGGTGAAGCGCAGTTTGCACAGATGAAACCAGGATCATACTTTATTAATGTATCACGCGGCAAGTTGGTACAAACACCAGCATTGCTAGCTGCCATCCAATCGGGACACCTGCAAGGAGTGGCTTTGGATGTGACAGACCCAGAACCATTACCTTCTGGACATCCACTGTGGGCAGAAGAACAGGTGATCATCACCTCGCATATGTCCGGCCGTTCCCAATTTTCTCGTAAACGCGTACAATCTGTGCTTGTAGATAACATCAATCGCTACATTCACGGGTATCCCTTGTTGAATTGGGTAGATAAGGAGGCGGGGTTTTAGTAG
>JABDMH010000017.1 GCA_013001595.1 Saprospiraceae bacterium | reverse complement strand
CTACTAACTTTCTACCTATCTCCGTTGCATCTACATCTTCGGTCGGATTCAAGCCTTTGGTGTGATGTGCCACCTCGACATACCTCGATGCCTCATATGCAATTCATGTTCTTCGGTACAGGTATTTGCAGTCCAGCTTACTTCAGACTCACAGTCGCCCGTGAAACCCTTGCTGCTTACTACATGCCTAGCTTCGTGGTCATTTGGTTTTCGCATTGACCCTTTTGTCCTGCTAGAATCCCGCATCGTAAGGACTTCCACCCTACAAGTATTCTTCATTCTGTGTACTTTTAACAGAATGATTTAGTAGCCATTCAAGGCACACACAATTGATATGTCGATCAGTGGCTCCACAAGGTCGCTGCCGCCCTATATCAGAGATGTTAGGAGCAATGATATTCCCAAATTCCTCATGACGAAATACAGTCTAAAAACTAGGAGATAAGTATGGTATCGAAAAAAGTTGATCAACATGGGTATGACAAAGCCGAGGTATTGAATTGGACAAAACTAATTCTTACGTACTTGCTGATGCCATTGGTTCTTCTATTAATCGGACGGGACTTAGCCTGGTGGCAGGGATGGTTGTATTCAGTATTGTTCCTGGTAATAGGAATAGGATCACGAGTTTTAGCTGAAAAAAGGCATCCGGGACTAATGGCAGAACGGGCGAAATTCGGAAAAGATCAAAACGTAAAACCTTGGGATAAGGTACTTGCTCCATTAATGGCAATTAGCTTATCATTTCCACTATTTATCGTAGCCGGACTCGATCACCACTTTGGATGGTCACCCGAATTTCCTATATGGCTCAACATACTTGGCTTCATACTGATAACATTCGGATATGCTTTTGCTTCATGGGCAATCATTGAGAATCGCTTCTTTTCATCTGTGACACGGATTCAAAAGGAACGTGGGCATGTAGTATGTGACAGTGGCCCTTATAGGATTGTAAGACATCCGGGCTATGCCGGTAATATCCCACCACTGGCAGGAATAGCTTTGGCATTAGGATCCATATGGACTCTTATTCCGGCGATCATAGCATTGATTATTGCCGTGATGAGGACCGCGCTGGAAGATAAAACTTTACAAGAAGAATTGCCAGGATATAGGGATTATGTGCGTCGGGTGCGTTATCGGTTGATTCCAGGTGTCTTCTGAGGAACATAAATCGGTCATGCAATGAGGCGCAGAATGCTATTCCATTACTGAAAATGACCCTGCGTCCAATACTGGATGTAACGTTCATGGCCAGCAAAAGCTGGCAACAGCCTTTATGTGCGACGGCGTGTGTAATTAAAAAAAACCAAAAAGTATACATAATATGAAATTGTGTATAAGACAACAGAGCAGCATTGTATCGACCTTTATCTTATTCTTTTAAACAACAAAAAATAAGCAATAATGCCTACAACTCAATATGGTAAACAAGGTTGGACACCTGCTAGAATAGAAGATCTAAACGGCAAGACCTTTGTCATTACGGGCGCAAATACCGGTGCCGGTTTTGAGGCCAGCAGAATATTGTTAAGCAAGGGGGCTGAGGTGGTGATGCTGAATCGAAACGAACAAAAATCGAATAAAGCCATTGCGGACCTGAAAGGGGCACTTGGCGCAAGTGCGAAGGTCTCTTTCATTAAGATGGATTTGTCAGAATTGGCTTCGGTAGGCAGTGCAGCAGCAGACCTAAATAAAACCCTTCCAAAAATTGATGCCCTGATGTGCAATGCTGCCATAGCACAGGTGCCCAAACAAACATTTACGACAGACGGTTTTGAAAGTCAGCTTGGAGTAAATCACTACGGTCATTTTCTATTGTGTGGATTACTTTACGAGAAGGTGGAGCAGTCGAACGGACGCATAGTAGTTGTGGGTAGTGAAGGTTATAAAATGGGAATCAAAACCATTCAATTTGATGACATGAACTGGGACAAAAATTATCATCCGATGAATACTTATTGTCATAGTAAACTGGCCCAGATAATGTTTGCCTACGAATTACAAGACAGAATTAAAGCAGCCAACAAGGATGTACAAGTGTATGTCTGTCATCCAGGTGCTTCCGCTACATCACTGATCAAAAATAGTGGTGGTTTAAAGGATAGGATCCTTTTCGGTTTGATGTCGATGACACCATTGGTTCAATCGGCTGAAAGAGGTGCTTATCCCGAAGTGATGTGTGCCACTGAAGCGGAAGAAAACTTGAATGAGAAGGCATATTATGGTCCAACAGGGAGAATGCAATGGACAGGGCCTGTTGGCAAATGTAAATTAGAGCCACACGCTCAGGATAAAGCTGTTGCCACTACACTATGGACCATATCAGAAAAGGAAACCAATTTCAAATGGAACTTTTAAATTAGTTAAATGCAGCACTTTAAAACATTGTCGGCATACATGAATTACCTGGAGCTTCCGCGCCCGGAGCACCCCATGTTGAGTGTATTTTCTGCCACTAGCGATGGCTTCCTACCGTGCCCGAGAGAGAGTTCGCCGCCGATCACCAACGATTGCTATTCCATCAGCTTGAAGAAGATTGTGAAAGGCGACTTACACTACGGACGAACACAGTATGATTTTACCAATGGCGCTCTGATCTTCATAGCCCCAAGGCAAGTGCTCCAATGGGATAGTAGCGTGGTGTATGAGCAAAAAGGCTTTTCAATCAACTTTCACGAAAATTTTATCAAAGGGACAGAGTTAGCGCATCAGATTAAGAAATACGGATTCTTTTCGTACTCAGCCAATGAAGCCCTGCACCTTTCACCCAAAGAAGAAAAGCAGATCGAATCTATTGTAAAGAACATTGACATTGAATATCAAAATAATCAAGATAAATTCAGTAAAGACATCATTATTTCGCAACTAGGCACGCTTTTAAAATATGCCAACCGTTTTTACGAAAGGCAATTTCTAAACCGAAAGGAATGGTCGAATGATCTGCTGGAGCATTTTAATCAACAATTATCGGCATACTTTGATTCGGGTCAACTGCAGGAAAAAGGAATTCCCAGCATAGAGCAAATTGCCGACAAACTATCGGTTTCGCAACGTTACCTGAGCGACACACTCAAAAAAGAAACGGGAAAAACTTCAACCGAGCATTTGCAATTGTACCTGATTGACGAAGCCAAGAATATTCTACTGAATCCCAATAAAACCATCGCCGAAGTGGCTTATGAATTGGGCTTTGAATATCCGCCCTATTTTTCGCGTTTATTTAAAAAGAAAGAAGGCATCAGCCCAACGGAATACAGAGATAAATACAAAATGAATTAGACTATGGAAATAATAAAATTCGCCACCGAGTGGGCCAAAGCCGAAGTCTTCTCGGCACGATTCTTCATCTTTTTTGCGATTATACACTTAACCGCAAGCATCGGTTTTTGGCAGCTAGGCAAAACAGAAATGGCCAAAGCCTACATAATACCGACATTGGTAGCTGGGCTTTTAATTTTGGCGGTTGGAGTGGGCATTTCCATCGTCAACAATTCGCGCGTCACAAGCTTTGCCGAGGCATACAATGCCAATCCAACCGAGTTTGTACAATCAGAAATAACTCGTACTGAGAAATCAATGGAGGAATACCGAACCATCGTTTTCAAAATCATTCCTTTCATAATTGTGGTCGCTGCGCTGTTGATTGTTTTTGTTGACAAGCCAATTTGGCGAGCAACTGCGATCATTACTATTGCCATGATGGTGGTTATTCTGTTGGTAGACAGCAATGCAAATTCCAGAATTGAAGCCTACCATAAACAATTGGAATTGGTAAATAAATAGGAGGCATCGACCAAAACTAAGTGAGGTGGAATTAGACTTTCGGAATACTTAGTATAAAATCTCAGCAAGAAATTTTTCTTTAACCCTTGAAGAGGTGATGGCAATCTGGTGAGAATATCTTGCAAGACAAGAGATGACAGTACTGGTTGTCTAGGTGTGCTTGGCATATACTATCTATTTGTTGCGATATAGTTCATCCTGAATTGGGTCAAGATGCAACAAAATAGTCTTTAAGGGTCAATCATGAAAGCACTAATCTCAAAATCCATTTATATCTGGTATGCCGCCCAATTGTGGCAAAGTAGATCAGTTTTTTCATCCGCATATCATCAATTTTCTGGTAACACAAAATAGGTCATAGATAGGGAGTACAGCGCTTTTTTGAGAGGTCATTTCTCCCTCTACGCTATGCTCATGGTAGGCGACAAATCGAAGAATCTTATCAGCCAGATATTCTTGTACTGACAACCAACATAGTTATCTAATATCTTATGCCTCATGAAGTAAATATG
>JABDMH010000016.1 GCA_013001595.1 Saprospiraceae bacterium | reverse complement strand
CTACTAACTTTCTACCTATCTCCGTTGCATCTACATCTTCGGTCGGATTCAAGCCTTTGGTGTGATGTGCCACCTCGACATACCTCGATGCCTCATATGCAATTCATGTTCTTCGGTACAGGTATTTTGCAGGGCAGCTTACTTCAGACTCACAGTCGCCCGTGAAACCCTTGCTGCTTGCTACATGCCTAGCTTCGTGGTCATATGGTTTTCACATTGACCCTTTTGTCCCGCTAGAATCCCGCATCGTAAGGACTTCCACCCTACAAGTATTATTCATTCTGTGTACTTTTAACAGAATGATTTAGTAGCCATTCAAGACACACACAATGTGTATAGTGCATAGCACCCTGCGGGATGCTACGACACCATACACGGGCCGTTGAACAAACCGACTCTACATAGTTTCCTTGATGATGTCTTGTAGCATGATTTTTGTCTTCGAAATTGGCATAATGAAATATGTCAATGATGGATTTTTCAGAGTCTACTTATGAGTCGGTTTACGGGGCCTATCGAGATTATTTATTGGTGAAGAATTATTCCCGTCATACGCTAAATACTTACTTGTGCAATTTCCGCCTCTATCACAAGTGGTGTATTTGTAATCAGGTGGCGGACATTTATTTGCAGGAAAGGGTAAAAGATTATTTGGTTTACCGTATTGAGAACGGAGCAAAGTGGCAGACGATGAATAACATCTATTCAGCGATGCGCAAATTATTTCGGGAGGTACTAGAGTTGGAGTGGAGTTTTAAGAAGTTGCCGCGACCAAATAAGGAGCGGCATTTACCGGAGTTGATTTCTCAGCAAGAAGTATTTCGACTAATCCAATCGTGTCGGCTGCTTAAACACCGTGCTGTTCTGGTTACCCTGTATGCAAGTGGTCTAAGATCTGCAGAGCTGTGTAGTCTGCGTCTTGATGATATTGATTCGGATCGGATGCAGTTCAGGATCCGTAGGGGTAAGGGAGCGAAAGACAGATATGTACAGATTCCTAAAGAGTTGATTGACTATCTGCTCTCTATTTCAAAGAATGTAGACCACAACTTTATCTATTTAACGGCCGTAGAAAGGGACAGAGCATGTCAGTTGGCTCACTGCGTTGGCCTATCCGAGAAGCGAAGAAGCGTCTGGGACTCACAAAAAAGATCTCACCTCACACCTTGCGACACTGCTATGCGACCCATCACTTGGAATCTGGCACAGATTTGGTTTTCCTACAGCAAAATCTTGGGCATAAGCATTTGAAAACAACGGCTAGATATATTCACCTATGCAAGGATCGCTACAAACACGTCAAGCACCCGATTGTAGCCATGCTGCCCAATTTGTAGAAGATCACAACGGTATTGGAGCTTTGTTTAGAGATTTGGTGAACAATATATTTCAATCTACAGACCCGATAGCACCCAAATTAAGCTAATACGAAGTATTCGTGTTTGTAAAACTCCGGCTTTGGGAGGCACCAGATATAGGTGTAAAGGGGCCAAAAAGATAGCTACGTGTACTTTGGGTGTGGTAATTCCAGGTGTCCCAAATGTCAAGGTATTAAGAGACTTCAATGGCAAGATAAATTGTCTGGGAAGATTCTAAAGTGTCCTTATCAACACATCGTTTTCACCTTGCCTCACCGCCTCAATGGGTTAGCTAAAAGAAATCCAACTCAGATTTACAATAGCCTGATGCGTAGTGCCTGGTCTAGCTTGTCCGAATGCGCTTTGAACCAAAGGAACCTAGGAGCACTACCCGGTGCGATCATGGTTTTGCATACCTTTGGTTCGGATCTAAAGTACCATGTACACGTCCATGCGCTAGTCACTTTTGGCGGCCTGTCGAAAGATGGTAGATGGTGCTGGCCAAGGCGTAAGAACAAAATCGTAGCCTTTAGGCAAATGCGAAGTACATTCCGATCACATTTTCTCAAGAGACTTGCTGCCAGCTATAATGAATTGAATACTAGAGAGCCTCTACGCCAATTGACTGAAGACCTCCTGGCTAAATCCTGGTGTGTCCATTGCGAGCCACCGACTACCAACACGCAGGTAATACAAGAATATTTGGGCAGATACATATGTCGCATCGGACTTGGTAAGAATCGATTTCATTACGACAAAATTCATCAGCAAGTAACCCTATCGTACAAAGACTACAGAAAGCGTAGCTCACCGACGGATAAAGTTCCTATGGCCACAAAGCAGTTATCACCCCTGGTAGCCATTGATCAAATCATGGCACACTGCTTACCGCTATATTTTCAGAAATGTAGATACTACGGTCTTCATGCCAGTGCCACCTATGTAAGGCCTGTAAGAATTTACCGACTTCACTAAAGAACAACACACGAACCGTTCGAACAGTTTTTTAAATAATCGCTGCGATGCTGGGCCTAGACACGCTGGCATGCGACCACTGCAATGGAAAAGAATTCCACAAAACAACGATTGCCGCTGATAGATCCTGGAAATATAGCTGGCTAAATATTCCACACAACCGAGGATCTCCCTTAAAGCACATGCATTTCCCCCAAAACATGGCGGCTACCAACAGTAGTCATGTCAATGCTGTGGCTGTAGGGAAGCAAATCAGCTTGAAATCCCCGTAACTATACATAGTGCAGCCTCTTCGTGCTGAACGAGCACCATTTGCCACACCAAATTGCCATCAAACAACTATCTTACCATTCAAAAGGTATACTTTGATCGATTTGATGTCTCTATCAGCTATTATTATGACTTTCCCTTACTGTAGAGACCACTCGATTTGTCCAACTGAAATGTATGCATTTAATCCTGCATACATTCCTTTGAGTTATCTGGGATTATTACAGAAAGAGCATTAAAAAAGTAATATGGAACTTGTCTCGGTAAGAATTTGTTGCCTTATAGTGAAACATTCTTAACTTTGATCGGTGAGTGCATCAAAGAAGTTTAGAAGAGTTTTTCGATACAAGGATTATTTCGACCGGTTCTTTAACAAACAACGAACGAAGGTAAAAGAGAAGATAATCTGGACCTTGGAATTGATTGAAGATATCGAACATGTGCCAGAGAAGTATTTTAAACATTTATCAGACACGGATGGACTATATGAGATAAGAGTAAAACATGGATCGGATATCTATAGAATCTTCTGCTTCTTTGATTATGACAAATTGGTGATTTTAATGAATGGATTTCAAAAAAAGACCCAAAAAACACCAAAACGACTGATTGAACAAGCAAAACTTATGAAAAAACAATATGAAAAAGAAAAGTCAAAATAGAAAGCTGGGAACCTTAGAAGAACTCAAAGAACAACATTTTGGTAAACGAGGAACTCCGAAAAGGGAAAAATTGGAAGAGGGATATAAAAGCTTTAAAATAGGTGTTTTACTACAAGAAGCGAGACTCAAAAAAGGTATGACACAGCAAGAACTTGCGGATAAGGTAGGGACCACAAAATCATACATATCTAAAATTGAAAATAATGTTAAGGAAGCCAGATTATCTACTCTTCAGAAAATCGTAGAACTTGGGTTTGGAGGACAGGTAGAATTGTCAATAAGACTTTGATGATGACAAAACCCCAGATAATCGAGTAGAGTGAGGTAGCCAGTAGACTGTTTCATAAAGTGTGTCAATGATTGTTAAACGATTAAACAATATATTGACATTGTGGAAGAGAAAAAATTTGATTTTGAAGCTTTTGAGGCCGAGGCGCTGGAGAAGCTCAAAGCCGGCAAAGGCCTGACAGGTTCAGAGGGAGCCTTTACGCCATTGTTGAAGAGCTTTCTGGAGGAAGCCTTAAATGGTGAGCTAGAGGCGCACCTTAAAGGGGAAGGTTCTCCAAATAGGAAGAATGGAAAGGGTCGAAAAATGGTAAGGACCTCACAAGGTATGGTAGACATCAGCACCCCAAGGGACAGAGCGTCGAGTTTTGATCCAAAGATCTTACCGAAGCGGTCGAAGAATCTGCCAAGCGATATAGAGCGTCAAATCTTTGCATTGTATGCCAGGGGCAGTTCGTACGGTGATATTCGGGACTTTCTGGAAGATATGTATGGAGTAGAGATTAGTCCAGCAACCATTTCGAGAGTTACCGATAAGATCATTCCTCAAATAGATGAATGGAGAACCAGGCCTTTGGAAGCGGTGTATCCATTTGTATTTATGGATGCAATACATTTCAAAGTTCGGGAGGAAGGAAGAGTGATTACCAAAGCTGTGTATTGTGTAATCGGAGTCAATCAAGAGGGATTTAAAGATCTATTGGGCCTGTATATAGGTGACAGAGAATCGTCTAAGTTTTGGATGCAGGTAATGACGGATCTTCAGAATAGAGGTGTGGATGACATTCTCATCGCGAGTGTGGACAATCTAAGTGGTTTTGTAGAGGCAATCGAAGCCATTTATCCCAACACTGATGTTCAGCTGTGCATAATTCATCAAATACGCAACTCAAAGAAATATTTAGCCTACAAGGACAGTAAAGAATTTATGTCCGACCTAAGAGGAGTGTATTCTGCAGAGACGCGCGAGAAAGCTGCGCATGCACTGAATCGCCTAGACCAGAAGTGGGGTAAGAAGTATCCGAAGATTATTCAGTCTTGGCGGAAGAATTGGGATTAGTTGACCATATATTTTCAGTACAGTAAGTTGATTCGCAAGGTGATATACACTACCAATATCATCGAAGCCTTCCATAGGCAATTACGGAAGGTAACGAAGACCAAGGGTAGCTTCACATCAGATGGAGCTCTACTCAAACTTTTATTTCTAGTACAGAGGGATGTGACCATTAAGTGGCAGAAACCCATGCACAATTGGAATCAGATTTTGAGTCAGCTATCCATACTTTACGATGATCGTCTTAAATTAGACCTATGACTAGTAGGAGCCTGGGATTTTTTCGCCAAAAAGCCCTTTCCTTTTTGGGAGCTTTTCGTCGAAAAAATGGATTAATTATTTAAATGACACACTTTGTGAAATACTCCCGATTAACTTTAACTCACCAGCCAGCACTCAATAAATTTCTTCTATGCCCCTCAAGTCTGTTTTAAGAAAGTTAAATGTTTGGGTTGACCGAGAACTCTCTCTTTCGGGCGATGATGCCGAATCGCTATCGTTTAAAAAAAGGTTTTGGCTGGCCATTTTTCCCTCCCCATTCGCCATGGCATTCTTTGGCTCCTTCTTCTGGTTGCTCGGTGCCCATTCCTTCGCAATTGGCATGTGGTTGTTTGGTGGGGTGGTGCTTTCCGTTTTGCTTGTGTTTACGCTGTGGCCGAAGCAGACCGAGCGGTACGTGCTTTTTAACCAGTACTTTTTCCTGATTTTTTCATTCGTGGCAGTGCTGTATTTCGGGGGTATTTTACATTCCGGGGGCATTGTATTTGTTGGTTTGGCTGGGGCATTGGGGTCTTTGTCATTTTTGAAACCCCGGCAGTACCGACCATTATTTTACCTGTTTTTTCTTTCCGTCATAGTGGAGGGGGCATTGCAACCATTTTTGACTCCCCGCCCCGATATCACTCCAACCGTTAACCTGTTGTCGTTCGTGTTGCACATTCTGGTCATTGGGATGGTCATGTACCGGATACTTTCCTACTACATCGAACAGAGCATTGAGGCCAAGCAGGCCGAGGCAGACAGCCTGCGGGAACTGGACAATCTGAAAACTCAATTCTACACGAATATCTCCCATGAATTCCGCACCCCTCTGACAGTCATTCTGGGCATGGCCGACGAGATTGCGGAAAAGCCGAAAGCCTACCTGCAATTGGGCCTGCAGCTTATCCGTCAGAACGGCAACCGTTTGCTGTACCTCGTCAGCCAAATGCTCGACCTCTCGAAATTGGAGGCGGGAGCGATGACTTTGCATTTCGTCCAATCAGACATCTTGACCCACTTGCGGTACTTGGCAGAACCCTTTGAGCATCTGGCTGGGGAAAGGAATATCCAGTTGCATGTTCGAAGTGCTCTGGATGAAATCATCATGGATTTTGACCCAGAGAAAATGCAATCGCTGATGGGCAACCTCCTCTCCAACGCCATCAAATATTCCTCCGAAGGCTCCGATATTTTTTTGAAAACAGGCACAGTACGTGAAATACCCGTGCCGTGCCAGGAAGCGTTTTCCCTATTTCCCGAAAGGGGCAAACAAAGCGTTGGCAAATATTTTTTCCTGAAAATAACTGACACAGGACAGGGCATTCCCGAAGGTCAAATCGCCCGTATTTTCGACCGTTTTTACCAGGCGGATGAGGAGGGGGTCAACCATTGCGGAGGCTCCGGCATCGGCCTTGCACTGGTGAAGGAACTGGTGGAACTCATGGACGGGGAGTTGTTCGTGGAAAGCAAAATGGGGCATGGTACGACGTTTTCTATTTACCTGCCCATCAGCAAAGAAGCCACTGTCAGAGATGTCCCATTCAGCGAATCTGCCCATGAGCATCTGCCTTACATCAAAGAAATAAAAGGGAAATGGATGCCTCACCGTGGTCTTCCCCAACTGCTGGTGGTGGAAGATAACACCGATGTGGTTCAGTACATCCGGTCCGTTTTGGAAAATGAGTATCAAGTGGATGTTGCCAACAACGGGGCTGAGGGTCTGGAAAAAGCCCTCACCCGCATCCCCGACCTCATCGTCAGTGACGTGATGATGCCCGAAATGGGCGGCTTCGAGCTGTGCGGGAAACTGAAGAACGACTTCCGTACCAGCCACATTCCGGTCGTACTGCTGACCGCCAAGGCCGACCTACCTTCCAAACTGGTAGGGCTGGAAACCGGCGCCGATGCCTACCTCACCAAGCCATTTCACAAAGAAGAACTCCTCATGCGCCTGCGTAAATTGATAGAAATGCGCAAGAAACTCCAGCTCCGCTACGGCTCTGGGGAAATGCCTCAACCGACCGACGACCGGGTTTTACAGCAGGAAGATGTATTCATCAAGAAGGTAAGGGATGTGGTGGAAAAAAACCTCGGCGATGAAGGCTTCGGCGTCCCACATCTTTGCCAACAACTCGCCATGAGCCGGGCGCAACTTTACCGCAAGTTCGAAGCACTGACCGACCTGCCTGTGGGCAAATTTATCCGCACCAAGCGCCTGCGCAAAGCAAAAGAGCTCCTCCAAAACAATGGCCTGAACGTGACGGAGGCCGCTTTCGAGACGGGCTTCCGCAGCCTCTCCCATTTCAGTTCCGCTTTCAAAGAAGAATTTGGTGTTAGCCCAAGCGATATCAGCTAATGAGACAATTCCGCTAACCTTTGAGACGCTTTAGCAAGCAATTCTTCTTCCATTCCGCTTCTTTTGGGATGAATCAAAATTCATTTATTAATCAAATAAAGAAGCATCATGAAAAAATTAATGTTTTTAATCAGTCTGCTCTTTTTGTTGTCCCTCGGATGCCAAAAAGACGAAGTCATTACGGGCTTGGAAAGTGAATTGGCGGCCAAGATAGATAACGCTAACGCACCAGATGACCCTTCTTTCCGCTCTCCGAAAGCTGTAAAAATGGTACCCCTGAAAGGTGAAATCATTCAAATTCCTGATGGCAATCCTCTGGATTGTTTCGGAATTCCCGTCGTAGATCACTTCACGGATATCAGTGGTCATTTGACTCACCTTGGAAATGTTGCAGGCGGAACCTCCGAAGTTCCCGGGTGCAGGATGGAGACGCGAGACGGTGTGCCTACAATTATTGCCGACATAGTAGGTCATTTCAGAGCTGCCAACGATGATATACTGACTTTTGAAGGTGAAATATGGGTTGCATTCGTAAATGGGGTGCAGGTAGGGGGCAATGCATTCCAAATTACAGCCGATGGTACAGGTCGCTGGGAAAATGCAGACGGTTATTTTACCATATCTCTTGAACCTTTGGAGGACGGAACAATATGGTACTCTGTGGACGGATATGTTACTCCTCCCGGAAAAAACAAATGAAAGCAATACATCACCTGGGACTAGTGCGGCCGGCAGCCGCACTAGTCCCAAACCACTTCGCTTTGAGTATAACTATAAAATCAATAATTGGATGGTTTCAATACTACTACGACCCTAAATTTCAATACTACAAGACGGCGGTCAATGATGGAGTCATATAAGAGTCATATCTATTTTAAGGGACAGAGAATTTGTTAATCAACTAAATTACATTTAACTAGTTGGTTCCAAAAGGATGGATGCTTTCTACAATAGTTCAGGAGATGCTGGAGGAGAAATGGATAAACATATATCCGATGAATATAGTACCTTATTATCGAATCGAATCCAGCCATTTTCGGGGACTGGGATGAACAAAACTATGAGTTATTTTTCCAAAAAATCAAGAAGGATGGTAAGTTAAAAGCTATTTTGGAGGGTAGATACGGTCTATTAAGAATGAAAAGATTTACCGTTGAAAGACAAATACTGCCATCTATTGATAAGGTTATCAAACATTATGAGTAAAATGTAATAACCAGTACTTAATCTGACAGTCACTTTAAAAATTGCTAATGCAATTTATTGTCAGAAAGATGTTGGTCAGGCTCACCCACAGAACCATTTTCGTCTGCCAAACCCTCCCGATTGGTTGCTTAAGAGGGATTTGTCATTCGAAAATGTTTCACCTTCCATCCAAGGGAAACGATCCAATTGTTTTTCCAATGCTAAATGCTTTGATTCTAACATCGTAGCAATTGGTGTTTTGCCATAGCAATATTTCCCCGAATGTGTTCTTTCATGATTATACCAATCTACCCAAAGATCTACTTCTTTTTGTAGTTGTTCAATATCACCGAATATCTTTTTTCGGAAAATTATCGAATAAAATTCTTCTTGCATCGTCCTGTGGAAACGCTCACATATACCGTTGGTCTGTGGAGATTTAGCCTTGGTTCGTGTATGGTCAATGTCCTCCAAGTCTAGATACAGTTGAAATGGATGATTTTCAATCTTGCCACAGTACTCGGTACCTCGATCTGTTAATATTCGAAGCAATCGTACACCATATTCTTCATACAGTGGCAATACCCGGTCATTTAATAAATCAGCTGCCGTAATTGCATCTCGGCTTAAATAGACTTTGGCCTGCGCTACCTTGCAGTAGGTGTCTATGTAGGTCTGCTGGTAAATCCTACCAACTCCTTTAATGGTGCCCACATAATAGGTGTCTTGGCTTCCCAGGTAACCGGGGTGATGGGACTCAATCTCACCTTGAGCTACCTTTTGTTCTTTGGCTTTCTCCAATGCCACCACCTGTGATTCGGTGAGTATTATACCCTCTTGTGCCACCTTAGCTTCCAAGGCTTTCAATCGCTTCTTAAAAGTCTCCAGATCATGCCTTAACCAAACGCTTCTCACACCTCCTGGTGAAATAATAGTGCCTTTCTTCTTTAACTCATTGCTCGCACGAACTTGGCCATATGCCGGAAATTCAATAGCCACATCTACAACTTGTCTTTCTACTTCTGCCGAAACTCGATTCTTGTGGTTTGGTTTGCGTCTGCTTATCTCC
>JABDMH010000152.1 GCA_013001595.1 Saprospiraceae bacterium | reverse complement strand
GTATTCATATCGTCGACGCCATGCTTCATGGAAGCACGTAAGGTGGCGCGCAAAGACGCAAAGTGCGCAAAGATTTGATTGATTGGACCAGTTAGAGCAGCATCCCTTTGCTGTGTTGTACAGAAGGGTAGAAAAGGTCAAAAAGGTAGAAAAGGTTGGTGAAACCAGGGCTAGTGTGCGGATAAATTCCGCTGTATGGAAGGTCGACATTAGTTTGATCTATCTGGAGAAAGCAGCATCCCTTTGCTGCAGTGTAAATAAAGGTAGAAAGGGTTGGTGAAACCAGGGCTAGCGGCGGATATATTGCGCCGAATGAAGGTAAAGGTTAGGTTGCGCCAAGTATGGAGTCTTGGGAATCGAGAACACGTGTAATGTCTGTTGTCTAAAAGGCCTGCTTAACTTAGCTAGACACCTCAGTCATATAGTAGCTGATCAATTGATGCACCAATTTATCCCCACGCAATTCGGGTCGAATGTCATAGATCATTGTCGACATTTCAATTTCTTCTATCAGGGCCAAGCGCAGCATTTCCATGCCGTCTTCACGATTGCCAATGGCTAGCAGACATGCAGCTTTGCAATAGAGAAGTTCTGTACCAACGGAGTGATGCTCAGCCTCCTCCAGTACTTCCAGTGCCTTTTCGGTTTCTCCTAATTGTAGTAGGAAGGAAGCATGATCTTTCCAAATATCGCTTTGTTCAGGACCGATTTCGGTGGCCTTCAAATAGTAATAGTGTGCTTTGGCATATTCTCCGACTTTGGAAAATGCCATGGCAAGATTGCTGAAATACTCTTCACGTCTATCTTCAATTTCTATGGCTTTGAAGAAGGCATTGATGGCACTCAACCACCGGTCTTCTCTGGCGTGGCACTGGCCCAGATAAAAATATACCTCATCATTGTATGGATCTAGCTTGGAAGCCTTATTGAAGTAATCCTTGGCCCGGCTGTATGCCTTTTTCTGCATGTGGCACTCGCCGATGTTTGCCAAAAGGTCACTATCGGGACCAAACAGCTCCAGCGCTTCCAAATAGAAGTGCAGTGCCTTATTGTAGTCACAGATTTGAAAACAGAGATCTGCACATTCACGGTACCCCAGTTCAAATTCTTCATTGATAATGAATGAGTACTCATATGCTTCAATTCCCTTTTCATATTCACCCTCGCAGGAGTAAGCATGGCCCAAATTATACCAGGCTAGAAATGAATAGGGATTTCGGTCAATGATGTGCTTGTGAAATGTGATGCTATCTTGATATTTCTTGGTCAGCTCTGTGCAGACCCAAACGCGCTCCAGTGCTTCCTCATTTTCTGGATTATGATAGAGCGATTGCTTCAGATTTTCAAACATCTGATCATACTCTTTAAGGCACTCAAAGACCTGCGCTTGACAGAGGTAAATGGCACTTAATTCTTCCTGGTTTGCATGCTCCTTGATGTTGTTAAGTAAGCGCAATGCATGAGAGTATTTTCCCAATGAACAGAGGATCTTTCCTCTGAGGAGATGGATGTCTAGCTCTGCAGGGGCGAATACCTCTGCTTGATCCAAGATCGACATTGCTTTTTCTGAGTTACGGGTGGCTAGGAAAAGCTGGGCTTTCTTGATGTGAAAATCAGCAGAATAACTGTATTGATGTAAGGCATGATCAGTCACTTCGATGGCCTTCTCAAAAAGGAATTCCTTCTCGTAGTAGTTGATCAATTTCAGAAAATCTTGCTCTTCCAAAAAACTGACGCTCCCTTTTTGAGACATAGTCTCAAATTCATTCACTAACAGGATCAGTGAATGGTCTTGATCGGAATTATATTTCATGTTACTAAGGGGGATTTAGCTTTACACCATAAAATAAGCAAATTCTAAGGTGAGACCGTATACAAATGCATCTGTTTTTTAGGGATTGTGGAAAGATTTCTGGATGGATTAAGATTATTTGTAATAAAAATAACATCCACTAATACAACAGTTTAGATATTATAACTTATTTAAATTGTTATAGTTAGTTTGGTTAACCTATTCTAAAACATGAAGAAATATATGCGTGCTATTCGTAACACCAAATTGTGTTAAAGTTTGGGTCCTTTTGCTTGGTATTATGATTCTGCTACATGTGTCAGAAGAAGGGCGAAAAATTGACCAGATTTCCTTGTCTACAGAATACCCTCGATCTTATTACGAGGATGGATTGTTAATGCTTATGTAATACTAAAATGAATCAGCGAATTATAGCTATAACAAAAAATTTCCGGCTAGATTCAATTTGG
This sequence comes from Saprospiraceae bacterium, assembly GCA_013001595.1. GTDB lineage: Bacteria > Bacteroidota > Bacteroidia > Chitinophagales > Saprospiraceae > JABDMH01. The sequence continues at coordinate 97,938 of JABDMH010000152.1, read as the reverse complement.
ACTGACCCATACAAAGTCTGAGCGAAGGGCAGGGTCCATCTCCTGACTGCCTTTCCGAGGTCAATCTACCAATCGCTAAAAAAAGCGGACCAAGTGCGCCTTGGTCCGCTGATGAGTAGAAGTTACTTGGAGTGTCTTTATCGGTTTCTACGCTGATTGATGGCCCGCAGTAGTCGCTCTTTGAATTTCTTTTCTGCTCGAAAGAGGCGCATGATCTTTCTGGAAGACAGCACATCCTGAAGCTGCTCCACGAAAAGCTCACGTCGATCAAGCAGCTTTCTTTCTATCGAAAGTAAATGTTGAATATGATCATGTGCTTCCTGATCTGACATGTCAATGGGACTTTTAGCAGGTTCTTTCTCCGCTTTCAATGCTTTCTCATCTTTGCGAAAAGCGTTGAATATTGGCCAGAAAGCCTGTGCTTCCTCTGCAGTGAGGTCCACGAATTCAGTAATGAAGGCGATCCGCTGTGCTTCAATTCGATCTTCTACTGATCGGTTGTTGTTTTGTGCATTCACATCTGTGCAAAACAATAGACAGATGTAAAGAGGCAGCAGGTATTGACTAATATTTAGGTGATCCATAGTATCTTTTTTAATAGGTGTACTCATAAAATATCTTCCAAATCAAGGTCTTCAATAAGTTCTTCAAACACAGGTTCAAGTTCAAGTTCATCAGAGGGGTCACCCAGGAGATCTGAAGGTACCTCCTCCATGGTCAAGGCTTCTGCCCAGTATAGTTCATTCACGTCAAAATCATCAACGTTTTCAGCAATGTATGTCAGAATTTCTTGCTCGGTGAGCATGGCCCCATGTCCTCCAAATTCTTCTGTATTCGGCCACAAAATGGCCAATCCGATAAGCAATGCAATCGCACCAAATGCCATGGTTGGTCGAAGCAATCCCACGGTTGCCCTAATAGCGAATCGGAATCCATCTGGCACCCATCGTATGCCACGACTCTCTTGCGTCTTCTGCATGCGCTTCCACGTCTGTGTACTCAAATTTTTGAAATATTCGGGTGGCACCTGAAATGGATTTTCATCCTTCATTTCCTGCAAGAACTTGGGCAATTTTTCATCCATGTTATGCTGATTTTCACTCATCCGTTTTATACTGATTCAAAGGTCTCTTTCACGTATTGTTCGATCTTTTTTACTGCATGGTGATAACTTGCCTTAAGCGCACCGACTGATGTGCCAAGCACCGTAGATATATCGTTGTAGGGCAATTCATCATAGTAGCGCATATTAAACACCAGTCTCTGTTTGTCAGGTAGATTTGCTATGGCTTTCTGTAAAGTCTCTTGGGCATGATCGCCATCAAAGTATGCGTCTGATCGAAGCCTGCTGCCAATACTTAATCCGTCTTCATCTTCGAGAGAATCGGTCTGCCTCTTGCTCTTTTTTTTCAGAAAGGTGATCGATTCATTGCTGGCAATTTTATAGAGCCATGTATACAACTTTGCATCTGACCTAAAGCCCCCAATGCCGCGGAAAGCCTTAATAAAGGTGTTTTGCACAATATCATTGGCATCGTCATGATCAAACACAAACTTGCGGATATGCCAGTATATTCTTTCCTGATATAGAGACATCATAAGCCTAAAACCCTCCTCCTGGGATCGCTTGTCTTTGAGCAATAGTAAAATTCGAGCGTCCTCTTCTCTTTGCACCGCAAGGATTCTTTTTGGCCTCTTTTCGATTGTTTGACTACACTACACTAGAAACGTTTAATGCTATAGGTAGAATAAATAGTGAGTTATGTTGTGAAGGTACTGCAATTCACTTTCATATATTTAATGCACAAATATCTAGTGTACTGATGTTGTCTTGGTTAGCAGATAAGCTGTTAAGGATATGGGGCTTCAAGGTTCTTGGTGATCCTGCTAATGATCTAGCTAAAAAAATCTATGTCGTTGTGCCACACACCTCAAATTGGGATTTTCCTCTTGGTATCTTGTTGCGAACTGCCAAGCACATTGATGTGCAATACATTGGCAAGGATAGCTTATTTAGACCACCCTTTGGCGTCATTTTCAAGTGGCTTGGCGGACATCCGGTGGATCGTAGTAGGCGTGGTAATTTTGTGTACAAAGTTGTGGAGCTTTATCAGAGATATGACAGATTTGCCATTGCCATTGCTCCGGAGGGCACGCGCAAGAAAGTTGATAAACTGAAGACAGGATTTTATCACATTGCTAAACTGGCAGGCGTACCTATGGTACTGACAAAGTTTGATTATGGGACAAAGTCCCTCGTTTTTTCAAAGCCAATGTTTACCTCACTTAATCAAGACAAGGATATGGAGAGGATCGAGCACTTCTTTAAGGGTGCCTTGGGTAAGGTTCCAGCCAATAGCTACAACCCCAAGCTGTAATACAACCAATGACCAATCTGAAGCTGAATTATTTTCCCATGCCACCACCATTTATGTCCCAACGACCCCACCTAAGAAGGATATTGGACATTATCTATAGCATAGCCATCTCGACAAAACCGAATGTAATTGTTGGTCCTCATTCGATAGTGCAATAATAAAAGACACGATATTTATGTATGAAAGCGGTGATGAACAGGCTCTTTTTCAGCTAACCCAACAGTATTTAGATAGTGTGCAAAAGACTGATAACCAACAAGTTGAGGATCTTCATACGATCATCAAGTTTCACGAGTGGAAATACTACGTTCTGAATAGTCCCATCATTAGCGATTTCGAATATGATCAGTTGTATAAGCAACTGGAAGCGCTGGAAGCAGCTCATCCAGATTTGATCACTAAGGCATCGCCCACTCAACGAGTCTCCTCAGACCTTACCAGTGATTTTGAAACGGTAGCGCACCTTACTCCCATGCTTTCGCTAGCAAACTCATACAATGCGGAGGATCTGAGAGAATTCGATCAAAGCATCCACAAGGCCTTGGATTTAGAAATGGATGAACAGGTTAAATATACAGTTGAGCCTAAGTTTGATGGGGGCAGCATCGCACTTGTCTTCGAAGATGATCAATTGATCAGGGCAGCTACTAGAGGAAATGGAGAGAAAGGCGATGAAATCACTTCCAATGCGAGAACAATTCGATCCATTCCCCTGGAGGCAAGTTTTAGTGATTTAGGCATCTCTCGCATCGAGCTTCGCGGAGAAGTTATTATCCGGAAAGAGAATTTCAAAAGCATCAATGAAATGCGTTCCCAGGAAGGAATAGCTGTTTTTGCCAACCCTCGAAATGCTGCCACTGGTGGACTGCGTATGAAAGACCCGAGTGACGCTGCTAAGCGCGGACTGGAAGCCTTTATTTATCAGATATCTCGCATAGATTGGATAAATGATACTGGTACTGATTCATCTTTGGCATCCCATTGGGCAAGAATGAATGCACTGCAACAATTGGGCTTCAAAGTGCCTACCATTGAGCGTAAACTTTGTCTAGGCATCGATGCGGTCATTGACTTTTGTGTGGATTGGGAGCAGAAAAGGGAAAACTACCCTTATGAGATTGATGGAATGGTAGTTAAGGTCGATAGCATTATCGATCAGAATAAGATAGGGAGTACAAGCCATCACCCCAAATGGGCCATTGCCTATAAATTTAAAGCCAAGCAGGCGACTGCACGGTTGCTTAATGTGACCTACCAAGTTGGAAAAATCGGCTCGATTACACCGGTGGCAAAGCTAGAGCCGGTCCAGCTGGCAGGTGTTACCGTATCCAGTGTTTCTTTACACAATGAAGATTTCATCAACCAGAAAGATCTACACTATGGAGATTATGTACTGGTAGAGCGAGCTGGCGATGTTATTCCATATATCGTAAAAGCACTACCGGAGCTAAGAGATGAAACAGAAAGAAAAGTGACTTTTCCAAAGTTTTGTCCAATGAATTCGAAGGAGCAGGTCCCGCTGATAAGGCTAGAGGATGAGTCCGCTTGGCGATGTCCGAATTGTACCTGCGGTGCTCAGGATTTACAAAGGATCATTTTTCACGTCTCAAAGTCTGCCATGGATATAGATGGTTTTGGGAAATCGATTGTAGAGCGTTTTTATGATCTTGGGTGGATTCGCACGATTGCCGATGTGTACGATCTGGATTATAATGCCATTGCTGGACTAGAAGGATTTGGCGAACGCTCGGCTAAGAAGTTGCGGAATGCCATCGAAAAAGCCAAACAAAACCCCATCTACAGACTGCTGCACAGTCTTAGTATTCATCATTTGGGAAAAAGAGCATCCAAAATATTGGCGGCTGAAGTGAAACATGTCTTTGATCTATGCGAATGGACTGAGGAAGATCTGACAGCCATTAAAGACATTGGTCCAGTCCTCGCCAAAAACCTAGTGACGTATTTCCAGGATCCTGTACAGATAGAGATCTTACACAAGATGGAGCGCTTGGGCGTCAATCTTCAACAAACAGAAGCCGATAAACCATTGGAAATCGCTGAGGATGCACCGCTTTCCGGTAAGACGATCCTATTTACAGGGACCTTTGAGCGTATGAGTCGTAAAGATGCTCAAGAGCAGGCCGTAGCCAAAGGTGCAAAGAACATTAGTGCAGTAAGTGGCAATCTCGATATTCTAGTTGTCGGTGCAAAAGCAGGATCAAAACTGGCAAAGGCTAAGGCACTGGGAACCGTTGACATATGGAATGAGGAAGAATTCATAAATCGTACGCAATGAATGTTCAGGTGTTCAAGATCTTAGTATTTGGCATCGCGCTATACATTGGTAGACCGACCATCTACGCTGATGAGTCCATCACAAGGTTTCCTGTAAGTGGGCCATTACAATCGATGGTACTCGAAAAAGACATGACACCAAATGACACTTTGCCAAGGGGTTGGATAGACATGCAGGTGTTAGACAGTGATGTTCAATTGGACATACGCTATGCCACTCCTAATAATTTCGTCAATGAGGTTTTATATCCTTGTGGAAGGTGTATCCTTCGAGAGCAAGTGGCCAAGGCCTTAGAGAGTGTGCACGCTTCCCTTCGTGAGCAAGGATTTGGCATCAAGGTATTCGATTGTTACAGACCTCTACCTGTCCAGCAAAAGCTATGGAATAAGGTTCCAGATGCACGGTATGTTACACCACCTGCTAAAGGCAGTATGCATAATCGAGGTGCTGCTGTAGACCTAACCCTAACCGATGCTAAAGGCAATCCCCTGGATATGGGAACAGGCTACGACTTTTTTGGCGAAGAAGCTTATCATACCTACACAGATCTTCCTGAGGAAGTTCTTCAGATGAGGGCATTACTGCGAAAAGAGATGGAAGAGCAGGGCTTCAAGCACATCAGGACCGAATGGTGGCATTATTCGTTCCAGGAGCAGCAGTATGATCTGGCAGACTTTCTTTGGCCGTGCGATGGAATATAGCAAGCCATTAGTCAAAGACTGGAACGGATAAGACAGGCTCAAAAACAAATCACAACCATAATCGTTTTTATTACCTGGAATAGTTTGTGATTCATTGGGGCGGAGACTTTGGAGGATTCTAAGCTCAATGGCATGGTAATGGTATTTTCTTAGTTTTACAACTCTTAAAAGGAGCCCACAATTACATACGTTTATGGCAACAGTCGAGTCGCATTTTAAATCAGATGTGGAGGCAGTAGATGCCCTGGCACAGTCTTATCAAAATCTTCGTTCTGAAATCGGAAAGGTAATCGTAGGACAAGATGAAGTGGTAAAGACCGTATTGATTTCTCTTTTCAGCAACGGGCACAGCTTGTTGGTCGGTGTGCCAGGTCTGGCTAAAACACTACTAGTAAGTACCATCTCTGAGGTGTTGGACCTTGATTTCAAACGTATCCAATTTACGCCTGATTTGATGCCCTCAGATATAACGGGCTCAGAGATCTTAGATGAAGATCGGCACTTTAAGTTCAATGCAGGACCGCTTTTCGCCAACATTGTATTGGCAGACGAGATTAACCGAACTCCTCCCAAGACCCAAGCCGCCCTGCTGGAAGCAATGCAGGAGCGATCAGTGACGGTCTCCGGAGCCCGACATCTACTACCTCAACCCTTTTTCGTGCTGGCTACACAAAACCCGATCGAGCAGGAAGGGACATATCCTTTGCCAGAGGCGCAACTCGATCGCTTTATGTTTAATATTCCACTGACTTATCCCTCCTATGAGGAAGAGATCCGCGTAGTTAAGGAAACTACCTCAAACTACGATGCGCATCTGACGAACATTCTTGATGCCAAGCAGATCATGTATTACCAAGACCTGGTGAGAAAGATACCCATTGCCGACAAAGTCTTGGAATATGCCGTTGAATTAGCCAATAAGACAAGGCCAGGTTCTAAGATGGCACCAGCTATAGTGCAAGATTTTATTACCTGGGGTGCAGGACCGAGAGCGTCTCAGTATCTGGTACTAGGTGCCAAATGCCATGCAGCAATTCAGGGGAAGTATTCTCCTGACATTGAGGATATTCAACAGATCGCTAAATATGTCCTAAGGCACCGTATAGTGCGCAACTACAAAGCGGAAGCGGAGGGCATTTCGGAAGATCAGATCGTGGAAAAATTATTATAGTAGGCCTACCACCGTTGAGGGTTTGTAGTTAATTCCAATATTTCAGTGGTTGGTTTATTGGCTGAAATCTTCATTAGAATTTACATTATGAGCAAGATATTGCCGGAGATATAGGTGATCTTTTTGCTGCAACAGGGCAGTCCGGCATATTCTATCCATCCAGCTCATGTAAAAATTGATGACCTTAGCCTTGGCAGGTTTAGATTTCAGAACTACAACTTTCTTTGTATTATGGATTTGAGATTAAGGTCTTATCTTGACAATCTATCTTAGATCCAATCTGACATACGCCAAGGGATAAGATAGACACATCTATGTTTTAAATTCAAAACTGTATGATGACTTATTTCTTTAGAGCCTTTTCTCTTGTGCTGGTTTTGGTAATAACCATAGTGGGTTGTACGGAAGAGGCAAGAAAAAGAATGGAGCCTACACCCCTAGCTGTTGGGTCATTGAATCAATTGTCGGTAATCGCAGATGAAGAATTGTGGAATGGACCTATTGGAGATAGCATTAGATACTACTTTGGTTCTGCTTTTCCGATTTTACCACAGCCTGAAGCGCTATTTGACCTTAAGCATTTTACTCCTGATGAGCTCATTGGCGAACCGGTACGCAAGGAACTGAAGGCTTATTTAGTCGTAGCTGATCTATCAAATGATGAATCCTCAACCAGCCAAATGATTCGCAAAGACATTGGGGAAGAGAAGACGGCAAGGGCGATGAGGGAGGAAGATTATAGCACCAATGTAGGTCATGATCGTTGGGCTAAGGACCAATTGCTCGTGTATCTTTTTGGATCTAGCGAACAAAATCTCGTCGACCAACTGATCAAAAAATTCACCTCCATTGCCAAAGTCGTACAAAACCACTATGAAGAACAGATTGATGCTTCAGTGTATCTAGGTGGAGTAAATCATCCGATCATCAATAAGATTCAAAGCCAATTTGGATTCTACCTGAAAATTCCTTCAACTTTTGACATCAATATCGAAGACGACTCAACCTTGTGGTTGATTTATGAAGGAGATGTAGCCGTGTCCAACATCTTGATACACAAACGGCCATATATGGCTCAAGACCAGTTTACAAAAGCGAACATTCTTGCACTCCAGAATGAATTGGGCAAAAAATATGTGAGCAGTACCCTTGAAAACAGTTATATGCGCGTCAACGACGTAGATCTTCCAGTGTTCACTCAATCTATTCAATTGGGCGATCACTATACAGTGGAGGCAAGGGGTATATGGGAGATGGTAGGTGACTTCATGGGCGGCCCATTCATCACCTATCTAATTTTAGACGAGCAAAGGGATGAAGTGATCATACTCAATGCTTTCGTATTGGCACCTGGAGAACGCAAACGAAACTTTATGCTCTATTTAGAACAGGTACTACAGTCCTTTGATTTGAAATCAGGTGTCAATTAGTTCACACCTGACTTCAAAAGATGGAATCCTCATTTGCTTACATGAATTCCCTTTTAGCTGACTATAGAAAGACTACGCTCAATAAAGTCAGTAAGTTCGGATCCCTTTAACATCTGCTGATTAAGCCGCGCCAGGTCGTGTAGATACTTTACGAAATCAGCTTTCTTCTCTTGGCTTCGCATCTTGAGCAGCTTGCCGGCAATCAAAGGGTGATTACTGTTTATCACCAGGTTGTGCATCTCTGGCATATTCATATCTCCCATTCCTTGAAGACGTTGCATGTCTTGCATACGGCGCATAAATTCAGGTCTGGTAATGACCACAGGATGATCATTTTCACTCATGGCTTTTAATTGGATGCTATTGCCATCCTTGCCCAAGGTTTCTTCAAAGAGGCTTTTTACTTTTTCCTCCTCTTTTTCAGTCAGTACAGATTCTATGGCATCGTCCGTCTGAATAAGGTTGTCAGGCGTATCCGAATCTACCCGTACAAAGACCAATTTGTCTTCTTTCTGCTCAATATGTTGAATGAAGTGATTGTCAATAATCTGATCAAATACCAACACATCGTAACTCCTGTCTTTTGCCGCCTTGATAAAGGTGTCTTGATCCTTCTCTTGATTGGCGTAGATCATCACAATCTTCTCATGCTTATCCGTCTGCTTGTCTTTTACCTTCTCTTTATACTCTTCGATGGTCGCATATTCGCCGTCGGTATTTTTTAGTAGGCCGAATTTGGTGGCTTTGGCATAGAATTTATCTTCCGTAATCATTCCGTACTTAACAATGGGTGCTATTTCGTCCCATTTCTTCTCATATGCTTCACGGTCTTTCTTAAACAGTGATTGCAGTTTCTCTGACACCTTTTTGGTGATGTAAGTCGTAATTTTTTTGACATTATGATCGCTTTGTAGGTAGCTTCGAGATACATTCAATGGAATATCTGGAGAGTCTATAACCCCATGTAATAGGGTCAGAAACTCTGGCACGATATCCTTGACATCATCGGTTACGTAGACTTGATTGCTGTATAACTGGATCTTATTTTTTTGTACTTCCAGCTGTTGTGAGAGTTTCGGAAAATATAATATTCCAGTAAGGTTAAATGGATAGTCAATATTCAAATGGATCCAAAACAGAGGTGGCTGGCTATAAGGATAGAGCTCTTGGTAGAAGGATAGGTAGTCTTCCTCTTTCAGGCTCCTTGGTGATTTCTTCCAAGTAGGTGTTGGATTGTTGATAATGTTGTCTACCTCTGTTTTGATCTCCTCGCGCTCTTCTCCCTCGCCTTTATATTCGGTTTCAGTCTTCGTTCCAAACCTGATAGGTATGGGAAGGAAGCGGCAGTATTTTTTGAGTAAGTCAGCAATGCGACTGTCCTCAAGAAACTCTGTGCTGTCATCATTGAGGTGTAGGACTACATCTGTCCCCCTCACCTTACTATCGATATATTCCAGACTGTACTCAGGTTCTCCATCACATTCCCAGCGTACGGTTTTGGCATTTTTACGGTAAGACTTAGAGAAGACCTCAACCTGATCTGCTACCATAAATGCTGAATAGAATCCTAGCCCAAAATGGCCGATGATGGTATTGTCGGCTTTGTATTTCTTCACAAATTCTTCAGCACTAGAAAACGCCACTTGATTGAGATACTTCTTTACTTCCTCATCCGTCATGCCAATACCTCGATCTCTGATGGTTATGGTCTTGGCATCTTTGTCTACCATAATATCGATGGTGAGATCTCCCAATTCACTTTTAATAACGCCCTTGTTAGCAAGGGTTTTCAACTTCTGAGTTGCATCAATCGCATTGCTGATCAACTCTCTTAAGAAGATGTCGTGGTCTGAGTAGAGAAACTTCTTGATTATGGGAAAGATGTTCTGAGTTTCTACTGATATGGCTCCTTTCTGCATGGTATTATCTCGTTTATTTAAGTTGTCACTGAAAACTGAGAATGAAAGGTCAAATCGTATGCCACCACATAAATACCTGACAAAATGACTACTTGTAGCCCTAAAGGACGCCATATTGCATCAATTACTCCCTACTTTGTTTGAGCGTACTGCCAACTTTGCACTTGTTGTACCTATTAGTTTATAAGTAGAAGGGAATCTTGTGTGTGATACAAAAGCTCCTTTTTGAGTTGGAGCTGGCACGTGCGTGCTCTGACCTATTTTTCCAATGTAACTAGGGTATGCATCAGTTGGTGTTGAGGCAATTAATAATTGACAGTTAAAAATTTATTGTGATTGTTTGCATAATCGAAAGAAAGAACTTACATTTGATATGTAAATTAATCGTAATAAGTATATTATTGATTGTCAGACTAATAAAGAATAGGAGGAAAATTTATTTAAATTTTTTCTCATGAAAGAGGAGTTTGGCATGTATTATGCAATAAGTGAGCATATACGTCACTGAAAAATAAACTGGAACGTATTAAGATATAAATAAGCACACGTCAATTATCTCATGGTCTGGACCGGTTCTTAACATAGGGGGAAAGAGCCGGTCTTTTTTTGTCTTCTTTGATCTAGCGGTATACATCTTCTGTGTGTACAGGCCGCCTTCTTTTTTATTGCTCTAGCATAGGATCTGCTATCTTTGTGGCCAAATTTGCAGGTACCCACGATGAGCTACAGCACTTACAAGAAGTTAGATCTTCCATCCATCGATAAACAAATCTCTGACTACTGGCATGAAAACAATGTTTTCAAGCAAAGCATTGATCCCAATAGGGGTCCTTCCTTTGTATTTTATGAAGGACCACCTTCGGCCAATGGCAAACCCGGCATACATCATGTGATAGGTCGCACTGTTAAGGATCTATTCTGCCGCTATCAGACGATGAAGGGTAAATCTGTTTTACGCAAGGGTGGATGGGATACCCACGGTTTACCTGTAGAGTTGGCCGTTGAAAAAGAGCTGGGTATTACTAAGGAAGATATCGGAAAGTCCATCTCTGTAGCTGAGTATAACGCTCAATGTCGTCAAACAGTGATGCGTTATAAAGACATTTGGGATGACCTCACGCGGAAAATGGGTTATTGGGTCGATCTTGAAAATCCCTATATCACTTTTGAAAATTCGTACATCGAGACTGTTTGGTTTCTGCTGAAGAGACTATATGATAAGGGCTACCTGTATAAGGGCTATACCATTCAGCCATATTCGCCGGCAGCTGGTACTGGTCTGAGCTCGCACGAATTGAATATGCCGGGAGCATACCGTGATGTGAAAGACATTTCGGCGGTAGCTCAATTTAAAGCGGTTAGAAATGAGCAATCTAATCATATCTATCAGGACCTAGCGCCGGATGCAGATGTTCATTTTTTGGCATGGACTACTACACCATGGACGTTGCCCTCCAACACTGCGCTCGCCGTCGGAAAAAAAGTCATTTATGTGCGTGTAGCTACCTTCAATCCTTATACCCGGCAAAAGGTCAATCTAATTTTGGCTAAAGACCTGTTGGGAAGGTGGTTTTCTGTAGAGCAAGCAGAAAAGAATCTTGCAGACTATCAACCTGATGACAAGGTAATTCCCTATAAGGTGACGGCACAATTCACTGGTGCAGAGCTGGAAGGAATCCGCTATGAACAGCTTTTACCATTTGCTCAGCCTTCTGATGGTGATGCGTTCCGAGTATTGCTGGGCGATTTCGTCACTACCGAAGATGGGACCGGCATCGTACATCTGGCACCTTCATTTGGTGCGGATGATATGCGGGTCGCGAAGAAGCATGGAATTGGTAGCCTTACATTAGTAGATACGCAAGGAAAGTTTACCGAAGACGCAGGTCTTTATGCTGGGCGCTATGTCAAGAATTATCGGGATGACCCTGCTTATGTCAATGTGGACATTGACATCACTGTTCAACTGAAGAAAGAAAACAAAGCTTTCAATGTTCAAAAGTATAGCCACAGCTATCCACATTGCTGGAGAACCGACAAGCCCGTTCTTTATTACCCACTAGACAGTTGGTTTATCAAATCTACCGACGCAAAAGAGCGAATGGTAGAACTCAATAAGCAGATTAATTGGAAGCCAAAGCATACAGGAGAAAAGCGTTTTGGGCATTGGCTTGAGAATTTGCAAGATTGGAACCTATCTAGATCCCGGTTTTGGGGTATTCCCTTGCCCATCTGGCGAACCTCAGATGGGGAGGAAGAAGTCTGCATCGGGTCGATTGAAGAACTTGCCACGTGTATTGAACAGGCCAATGTTGCCTTGGGATTGTCGCAAGAAGTTCCAGATGACTTGCATCGGCCTTATATGGATGACCTCATTTTGCTTTCTCCTACCGGCAGGAAAATGTTTCGAGAACAGGACCTGATCGATGTATGGTTTGATAGTGGATCAATGCCATATGCCCAATGGCATTATCCCTTCGAAAATAAGGAGGTATTTATGAGAAACTTTCCAGCAGACTTTATCGCCGAAGGAGTGGATCAAACTAGAGGTTGGTTTTTCACTCTGCACGCAATTGCGGTAATGGCATTCGATAGCGTAGCTTTCAAGAATGTAGTATCAAATGGAGTCGTTCAAGATAAAGATGGTCGGAAGATGTCTAAGCGTTGGGGAAATGCCGTAGAACCATTTGAGACGATCGCAAAGTACGGAGCTGATGCAACCAGGTGGTATCTGGTGTCAAATGCACAACCGTGGGATAATCTGAAATTTGACGTGGCGGGCATTAGTGAAGTACAGCGTAAATTTTTTGGAACCCTGTACAACACCTATTCTTTCTTCAGTCTCTATGCCAACATTGATAAGTTTATCTACCAGGAGCCTGACATGAAATCAGCTGATCGACCTGAAATCGATCGGTGGATCATTTCCTTGCTCCAGGAGCTGATCAGTGAGGTGGACGCCGAGTTTGCGCAATATGAGCCTACCAATGCCGCACGAAAGATTCAGGAATTCGTTGGTGACCACCTGAGCAATTGGTATGTCAGACTATGTCGTCGTCGATTTTGGAAAGGAGACTATTCTGAGGATAAAATATCCGCTTACCAAACGTTATATACCTGCTTGGTAACAGTAGCAAAGTTGAGTGCACCTATAGCACCCTTTTTTGCAGATTGGCTCTACAAAAACTTGAATGATGTAACCGGTCAAGAAGCTGTTGAGTCAGTGCATTTAAGCCTATTCCCCGGAGCCAAGGTTGATCTGCGCGATGAAGCGCTTGAGCAGCGAATGACCTATGCTCAGAAAATATCTTCCTTAGTGCTCTCTTTGAGAAAAAAGGAAAGCATTCGTGTTAGGCAACCGCTGAAACGTATTCTATTACCTATTCTTGATGATTCATATCAGGCACAGGTAGATGCGGTTGAAGATCTAATTTTATCTGAGGTGAATGTCAAGCAGATCGAGTACATAAAGGACACTGGAGGCCTAATAAAGAAAAACATAAAACCCAACTTTAAAACGCTGGGTAAACGGCTGGGTAAACAGATGAAACAGGCAGCAGTGGTTATTGGATCATTCGACCAGGAGCAAATAGCACAAATAGAGGAAGCAGAAGGTTATGAACTCCATCTTGATGGTGAGGCTATTGATCTGACACTTGAAGACTTCATCATCAGTTCGGAAGACATACCCGGATGGCAAGTGGCCAACGAGGGCTCAATTACCGTCGCGCTGGATACCACCCTAGACGATCAACTGGTGGCTGAAGGTACGGCCAGAGAATTGGTAAACCGTATCCAAAATCTACGCAAGTCCAAGGACTTTGAAGTTACTGACCGCATCATCATCAACCTGCAGCAACATGATGCCATCCAGCCCGCGATCGATCACTATGGCGCATACATTCGGGCAGAAGTGTTGGCGAATGAGATCAATTTGGTTGATGATGTACAGGGGGAAATGGTAGAGCTTTTTGAAGGTATTGAACTAGCTGTGGATCTGGAAAAAAGTACGGTTTAGCAAGATCCCGAGATATGTTCATAGTTGGCCTTGACTACGCTCGTCCAGGACAATCTGTTTTTGGCAACGTGCGTTTCCTCTTAGATATACTTTGTGTGGTAAAGAATCAAGGTCTGCACATGCGAATTGTCTCATTGGTGGTATTTCTCAGTCTTGCGTTTCTTGGTCGGAGTCAATCTGGCGAGATCCCCATACTGAATTTTACTGCATTGAATGAGACATTGAATCTGGAGTCAGACACTACCTATGTGCTTAACTTTTGGGCCACCTGGTGCAAACCTTGTGTAGAGGAACTGCCCTTTTTTGAGGAGGCAGACATAGCATATAAAGATCGTGCGGTTCGAATCCTATTGGTAAGCCTGGATTTTGCGACTCAAGTTCATGAAAAGCTGGTACCATTTCTGAAGAACCACACCATCAATGCTCATGTCGTTGTATTGGATGATCCAGATGCCAACACCTGGATTGATTTGGTTCATCCAGATTGGACTGGGGCCTTGCCGGCAACGATCCTTTACCGACAGAAAGATCGGCAGTTTAAAGAAGGATCTTTTGATTCTACTGCTGATCTCTTTGCATACATTGATTCCTTTCATTTAAAAAACTAGTTATGAAAAAGATGATCTACTTCAGCGGGCTTTTTCTAGTAAGTGTCCTCGCTATGTCCATGAGCTTATTACCTGGGACTGCCTATCAAGTTGGAGATGTAGTAGCCGACTTCGAACTAAAGGGCGTCGATGATAAAATGATCTCACTGTCAGATTATATGGGTGATGGTGGATTGATCCTCGTTTTTACATGCAATACCTGCCCCTATGCGCAGCTCTACGAAGATCGCTTAATTGAGCTGCATCAGACTTTTGCAGAGCGAGGATTCCCAGTATTAGCTGTCAATCCAAATGATCCAATATCGAAACCTGGCGATGGCTTTGCACAAATGAAACAACGGGCCACCGAAAAGGAATTTCCTTTTCCCTACCTATTCGACGCTGATCAGATCGTTTTTCCAAAGTTTGGTGCTACTAGGACTCCGGAGGTTTTTCTACTTGATGCCAATCGTGTATTACGCTATACTGGCGCCATTGATGACAATCCGAAAGATGCGGCATCCGTACAAAAGGCTTATGTACGTGAAGCCATAGAAGCCATCCAAAATGGCAATAGTCCAGAGCCTACCAAAACGAAGGCTATTGGGTGCGGGATTAAAGTAAAGAAAGCTTAGAGGTCGCAGATAGTAACTGCTTATGCAACTTCCTCTTCAATAACGATGGAGTCAATGTGATCCCCTTGGGCGATTTGATCAATCACGTCTTCACCGTCGATTACTTTGCCAAAGCAGGTATGATTGCCATCTAGGTGTGCGGTGTTATCTCTGCTGTGACAAATGAAAAACTGGGATCCACCAGTGTTTCGTCCAGCATGCGCCATGGAAAGTACACCTCGATCATGATACTGATTGCCACCATCTAATTCGCAGTCGATCGTATACCCGGGACCACCAGTACCAGGCATACCTGTACTGCCTTCACGTGTATTTGGACAACCACCTTGAATCATGAAGTTTGGAATAACCCGATGGAAAGCCAGCCCATCATAATAACCCTCTTTAGCAAGCTTCACAAAATTGGCCACGGCCTTTGGGGCGTCTGCCTGATAAAAGGAGACAGTCATGGTCCCTCTTGAAGTATTGATCTTCCCTATCATTGCGCTAATTATTTAATTGGCCACAAAGAAAGTCAAACCCCGTATGGAAACCAAGCCAATCAAGGCTCTTAATCACAAAGTGTCACAAATGGCAAGCTTCTTGAGTACAATGCTCTTGGAGGCAAAGCGTCTTTATGAATATGAATAGCATGGTAAAATATTGGGTGGGTTCACTGTCCCTACTTTGTCTTTGTCTGGTTGCAGATCTATCCATAGCACAAATTCAACTCCATAACGATGAATTTAACACAGGTGCTTCGCTAGCCAACTGGCTTAATGTCACCGATGAGGAGGGATGGGGAGTCACCCGACTGGAATCCTATAACATCCATGATTCTGTAGCGGGTCATATGTTTATGAAGCCATTCACGGGAAGTTGGTTTAATGAGTATCGTGGCGCATATTTGTACAAATTAGTCAATGGTGATTTTATCATTACTACGACGGTCACTGCCACTGGAAGAGACTATGTCAGTTTGCCTGCTAGCGACTACTCCCTGGCAGGTATTATGATTCGGGAACCTGTGGTCAACCCAAATCTTCCAGACCAACAGAATTACGTGTTTATGTCGATCGGACAGGCAACGGGCAACACCTTCAATTTTGAAATAAAGAATACCTGCCATAGCAGCTCCAATCTTAATATTATACCCATTAATACCTCAACCGCCACGGTACGCATGGCCCGCATTGGTGATGCCATCATCGTATTGTCCCAGTTTCCGGGAGGAGCTTGGGAGGTGCGCAATAGATATGACCGAACTGAATCTGCGTGTTCGAATGTCACGTTCGATGGCACCTTTTCGGAAACCGTGCAAATTGGTCTGGTCACCTATACCGACTGGCCGAAGGTGCAAGCAGTAGGCACTACCTTTCACAATACACATACCCTCCATCCGGATAGTTTGGGCGGTGATCCCGATCCAGCACCCGGTACGCCTTATACACCAGATCTCATTGGGCAATACGATTATGTACGCTTTGATTCAGTATCTGTGCCAGCACCTTTCCAAGGAATGGATCTGACAGATGCGATGCAAGTGAGTGATGCCGACCTGCTATCTTTCTTGGGATACACTAATCAAGCGCATTGCCCAGATCTTTACCATTTGTACTCTCCAATTGACCATTCTTTCATGGAGGTGCATGCAGGCACCGTTTTGTCAGCAGAAAATCAACTATCCAATCAGTCCAATGTGAGTCTCTCTGCAGGAGAAAGTATTGAACTGATGCCGGGCTTTTCGGTAGATCTGAATACTTCTCTACAAATTGAGTTAGGGGGTTGTCCTTAGGTGAGTAATAATCTCAACTGCAGCATATTGACAATGCCTACATATTCGTAGCTTCATGATTTGTTCGGTAGTGTAGTGATCAATCCCCTTGTCTTTTGAAGAGCAAATTTCTAAATGCTAAGTACGCGTTGCGATCATTAATCTCTGAGCTGACCCATCGGGACAGTAAACCTCCAGACCGCCAGATATATTTCGTTCATATTCCCAAGACTGCAGGCACAACTTTTCTGCGTGTACTCTATGAGAGTGAACCTCATCATCTGATCTATCCCAATGCTTTTGAGCATTCCATTCGCAACGGCGGAAGGTATTTATTGCCTCAGGAATTGATGAAAAAAGAAGGTATCCGTCAAGAATTAGCCCGGAAGAAATGGATCGTCGGCCATTTTAGCTATGGGCACATCATGAACCTTGGTGGAGATCCTCAAATGCTGACTTTCTTAAGGGATCCTTTTGACCGGACGATTTCAGAAATTGTGCACCTAAAGACGCATCACAAGAACTATCAAAATATGTCTATTGGTGAGATAGTCAAGCACCGCCACAAGGTGCTAGGATGTCGCAGCGCCATAGCTTTTGGTTACCATCCGACCCTTAATAATGTAGAAAAGGCCTTGGAACATTTACAAGCATGTACCTTCATCGGTCTAACTGAGAGATTTAGTGATTCGCTTAAGAAGTGCAATAAGATTTTGGGAACAAACCTAAAGGTGACCTCCCGCCATAATGAGGGCAGCAAGTCGCTCATTCGTGATGTGACTAGAGATCATGAAGATGAGATAAGGTCCCTGATCAAAATTGACCAGCGATTCTATGAAGAAGGCAAGAAGATCTTCGAAACTTACTAGATAAGTGACCTGCTCATAAAATCTTTTTTAGAGAGGGCTCACCGATCACCTAATCCTTGATCCAGATTTTTCAAAATCCTCACCATTCTTTCTATTTCTTCTCGGTCACTCTGCCACTGCTCTTTCACAGTCTGATCGCCCAATTTAGTCACCCCAACGTGATCGACAATCCCCTTAGAAGCGTGCGCTATTTTAGCAGAAGCATGAAATTCGGATGCACCGGTTTGGTGCGCAACATCAAGGATGTTTTCACTATTGATGCCGGCACCAGCCAGAATGGTGGGTGTGCCATGTGCAGCATAAATAAGTCTTTTTATTAAGCCACTACCTTCCAAAGCAGTTGGCTTTTGACCTGAAGTGAGTATGCGATCACATGCAAGCTGCTTAAGCTGCTGTAATCCTTGAAGTGGGTCGGGAATCAAGTCAAAAGCCCGGTGAAAGGTTTTTTCCAAACCCTCAGCAGCAGCAAATAGGTAAGCAAGTTGAGGTAAGTCTATAGCACCATTTGCTTGCAGGCATCCAGTTACAATGCCGTCGACACCTTCCTCTCGACAGATTTCAATGCTTGTTTTCATCTCTTCGAGTTCATGTTCGGAGTACACAAAGCCTCCTATGCGAGGTCGAATGAGCACGTGAATTGGTAATTCGACAGACTGCCTTGCAGCACGTAAGAGGCCCAATGAGGGCGTCAAACCTCCCGATTGTAGTGCGGCGCATAATTCTATTCGATCCGCTCCTCCTTCTTGTGCGGCAAGGCAAGACTGTAGAGAGTGTGCAGTGATTTCTAATGTAAACATCTTAGGACTATTTTATATATCTTGACCGCATGAAGCAGAGTCTGTATAAGCTACCGATTATTCTTTTTTGTGGTTGTATCTTAAGTTTGACTTTTTTGAATTGTGGCGATCCGTCCGATGTATCATCATGGTCAGAAAAGGATCTGCTCGAATATGGGATTCCTATGACTTTGGTAATGCCAGATAGTGCTAAGGTAAATATTGTCGAGTGGGGTATTCAAAAGGACATCACCTTGGTAGGCGATGATTGGTATAATCTCCAGCTTTTCAGCGCCCGGGCCAGCACCCACGATAAGAAAAAACTCAAAGCCGAACTTTTGGAAAATGTGCAGCAAGGACGGTTTTTTAGCGAAGTAACCATCGATGAAGAGGACGGTTTCGTGTTTGCCATTCAGATTGATACCTTACTCAATTATGATTTTCGGCATGTCAAGATTCAAGGTGATCAGGAATACATCTTCCAAGCCGGAATGTCAAGCAGCTATGACAAAGACCAAATTAATCAACTATACCAGATAGCCAAAGAAGCGTATTAAGATAACAAGGGTAAGCACCCTCGCCTGCCGAGGGTGCTGGTTTGTCACTATTTAGCAGCTTGATATCTTCGACTCACCTCATCCCAATTCACGATATTGAAGAATGCGGCAATGTAATCTGGTCTACGATTTTGATAGTTTAGGTAGTAAGCATGTTCCCATACGTCGATGCCTAGAATCGGAGTGCCCTTTACTTGGGCAATATCCATGAGTGGATTATCTTGATTTGGTGTGCTGGAGATAGCGAGGTTGCCCGCAGCTTCGACCAGTAGCCAAGCCCAGCCGGATCCAAATTGTGTAGCTGCTGCTTTTGAGAATGCATCTTTAAAGGTGGCAAAAGAGCCAAATTTAGCATTGATTGCATCAGCAAGTCCTCCCGAAGGTTCTCCACCACCATTCGGTGACAAGATCTCCCAAAATAGACTGTGGTTATAAAATCCACCACCGTTGTTTCTGACACCTGCGCCATGGCCAGAGACGCCCGCCAAGATTTCACCGATTGATTTTCCTTCCAATTCGGTGCCTTGAATAGCTGCATTTAATTTTGAAGTATATCCAGCATGATGCTTATCGTGGTGTATTTCCATGGTTCGCGCGTCGATGTGTGGTTCAAGCGCATCATTTGCATAAGGTAAATCGGGAAGTGTAAAGGACATAATTTGTAAATTTTATGGCTTATCGTTAGCGTTGCTATCTCAAGATTCTGAAATTAAAACCACTAGAGGTGATGGCATAGCAACAGATATAAAGAAAATCATCACATAATTCTTAAACATGATCAAAGTTAATAAGTTCGATCCAAGTGATTTCTAAAAATTAGGCTGACTACGAAAAACCAGCTTTCAATGCCTTAAAATGCGCTCTGCCCCACAATAGATATTGAAATGCTCTTTGCGTAAGAACCCAATCAAGGTCATATTATGTGCAGAAGCCAGATCAATAGCCAAACTTGAAGGTGCACCTACGGCAGCAAGTATGGGCACTCCGGCCATGAGTGCCTTTTGAACCAACTCAAAACTGGCTCTGCCACTGACCAATACTGCACATTCATCCAGGGGCAAGGTCTGATCACTAAGGGCTGCACCAATCAATTTATCCATTGCATTATGCCTTCCAACATCTTCTCGCAATGTGAGCAAATTGGTCTGGCGAAATAGGCCTACAGCATGAATGCCACCGGTTTTTTCAAACATGGATTGCCTCTTCCTTAAAACATCTGGCCATTGCGAAATACATCGTGTAGATACTTTGGGCTGTGTTCTCTTCAAGACATAAGGTATGGCCATGGTCACACGGTCAATGCTGGCTTTCCCACAAACTCCACAACTGGAGCTGGTATAAACATTGCGATGCATCTCTGCCTCATTGAAGAAGATGTCAGCGTTTAATTGTACCAATATCTGGTCTGCAGAGAGCTGTTGGATTGAGCTGACATCTGACCTCTTCTGAATTACATTCTCTGTAAACAAAAACCCTAAGGCCAGCTCATGATCTTCACCATGCGTGCGCATGGTGACTGCCAGTGGGAATGAGCTTCTTGATCCTTTCCGGCCGTGCTTAATTATGATCTCCAATGGATCTTCGGCAACAACTTTGTCCTCAACTTCCACTAACTGTCCACCGGTTGATTTAAGAATGGAAACATTTATCACTGAATGGCCTTCTTTCATTACTGTAGCGCTTGAGGGTTTGGATAAAGATCTGATTCGTCTTCACCGGTTCTTTCAATCAGGCACTTGAAGTCCTTTTCGATTAAGATCTGAAGCGAAGGAAAACGCTCACTATCCCTTAGCTCATATTGCAGTGATATTTGATCTGAGCTGCACCACGCATTCAGGGAGTTAATGGGGATATGGATACAAATCTTTTCATCCTTGAAGAGGCAGTTGCAGCTACTCCCGGTCACACCTTCGATTTCGTACGACAAGGTTTTGCTACCCAAGTATGTCGATGCAGATATTTTACTAGTGGTGAGTAATTGCCGCACCTCATTTTGGGTAAGTCTAAATCGCACCGATTGGTCCTTGATTCTTAGCTTCATCCAGTCGTAATTATGTAGTAAAACCCTATTTTTGTATTCGCATCATCCATCACATGGTGCCCCTTCACAGTTTTTTCTTCCGCAAGTTAATCGTAATACAAAGGAATGGCAACCAACAAAAAGCATCGCACAGAAAAAGATAGTATTGGATCAATCAAAGTACCGATCGATAAATACTGGGCAGCACAAACGCAGCGCTCTTTGCAGAATTTTAAAATTGGCGGCCACACCATGCCGACAGAAGTAATTGACGCTTTTGCAATCTTAAAGAAGGCAGCCGCCCAGACCAACGCTGAACTTGGCGTGCTTTCTAAGGCTAAAGCCAACGCCATTGCTAAAGTATGCGACGAAATACGAGCTGCCAAGTTGACTGATCAATTTCCTCTGGTGGTCTGGCAGACAGGATCCGGCACACAAACGAATATGAATGTAAATGAAGTGATTGCTAATCGGGCGCACGTGAATCAGGGGGGGCAGCTACAGGATGAGAAGAAGTATTTGCATCCCAACGATGATGTCAATAAATCTCAGTCTTCAAATGACACCTTTCCCACAGCAATGCACATAGCGGCCTATTCCATTCTAATGGAAAAGACCATTCCTGCAATTGAGGCGCTGGAGAAGACATTGAGTGAGAAGTCCAAGGAGTATAAAGATGTGGTGAAAATCGGTCGAACGCATTTTATGGATGCAACACCAGTCACCTTAGGTCAAGAACTTTCTGGATATGCATCTCAATTGCGTCATGGGGTAGTGGCTATTAAGCACTCGCTCAAGCATTTAGGTGAGGTGGCATTAGGTGGCACGGCTGTGGGGACAGGTCTGAACACCCCCAAAGGATATGCCAAGCTAGTGGCTAAGAAGATCTCCGCTTTGAGCGGTTACCCTTTTGTTTCAGCCAAGAATAAGTTTGAGTCCTTAGCGGCACATGATGCGATTGTTGAATCCCATGGTGCTTTAAAAACGGTGGCAGTATCGTTGATGAAAATTGGCAACGACATTCGCATGCTCGCCTCTGGCCCGAGAAGCGGAATTGGGGAAATCAAAATCCCTGCAAATGAACCGGGTTCTTCAATAATGCCGGGCAAGGTAAACCCTACCCAATCTGAAGCACTGACCATGGCCATGGCTCAAGTACTGGGCAATGATGTAGCGATCAATATCGGGGGTATGAATGGTCACTTTGAACTCAATGTATTTAAACCTATGATGATCTTCAATTTTCTTACATCTGCTCGCCTGATTGCCGATGCTTGCCACAGCTTTAATGACAATTGCGCAGTAGGTATTGAACCCAATGCAGATCGCATCAGTGAGCATCTCAACAATTCATTGATGCTGGTCACCGCCCTAAACACAAAGATCGGCTATGATAAGGCAGCTAAGATTGCAAAAAAGGCGTATCGTGAAGGTACTACACTGAAAGAAGCATCCTTGGCGTTGGGCTATCTCACAACCGAGGAATTTGAGGAATGGGTTAGGCCGCAAGACATGGTCTAGCAAAACTGAATCTATGAAGTTATTCGATAGGGTGGTGTACCAAACACGACGTCAAGCTTTGATGGCGGGTATGGAGACTGGATTGATTTGGATCCAAGGCAACGAACTCAGTCCTAAGAATTATCGGGATAATACCTTTCACTTCCGGCAGGATAGTAATTTCTTATACTACTGTGGCATTGATCAGCCGGGCCTATCCTTACTGATGGATTTAGCTTCTGGGGACACCTTTCTATGTGGAAGAGATATTACGCTGGATCATGTCATTTGGATGGGACCCCAGCGGTCACTATCAGAGCTTGCCGAACAAACGGGAATGTCTGGGGTCTTGAGTGAAGACGCTTTACACGCCATGTTACAGGCTGCCGGATCTGCTGCGGTGCATTATTTACCTCCCTATAAAGGTGAATCCATCCTGAAAGTCCATGCATACTTAGGTGTGGCGATCGAAGATGTCACAACCAAGGCGTCTGATCGCTTGATCGAAACAGTAGTCAGCCAACGATCAATCAAAGAGGATCGTGAGCTAGCTGAAATGGAGTACGCTTTAGAGTTGAGCAGAGACATGCATTTGGAGATGATTTATGAAGCTAAGGCAGGCGTCAAAGAATCGCACATTGTGGCTAAAATCATGGAAATAGTACATCGACATGAGGTAGATACCGCCTATCCAGTGATATTATCTGTTAGAGGAGAAATCCTTCATAATCATCACCATCATTTGACCCTGCAAGATGGTCAATTGGTACTGGGGGATTTTGGTGCCGAGTCAAGTATGAATTATGCTGGAGATATCACCAGGACGGTTCCTGTGGCATCTACCTTTAACAGTCAGCAGAAAGACATTTATCAATCGGTCCTTCGAGCTCAGGCAGCGGCAATCGAAGCACTAAAACCGGGCATAAGTTATCAGGAGGTACATCTTCTTGCTGCCAAGCAGATGGTACTAGATCTCAAAGATTTAGGTCTGATGATAGGCAATGCAGATGAGGCGGTAGCCGAAGGAGCACATGCGTTATTTTTTCCACATGGCCTAGGTCATATGATTGGACTTGATGTGCACGATATGGAAGATTTAGGCGAAGATAAGGTAGGATACGATCAAGAGGTGAAGCGCAGTGATCAGTTTGGACTTAATGCACTCCGCTTAGGTCGGAAGTTAAGGGTCGGATTTACATTGACAGTAGAGCCAGGACTTTACTTTATTCAACCGCTCATTGATCAGTGGAAAAGTCTAAAACGTTGCGACTCTTTCATCAACTATGACAAGTTGACTCCTTTTGAAAATTTCGGGGGTATTCGCATAGAGGATAACTATGTGATCACGAACGGTGGTAGCCGACTTTTGGGACCAAGTATTCCCAAACAGGTTGAAGAGATAGAATTTCTCAGTGGATTAGATAAGTATATAGCCTAAATGCGTCATTTTTCCGCAATGGTGCGCAATTGAATACTTCTGAAGCTCACTTCACCGCCATGGTCTTGCAGCATTATGTGACCTTCACTTGCCAGACCGAAATCTGAAAGGCCTTTAAATTTACTCCGCTTAACCAATGCATTGTAGTTATTTGACCCACGTTTATACTCCAATACCTTAATGTGATTTAGCCAGTGTTCTACTGTTTTGTCGGGTCTGCTAACGATGCGGGCATGATTCCATTCGCCAGCAGGCCGAATAAAAATAGCGGGGATTGTAGGAGGAATCAGGTCATAGAGTGCTCCCATGGTGTGCGTTTCCGTCAACGGTTCATGCGCTTCTGCATAACCTTCGGCATCTATGATTTGATACTCCAGGCCAAGCATATCTTCTGAGGATGCATTGTAGTCATTTCTGACAAAGTACTTGATGCCAGAATTGGCAGCCTTACTTAGTTTAAATTCAGTTTCAAATTCAAAGTAGGCATACCGATCTTTAGTGACGATGTCGCCACCTCGAGCTGCCGCATCTGCTGCACCTTCGGCAATTAGGGAGCCATTATTGATCTTCCAACCTTTTGCGGGAAAATCTTCCATTTGTGCACCTCGCCATTTATCTACGGAGTCATCAAATAGTGAAAACCACCCCTGTGACTTTTCCTCCTGAGAGATTTGATTAGGTATGGTGTTTACGATGTATGGGAATTCGCCTTCCATACGCTCAATATTTTGTGTTTTTATTCGGATGTTTCGCCATTGCATCATTCTCCCGTCAAGATCTGCACGATCATAGGAATGTACTTGCAGCGCTATGAATCCTCGATCTGTCATATCATCTATGAGAAAAGCAGCGGGCACATCGTTTACCCACGTTTTAATCTGGTTTCCGATGGCTTCTATGTAAATCTTATTCCACTCATTGGATTTAAAGGCTTTGCCACCTTGGGAGTTAAGGCCCATAGGGTACAACCACCCCCTTCTAGCTTCGTCATAGATGCCACCAGTCCATGATCGTTCAGATGACGGATCTAATTCTACTTGATATCCATGCACCTTTCCACTCTGATAGTCATTGCTTAGACTGCGTATCTGGATTCCAGAATTAATGAACGGATCACTCTTGAATTCAAGCTCCAATGCAAAGTCTCCAAAAGTTTGTTTAGTGGCCAGAAAAGTGTTGGGTTCGCCTCGCTTGGTCCTGGCGGTAATGGCTCCTTCAGCGACAATAAATTCAGCACTACCATTTAATCGTTTCCATCCATCTAGGGTATTGCCGTTAAATAAGATTTGCCACCCATCTTTTGTTGTTACGGCATCTGAATCGCCTCCATCACATGCAGCGAAAAATGTCATAGATATAACAAAGAACAATTGAATTCTTGACATAAGATTGATTATTGTCAGGAGTGCTCCCTACTCTGTGATCCCATTAGATATTTCATGACCAAATCACTTAGATAGTTTGGTCTTCAAAAACGTGCGCAAAGATAACTTTTAATTGATCCGGCATATTGTCGACTTCACTATATTAAATTGGACATCATTAGTGCATGGCTACGGCTGATCGGTAGTGCGAATGTTCGGACTTCTGTTTCAAGATTAATGACAGGTTTAGAATAGATTCTTCAAATAACTCCTCAGCTGTAGGGTACGCCAGGGGAGTGTTATCAAGAAACTTGCGTGAATGCCTACTTAAGGCCCTTGGATCTCCTGCGTAGGTGGTAGAGAAGTGTTCAAACACCGATGATGACTCAATGGGAGTTTCCTCGATAAGTACATAATCTCGATCTCTACATCTCATCACAGCAAACAAGGTGGATGCCTTTCTTTGATGAATCTCCATAACGTTGGCCGCTATCCTCTGCCAAAGCTGATGCTTAATGTCATTGCCTAGTGAATCCTTCATTACATTACCGCTTTTATCTAACTCATATTCAAATCCTGCTTCGATCTCGCTTTCGTCTACAGATTGTCGCTCGTACCATTGTTCGGGACCGACATCAAACTGCTGCAGCTCAATGGTCACGTAGTGATCCATTGCATGAGGTTTTGCTTCCATCTGATGAAAGCGAATCCATTTTCTATCAGCAGAAGCACTTTCCAATAAAGTTTGTACCAAGTGATTGGAGAGATGCAGGTTCGTTTGATTCTTCACCGCAATACCGATCTCAATATGTCCCAGTGCGTAGGCTTCGGCTTGGAGTCGCTTGGCATCTTTGAATGCGGATGTGTACTCCCACAACTTACTAAACATTGCATATGCAATTTGAGCAGACTCCTTATATCCCTGCCTACCTATCTGCAGCATACTCAAGGCCTCGTTGTACGTGAGTCCTAGGTAAGTTTGAAGAGCCTGATGCGCATCTTCACCAGTATCAGTAAAGGAGAATTTCGCCAGATAGCCTTCCTTGGATCGAAGGGGTAGGAGTGCCCGGAGGCGATCTTGCCTCCATCGAATGCGATCGAACGTTTGCAGTATTTCAGCATATTCTTTAGCGCGATTTGTACTTTTCAATCTCTCGATATGACGCAAATCTCGAGACATGGCTTTAGCAAAAGCTTCTTCGATAGCCACCACGTACGCTTTCTTGATGGCCTTTTCACCCATGGCTTTGCGAGATGCTCGCTGGAGAGCTGCATCAAAGTCACCAGAATCTATCAAAGACTGGACTGATTTGCAGCTAAGGAATGTGATAAGGGATACAAAACAAAGTAGATAAGTTGTTTTCATGACAGGTGGTTTAGTAAAAAGACCACACGGCCAAATGAAATCATCTTAATGCACTGTTAAGAGGTATCCACCTTCGGTCAAAACCATTTAATGGCAAAATGGTGGATTCACATAGTGGGTACCTCCGAGCACTCTGCCTGGCGCTCAAAATGATTGATTTTCGATTGAAATAGGCAGTCCGAGGAGTCCCGTCCGGAGGCCACCATTTGGGCCGGGCAGGTTATCCGGAGCTACATTGTGTGAGTACAAACGAACCATAAATCGAAGAGAATCGCTTCAAAAATTTCGGTAGAAATGTTGCTGAGCTCGTGCATGGGTATTCGGAAGGTACTCTTACAGTTCTCTCATCAAATAGAGACACTCACTGAGGATCATTGCCGTGGCGCCCCAGATTTTGTGTTCATCGACCTGGTAGAAGGGAACATTTGGCACTTTTTGACCCGAGGATATAGTCATATCCTTGACTGCCATGGTGTTCACATCTAATAAGTGAGCTAGCGGGGTTGGAACTATGGATTGTACTTCTTTTCGTTCAGGAATGAACTGTGGGGTGTATGGGATGGATGCCATGATAGGGGTGACCAGGAAATTGCTGACAGGTATATATAGGGGGGACAACCTTCCGATCAAATGCTTTTTTGGAATTTTAACTCCGATTTCTTCATGAGTTTCGCGGCGTGCACATGCTTCATGATCTGCATCACCAGATTCGAGTTGACCACCCGGGAAAGAAATCTGACCACTATGCACGTCGGAGTCATGGCGAGCTCTACTGATGAAGACAGTCTGGATTTGACCTTCAGAAGGGAAGAGCAAAATCAAGATGGCCGCTTCTTTGGGATGTCTAGGGATTGAAGGATTAAGTCTCCCAGCATGAGGTACCATGGCACGCTGAGCTACCATACCAGGCAGGGGCTTGAGCAGACGTTTTCGCAGAAAATCAGTATAACTTCTTAGGGAATCGCTGTGCAAATCACTTATTGGCTTCCATTATATACTTTTCCAGAGCCATGGTCATTGAGGGTGTTTCCGGTGCAGGTGCATGTATGTTTATGGTCAGGCCCCTTTCTTTGACTGCTGCCAAGGTGCTGTTTCCAAAAACGGCTATGCGTGTTTCATTTTGCTTAAAATCTGGAAAATTCTCATATAAGGATTTGATGCCCAGAGGACTAAAGAACACAAGAACATCGTAAAAAATGTCCCGAAGATCAGAAAGATCACTACTAACGGTGCGATACATCATAGCTTCTTGAAAATCGAACTCATTTTCGCTAAGGTACTTTACCACGGGTTTACTGCCTAAATTGGAGCAGGGCAGCAGAAATTTCTCGTTGGCTCGGTGCTTATTTAAGGCCGTAGATAAGTCTTCAATATGTCGTTTTCCAACAAAGACTTTCCTCTTTCTATAGATGATGAATTTCTGAAGATAGTGGGCTACAGCCTCAGACAAACAGAAGTACTTGGTGTCTTGCGACATCTCAATGCGCATTTCTTCACACATACGAAAGAAATGCTGAATGGCATTTCTGCTGGTGAGTATAACCGCACTAAATTGATCTGGCCTTATGCGGGTCTTCCTAAATTCTTTCTCTGTCACTGGCTCTACATGAATGAATGGTCGGTAGTCTATCTTGATACCGTATTTATTCTCCAGCTGCCGATAAGGTGATCTTTCTGGTTTAGGCTGAGAAATAAGAATCGTCTTGACCTCTTTATACTTCTTTGCTTCTGCGTTAGATGACGACATTCAACTCATTTTGATAAACGAATCAATGAAATCCAAAATTCACCACGGCAAGCTTACCTAAGATGAGTAACGGCGCAATTTCGGCGGTGCAAAGATATAGAAAAAAATGAAACTGATAAGAAGCGATGAACTTACCTGAGATGAACAGACCCTTTAACTGGCGAAAGAAATAGAATATTACGATTGCAGCTATTCCAAACCATAGTGCCCATTTTGAGACCTCTGGAGGAGCAAATGCCACCAGTAGATTTATGGGTACTAAGATTAGTCCGAGTAGGTTATTAATCAGCATCGTTACAAATCCATATAGTTGTGCTTCCTTTTCCACTGGAAAGGTTGCACTTAGGATCTGCAAGACAATTTGCTTAGTCAGGTAAATCACAATGACAATAACTATGCAGCCTAATAAAAGCAGTACCGTAGGTTCGTAAGGTAGATTCCAGCGGGATGATAGCATATAGAGAAAAAACCCCAAATTGAGACTGAAGAGAAGGTAGAACAGCCAATACAACCAAGGCATACTCTTGTATTCTCGAAATAAAAACCTTAGGTAGTTGTCATTGGCAATGGCTCTATAGGATTTATTGATCATCGTACGATTCATAGCCAGCAATGCCGCCAAAAGCAGTAAACTAAGCACCGTGAATATTATAAGGATGTTTTGATTGGAAACCTTTAGTTCAGCAATATTATCCGAGAGGTCACGGATTTCCTCGATTATGGGACTACTGGAATCCTGCTGGACCAGAAGCTCATCTTCAGAGGCAATGAGTTGTTGATCATCGTGATCAACTCGCAGATTGTCATCGGCAACACTCTGAACTGAATCTGAGATTGACGCCAGTGAGTCAATGCTGTCCGCTGAAGTATTATCAAGTCCCAGTGTAACTGAATCATCTGCTTGCACATTGGGCAAGTCTAGCTGTAGGGTATCAGCTTCGAATTTGCCTGAATCTTGGGGTTGATTGGGGTCGACCGATTGAACGATTACTGTCTTTATGCTGCTATCCCTGCCAACGATATCAAATGGATTCTTTGTCGAATCGGACTGAGACCAGGCATGGGTGGTGAGTAAAAAAGGCACCAGCAGTATGAAAAGCTTCTCCATAGGCAGACCTAAAGAGCGCAAAGATAACCAAATCTCATCCCGGCTAAAATCGCATAGCGATGGGTCTGCGGCATGAGATGTTTGCCCAAAAAGGGAGTGGTGCCATCTGTCAAGTTTGTGGAGCTGAGACTGTGGATACCACCACTCCTTGAAATTTGGGTATTGCCTACTTCACCCCACCCGTCAGCGTTAATATGGTGGGTTTGTCACCAAGGTTGGTATGCACTGATACCGTCTTCTTGAAGCTGCCAAGCCCCTTGGGATTGTAAGTAGTACGGATTTCAGTTGTTTTGCCAGGTGCGATTGGTTTCTTGTCGTAGGTGGTGAACCTATGGATACCTTTTTTATTCACTGCCATCTTATTCTTAGCCATTGTATTTTTTGCATATGCCACATATGGAATACTTAGGCAACGTAGACTATCGGAGCTGCAAAAGGCCTTTATCAACAACATGACGCATGAATTCAAGACTCCCCTTACCAGTATTCAAATTAGTGCAAAAGTGTTAGAAACTAATCGGGCAGTGCATTCTGACGAGCGATTGCGCAAATACGCAAGCATCATAAGTGATCAAGCGGCCCGCTTGACACAACAGATTGAGCGTGTTCTGCAAATTGCATCCATGCAAAATTCGGACTTGAAACTGAATTTTGATCAGCTGGACCTACATGAAGTAATCACCCACATTGCCAATCAACTCCACGTTAGGATTGTTGAGGAAAATGTCTACTTAAATCTACAACTGTCAGCTAAGGCCACAGCGATTGTTGCGGATCGCTTGCATCTCAGTAATGTTATTCATGGATTAATCGATAATGCCATCAAGTACAGTCGTGACAGTCCAGAAGTTAGGATCACTACCACACAAATGGGAGATGATATCTGCTTCTTTGTGGAGGATAGTGGCATTGGAATATCGAGTGATGATTTAAAACGAGTGGGACAACAGTTCTATCGAGTGCCGAATGGAGACCGACATGACGCGAAGGGATTTGGACTCGGATTACATTATATTAAGCATGTGGTTGAACAGCATGGTTGGACTTTTGCCATCTCGAGCCAACTTGGTGAAGGAACACAAGTGAAGATCATTATCAAGACCAAATAGATGGCACGGATACTCTACATAGAAGATGACCAGACCCTCAGCTATGTCACCAAGGACAACTTGGAGAAACATGGATATGAGGTAGTTCATTTCCGAAGTGGAACTGAGGCCTTAGCCATAATCGAAAAGTGTGAGTTCGAGCTGGCACTACTAGACATCATGCTTCCTAGGATGAGTGGCTTCGAAATAGCAAGTATGATTAGGGCGCATAGTGTTGAGGTGCCCATTCTCTTCTTGAGTGCTAAGTCGATGAAGGAAGATCGGTTACATGGATTTATGATGGGGGCTGATGACTACATCGTTAAGCCATTCAGTATTGAAGAACTCATCTTTAAAATCAATGTCTTTCTCAAGCGCAGTAAAATCAGCACAAGTGGGAAGCATCTTGTGTTTCATTTTGGTCAATCAAGATACGATCATCAAAACCTGATTTTGCTGTGTGGGAATGAAGAAAAAACCCTTACCCAAAGAGAGGGTGAGCTCTTACGGCTACTCCTACTAGAACAGAATAAACTTTGTGAGCGAGCGCACATCTTACGGACAATTTGGGGAGAGAACGATTATTTTATGGGAAGGAGCTTAGATGTATTCATTAGTCGGTTGCGTAAATATTTATCTTCGGACCCTAATGTTAACATCGAAAATATCCATGGGGTTGGATTTAAACTATTGGTCAATTAACATGGGCATGAGGCTACAACTTGTTATTGCTGTAATGGTGGTATGCACTAGCTGCGGACAACGAGATGTATTCTTGGATTCAGGAGAGTTGAAGCTGATTGATTCTCTTTACGTGGAAGACAGAAAGATTTGGCAGGTGCGTCTCTCCGACAGCTGTATTTATTTAAGAGATCTGCATTTCGAAAATTTGATTGACTCCTTAATAGAAGAAAGACTCTTTGAAGTTCGGGAAATGATCAAAAGTTATGAATGAGCTCTATTCAATATTGATCTTTGGGGTTATAATATCAGCTTGTACCGACGATCGTGATGCCATAGCTCAGCAAATCATCGCATCTAGGATCCAAGAGCGTTTACAAACCTACATCTCTATAGAGGTAGAAAAATGCTGGCAGGAGATGCATACAGAAGCCAGCTTGACTGCGGATAGTTTGATTCGGTTAGACCCCATTCTTGTCAAACTTGATTCATTGCAGAGACCTCCCAAACCGGTCAAACCAAACATGCCGGCTTTTCAGCGCAAGAAGGATTCGATCGAGATAGCACCACTGCTCATCGATCCTCAAGAGGGCTCAGAAGAGGTCGAACGCAAATAGCTATATTTGCCAGCCAACAAGGCTAACGAATGATATTATCTGACAAGGAAATACTTGCTCAATTGGAGGGTGGAGACATCGTGATTGAACCCTTTGATCGCAACTGCCTAGGCACCAATTCGTATGATGTACATTTAAGTAAGTACCTAGCAGTATACAAAGAACTGGTCTTGGATGCCAAGAAGCATAATCAGGTGGAGGAGTTAATTATACCAGCTGATGGACTAGAGTTACAACCGGGTCGTATTTACCTGGGTGTGACTCAAGAATATACGGAAACACACAAGACTGTGCCTTTCTTGGAGGGCAAGTCGAGTATTGGCAGGTTGGGCATCGATATCCATGCTACTGCTGGCAAAGGGGATGTAGGCTTTTGCAATACCTGGACTCTAGAGATTTCTTGTGTACAACCTGTGAGGGTATACGCCAGAATGCCCATCGGTCAATTAATTTATTTTACCGTAGAAGGTGAAATTGAGCGCCTATATCATACCAAACCCTCGGCCAAATACAATGAGCGTACCATTCGGCCAGTGGAATCAATGATGTGGAAAAACAAGTTTTAACTTAGAAATCGAGTTCCATTTGCTGTGGGAAAAAAGTATCAGTTGAATCCTCACGATCAGTGATGGATTCGACTGTTGCCGCAATCTCTTCAGATATCACATAGTCGTTCCGTACGAAATTGCACCAGGTACAAAGGCTTTGATCGCAATCAACATCGAAGATATGATCCTTCATCTTTTTGTATGATGCAACGATTTGATCGGAGACCATATCAAGCTGACCATCATCGATCAAAAATTCTTTAGGTCGAAACTCGCCAAGGTCATTTGGCTCAACGAAATTGACTTCACCAATGTCCATACGTAAAGCTGGGTCTTTGTGCGCTCTCAACAAGAGTTTGTAAAAAACCATTTGCCTCCAGTAGTTGCCCCCAAGCTCATTGAGTTTCTCCGGTTTTTTCAACTTCTTCCTTCTGCGGTTGGGATCGGTATTTCCGGTCTTAAAATCAATGACTTTGATGAATCCATCGCGCTGCTTGACGATCAGGTCTAGTCTGCCCCTCACCGGCACACCCCGATGCTCAGTATCTTTGATTTCCAGCTCTGGAATAAGCTCCTCCGCTTGTTGCCAGGTAGGCCAAAACTTTGCAAAATATTGAGGCAAGATGAGCTCACCATGTTTGAGTAGATTCTCGTATTGTTTTTTAGTGAAATATGGGCGGTAAGTGCGCATGGCGTCTTGATAGAGCGATACCAATTTTTCGGCATTCGCTTCCAAACCCTTATTTGCCCATCTTACAATGCTTTCGAGGCCATCATGAACAGCATTACCGAATCCCAAGTATTGATTGCTGGCCAGGGGTACCCGCAATATTCTTTCGAAGTAAAACGACCGCGGACAAGTTAGATATTGATCAAGGGCAGTGGCATTCATCTGGAATCTCTCCAAAGATTTATCTATCAGCTCGTGATCGATCAGGGGCATGTTGCGTTCTCTTGGATTGATCAGGTGGTGATAAAAGTTGATCGTTTGTTCCTCAAGTGCGTGATTATCCTGTATCGCAATCTCCGTGTGCTCCATCATCTCGGTTAGAAAGACTGAGGGTTCGCGAAGCATTCCATTCAGTTCTTCACTAAAACTTGAAAAATGCAGGTGTTGCTTGGCTCTGGTCATTGCCACATAAAACAGTCGCCGCTCATCCTCTGCATCTGATTCACTGCCAGGATCGACAATGGTTGAGGGCAATTTATACCCTCTTCGGCCGCCCCAGATCTTTTCC
Organism: Saprospiraceae bacterium; assembly: GCA_013001595.1. GTDB lineage: Bacteria > Bacteroidota > Bacteroidia > Chitinophagales > Saprospiraceae > JABDMH01. The sequence continues at coordinate 64,133 of JABDMH010000152.1, read as the reverse complement.
CAGTTTCGACGATTGCAACCGATAACAAAAACATAGGTGAACTCGAGGCCCTTGGCTCCATGAGCAGTAATGAAGTTTATGCCATCTTTGGCCCTGACCAAGCTATGCATCGGTAGTTGAATATCCATCTCACGCATTTGAACGAGTATATCAAGAAAGGTTTCCAAATCGAGATCTGGATTGCGCTGGCATTCAGCTTTTAGATGATTGAAAAGAGTACCAATCACTTGTATTTGATAGGTCCGGTGGTTACCAGACATAATTTCCCTGAAGACATTGGCTTTTTTCAACACCCGCTCAAACAATACCTGGAGGGTCACATGTGGAATACTCTTTTCTAAATCGGTCAAGAGCGCTCCGAATGTCAGAAAAGAATCAGGATCTTTAAGAGATAAATCTGTCAGTAGGTTCTCATCTTGGATTGCATACCTCAATTTGCGCATGCTGCGATTTTCCCAGCAGTACGTTGCCAACTTTGCTACATCAACAGGCTGAAGATCAAAGAAGCGATAGTGCATCATTTCAAATAAAAGACTTTCTTCACTGCCTGGTCTCTCGTACTGATTGTGCAGGTAGGTCAAAATCTTTTCGATGTTCTGTACCAGGGGCTCGCTCAAAATGTCGATCCGCTGCTTGATGCTCAACGGTATGCCCTCTTGACTAAGTGCCTTGACCAGATTGCTGGCATGACTGTGTTTCCGATAGATTACTGCAATCTCATTCAGTGGCACTTTCCTTTGATGAAAGTGCTTGAGCGTCTCAAATAAAGCCGCCTCTTCTTGAACCACGTTTTGATATTTGCGAATAGATGGATGAACAGCTTCAATTCGGGACTGAGCAATTAGTTTCTTTTCGATGCCCGGTATCTGTGAGGTAATGCGTTCCGCATTGTTCTTGATCAATGCACCCGAATGATCTAGGATGACTTGAGTAGACCGATAGTTTTCGGTAAGTACTACCACCTTGGGGTCGTAAGATCGATATAGGTTGATGAGATTTGAGATGTTGGCTCCTTGAAACCGAAAAATGGCCTGGTCATCATCCCCAACCACAAATAGGTTGGGCCTTTCCCAAAAGTCACAGAGCAGTTTGATGATTTCATTCTGAGCACCATTGGTATCTTGATATTCATCGACCAGGACGTAGAGAAAACGTTCTTGGTATTGTGATTTAAATCCTTCATCTTCTTGAAACATGGTTTTGACCCAGTGGATCATATCGTCAAAATCATACCTTCCTGCCTCATGCATCATTTCTTGAAATGGCACAAAAGCTTCCACCGCAGCAGCAAGCAATTGCATTTGCTTCATTTTCTTATGGTAGTTGGGTTTTTTGTCACCTACCTTATATGCTTGGCGTGTTATTTTATAGTAATTGTCAGGATCCTTTTCGATGCTGTTATATTCCTTCTCAATGGCCTCCAACAGAAATTCTGGGCGCCAGGACTCCCGTTTCATTAGGGAAAAGAGATCATCCATGCGGTTGGCCTCCGCATACATGTTTCCCCTTAGTCGTTTCAATGGGTTCGTATGGTCCAACCGATCGATGAAGCCTCGGAGCATCTGTGCTTTTTCCAGATCGGTGATGTGATGAAGCTCTAGATACTCTGAAAACACATCTTGGTCTTCTTGGATCACTTTATTGCAAAAAGAGTGATAGGTATGTACCTGCACTCGATATGCATCGGGACCAATGAACTTTAGCAATCGTGCCCGCATGGCCACAGCACCTGCATCTGTATAAGTAAGGCAGAGTATATTACCGGGTTGTGTATCGGTTTTGGCTAAAATATTACCAATGCGTAAAGCAAGAATCTGGGTTTTACCGGTGCCGGGACCAGCCACGACAAGCAAAGGGCCATCTATTGCTTCAACGGCTTCTTTTTGGGCAGTATTGAGGCTATCATAAGCTCTTTGGAATGCATCTGAAGTCTTGATTTTGGACTGGTTTTCAGCTATCATATGGTCAAAGGTAAAGACATATATGCAGAAGTGTAATCTGATTATGAGAGAGTAGGATTCCCTTGAGAAGGAAAGACCTATTCGTGTCGCAAAGCCTCAATTGGATCTAGCCTTGAGGCTTTGAGTGCCGGATAGAGTCCCGATATCAGACCTACCAGCATGCAAATAAATATACCTAGCAGCATCCATGCCCAGGGTATGAGAAAGCGGCCGCCAATCAACAGGGTGACGATATTGCCAATAATAATACCCAGGAATATACCCACTACACCACCCATCTGACAGATGATCACGGCTTCCGTTAAAAACTGTACCAGGATACTTCTCCTATTGGCACCGATGGCTTTGCGTATCCCGATCTCACGAGTACGCTCGGTCACAGAGACCAGCATGATGTTCATCAGTCCTATCGCTGCTCCTAGCAGGGTGATCAAACCGATGGCAATGGTTGCCATGCGTAGATAGAAGGTGTTTTCCTTTAGTAAATCAAGAATTCCATCGCTCTTAAATATTTCAAAATCATTGTCTTGGCCAATGCGCATCTTTCGAATATTTCGGAAGATCCCAGTGGTAGCTGATATCGCATCATCGATATCTAGGGCGTTTTTCACACCGACCTTTACGTTATAATTCGTTCGAAGGGTGCCGTAGTATCGCTTTACATTTGTGACTGGGGCTAAAACCTGTTTATCTTCACTCTGATCCATATTCGATCCCTTGGATGCCAATACACCGATTACACGATATTTGATATTTCCTACCGCAATTACTTTGTCCAACGCAGCGTCTTCATTGTCCCTGAATAGTACGGCTACAATGTCTTTCCCAATGATTGCTTTGGGCGTGCCATTTTGCACTTCTCCTTTTGTGAAATTCCTTCCTGCTGCCAGATCGAGCCCAGAAACATCGAGGTAATTCTCATCTACCCCCCTCAGGACGATGTTGGGATTTGACTTCTCATTGCTGTGCTTTACTACGGCATTTCGAGTACCTCGATAGGAAACAGAAACACTGGCGGGAAAGTCAAAGGTTTCTTTAAATTTCATGGCTTGCTGGAAAGTAATGGGTTCGCCGCGTTTTGATCGTCTTCCCCTACGATTGCTTTTAATGACCAGACTTTTTGGTTGTATGCTGTAGGAGTTTGCGCCTAGACCAGAAAAGCTATCGGTCATGGAAAATAGAATGCTGTCTATGGCAGTAAGGATACCAACAAGAGCCATGATTCCAAAAGCGATGATCGATAGTGTAAGAACTGACCTTAACAGATTAGCTCTGACGGAATCTAAAGCCACGAAGATGATCTCCACCCATGTCGATCGCATAATTCAAAGGTATTAATCAAAAAATCAAGTTGATTAGAGATTAGATGAGCAACGATAAAAAACCGATGTAAGGCTGTTGGATTACCCTATGACACATATGGATTATGGCCTTAGGGATGATGACGAGCAATAACAGATCGCATATCGTCAATGATGGAAGGTGCACTAGCAAGTACGTACTTGCCATTTTTCCAGCCGTCAGAGTCATAAAAACCACTGACCACTCCACCCGCTTCTCTCACGATGGTCGCGCCGGCGGCCACATCCCAAATGTTTAAGTTAAACTCATAGTATGCACCAAATCGCCCAGCAGCTACGTAGGCCATATCGAGGGCCGCTGATCCCAATCTTCGCAAGCCTTGCACCTCGACCAGGAATTCCTGTAAGGTCTGTAAATAGGCTTCTGTACGATGGGCATAAGGAAAGCCTGTGGCTAGGACGGTTTGGTCTAAGCCTTTTGGATCATCTACTTTGATCGGTGTCTTGTTACAAAATGCTCCACCTCCTTGCCAGGCATAAAATGTTTCACCTTGAAGGATAGATTGCACCACGCCTAAGACCATGGTGCCCTCATGTTCCAGGGCGATGCTGACTGAGAAAAACGGGATCTGTTGTAGGAAATTAGTGGTTCCATCAAGTGGATCGACGATCCAGACGAGATTTGATCTATCGTTGATGATCGTATCTTCTTCGGTGAGAAAAGTCGCATCGGGTAAAAGGGTGCTTAGTCTCTCTACCAAGAGTTTTTCAGCCTGCTTATCGACAAACGAAACTAAGCTGTTACGAGATTTCTCTTCAATGTCTTTGCTGCCTACCTTTCCATATTGACCTTTTATGAACTGCGCTGCCTCATCTGCAATGGGCAAAACCTGCATGGTAAGCAGCTTAAGCTCTTTCTCTGACATAGTTATGTATTTCTATTATTACGATCTAAAAAAAACGGCAGCAACTTTCTTGGAGAAAGCGCTGCCGTAAAATACACCCAAAACCCAATTCTTGGATATTCTTATCCCATTTCAGATATCACCTCAGTGACTTCTGGGATCATTCTTTTTAACATTCCTTCAATTCCTGCTTTAAGGGTAACGGTTGATGAGGGACATCCACTACAAGACCCCTGCAATATAACGGTTACTTTTCCTTTATCAAAGGATTTAAACTCGATATTACCCCCATCCATCTCAACGGCAGGTTTAACATAGGTATCAATCAACTCTTTGATCTTTTGTACCAGTTCTGCTTCGTCACCAGTATATTGGTACGCCGTTCCTGTTTCTTCCTCTATTCGATTTTTTTCTTCTTCGAAGCCCTCTTTTACGATTTCACCACCTTCATCAATATAGTTCTTGATGAAGTCCTTCAGCAGCAGCATGATGTCCTCCCAAGCAAAAGCAAGTTCCTTGGTTATGGTCACAAAATTATTGCAGATGTATACCCCCCTCACATAAGGCAATTCAAATAGGGCGGTAGCCAAGGGACTCCAATCTAGGGCCAGTTCGGCTTCCCTGAAATCAGCAGTACCCTTGTACAGCATCCGATTAGTAACAAATTTCAGAGATTCTGGATTAGGAGTTTGCTCCGTATAGAGCATTACCGGACTTTTAGAGAGTGTTTCCATAGTTTTTTGATCCCCTTTTCGTTAACAAAAATAGGTGAATATTATGAAACACTCTCATCTATGTTAAAGTTCATCGGGAGTGGACATCGAATGAAAGGGGCGAATCAGGGTTCAGGTAGTCTGTCAAGCTTGCTCATTGACACCTGCCTTGCATAGTGCAAGCTGCTTATATGGAAAAAAGGTGTGGTAACCTTTGTTTTTGAAGTACGCTTCAGTTTCGGTCGCAGACTTGCTGCTTGTGGCAAGTACAAAATCACCTCCCCAGGCACCCAATGACTTGACTTCTCCCCAATAGTTATCAAATAGATCTTGCTTAACAGGTTTTTTGCCCAGAACGGTACCAATGAGCTCTTCGTGGGCTTTCAATAGACTGTCAAACTCACTTAGGTTGTTAGCTGTACAAATAGATCTACTGATGGTACTGACCTCATTTATGTCCTTGGACGATACTTTCTTTTCTGCATATTCCCTGGCAGCTAGACGCGTATCTCTCTTTTGGCCCAGATATACAAAATATAGATTATCAGAAAATCTGGGAGAGAATGCCGCATCTTGCACATCGATGGCCAAATCATCAGACTGATATAAGACAGGATGATCGGACATGGCACAGGCGATGTCATATCCTGAGCCTCCAAAAGTAGTCTCCAGCAGATCATATGGATCTACATCAGCCCAAGCTGCAATACATGTGATTAAAGTAGAGCTACTGCCTAGGCCCCATTCTGGCTCAAAGTCCATTTCTGTGCGAACCCGATATTTTTTCCATTTCGAAAGAAAATCACTATTAAGTCTGACGGCAGACTCAAAGATCTCTTTTAAACGTAAGGCAACGGCCTCGTCACTGGTTTTTATGGGATCAAATCCAAACAAGTCGAATCTACCGGTAAACCACTGCTCTCCGTTGGGTCTTAAACTCTCCCAAACAATCTCAGAACCACTGCCTTCGCTGACCTGCATGCGCTGACCCACAGATAGAGGAATACCCAGGGCGAGGGCTCCATCTAGTACGAGATATTCTCCTGTGAGTAATACCTTACCGTTCGCACGGAATGAATGCTTTGGAGGCACGGGTTAAGTTTGATAGGACTGCAAAATACAAATTTAGACCTAGGTCGTATTAAATTTTTATTATATTTTTCTTTTCAAGATGTATTGCCCTTTTCTAGGGCCCAAGGCATATCATGCAACATTGTAGTCATTAAAACGAGGAGCTCTTCGATAACTCATTCTAAGTCAATAGGTTTATCCTCGAGAAGATGAATGGTCGCCAACCGGGCTGCGCAAGATGCATAGAAAATCACGAACTGCAGCTTGGGAAACGGTTTGATTTGCAAAGTGCTTTAGGGCAGCTTTGATTTCTGCTTCCGAAGCTTGGAGATGAGACAAAATATTTACCAGATGCATCTGCATATGGCCTTGTTGGATGCCGGTAGTGATCAAAGACTTGATGGCTGCAAAATTCTGAGCCAAACCCATTGAGGCGATGATTTGCATGAGTTCTTTGGCTGTGGGATTACCTAGCAGTTCCAAGGAGTGCTTTGCCAAGGGATGAAGCTTCGTCAGTCCTCCGATGGTACCTACTGACAATGGAAGCTCAATCCAAAAGGTAAACTTTCCGTCGCCAACCGTACATTGAGTAAGACTTTGATAAGAGCCAGATCTAGCTGCATAGGCATGTCCATTGGCTTCTACAGCTCTAAAGTCATTGGCGGTTGCCAGAACAACGGCATCGATACCATTAAAAATACCTTTGTTGTGGGTAGTGGCACGATAGGGATCTACACGAGCAATGTTTATGGCTTTCTCAAATCGTTTGGCGAGGTCATGTGCTGAATAGTTGCCAAAACTACCCAGCTCCTCGATGCCACATGATACCGAAGATCGAACTAAGCAAGATGGGCTGTAATTTGAGAGGATGGCCATCAACACCTCGATCCGATGGCGATCTTCGCCAAATTGATGGTTTCCCCGTATCGAGTAGACAAATGTCTTGGCAAAGCTTTCAAGCACTGAGTTGATGAAATTGGCACCCATTGAGTCTGCTGTTTCAAAAGAGATTCTCAATTGGTAGGTGTGCTCCACCTGATCTGAAAAATCGACCAACGTAAAATCACCGACGCCTCCACCTCTTCGCTCCATGTTGTAGGTCAAAGATTTTGCCTCAGACAACATACGATCCCGGAGATCATCCAGGCGGCTTTCAATGACCTTGATATCGCCAGGCCAGATGAAGTGAATTTGTCCGATTTTCTTGGTTGACAATACTTCAGCAGTAAAACCCCCTCGAGAGAACCAGTACTTAGCTGACTTAGCTGCTGCCGCCACGACAGAGCTTTCTTCCGTAACCATTGGAACACAATAGGTCCTCCCATTGATCACAAAATTTGGCGCTACGCCATAGGGTAGGTGAAAATTACTAATCGTGTTTTCACTAAATCGGTCCAACACCTTTTGTTTTTCCTGATCAGGTAACCAGAATGAGGTTAACTCCTTCATCACACGTTCCGGATCGATAAAAAAGTTTTCCACGATCCATTTGAGTTTGCCTCGTTTGGACAACTTGGAGAATCCACTTATTGGTTTACCCTTAGTCATGCTTTAATACTTAAATAAGCTTTGGCCAAGTCCAAGCCCATGGACTGAGCTTGTACATAGTCATGTAGCGACTGGTAATCTTGCATCGCATGTTTTAAAAATGCCGATGCTTGACCATAAATACCTGGTATGCTGAGTTTGCTGATGTAGTAGAAGCCATCTAAAAAATTCGCTACTCCGCCACTTACGATCACAGAAGGGCATAGGCGAAGGTCTCCCAACTCATCACAAATTCTATTGGTGTATTGCACCATTTGCTCAGCGCTGTGCCCTACTCGAGATAAAGGACCCAGATGCTTGGCCAATCCATAATCGTCACTTCGCATCATTTCCAAAAGTGCAAAGTTAGTGCCACCACTGGCACCGAAATCAATCGCGGCCAAGGGTAGCTGGAACATTTCTTTTAGGCTATTGTAGCCAAATCCTTGTCCCACCTCTTTCACAATCAATCTGCAAGAAGTGCAGTCTATGAGCCGTTTGATGGTCTCTAGGGGAACCTCATTGATGGAATCTCCCTCAGGCTGAAGTGCCTCTTGAAGGGGATTGACATGAATAATCAATCCATCCAACTGCAGTCTATCGATTAGATCATCGAATGCATGGAACTTTCGATCTTTTAGCAGTTGCTCTACCTGGGCAATGCCTAAGTTTCCATATAAAGGCAGATCTTCACCAATGATGTGACGAACATTGAAGTCACTCAATCGGTCGTTCCCTTCCAACAAGGAACGACAAGAACCCAAACCCATTCCCATGCCAAACTCCGCACATGCTCGAGCGAGGTTCCGATTGATTTTCGCGGCTAGTTCTGTTCCACCGGTCATGCTACTTACCCAGATGGGCAATGCAAGGTGCCTACCTAAAAACGAGATAGACTCCAATCCTTGTTTTGGATGACTGCTTAACATCGGATCGTAGGCGAATCTTGTATCCAACTCTTCTCGAGATACCTGTGCTTCAAAAGCCATCTGGATATGATCCGTTTTGCGCTTCCGTATGCTCTGTTTATCCTCCTTCAAGGCGTTTTCTTTTCTCTAAATGTTATATCAAATGTGCAGTACAGCTTCCATCGACGGTACAGCAAAGGTAGCGAGCTTCCTTCGACGGCCCAAATGTATAACTCACATCCAATGAGAGAGGACTTGTAGAAATTGACCTGCATCCACAAAACGGTCTTATAACAGCTCGATGAATCTTGGGTTTAGTGATCAGGGTGTATTTTTTCTGGCACTGATGTTCTTACTCCTAGTCCACCAAAAAACTTGAGCGAAAATTCGACTGTTTTTCAGGGACTTACACTTTTCCAAAATGGATTTTTCTTGCGATGAATGTGTTTTTTTGTAGAAAAAAAGTATACATTTGCCCGCACTTTGATAAGAAACGGATTTAGTTCAGTCATCTTAAAGATATTTTATCGTGGATACACTAAGTTTTAAGACACCCTCGACGCGCAAGGAAGATGTAAAGCGCAGCTGGTTTGTGGTGGATGCAGAAGGAGAAACTGTAGGAAGAATATGCTCACGCATTGCACATGTCTTAAAGGGCAAGCACAAGGCATCCTATACACCGCATGTTGATTGTGGTGACAATGTTATTGTCGTCAATGCTGAAAAGATAAGATTTACTGGCCGCAAATGGGATTCGAAGGTGTATTTGAGCTACTCGGGGTACCCAGGAGGACAGAAGAAGAAATTGGCCAGTGAGATTCTTGCTAAGAGACCAGAGCAGATCGTAGAAAAAGCCGTGAAAGGTATGCTGCCCAAAAATCGTTTGGGGCGTCAAATGATTAAGAAGCTATTTGTGTATAGCGGACCAAACCATCCTCACCAGGCTCAACAGCCAGAATCTTTTAAATTTTAATTCGATATGGAGATTATAAATGCGATAGGTAGAAGAAAAGGTGCCGTTGCCAGGGTCTATGCTGCCAGTGGTAAAGGCAAGATCGAAATCAATGGCAAGGATCTAAAGGAATATTTTACTCAACCCCATATACACAATAAAGTATTGGCACCATTTGGCCTAATAGAGGGTGAAAATGTCTATGACTGGAAGGTGAATGTGTCTGGCGGTGGATTTAAGGGACAGGCTGAAGCTGTGCGACTTGGTATTTCACGTATTCTCAGCAAGATCAATGAGGACAATAGAAAACCATTGAAGGACGCGAAGTACCTGATGCGTGATGCCAGGGTAGTAGAGCGTAAGAAATATGGAAAGCCCAAGGCACGTAAGAGCTTCCAGTTTAGTAAACGATAATATTTAAGCACACAGAAAAGACCAGGAAAATGGCAAAACCAACCTATAGCGAATTGTTAGATGCTGGTGTACATTTTGGACACTTGAAGCGCAAGTGGAATCCCAAGATGCAGCCGTACATTTTTATGGAGAGGAAAGGTGTACATATCGTAGATCTCAACCGGACCTTGGAATGTCTTGAAAGATCAGGAAGGTCTCTCAAACAAATGGCCAAGTCGGGGCGTAAAATATTGTTTGTCGCTACTAAGAAGCAAGCCAAGGACATTGTTAAGAATGCGGCATTGTCCGTCAATATGCCTTTCGTAACTGAGCGTTGGCTGGGTGGAATGATGACAAATTTCTCAACGATCAGAAGGTCGATCAAGAAGATGAACAACATAGATCGTATGTTGGGAGATGGTACCCTTACTAGCGTTACCAAAAAGGAGCGATTGACCTTGACTAGAGAACGAGATAAATTGGAAAAGGTGTTGGGAGGAATCGCTGGTCTAAACAGATTACCCCATGCGGTCTTCATGGTGGACATACATCATGAGCATATTGCACTCGCCGAGGCCCAGAAACTGGGCATGAAAACCTACGGAATGGTGGACACCAATTCTGATCCGAATTTGGTAGACTATCCGATTCCTTCCAATGATGATGCTTCGAAGTCGATTCGCATCATTACGAATTATCTAACTGAGTGCATCAAAGAAGGATTGGAAGAGCGCAAAAAATCTAAGGAAGAAGTGCAGAGTACAACTGCCGGTTAGCAACTTAATATTCTAAAATTCGAATTAATTCCAATAAGATATGAGTGAGGTAAAGATTTCAGCAGCAGATGTCAAAAAACTAAGAGACCAGACAGGTGCTGGCATGATGGATTGTAAGAAGGCATTGGCAGAAGCTGATGGTGATTTTGAAAAAGCCATCGAAATTTTGCGGAAAAAGGGTCAAAAGCTGTCCTTGAAGCGTGCTGAGCGTGAAGCCAAAGAAGGTGTCGTTATCGCCTTGGTATCAGATGACAGACAGAAGGGTGTCATTGTAAAACTAAGTTGCGAAACTGATTTTGTCGCCAAGAACCAAGAGTTCATAGACTTGACGCAAGAGCTTGCCAAAATTGCACTAAGTACTTTTCCTGCCGATGCAGAGGCCCTTCAGCAAGAAAAAATAGGAGACCTTACCATTGGTGAGAAAGTAATTGAGCAAGTGGGGAAGATTGGTGAGAAAATCGAATTGGCTGCCTATGAAAAATTGGAAGCACCTCAGGTGGTTTCCTATATCCATATGGGGTATAAGGCTGGTGTAGTCGTTGGTCTAAATAAAGCAGGCAGTGATTTTGAAGGTGCTGGAAAAGATGTTGCCATGCAGGTGGCGGCCATGAAACCCGTGGCCTTAGATAAGGATGGCGTCGATCAGTCAATTATTGAAAAAGAAATAGAGATTGGTAAGGAGCAAGCTCGAATGGAAGGTAAGCCTGATGCCATTCTCGAAAAGATCGCTATGGGTAAGCTCAACAAGTTTTTTAAAGAGAATACCCTACTGAATCAAACTTTTGTAAAAGACAATAAGCTGTCGGTCAAGGACTATTTATCTGGTTTAGATGATGAACTAACCGTCGTCGGTTTCCGGCATGTAACGCTGGGATAAGAAATTATAGATTGAAGCGAATCAAATTATTGATTCGCTTTTTTTTTAAATGTATTCTGATATGGCACTATTGTACCGCCGGGTACTTTTGAAGTTAAGTGGAGAGACCCTGATGGGAGATCAATCCTTTGGCATCGATCCTCTACGCCTCTCTCATTATGCCCGCCAAATCAAGGACTTGCGAGATTTGGGGGTAGAGGTTGCAGTGGTCATTGGTGGCGGCAATATTTTTCGCGGATTGCAAGCCAGCGGATCTGGGATAGAACGGGTGCAAGGAGACTATATGGGTATGTTGGCCACTGTGATCAATGGTATGGCCATTCAGAGTGCCCTGGAAGGGTTGGGTGTGTACACCAGACTTATTTCAGCCATAGAAATGAAAGAAATTGCCGAACCCTATATCCGGCGTCGGGCCATTAGGCACCTGGAGAAAGGTAGGGTTTTGATTTTCTCAGCCGGGACTGGAAGCCCGTACTTTACCACCGATTCTGCTGCTGCGCTCAGGGCTAATGAGATCGCTGCAGACGTTATATTAAAGGGGACTAGGGTGGAAGGCATTTACTCTGCTGATCCGGAGTTAAATAATGATGCCGAAAAATTCGATCGCTTATCATTCGATGAAGTTATTTCGATGGACCTGAAAGTGATGGACATGACCGCCTTCACCCTGTGCAAGGAAAATGATCTGCCCATCATAGTGTTCAATATAATGGAAGAGGGCAACCTCAAACGTATTGCCATTGGCGAACCTGTCGGCACCATCGTCTCCACCTAGTCTACATCAGACCATTGGCTTTTTGATCGTACCTTTACTACGACATTACACAATCCGTTGATCCGTGGGTACGTTTTGGAAACTGTTTAAAAATCTAGCGAACTACAGAGCTCAGGTCACTGGCAACATTGTCTGTAATGTCTTGGTAGCTGTTTTTACAGTAGTGAGCATACCGGCCATCATTCCATTCTTCGAAATTCTATTTGAGCAAGTAGATTACGTTACAGAAAAGGTTCCCTTGACATTATCAATAGATAATATTGGTGAATGGTCGAAATATCAATATAGTAAGCTCATCATTGACTTTGGAAAACAGACCGCCCTGCTCTATATATGCGGTACGTTGGTCACGATTTTCTTCTTAAAGAATCTATTTCGCTATTTATCACTGGCATTTCTAGTACCGGTAAGGAATGGCATCGTAAAAGATCTTCGACATGATCTGTATCAAAAGATTCTTGACCTACCGATGTCTTACTATAGTCAGGAGCGCAAGGGAGATCTGATCGCCCGATTTTCTACCGATGTACAAGAGGTTGAGCATAGCATTCTAAATGTGGTCGAAGTACTGGTTAAGTCTCCACTGATCATTCTGGGGTGCATAGGGTTTATGCTTTATGTGAGTCCCGGCCTGACCATCTTTGTCTTTGTATTGATTCTGTTCACGGCCTTAATTATCGGGGGGATTTCGCGTACGCTGAAAAAGAACTCTACCAAGGCTCAAGGTATATTAGGGAGCATAATATCTTCCGTCGACGAAACCATCTCCGGACTAAAGATCATCAAGGGATTCGGAGCAGAGGGATACTTCACAAAACATTTTGATAGGCAAAATCATGGATTCAAGCAGTTGCTTAATCGAATTCTTTGGCGCAGGGATCTTTCTAGTCCACTTTCTGAATTCTTGGGCATCGTTACGGTATCGGTGTTGCTATGGTATGGTTCAGGTCTGGTCTTCAGCGATTCTTTGGAACCAAGCACATTCTTTGCCTTCATCTTTGCTTTCTTTAGTGTTATTGAGCCGGCAAAGTCTTTTTCCAAAGCATATTATGATATTCAGAAGGGTTTGGCTGCCGTAGAGCGCATCCAGCAGGTTATGGATACACAAAATGATATTGTAGAGGAAGTTTCTTCAGCTCCGATTGACTCCCTACAAAGAGGAATTCGTTTTGAGGACGTGAGTTTTCGTTATGCGGCACACGAGCCGTGGGTCTTACAGGACATTTCTTTTGATATTCCAGTGGGCAAAGTGGTCGCCATTGTGGGTGCGTCTGGTGCAGGAAAAACTACCATCATAGATTTGCTCAATCGGTTCTATGACGTCAGCCAGGGCGCCATACTCTTCGATGATCGTGACTTGCGATCCTTACAACTAGATCAAGTACGTGCTTTGTCTTCCATCGTCTCTCAAGAACCGGTCGTTTTCAATGATTCAATTCGCAACAACATAACCTTTGGTTTGGAAGGTAAGTCTGATTCAGAGGTGATGGAAGCTGCAAAGGTTGCGCATGCGCATGATTTCATTATGTCTAGTGAGCACGGGTACGATAGCATAGTTGGAGATCGAGGGGTCAAACTCAGTGGTGGACAAAGACAGCGTTTGACTTTAGCTCGTGCCATCTTGAAGGATGCCAGTGTCCTGATCCTAGATGAAGCCACTTCTGCATTGGATAGTGAATCTGAACAGATAGTGCAAGCAGCTATGGCAGATATTGTAAAGGGAAGAACCGTAATCGTCATTGCACATAGACTTTCTACTGTTCAGCATGCAGATATCATTTTGGTTTTAAAACATGGCAGGATCATTGAAAGAGGTCGGCATAAGGAACTCATGGACAGAGATGGTGAATACAAGAAATTTGTAGAACTTCAGGCATTTTGAGAATTTTTCATAGACTTAGATCTTTATTGGTATGGATTACATTGATTACCTGCGGGTCCTATGGATATAGTGTAGCGCAGGTATTACCCTCCATTGGTGACACCTTATATTATTTCATTGACGAATTGCCCAAGCATATTAATGCCAGCACGGTTGGTACAAACGTCTTTTGGAATTTTAGCAGCCTGAAAGCGCCCTACATTGAATACATAACCGTGGATGACCCATCAGAAAGAGCAACCCAAGCTTCCTTTGCAGGTAGTGCAATGGTATTTGTTGATCAAGATGGTCGAGAATCCTACTTTGGTAAAAAGACGTCAAACCTGGTGCATTTGGGTGGATCCCGTTTCTACTTGGGTACCAGAGCTATATCTGGCAATTGGCACTATTCTGAAAATACGATCGATTATTTGCCGAAGTTACCTTATGGGGCAAATAGACATGTACACGTTACCCTAACTAGGTCATTTAGCACTGAACAACTTCCTGTATCAGTTAGAGATAGATTGCCTCAAAGTATGGACTCCATTCGTTGGGATGCCGAAGTCTTGCGTGAATATGCAGCAGACGGAAAAGGTAAAATCCAGATACCAGGTGGTCAGTATGAGGTGGGAAGAATCAAGGCTATGGATAAGACATTACATAGCATATTTGTCAAGCGAACTGGGGCAGTGTGGGAAGAGGCAGATGCCGAAGTCCAGGAGATTCTGATTACGCTGTACCAACCGATCACCTTTTATTTTGTCAGCGACGACTATCCACAACCGGTAGCTGTGGTATATGCCGACCAACTTGAACAACCAATTTTTGTAAAATACATGGCTGAACCATATCAGGCACAATACTATACAACGTCAACAGCTGGTCAGTGGCTGTATGCGTATCCCAACCCAGCCTTTTCGACGGTGAGGTTTAAAGTATTTGACATCAAGCCAGGTCGATATGAAATTCACTTTTATAACATCCTTGGCAAGCGACTTTTTGAACGGACATATGATCTATCGGGGACACAAACCATAGAATTGGAAATTGGTCAACTGGAGAAAGGAACCTATCTATACAGCCTGGTCGACGGCAATGGAAATAAACTGATCACCAAGCGATTAATTGTGCTTAAGCCCTAGGCAGCAAATTTTTACCGCATTTGCTGACAGGTGATAGGTATCCGAAATACAAAACTGTGCAGGTTCACTCATGCATCTGGGACTGCGTCATAGTCCGCGAATTATTCGTAACTTTATAAGCTCTTTAAAAACTAGAATATCATGAGTTCGATCATATTACTTTTTTCGCTAGGTGGTCCCGAAGTCATCATCATCTTATTTGCTATTCTGCTATTATTTGGTGGAAGAAAGATTCCTGAACTGATGCGTGGAATGGGTAAAGGCATCAAGGAATTCAACAATGCTCGCGCTACCATCGAGACGGAATTAAAAGAAGGGATGAAGGAAATTGACGAGAAAAATAAGGCTGAAAGCGCCAAAAAGGACTGATGTTCGCGAATCACTTAAAACCCTATCTTAATTAGGCATATGGGCAGTAGCTCAGATTCTCGGGTTATTTCAGTATCCATCCCGGAAAATTGAATCGGTTATTTCTTCTTCATGCGTTGAAACGCCTTATCGAGTGTTGACAAAGCACTGAATTGCTATTTTGCGCGATTTGATCGATGTAACTGCTACAACAATTGAGTGAACCAAAGGAAAGTATGTTTTGAAAGGCATTTCAAGCCAAAGTAGATTTCTACTGAATAATCCGGGTTAAAGTTTATATCTTTGCGCCACTTTAAAGTTCTTTGGTAATGAAGGAGTTGGAAGGATTCAGTATCCTGCTCAGAAACTTGAAAGAGAATGAGCAAGTATGGACCTATCACCTCGATGAGCATTTTTTCAAACACTTTGAACAATCAATGATCGGTGCGTCATCAATTGATGCACAAGCTGGCATCATCAGACGATCCGATCACTTGACCATCGCCATATCCCATAAGGGCTCGGTGAAGACCAGTTGCGATCGATGTGCAGAGGTAATAGACCTGCCGATAGAAGGTGAAGCCTCATTGATGGTAAAGCTTGTCGGGACAGTGTTGGAAGACGATGCTGAGATTTTATATCTCTCTAGCAGTGAGGAAAAATTGAATTTGGCTCCGATCATATATGAAATGATTTCTTTGTCACTTCCGATGGTCCGGACGTATGATTGTGATGTTGATGAAAATGCTCCATGCAATAAAGATGTATTGAAGTATTTAGCACCAGAGGCGCCAAGTGGAAGTGCGGATGATTCCGTTTGGCAAGATTTGAAGAAACTTAAATTATAAAAGAAATAAATTACGTGTCATGGCACATCCTAAGAGTAGAATATCAAAGCAGCGTAAACGCAAGCGCAGAACACACAAAAAGTTGACATCACCTGGTGTGACTATATGTAAGACCACAGGAGAACCACATCTTTATCATAGGGCTTACGAGGTAGATGGAAGCTTGTATTACAAAGGGAAGGTTTTAGTTCAAGCTGTCGAGGACGAAGATTGATTTTTAGTCTAATTTTAGCATCAACAAACTCTTTCTTGTAGCTACGGGAAAGAGTTTTCTATGTCCGGTAAGTACTAATAAATGAAAGAAATTATCTATTCAGATAGAGCGCCAGCACCTGTAGGTCCATATAGTCAGGCAGTAAAAACAGGCAATCTATTGTTTGTATCTGGACAAATCGCTTTGGATCCTGTATCTGGTAAACTCGTAACGGAGACCATAGAGGCAGAAACACACCAAGTGATGAAAAACCTCTCAGCGATCGTGCAGGAGTCTGGACGTTCATTGGAAAATGTAGTAAAATGTAGCGTTTTTGTCAAGGATATGAAGTTGTACGACCGCATAAATATGATCTATGCAGAGTACTTTGATGAAAAAACTGCACCAGCTCGTGAGCTAGTTGAGGTTGCCAACCTTCCAAAATTTGTTCATGTTGAAATATCGGTCATCGTTGACCTAATCAACTAATTCAAATCAAATGAAAAAGAAGGTTTTATCCTGCATACAACCCACGGGCAAATTACATCTTGGTAGGTACTTTGGAGCAGTCAAGAACTGGGCAAATTTACAAGATTCATATGAGTGCTTATATGGCATTGTCAATTATCACGCCATGACTATGCCTTATGATGAAAAAAAGCTAGTGCCAGCAACCTGGAAGCTCACTTTTGATTTAATCGCCTGCGGAATCAAACCGGAGTGTATATTTATTCAATCCCTGATACCAGAGCATGCAGAGCTTTTTTGGATTCTCAATACCATGACAAGCTATGGTGAGCTCTCCCGCATGACCCAATTCAAAGACAAAAGTCTGAAGGTCCAGACTGAAAGCAAGACTGATTTTATCTCCAGTGCACTTTATACTTATCCAGTGTTGCAAGCTGCTGACATTCTCATCTACCAGGCGGATTATGTCCCTGTGGGTAAAGATCAAGAACAACACTTGGAATTGTCTCGCAACATTGCACAGCGCTTCAATCATACCATTGGAAAGGAATATTTCACGGCTCCGGAGGCCCTATTCACCGAAGTTCCCAAAGTAATGTCGACTGCGGATCCCAGCAGAAAGATGAGCGCAAGCCTTGGAGAAAAGCATCACATCGATGTGTTTGCCGAGCCCAATAGAATCCGCAAACAAATACGTGCTGCCGTAACTGATACCGGAGTTTCGTCCGACCAGATGAGTGAGGGAGTAAGTAATTTGTTTAGTCTTTTGAAGGCCAGCGGCGGAGAGGAGCCCTATAACGAAATGATGACCACATATCAAAATGGATCATTGCAATATGGTAAGCTAAAAGAACTAGTTTCGGATGCCCTTGTCAATATGACGGATCCACTGCGTGAACGCAGGCAGGAATTGGAAAAGGATAAGAAAAGAATAAAGGCAATAATAAAGGAGAGCAGTGCCACCATCCGCTCGAAGGCACAGGAAACCTTGAAGGAAGTGAAAGAACTGGTTGGATTGCTCAATGTAAAATTCTGACTTGGTATGAAGCTTATCTGCATTGGCCGGAATTATCGAGACCATGCATCAGAATTGAATAATCCGGTGCCAACTCGACCCTTGATTTTTATGAAACCTCCTTCTGCACTTCTGCTGAACAACAAGCCTTTCTACTATCCAGCGTTTACTCAAGATCTTCAGCACGAAGTAGAGGTCATACTGAAAATTAGCAAAAATGGTCGACACATACAACCAGCATTTGCCAGCGGATATTATCAAGAGGTGGGTTTGGGCATTGATTTTACCGCTCGTGATGTACAAAGTGAATTAAAATCCAAGGGACACCCCTGGGAACTTGCTAAAGCATTTGATCATTCTGCGGTTGTAAGCTCCTTCATGCCATTGGGAGCACGTGATCCTCATGCTTTGAGCTTTCATCTCACTAAAAACGGTGAAATAGTGCAACAAGGTAACACTGCCGATCTCATCTTCGACTTTGACTATCTCATCACTTATATTTCCCAGTTTTTTAAACTGCAAATGGGTGATCTGATCTTTACCGGAACACCGGCGGGTGTCGGGCCGGTTCAAATCGGTGATGAGTTGGTTGGATACCTGGAAGGAAAAGAAATGTTTACCTGCGAAATTAAATAGTGCATTAGTTTTCTGGTGATGAGGAAAAACTAACTTTGCGCAATCGCAAAACGATGATTTAAAATTATGGAAAAGTCCTATCTCTTTACGTCGGAGTCTGTTTCTGAGGGACATCCTGACAAGGTGGCTGATCAGATTTCTGATGCCATACTGGATGCGTTTATTCAGCAAGATCCAGATTCTCGGGTGGCCTGTGAAACCCTGGTCACCACTGGCTTAGCGGTAATTTCTGGTGAGGTTAGATCCAATGCTTATGTAGATGTACAGAAAACTGCGAGGGAAGTTATTAAGAAGATAGGGTATACCAAGTCGGAATACCAATTTGATGCCGATTCTTGCGGTGTCATTTCAGCTATACACGAGCAGTCTCCCGATATAGCTCAAGGAGTAGATACAAAGAAAAATAAGGAGCAGGGAGCGGGAGACCAAGGTATGATGTTTGGTTACGCAACAAATGAGACATCATCATACATTCCTCTTGGATTGGAGCTCTCGCATAAACTCTTAATGCAGCTATCTGCTATTCGTAAGCGTGGAAAGGAGATGACCTACTTACGACCGGACTCCAAAGCTCAAGTGACCATTAAATACAGCCTGGACCATAAGCCACTGGCCATAGATACGATCGTCATTTCTACCCAGCACGATGATTTTGGGTCAGAGCGTAAGATGCTGGCTAAAATCAAAAAGGATGTCCGGGAGATTTTGATCCCCAAAGTGATTAAGGGAATGCCTGCTCGCATCAAAAGATTATTTGATGTCCAGTACAAACTCTTCGTCAATCCTACCGGTAAATTTGTGATCGGTGGTCCGCATGGCGATACTGGCTTGACCGGAAGAAAAATCATAGTGGATACTTATGGAGGTAAAGGAGCCCATGGTGGAGGTGCTTTCTCTGGTAAAGATCCCTCCAAAGTAGATCGCTCGGCGGCTTATGCCACTAGACATATAGCCAAGAATCTTGTGGCAGCAGGCCTCGCCAAACGTTGCCTGGTTCAAGTAGCGTATGCCATTGGTGTTGCAAAGCCCGTTGGGCTATTCGTTAATACTTACGGTACCTGCACTAAAGCAGGACTTGATGATAGTGAAATCGCCTCAAAATTGCTGAGAGTTTTTGATCTCAGACCTGGTGCCATAGTCGAACGCTACGGACTAAAAAATCCGATCTATTTTGAGACCGCTGCTTATGGACATATGGGAAGAAAGCCCGGAAAGAAGAAAGTCGAAGTGGGAATGAATGGTAAGACCAAGGTGGTTGAGGTTGAGACGTTCACCTGGGAGAAACTTGATATGGTCGACACGGTCAAGAAGGTTTTTTCATTGTCTTAGTGTTCCCCCTTCAGCATTCCTACAGCTAGATATCAATTGCATTTTTCTTATCAATCTACATTGCAGATTAATATATGTCTTTTCAATATATTTGAGCTTTACTTACGACAAGGCATAGAGCAACCAGCGCATGTGCACTAGTCGAGGTTTGTCAGAAAAGCTAACTCGCCGGTGAAAAAATTTGCACATAGACATATCGGACCTGATTCCTCTCAAATAGCAACGATGCTTGAGGTATTGCAATTGGATGATCTCGATACACTTATAGATCTGACTGTACCAAAAAGCATTAGGAGTTCAAGACCATTGGACATATCTCCGGCAAGACCTGAATTTGATTATCACCTACACTTGCGACAACTGGCGAAGAAAAATAAGTTGAACAAATCATATATCGGCCAAGGATATTATGGCACTATCACGCCGGCGCCCATCCAACGTAATATTTGGGAAAATCCCGGCTGGTATACTCAATATACACCATATCAAGCAGAGATTGCTCAAGGCCGCCTTGAGGCATTGCTCAATTTTCAAACAATGGTCAGCGATCTGACTGCATTGCCCATTGCCAATGCTTCATTGCTCGATGAAGCTACTGCAGCAGCAGAGGCTATGAGTATGTTCTATTCCATACGCAATAAACGGAATGATGACCAAGCGGCAGATGTCTTTCTAGTTGATCAGCATGTCTTTCCCCAGACCATTGATGTATTGAAGACCAGGGCTGCTCCACTGGGAATCAGGATACTAGTTGGAGACTGGAAGGCCTTTACGATTGATGATCATGTCTTTGGAGCTCTAGTACAGTACCCCAATGGTGCCGGTGCCATTGAAGATTATCGAGATCTGGTCAATCAGCTACATTCGGCTGGTGCATTTATAACAGTAGCTGCAGATATACTTTCACTCGCATTGCTAACACCACCAGGCGAGTGGGGAGCAGATGCGTCGGTAGGTAGTACGCAAAGAATGGGTGTACCTCTGGGATTTGGGGGACCGCATGCCGCCTATTTCGCAACCCATGAAAGATTTAAACGCCAGATTCCTGGACGAATCATAGGTGTATCCAAAGACATCAATGGAACTCCGGCATTGCGCATGGCCTTGCAAACAAGAGAACAGCATATTCGCAGAGAAAAAGCTACCTCCAACATATGCACAGCCCAGGCACTATTGGCCATCATGGCCTCCATGTATGCAGTCTATCATGGGCCTGTAGGTATTAGGGATATCGCGGCTACGATTGCAAAAAGGACCAATGTCCTTGGGAAAAAGCTAACTGCAGACGGCATCAAGGTGGCTCACCAATCCTTTTTTGATACGCTTAGAATTGAAGAGGACGAGGCCACCTTGGAAGGAATATTGCGACGAGCCCGAGAGGCGGATCTAAATCTATTCCTCCAGCAGGATGCGATTCAGGTCTCGATCGACGAGTCCACATCGTTGCATGATCTACAAATACTTTGTAATGTGCTCACTGGAAAAAACTCCAGTATAGCATTGGACTTCGATGAAATGGCCATTCCCAAGGAGCACCGACGTGATTCTGACATCCTAACACACCCGATTTTTAACAGGTACCATACGGAGACGAAGCTCATGCGATATATGAAGTCGCTCGAGAACAAAGATCTTTCCTTAGTACATGCCATGATTCCATTGGGATCATGTACCATGAAACTCAATGCTGCCAGCCAACTCATGCCACTGACATGGCCAGAGTTTTCACACATGCATCCTTTTGCCCCATTGGACCAAGCGAAAGGGTACCTAGAAATGATATCATCTTTGGCCAGGGATTTATGTGAGATAACCGGGCTGGCTGCCTGTTCTTTCCAGCCAAATTCAGGAGCGCAGGGCGAATATGCAGGATTGATGGCTATTCGAGGCTATCATCAGGCGAATGGTGAGCATCAGAGAAATGTAACCCTGATACCATCATCTGCCCATGGTACCAATCCTGCCAGTGCAGTAATGGCCGGGATGAAAGTAGTCATTGTAACGTGTGATGAAGATGGTAACATTGACCTAGATGACCTCCAGGCAAAGCTGGAGATCCATGCTCCTGCTCTAGCAGCATTGATGGTCACCTATCCGTCTACGCATGGAGTATTTGAAGAGTCCATCAGCGAAATCTGTCGACTTATTCATGAACATGGAGGCCTGGTATACTTAGATGGGGCAAATATGAATGCCCAGGTGGGGCTCACAAGCCCAGGTTTGATAGGAGCAGACGTTTGCCACCTCAACTTACATAAGACTTTTGCCATACCTCATGGCGGTGGAGGACCAGGTATGGGTCCAATCTGCGTCAACGAAAAGCTCAGCCCCTATTTACCTGGTCATGTATACACAGGAGCATCCTCGAAGCGCAAGAGCACAGCTGTGTCTGCTGCGCCCTATGGCAGTGCGAGCATACTTCTCATCTCATATGGATACATCAAGATGCTTGGTGAGGAAGGACTAACAGCTGCCTCTAAGATCGCGATATTAAATGCCAACTACATCAGTCATAGATTAAGTAGGCACTATGATATCTTGTATTTGGGTATTGCAGGATATTGTGCACACGAACTAATTTTAGATTTGCGGCCCTTTAAAAGTCTGGGTGTGGGCGCAGAGGATGTGGCAAAGCGTTTGATAGACTATGGCTTTCATGCACCAACCTTGTCTTTTCCAGTCACAGGAACTCTGATGATTGAACCCACGGAGAGCGAAGATCTCGAAGAACTAGATCGTTTTTGCGAAGCGATGATCGCCATAAAGGCTGAAATTGATGAGATAGCTCGTGGTGAATATCCTGCTGAGTCTAATGTGCTGGTTCATGCTCCACATACCATAGAATCTGTTAGTGACGATAGTTGGACCTATCCCTATTCACGTGAAAAGGCCGCCTTTCCCCTTCCTTGGCTTAGGTCTGGGCATAAATTCTGGGCTGCCGTACGGCGGGTTGATAATGTCTATGGTGATCGGACGCTGGTATGTACTTGCCCGCCTATAGAAAGCTACCAATGATTGCGGTAACGGGCGCAGCTGGCTTCATTGGAAGTTGTCTCATTGGGCGTCTGAATGCACTATCATTTGAGGATGTGATAGCCATTGATGACTTTTCATCTCCTAACAAATTGAAAAACCTAAATAACAAGCGTCTGCATGGCATCGTGCACAGAAATGACTTTGCAGATTGGATCGATGCCAATCATCGATCTGTTCAGCATATTTTCCATCTGGGAGCACGAACAGATACCGTTGAGAAGGATCGAGGTATTTTCGATAGATTAAATTTGAACTACAGCAAGTCTGTGTGGAAAAAATGTGCTGAGTTTGGTATTCCGTTGACTTATGCATCAAGTGCTGCTACATATGGCGATGGGTTCTTCAGCTATGCAGATAGCCACGAAATCATCAAGAAGCTCCTCCCTTTGAATCCATATGGTCAATCTAAAAATGATTTTGATAAATGGGCTTTGACGCAAGATCACCAGCCTCCGGCATGGCAAGGGTTAAAGTTTTTCAATGTATATGGTCCTAATGAGTACCATAAAGATCGGATGGCGAGCGTGATTTTTCACGCCTTCAACCAAATCCGGAAAACAGGCAGCATGCGCCTTTTTCGGTCGCATCGAACAGATGTCAAGGATGGTCATCAAAGCAGGGATTTTATCTATGTTCAAGACATACTATCAATCTGCATATTTTGTATGCAGCGTCGACCTGCTGATGGTTTGTACAATGCCGGCACAGGCCACGCAAGGACTTTCTTGGACCTCGTAAGGGCTACTTTTCACGCGATGGACCAAGATCCAAGTATTGAATTTATTGATACTCCTGCTGACATTCGAGATACGTACCAATACTTTACCGAGGCCAAAATGGATAAGCTATTGAGCCAAGGCTACACGGTGCCTTTTCATTCGTTGGAACAGGGAGTGAAACAGTATGTAAGAGATTTTCTTCGAGACGGAAATTATTATTAGACTACGCGCAAGAGGTGAAACGACACTAGTGGCCTGTACTGATTTCCCTTAGATCTCGGTTGTAATTACGGCTTTCGCTCAAGTAGCCTGATACTTTTAATTGTTAGGTTCGAATTGATTCATTGCAGCATAATAGATAAGTATCCACTCATCGTCCATTTTCGCGAATCGCCGAATCATGCCTATATCGGTGTCTTTTTGGACGATGGTCTCGATAATAATGTTCGATCCAAACCTTTTTCTACTCCTTTCATATCCAGTTAGGCGTTCATCAAAAGCGCGATGGAGGACCCAATTGTCCTCTTGCCAGAAAAACGATCTGGCATCTTCGAGTGAGTCTGCATGGATAGGAAGTCCTGCCAATGGAAAGGCAATGTGCTCCATTTGAAATAGGCTGTCTGCATGAAACCGTTGGTAAAACGCCTCAAAGTCATCAGATTCAGCAGCATTCGATCCTGACGACTGATCTGACTCTGAGCAAGCTGAAAGTATGAAGAGTAAGCTAAGACTGTATATGAGCTTCATTCGAATTATTCTCTAAGGCTAAAACTAAAATATATGGTTTGTGCACTTTAAAGTGTAAATCAAATCGTTGATTTTTACCTTTCAGAATGGCGCCGGATGTACGTTCGAGCTCAATGTTGAAAGCATCAATTCTCAAGTCCTTTTTAAAGTCAAGTACTCGTCGTCCGTAGGCTTTATAAAGACATTCTTTTGCGCCCCAATAAATGTGCATGTAGTCAATAGGTCGCTGTCCCGTCACATTCTCGGCTTCATGAGCACTAAGAAACTTCTTCGCAATTCGGGTTATTTTTTCAACCCTGACTTGTATATCTATACCTACCAAGAATGGTGCCGCTATTGCAGCAGTGTATTGATGGGTATGACTGATCGATATGTACCAATTGCTGCCTGCAATATAAGGCTTGCCAAATTCATCCTTAACCAAGATGCCCCGGGCAGCCCTTCCCGAAATAATATGTAAAAGCCATCGGCTTGCCAACCATTCGGTCCTTCTTCTTGATTTTAGTTGTTGGACCTCCCGGCTTTCTTCTTGACTAAGGTCCAGTAGTGCCTCGAAAAATGCATCCGTTTCATCAATTTCCCAGATGCCAAATACTCCTTCTTCCCGTATTTTTTCCTTCAGTATGAGTGGCACTATTGGTTCATTTTTTTATAAGATGTAATCTCATGGCTTCAACCAAGATCAAAACTAATGATTTTGTCTTTCTACCTTTAGACCCGCTAACTGACACGGGAGGCGTTTGAATTTTAGATATTTTTTCACCATGCATGAGAACCTACGGCTAACCCTTCAAACAAAACTGACAGGACATAAAGGCTCTATTTATGGCCTGGACACCAGTCTCCAGGGTGATTATTTATATTCAGGGGCGGGAGATGGTTGGATTGTGAAGTGGCCAACCGCAGATCACCAGGATGGAAAGTTGTTGGCGGAGGTGGGTGACCAAGTTTTTACGATCAGGGAGATTTCCGATACGAACTGCCTTATGGCGGGAGCCTTTTCTGGCAACCTCTACTTCATAGATCCCACAGCTCAGAACAAGGCGAGAAATCTAATTTTTCATAAAGGGGGGATCTACGACCTTTTAATCCATGATGGAAAGCTATTGACCGCGGGTGGAGACGGCAGGATGGGCATATGGCATCTAGAAGATCTAGAGATTTCGGAGTCTATACGCCTATCCGAAGCAAAGCTCAGGGACTTTGCACTGGCTCCAGACAATCAGATCCTGGCGGTGGCGGCGAGCGACAACCAAATCTATATCCTACACCTCGCCTCTGGAAAGGTGATCGATGTCATCGAGGATGCTCATGATAATTCTGTATTTGCAGTGGTTTTTTCCCAATGTGGTCAATTTCTATATAGTGGAGGAAGGGATGCACACCTAAAGAAGTGGGATTTGTCAGGACCAATTTCTTTAGTAGCAGACATCAATGCCCATTGGTATACAATAAATTCATTGGCACTTCATCCATCCAGACCATGGCTAGCCACTGCAAGTCGCGATAAAACGATTCGTCTATGGGATGCCAATGACTTGACACTACATCAGTCAATGGATGCAGCAAAATTCGACGGTCATATTAATTCGGTGAATCACCTGATGTGGTCTCCAGACGGAGTCAGACTATATGCCGCCAGTGATGATCGCTCGATTAGTGTCTGGGAAACAGCGACTAAAATCGAGTAGATCTACGGTTCACTTTGGTATGATGAACATGTAGTTTTTTATCAAGTTTTTCTATGACAATGTTTAAGTCCTTCCAAGTTATGTCAGCCGAACCAAAAAAAGCTTCGAATAGAGCGGAGATCTTGGTGGTCCGCACATAATAAGGAAAGGGACGACTCAGTACTTTCCCATTGACGTCTGTAATAATGAGGGCATCAGCGCCACTCTCTACAGAGCCCCTTCTGACAAAGAAGATCTCAGCTTGACGCCCTTGATCTTGCCAGGTAATCAATATGCTGTCTTTGACACTTCCCATCAAATGGGCTTGGGTGACCACATATTCTGAAAAGGTGTAGTGTGTTTGAACGGCACTGCACAATGCTCTGTAAAAGCTATCTCTCTCCAATTTTGTTTGCATGAGTAGTTCTTCTGTGCGCTCCCGTTCTTTTGGAGAAATCTGATCTGAGGACAGATGCATCTGCAGAAATTCAATTTTCTTGCGCTGGTCTGGTGCACCAAAGATCAACACTCCTTGTTTCAATTGATGGATGTGGGAAACCGGTTTTGTGCTTGGATGGACTTGTGCAGTTCCCAATATGGGTATGCCCATGGAAATCGCTAGTATCCAAGTTAGTATGGATAATACGACCGAACTGGAATGAGCGTTATTCATAGGGTTCATATCTATGGATAGCAATGTAAATTCATGAAAATTGCCTAAAAATTGCCACTTTTACGGGCCTTTGTCTTGAATTCCCTGCTTTTGTCCAAATGGATGAATTCTCGGACCTACTCAAGGCATTGTGCTTTCCTTTTTCATAACGTAAAAAAGACCAAGCTATGCAGCCTGATCTAGACATTGAAGCACTCAATAAGCAAATCTACATTGAAAGTGCCTTTGTGGAAACATTACTTACGGAGACCAGAAAGGTGATCGTGGGTCAGGAATACATGATGGAGAGATTGCTGCTTGGCCTACTGACTAAGGGACATGTCCTTTTGGAGGGCTTGCCGGGGCTTGCAAAGACTCTAGCCATTAAGACCTTGGCTTCAGCTATACAGGCTAAATTCAGTCGCATTCAGTTTACTCCAGATCTATTGCCGGCTGATATAATAGGGACTTTGATCTACAATCCAAGGGAAGCAGATTTTACGGTTCGTAAGGGTCCCATCTTTGCCAATTTCATCTTGGCAGATGAGATTAATCGGGCACCAGCCAAGGTGCAAAGTGCTTTGCTGGAAGCTATGCAGGAACGCCAAGTGACCATCGGAGACTCAAGCTACGGATTGGAGGAGCCTTTTCTAGTCTTGGCTACCCAAAACCCCATTGAGCAAGAAGGCACCTATCCACTTCCTGAAGCACAGGTGGATCGCTTCATGTTGAAAGTTAAGATCGATTATCCTACCAAAGAAGATGAGCGGGAGATCATGCGCCGCAATCTCAATGATGAGCGATTTGGACTAGTAGAAAGCAGGGTGTCGCCGGAAGAGGTGATAAGAGCTCGAAAGGTAGTCAGTAAGGTATATATGGACGATAAAATTGAGCAATATATCCTAGATATTGTGTTTGCAACTCGTGATCCCAAGCAATATGGATTAGATCAGCTCGATCTTCTTATTCAGTATGGGGCCAGCCCCAGGGCCACCATCAATCTAGGGCTGGCCGCAAAAGCGATGGCCTTTATTAGGCGGCGTGGTTTTGTTATACCCGAAGATGTGCGCTCCGTATGCCATGATATATTAAGACATCGCTTGGGGCTTACCTATGAAGCTGAGGCAGAAAACATATCTCAAGAAGATGTGATCAAAGAGATATTAAATGCTGTGGAAGTACCCTAAACCTTAAGAGCATGGAAACCAGTGAATTGCTGAAGAAAGTCAGAAAGATTGAGATTAAGACAAAGGGCATCAGCAAAGAACTCTTCTCAGGAGAGTACCATAGTGCGTTTAAAGGCAGGGGTATGTCCTTTAGTGAGGTTCGAGATTATCAAATTGGGGATGATGTTAGGAATATCGAGTGGAACGTTACTGCAAGAACAGGTGTGCCACATGTCAAAGTATTCGAGGAAGAACGTGAGCTGACCGTAATGCTGCTTGTGGATGTAAGTCCTTCATCAATGTTTGGTACCCATGCCTATATACGCCGTGATCTTATCACTGAGATTGCGGCTATTTTGGCTTATTCTGCGATGAGCAATAATGATAAAGTGGGCATGATTCTGTTTGCAGATGAAGTAAAAATGTACATACCTCCTAAAAAAGGAAAAAAGCACATACTGCGGATAATCAGGGAATTGATTGAGCAACCTTCTGAAGGTGTAAACACAAATGTAAGTGAGGCGTTACAATATTTCAGCAATCTGGTGAAAAAGAAAAGCATATGTTTTGTCATTAGTGACTTCTTTACCAGTGACTTTGACAAAGCTCTACAAGTTGCTGCACGAAGGCATGATATTGTCGGCATGCACCTACACGATCCATTTGAAAAGTCACTGCCATTTGCTGGCTTGTTACAAGTGATGGATGCAGAGACCTGCCAGCGCTTAGTGGTGGATACACATGACCGATCTATCAGGAAAGCACACGAAGAGGCTTTTGCTAAGAAGGAATTCAATTTGCAAAATTTGTTCAATCGGTGTGGAGCAGACCTCTTAAGTTTGGATGCTCGTGAATCCTACATCATAGCTCTTCATCGATTCTTTAAAAAGCGAGCTAGATGAATGGCCAATACAGATGGATTTACGCGCTGTTCTTCTTTCTTCTTCCCCTCTGTATAACGGCGCAAGTAACCTTTGAGGGCAGGCTAGATACCAATAGGATGTTGATAGGCGATCAGCATATACTGAGCTTAAGTGTTCAAGGTACACCTAATATGCAATTGGATACCATCTCATTTCGAACATGGGAAGAAACAGGATTTGAAACGTTGACACCACAACAGTGGCAAGCCGAAGGGAATATCTACAGACAAGATCTCGCATATGCGATTTACGATACGGGATATATTCAACTCCCACCTTTGGAGCTCATATTTCGATACGAAGATGTAAGTGATACCATCTATTCCAATGACTTAGCGGTCGAAGTCAACGGGATTATGGTGGACTCAACCGGGCTTGCTCCGATCAAAACGATCATCCGAGAGCCATTATCCTTTCGAGATGTGGCTCCTTACCTGATCGGGTTGCTATTGGCTCTGCTGTTGGTTTGGTTTGTTTGGCGAATGAAGAGACGATCCACCCCACCTGAGGTCATTGTAGAGATACCGATTCCTGCTCATGAGAAAGCACTGAAAGAACTGGCAGAATTGCAGCAGCAAAAACTTTGGCAGTCAGGCAAAATCAAAGCTTACCAATCTGAATTGACTAGGATCATTCGAGTGTATCTAGAAGGCAGATTTGGGATATTAGCTATGGAATCTACTACGGAGGAAATACTTTCTGACATGCGTAATGAAGAGATTTCGTCAGACCTGACGAAGGATCTTGCAGAAATTCTCAATATGGCAGACCTAATAAAATTTGCCAAGGCTAAACCCAGTGTGGATATACATCAACGATTCATGGAGCTGGCCGAACATTTTGTCCGTACCACCAGGGTGGTGGAAGAAATCAAAGAATCCGATGATTGATTTTCTCAGAAGTATCGAGTTTCAGGATCCTTGGTTTCTTTTGGGACTATTGTTTATTCCTATAATGGTCTACCTGAGATATTTCAGGCGGCCAGAAGAACAAAAACCATCCTTAAGGATTGGAAATGTGGAGAGTCTGGTCCATAGGCGATCTTGGCGTACTCAAGTCTTGTACTTTTTACCTGTGTTGCGTTGGCTGGCACTGACACTACTGATCTTGGCACTAGCTCGTCCCCAGCTTTCTCTCAAAGAAGAAGCAGTAACTGCTGAAGGTATTGATATTATTCTAGCGCTCGACTTATCAAGCAGCATGTTGGCCAAAGATTTTAGCCCTGATCGGCTAGAAGTGAGCAAGAAAGTGGCTGCAGAATTTGTCGCAAAGCGGGGCACTGATCGCATCGGTGTAGTCGTCTTTTCTGGTGAGAGTTTTACTCAATGTCCATTGACGTCCGATCACCGCATTGTTCAGCGGTTTTTATCCCAACTACAGTGCGGATTCTTGGAAGAAGGTACGGCCATTGGGATGGGACTAGCGACAGCCGTAAATCGACTTAAACGCAGTGATGCCGAAAGCAAAGTAGTCATTCTGCTCACTGATGGAGATAACAATACGGGTTATATAAAGCCACTGACCGCAGCAGAGATGGCCCGAGAGCTTGATCTTACAGTTTATACCATCGGAGTCGGTAGTAAAGGCATGGCTCTAACTCCTCAAGGAAAACGCAGTGATGGTTCATATGTATTTGATTATGCACGTGTCATGATAAATGAGCCTTTGTTACAAGAAATAGCAGAAACCACCGGTGGTCAGTACTTTCGGGCTACTTCTGCCGAAGCGCTGCAGAACGTGTATGATGAAATTGACAAACTTGAAAAAACGGAGCGGGAAGTCACCACTTTCAGGAGGTATAGCGATGAATTTTCGACTTTCTTACGTATTGGGCTCGGTATTTTTTTGATACATCTAATTTTGCAACTGACATTTTTCCGCACATATCCTTAATATGTTTAGGTTCGAGCATCCACAATATTTATACTATTTATTCGGAGTAATACCATTACTCATTCTGCTATATGCATCTTGGATCTGGTATCGTAAGCAAGAGGCACGTATTGGAGATGTAACTTTAGTACAGCAACTAAACATTCACCACCATCCTCAGATACGCAGATGGACGCAGATACTATCTCTGCTCATCTTTCTAACCCTTGTCATTGCATGGGCAAACCCGCAATGGGGAGCCAAGCGTCAGAAGGTGAAGGCAAGGAGTACTGATATTTTCATTGCACTGGACATTTCTAATAGCATGTTCAGTGAAGATGTGGCTCCAAGCCGCATGGAAGTGGCTAAAAAATTTGCATTTGACCTCATTGATAAATTAAAGGGCGAGCGTATTGGATTGATTGTATTTGCGGGCAATGCGTACTTACAGATGCCATTGACAAGAGACTATGCGGCTGCTCAGGTATTTGTCAAAGCCGCTAATCCAGGACTGGCTGCAAATCAGGGTACGGCTTTAAGTGAGGCAATCCAGACTGCCGAAGAAGGCTTTGGCGAGGAAAGCAAGCTTCATAAATCCCTAATCATAATCAGTGACGGGGAGGATCATGATGCCGATGCCATAGCGGCCGCAGCAAATGCACACAGCAATGGTATGCTGATTTTTACGGTCGGTATCGGTACGGAACAAGGATCTTTTATACCCATTATAGTCAGGGGCGCAAGAGATTGGAAGAGGGATGCTTCAGGCCAGCCCATTCAGACGAAAATGAATGAAGGACTACTTCGGGATGTAGCTCAGCAAGGGGGTGGACAATTTTTTAGATTGAACGGAACATCAGCAGTTATAAATGCATTAGAAGAAAGGATAGACAACTTAGAAAAAGAAGAGTTTGAGGAGCGTTCTTTTGCAGAATACGAAAGCTTTTTTCAGTGGTTTTTGGGAATGGCCATCCTCCTAATCCTTCTACAGTGGGTGCTTGACAATCGTCTTTGGAAGAAAATTAGTGCGTATGTCTAATTATTATCGGTTTGTTTTTATCTCCATAATTTTGGTATTTGTAGGTCAGATAGGGGCACAAGAAGCTCAAGCTCATAAATTGAGGCGAAGTGCCGATAAGGAATATTACGATAGGGATTTCGTATC
Source organism: Saprospiraceae bacterium (assembly GCA_013001595.1). GTDB lineage: Bacteria > Bacteroidota > Bacteroidia > Chitinophagales > Saprospiraceae > JABDMH01. The sequence continues at coordinate 32,181 of JABDMH010000152.1, read as the reverse complement.
TGCTGAGGAGGCTTATCGAAAAGCTAATATTTTACAGCCAAATGAGCGCAGCACCTATAATTTGGGCAATGCAATCTATAACCAAGAGCGGTATGATGAGGCTGTAGCTCAATATGAGAAAGCTGCATCCATGATCGGCGATCCTGCAAAGAAATCAAATGCCTATTACAATCTGGGCAATGCACATTTCCAAAACAAGAAATTTAAGGAAAGCGTCCATGCCTATAAACAGGCATTGAAAGTCTCTCCCAATAATCTGGAGGCAAAGCAGAATCTTATGCTGGCATTGCAAGAAATGAGGATTGAGGAACAACAGCAACAACAGCAACAACAAGATCAAGAACAGAATCAAGAGCAAGATCAACAACAGGAGAATCAGCAACAGCAACAACAGCAGCAACAGCAGCCAGGTTCTTCGAATGAGGATGAGGCTAAAGAGCAACAGCAAGCAGCTGAGCAGGAACAAAAATTAACCAAGGAACAAGCCATGCAACTTCTTGAGATCATCGAAGAAGAGGATAGGAAAGTACAGGAGAAAATGCGCAAGAGGGGAAAAGAGACAAAGAAGGGTGGCAAAGACTGGTGAGTATACATAGTAAATGCAAATCATTGTCAAACCAAGTCGCAGTATTATGAGAATAGTATCGAGCTTACTTTTTATCCTGGCCTGTACTCATTTACATGGTCAGCAACAGGGCCAGAGTTTCGAAGTTCTTGTCAGTTCGGATACAGTCTTAGTCGGAAGTACTTTCGAAATCCGGTTTGAGGCAAGGAACATCAACGGTACGTTCGAACCTCCTTCATTTGCTGGATTTGAAAAAGTGGGTGGTCCTAGCCAGAGTACCAACATGAGCTTTGTGAATGGTATGTCTTCACAATCGGCTGCATATAGTTATCTGTTAAGTCCAACGGAGGCGGGAGTCACTACGCTCGAGCCGGCATATTATGTTACCAACGATACAACCTGGGAATCTCCACCCATTGACATTGCTTGTTTGCCCAACCCCGATGGCATTCGTCGAGATACGAGAATTACTGCCGATGACAAGATGGGCTTACCGTCCTGGTTTGGTCGAAACCGAATGCAGAGACCAGCCCCAAAGAAGAAAAAAAAGCTAAAGGAGACAAAGATCTAGATGAGGATAACGCTAATCACAATCCTTTTTCTACATACATTGCTGATCACAGCTCAGCAGGTCAGTTTTACTGCACAGGTTGATGCAAAGCAGGTTGTTGCAGGAGGTTCTTTTACGGTCACCTTTACCTTACAGAATGCAGAAGGTGAGGCTTTTCAGGCCCCTGAGTTTCCCAATAGCCAGGTAATCAGTGGGCCATCACAATCTTTCAGATCGACCTTCATCAATGGTCGGTCAAGTACTTCGGTAGGATATAGTTATACATTGCTGGCCACACAAGAAGGAACAATAAAGATTGGTCCGGCATCCATCCAGGTGAAGGGTAAAACCTTACGTACGAATCCGATTCAGATCCAAGTGGTCAAAGCTCGTGATCCAGCAGCTAGTAATGAAGATGTACAGGCGCCAGATATTTTTATTCGCGCAGAAGTTGATGCTGGACAGGCATATATTGGGCAACAAATTGTCATTTGGTATAAGATCTATACACAGATCAATATTGAGAATTACAATATCCTATCAGAAAGTAGCTACGATGGTTGTTATTCACAGGTGCTGGATGCGTTTCGAGAACCAGTAGTCAAAGAGGTGATCAATGGTGTGCAGTACAGTACTAAAGTTTTACGCAAAGTCGCAGTGTTTCCGCAGCAAAGTGGCAAGATTGAATTTGAGCCACTTGTGGTTCGGATAGGGATACCTGACAAAGCAAGGCGCAGAAGTTTTTTCTCTTCATTTAGCCTGAAGACAAGGAATTTGAGCTCTGATGGCATTACACTCTTTGTCAAGTCGGCATATGATGGAGCGCTTGGAAATTTTTCGGGAGCGGTCGGACACTTTAAGCCCAGCTTTACACTGTCAAAGGACCAAATTACGACAGACGATGCCCTCACTTTGCGACTTCAATTGGTCGGCAATGGAGATGTAAAAACGGTTCGTCCTCCAGGTTTGGTGCTTCCTAAGGGCTTAGACCAATATGATCCAAAGACAATAGATGAGAAGATGATTAATGGAAATGACTCCATCCGCGGAGTAAAGACCATTGAGTATTTGCTTACCGCAGAGCAACCTGGGCGCTATGAAATCAAACCGGCGTTCACCCATTTCGATCCCAGGAAGCGGGTCTATATTACTCATAAAGATTCTTTTTCGATACTTGTGAGTAAAGGTATGCACCCCAACCAAGTGTCTGGAGATCAGGAAAGGTCGCAGTCTGGCCAAGAGTTGGCACCCCTAATGCTTAGTACCAACTCGCGAAGAACTGGTTCAATCTGGGTAACCAAGCCCTGGTATTGGCTCATTGCTTTGGCACCGTTGCTGGGAATTGTTGCATTTTATTTCCACACGAAGCACAAAATTAAAGAGCAAACACCACTGGCAGACCCAAGAAATATGGCACATATTAGATTGGCCAAAGCAAAGGAATTGATGAAGGCAGGGAAAGCGGGGGAATTTTATGAGGAGATAGCTTTTAGCGTCAAACAATTTATAGGTTCGAAGCTGGATATACCGAATGCTGAACTTTCAAAGGAATCAATCATTGCTACCCTGGCGCAATATGCCCAATATGAAAAGCTCACGGAATTGGTTTCAGACTTGCTACAACGCTGTGATTTTGCCATCTATGCCGGCGGAAATGAATCAGAAAGAATGGTGTCTACCTATGGTCAAGCGGTGCGGATAATTGATCAGTTGGACAAAGATCCTTAGTGTATTCAGGCGAATACCAATACCAAAATCCCTAATTTTGCCTATCATTTAACAAAAGGATCAATCGCCCTATGAAAGCAAGAAGGATCGCTGAACTACTTAGAACACAGCCGATAGACGAGCAGGTGGTCATACAAGGATGGGTAAGGACTTTTAGAAACAATCAGTTCATCGCCATGAGTGATGGCTCAACGATTAAAACCCTTCAAGTTGTGGTGGATCGGGAGACAACCGATCCGGAGATCCTTAAGCGTATCAATACTGGAGCAGCCATAGAAGCTCATGGCACCTTGGTGCCCTCGCAAGGTCGAGGTCAATCAGTCGAATTGGTAGCTGATGACATAACTATTCATGGGGAGGCTGACCCTGAAAAATATCCACTCCAGCCCAAGAGACATAGCATGGAGTTTCTTCGGGAGATCGCACATTTGAGATTTAGAACCAACACCTTTGGTGCAGTATTTCGCGTGCGTCATGCACTGGCATTTGCCATTCACAAGTTTTTCAATGATGAGGGCTTTTACTATTTGCATACACCGGTCATCACTGCTTCAGATGCAGAGGGTGCTGGTGAGATGTTTCGGGTCACTACACTTGATCTACATAAAGTACCCATGAAGGAGCAGGGATCCATTGATTTCAAGCAGGATTTTTTCGAAAGAGAGACGAACCTGACGGTGTCTGGTCAACTGGAAGCTGAACTAGGAGCACTTGCATTGGGGAAAGTATATACTTTCGGCCCCACTTTTAGGGCAGAGAATTCGAATACTTCTCGGCATCTGGCCGAATTTTGGATGATCGAACCAGAAGTGGCATTCTGTGACCTGGACGACAACATGGATCTTGCTGAGGCCATGCTAAAGTATGTGGTGAGTTACGTCATACGTGAATGTAATGATGATTTGGCATTTTTGAATGATCGGTTTGTCAAGGAAGAGCAATCCAAACCTAAGCAAGAGCGATCAGAGTGGTCACTTCTTGAAAAGTTGGCGTTTATTGTTGAACACGACTTTGAACGACTTACCTATACGCGAGCCATCGATATTTTGAGAAATTCCAAACCCAACAGGAAGAAGAAGTTCAACTATGTGATCGAGGAGTGGGGAGCCGATTTACAATCTGAACATGAACGTTATCTCGTGGAGAAGCACTTTAAAAAACCTGTAATATTAACAGATTACCCTAAGGATATCAAAGCATTCTACATGCGGATGAATGACGATGATAAGACCGTTCGTGCCATGGATATTCTCTTTCCAGGCATAGGCGAAATCGTAGGAGGATCTCAGCGCGAGGAACGATTAGACGCATTAAAAGCACGCATGGCAGAGATGGATATTCCCGTGAAAGAACTATACTGGTATTTGGATACCCGCAAATTTGGGACCTGCCCACACGCAGGCTATGGACTGGGTTTTGAAAGGTTGGTTCAGTTTGTCACAGGTATGTCCAATATCCGCGATGTTATAGCTTTTCCGCGTACACCTGGCAATGCAAACTTCTAGCTTATTTGCAGTGTTTTCCTACAGGGGTCGACCAATTCTTATAATAGTCGGAGATATCGTGGGACGATGTAAGTATCAAGTACTGGATGTAAGTAGGTCCAAAAAAAGATCCCCCCCGGAAATTGGATATGTCATAGATATGAGATCATAACACTATGGGATTTCTTATCCTTCCAGAGGGAACCACGGTTCATGGGTAGATTTGATACAAATGTAAATTATTTACATCTAAACATTCTCCCACAAATGCTCAATTTCTCCGGTTTAACATATGTTAAAATCTAGATGAATTGGAACTCATCTTATTCTCCTGATAAGGAAGCTCGCAGATACTGACGATTTAGTCGAGCGATATTGGCTATGGATATTTCTTTTGGACATTCAGCTTCACATGCCCCAACGTTTGAACAATTGCCAAAGCCTTCTTTGTCCATCTGATTGACCATGGCAGTCACTCGCTTATCGTCTTCGACTTCACCTTGAGGTAGGAGGGCGAGGTGCGAAACTTTCGCAGACACAAAGAGCATGGCTGATGCATTGGGACAGGCGGCTACACAGGCACCACACCCTATACAGGCAGCAGCATCCATAGACTTGGACGCCTCTCCTCTCTCTACTGGTATAGCATTGCCGTCCGGCGCTTGCCCTGTGTTGACTGAAATGTATCCTCCTACTTGAATGATCCGATCAAAAGAACTTCTATCGACTACGAGGTCTTTTACTATAGGAAAGGAAGCCGCTCTCCATGGTTCAATAGTAATGGTGTCTCCATCCTTAAAAAACCGCATGTGCAGTTGGCAAACCGTGGTACCCTGCAACGGACCATGAGGTCGACCATTGATTACCATACTGCAAGTTCCGCAAATACCTTCTCTACAATCATGCTCGAAAGCAACAGGGTCTTTACCGGATTCGATCAGATCTTGATTAAGCACATCTAGCATCTCCAAAAAAGACATATGCTCATTGGCCACTACATTATAGTTCTCAAACTTTCCTTGTCCATTGCCCGGTGCTTGTCTCCAAATTTTCAGTGTTAACTGCATAATGCTTCTTCTTTGATTATATAACCCTATTTGTAGCTCCTGGTTTTCAATTCTACGTTTTCAAAAGTTAATTCTTCTTTATGTAACACAGAGTCTGCATTCTCCACCCATTCCCATGCAGCTACATAGGTAAACTCATCGTCTCTACGCAAGGCTTCACCCTCAGGGGTTTGATATTCTTCTCTAAAGTGACCACCACAAGATTCATCCCGATTGAGGGCGTCCTCCATCATCATTTCTCCCATCTCCATAAAGTCAGCTACTCGGACAGCTTTTTCCAATTCGGGATTAAACTCGTCAGCATTGCCCGGTACCAATACGTCATTCCAATACTCTTCGCGTAGTTCCTGTATCATCTTCTGACCTTTGCGCAGACCATCGGCATTGCGTGACATACCACAGTATTCCCACATAATTAAGCCTAGTCTGCGATGAAAGGCTTCCACGGTTTGATTGCCTTTTACGGATATCAATTTATTCAATCTATCACGTGTAGCTTGTTCTGCCTCTTCAAAAGCACGCTGATCAGTACTGATGGCAGGATTACGTATTTCATCTGATAAGAAGGTGCCGATGGTATATGGTACCACAAAGTAGCCATCAGCTAGACCTTGCATAAGTGCTGATGCCCCAAGTCTATTGGCTCCATGGTCAGAGTAGTTGGCTTCACCTAGTACGAATAAACCTGGCAGGTTTGATTCCAAATTATAGTCTACCCATAATCCGCCCATTGTGTAATGCACTGCCGGATAGATCATCATGGGGGTCTTGTAAGGATTGTCTCCGGTAATCTTCTCATACATCTCAAACAAATTGCCGTATTTGGCTTCTACTACCCCCTCGCCCAGTTTTGTTATGTCGCTGTTGTTAGGGTTCTCGAGTCCTTGCGATTTAGCTTCTGACCGACCATATCGCTCAATGGCATCGGCAAAATCTAAGAATACTGCCAAGCCACTTTGGTTGACTCCTTTTCCCTCATCGCAGGCTTGTTTGGCAGCTCTCGATGCAACATCCCTGGGAACCAAGTTACCAAAGGCCGGATATCGCCGTTCTAGATAATAGTCTCTCTTTTCCTCCGGTAGATCCTCTGGTCTAGTGTTACCATTCCTGATGGCATCAACATCTTCTTTCTCTTTAGGCACCCATACCCGCCCATCGTTTCTCAGCGATTCTGACATAAGCGTCAATTTGGATTGGTAGTCACCAGAAACGGGAATACATGTAGGATGAATTTGGGTGAAGCAAGGATTGGCCATATAGGCTCCACGCTTTACTGCCCTCCAGGCAGAAGTCACATTACAACACATAGCGTTGGTTGATAGATAATAGACATTACCATAACCCCCAGTAGCTAAAACAACGCAGTGCGCAGCAAATCTCTCCAGTTTGCCAGTGAGTAAATTTCTGGCAATAATGCCTCTGGCCTTACCATCTACAACCACTAAGTCTAGCATCTCATGACGATTATACATGCTGACCGCACCAGAGTTTATCTGGCGAGATAGGGCCTGATATGCACCGATTAGTAGTTGTTGTCCGGTCTGTCCACGAGCGTAGAAGGTTCTTGATACTTGCACACCGCCAAATGACCTATTGGCAAGCAGTCCACCATATTCTCTTGCAAACGGCACCCCTTGAGCAACACATTGATCAATGATATCAGTTGAGACTTCAGCAAGCCGATGCACATTAGCTTCTCTAGATCGATAGTCACCACCTTTTATGGTATCATAAAACAAGCGATAGACACTATCTCCATCATTTTGGTAATTCTTGGCTGCATTAATCCCACCTTGGGCGGCTATACTGTGTGCTCTGCGTGGGCTATCATGGAATGTAAAGCACTTTACCTGATACCCCAGTTCTCCTAATGAAGCTGCTGCTGAGGCACCAGCTAGACCTGTTCCTACCACAATTACCTCAAGTCTTCGCTTGTTGTTAGGGGCAACCAGTGGCATGGAAGATCGATAATTTGTCCATTTTTCAGCGAGCTCACCTGGTGGCACTTTACTATGTAGACTCATGCTTTATATTTACTTAAATAAGAAAAAGTATATGGGAATGAGGGCAAAGCCCGCGGGTATAAGAATTGAGTATACGATCCCAATATTTTTTATCCAAGGACTGTACTTCCTATGATTGATTCCGAGGGACTGAAATGCACTCTGAAAACCATGGCTCAGATGAAAGGCAATCACTACCATACTGATCACATAAAAAACTACATACCACCATTGACTAAATGCATAGGCAACAGGAGTATATAGATCTTTTACAGCTTCATTTCCTGAGTAAGTGACCAAATCTAATGCCCCGGTCTTCATCTGAAACCAAAATTGCCACATATGAATTAAGATAAAAATCAAGATGACAACACCTAGAGGCCCCATGTATCTCGATGCTGTAGGTGATGGGCTGATGGCTTTGGCGGCATAGACCGCATATCGGCTATTTCGCGCCTTCCGGTTATTGATCATCAGTATAATGCCCTGTACTGTGTGCAGAAGGATAAAGAAGTATAATCCGTAGGAAACGGTCTTTATTAAGGGGTTAGTGGTCATAAACTTACCATAAAGATTGAACTTTTCTCCCCCGTCATCAATGAGCAACTGCAAATTTCCGATCAAGTGCACCAGCAGAAAAATGATGAGAAAAAGACCGGTTAGGCTCATCAATAGCTTTCTCCCTATTGAAGATGTTAAAAAGTTTGTAAACCAAGACATAGTTACGGATTACGATATGAAACTGATTCGAGCAAATCTATCTGTTATCTGCATATGAAACAAATAGTCTGTAGGAGTGTCTCAATACAGCAGGCTATTTAGAATGATTCTAAAATCATAGTTTTGCTTCTTCAAAGTCCATTAGGATTTTTCGCAATTTTGTACCCTTATGGCAAAGATCAGGCAGCAATTTAGTGCGTTGGCAACTTTCTTCCCCAAGATTGACCTTCCGATAACACTGTCCGTCGAAACCCACCACATTTTTTCTAAAGAAAACAAACCCATTCCGCTTGGTTTGATCGCCACGTTCCTAAGTACAGATCATGAGCAAGACCAAGATGGATTTACAGAATACATAGCTTGTTTTAAGCTGCCAACAGAAGGACGCTTTAGTGCGCTGGTCTACTGGCGTGCATCATTGATGGAGTATGAATATATTCTGACTACCTTTGAAAGATCAGGCAGAAGGATCAGTAGTAAGGTAATTGCCGGAACCAAGTCAAACGGGGAAAGTATCCTTAGAAGAATAGCGACCATCGATGAGGATGGGCTAATTACCGTAGCTGAAGGCATCCAGGAGGCTGCTGATCGGCACTACGATCCTTTAGATAGCCGGACTTATCAACTAGAACTCACGAGCACAGGTGATATATTACATATGCTCGAGGAGCAATAATCAAACAAATATTTTCACCCAACAATGGTAAAAACCAACAAAGTTAAGGGCAATAAACTGCCCGCAAAGAAGCTTGAATTCATTTTAGCAAAAGCCTTGGAACGACAGCCAAAAAAACGACTCAACGCCAAACAACTCATTAAGAAACTGAAAATTAAGAATACAAGAGATTCAGTGGAAGCAGTGTTGGAGAGGCTCGCAGAGAAAGGTAAAATCCAAAATGTAAAAGACGACAAATACCGGTGGCTGCGTCATCAATCCAATGATGTGCAAGAACCAACGGAGGCTTATGACGGATACGTCGATCTGACAAGATCTGGAGCAGGCTACATCATTTGTGAAGGTCTGGATCAAGATATTTATGTGTCAGCCAAAAGGTTGAAATTGGCCATGAATGGCGACAAGGTCAGGGTTCAACTAACCAGTAGGAGAGGCAGGAAACCTGAAGGGAAGGTAGTTAAGATCTTAGAACGATCACAGGAGAAGTTTATAGGTGATTTTCAGCAGAACAAGAACTTTGCCTTTGTCATACCTGATGATCGCATGACACCTTTCGACATCATCGTGTATCCTAAAGAACAAGGCAATGCCAAAGATACCGACAAGGTGATGGTAGAGATTGCTCAGTGGCCCGAGCGGGTTAATCAAAGTCCAATTGGGCGAGTGACCAAGGTATTGGATAAGACGGATCGCCACGGAGTAATGATGCAGTCCATCTTAGTCAATCATGGTTTTGATATCTCATTTCAAAAAGTAGTTGAGCAGGAGGCGGCAAAGCTCTCTCGCATCATTTCTCAAGAAGAGGTAGACCGTCGTCGAGATTTTAGAGAGACCGTAACATTGACAATTGATCCGGCCACTGCCAAAGATTTTGATGATGCCCTGTCAATTGACTTTTTGGATGATGGACATGTACAGGTCGGGGTGCATATTGCAGACGTGACCCACTATGTAAAGCCTGGCACACAACTGGACAAAGAAGCTTACAAACGCGCTACCTCCGTATATCTTGTGGATCGAGTGGCGCCTATGCTCCCTGAAATCTTGTCCAACGAGCTGTGTTCATTGCGACCAAATGAAGACTCTCTGACCTTTTCGGCCGTCTTTGATTTTGATCAAAACTTTAACATAATTAAGCGATGGTTTGGGAAGGGGATCATCCATTCTGATCGTAGGTTTTCTTATGAAGAGGCGCAGGCAAGCATTGATGGTAGTTCGGGCGATTTGGCAAAGGAGCTGCAGGCTCTGAATAAATTGTCCAAGATCTTACGAGACCGCAGATTGAATGAGGGTTCAATAGCATTTGAGTCGCCCGAAGTTCAGTTTGAATTAAACGAACTCAACCATCCCATCTCAATCTTTACCAAGGAGAGGATGGATACACACAAGCTTGTAGAAGACCTAATGCTTTTGGCCAATAGGGAAGTGGCAATGTTTATCAAGAAGAAGGAAGAGCTAGAAATCCCGTTTGTATACCGCATTCATGACCAACCTGATGAGCAGAAACTAGAGGAGTACGCACTATTTCTCAAAGAGTTGGGATTCCAGTTTGACCTCCAGTCGCCACGAAAAATTAAGGAATCCTTCAATCGTCTTTCGGAAGAAGCTCGCAAGGATGAAGTGCTCGCTTTTGCTGAGCCGTTTGCTGTGCGAACCATGTCCAAGGCAATCTACAGCACGGAGAATATTGGCCATTTTGGTCTCGGGTTTGATCACTATTCCCACTTCACCTCTCCCATCAGAAGGTATGCAGATGTGCTCGTACATCGGATTCTCGAAAAGAATCTTAACGCAATCGCGCGTTTGGATAAATCGGATTTGGAAAGAATGTGTCGACACATTAGCAATCAGGAAAGAAAGGCTCAGGAGGCCGAGCGAGAATCCATTAAGTTTAAACAAGTGGAATACATCGCAGAACGTATTGGACAGGTTTTCATAGGAATAGTAAGTGGTATGATTGAGAGGGGCCTCTTTATATCTCTGAAGGAGACACAAATCGATGGACTGATCGGTTTTGATACCATGAGTGAACCATTCGATGTTGCGGAAAATCGCATGAAGGCGATTGGGCAGCATTCCGCACAAGTCATAAAGATTGGACAAGAGATTAAGGTCAAGATTGTTGATGTCAACATCGATGACCTCGAGGTAGACATGGAGATTGCAGATGGAGAGGGACTCGACTGAGCCTAGCTATGGTGGTGCTTCAAGAATCGATGCATATTTTGTCCAAAGATCACTAATGTTATGAGACCATGGTTTTCCAATGATGCGATTGTTGCCGGTATCTTGTTGACAGTATTGGCCTTGATTTTTGTGACTGCCAGTAGCAAGAGACGAGGTTGGCAGACTTTTTATCGATATGTGCCGGCCTTACTGCTCTGTTATTTTATACCGGCCTTCCTGAATTGGCCTCTGGGTTTGATTTCTGGAGAAGAATCTAACCTATATTTTGTTGCATCCCGTTATTTTTTACCTGCCAGTTTGATTTTATTATGCCTCGGTATAGACTTGAAGGGAGTATTGAATCTAGGCTCAAAGTCACTAATCATGTTCTTTACGGCAACGGCAGGCATCATACTGGGTGGCCCCATAGCCCTACTGATTATCCTCAATATCTGGCCTGAGGTTATTTCAGCCTCTACCGAAGATCTTTGGCGTGGATTGAGTACCGTGGCAGGCAGCTGGATTGGTGGTGGAGCCAATCAAACTGCGATGAAGGAAATCTTCCAAGTTAGTGACAAGCTGTTTAGTACGATGGTGGTAGTCGATGTTGTGGTAGCTAACATTTGGATGGGATTTTTACTCTATGGAGCCAATATCACCCGGCGCATCGATACCTGGTTAAAAGCAGATACTACAGCTATTGATGACCTTAAAAGACGCGTAGAAGACTACCGAGCAGGAATAGAGACCATACCGACCGTAATCGATCTTTTTGTACTTCTTGCCATTGCATTTGGTGGTACAGCCATCGCTCACATCGTAGCCGATCAAATTGCACCACTGATGCAATCTTACGCTTCTGTGTTGCAAGCCTTACGTCTAGATTCACTGATGTCACCCTTTTTCTGGCTCATTGTTACCTCTACTACGATTGGGTTGTTATTGTCCTTTACCAAGCTAAAATCACTAGAGGGAGTTGGTGCTTCAAAATGGGGAAGTGTGTTCATCTATTTTTTAGTCGCTACGATTGGTATGAACATGAACATTGCAGAAGTCTTCGATAACCTGGGCCTCTTCGCAGTGGGTCTTATCTGGATGAGTGTGCATGTAGCCTCATTAATCATAGTGGCAAAGCTCATTCGTGCTCCTTTCTTCTTCGTGGCAGTGGGGAGTCAGGCCAATGTAGGTGGAGCTGCTTCTGCTCCCGTGGTAGCATCCGCTTTCAGTCCGTCATTGGCCCCCGTCGGTGTATTGATGGCAGTTTTAGGTTATGCCCTAGGCACCTATGGAGCAATCATCTGCGCATGGATCATGCAAGTGGTTGCGATGTCTAGCTAGGTGTTTTTGATTTCATTAACAGTCCTTTTTGCAGTCAATCTTATCCGAAAATGCCAATTTTTAGTATCTTTGCAGTCCTTTTAAAGTATTGATGATCTTTAAGTTATAAACAGATTGGCTTATGAGCAAGAAGCGTGTGTTGATCGTGACGCAGGAGATGGAGCCTTATACCACATTGTCAGAGATTTCGGCAATTGCCAGGCGATTGCCTCAGTATATCCAAGAGCATGGTATGGAGATTCGTGTACTGATGCCACGTTTTGGAACCATTAATGAGCGTCGCCATCGACTTCATGAGGTAGTCAGACTATCTGGTATGAACATTATCGTCGATGAAGACGATTATCCACTGATTATAAAGGTAGCCTCACTTCCCGGCACGAGAATGCAAGTGTATTTCTTAGATAATGAGGAGTTCTTCAAGCGCAAGCAGGTATTTGAAGATGATAAAGGAAAGCCTTTTGATGACAATACGGATAGAATGATCTTTTTCTGTAAGGGCGTGCTGGAAACTGTGAAAAAATTTGGATGGGCTACCGATTTGATACATTGCCATGGCTGGATGACCAGTTTAATACCTTTCTATCTTAAGGTGGCATATCATAATGAGCCAATATTCAAAGATGCCAAAGTGATCTACTCACTTTACAACAGCATCTACAATGGCAATGGTAGTGATGGATCACTGTCTGATCGTTTTGCTGAGAAGGCCTCAATAAATGATTTGGAACCAGGCGATCTAAAGGCTTATCAAAATGGTAAAGGCATAGCCCTACATCAAGGTGCTAGTGAATTTTCAGATGCACTCATCATGGGCAGCGAAGAACTTAACGATAACGTTAAAAAGACGATTTCAGGGCTTGACAAACCAACTTTGGAAGCTCAGGAAACAGACGTTTACCTGTCGGCCTATTTAGATTTCTATAAGGAGCTCTTAGACTCATAGGCGTACAAAAAAGTAGCATTAAATCAGTTTATGACAAGATGGTTTTTTATCCTAAGCTACTTAGGAACTTTGTTGATTGTTTTGGCCTGCAATAAGCCAAACGACCTAGGATCGTTTTTAGAAGAAGAGGATAAAATCGGAATCTTTTTTGACTCTGTGCCGATCTCAGCTTCCATGATGACTGATTCTCAAGCTCCTACCTGGCAAGTTAATGAGACACTTGTTCCTACTCACGTGGCCGGAAAATTGAATGACCCTATTTTTGGTCTGGTGGAGGCAAATATTAGCTTTCAAGTTGGAATAGAAGAGGAACCCAATTTTGCTAGTGCACAATTAGATTCCGTGGTATTATCCATGGCATACGATACAATAAATAAAACTTATGGTTCCGTTGTGGAGCTAGTGGATTTGGAAGTCTATGCCTTGGCGCAGCAACTTATTAGGGATTCCGTTTATTATACCAATAGTACCATCAGCGATGGTAATGAGCTACTGGGGAGTTCAGGTCTTTTTCAACCGAATTACAAAGACTCACTCCAGATAGCAGAGCCTCTCAGTAATGGTAACGGACACGATACTGTACAATATATACCCCATTTTCGCTTGAGGCTATCTGAATCTGATGATGCTTTGGGAAAACTACTACTGGATTTATCTGTTGATGACTTCGCATCTAATGAGATCTTTCGCCAAAAATTTATGGGCCTTATGGTCAAACCCAATGCTGCTGCAGGGATGATGGTGCACTTTGATATGTTTAATCCACTCACTAGACTCAATTTGTACTATTCTCAAAATGACACCGCCAAGGTGATGCGTTTTCCCGTGCTGCAAAACTTGGTTGCAGTCAACACCTATCGCCATGATTTTGCTGGTAGTCCAGCCGAAGATGCATTGGAGAATCCACAATCATTGGATTCACTGTTGATGGTCCAATCCATGGGTGGTCCCTCGATCAGGATAGATGTTAGAGATCTTAATGGCATAGAATCAGCAGTTATCAATAACGCTAACTTGACATTACCGCTTGGTTATTTGGCATCTGCCGATACGGCCTCATACCCACCAATCGAGCAGCTGATTATAGAAGAGCTCAAAGAAGATGGACAACAAGAAATAATAGAAGATATTGGCACTCTACTTTATAATCGCGATCTTGATGCATTATTTGGCGGAGCACTAATGACGAACGATGCTGGTCAAGTACTATATTCATTCAATGTGACCAGGCATATGCAGAAAATGGCACGTGGCGAGGTGAGCCAAACAATGCTGATTTCCAATCTTTTCAAGGGATCCATTCCCAGTAGATCCATCGTTGTCGGCACCAAAGCCAACTCCGGTGCAAGACTTAATATTACATATACTGACCTTTAATTTCAATCATGGCAACTTTTGAATACAATTCGCAACGATCTAAACTCGAAATACCAGAGTATGGCAGACACATTCAGGAAATGATAGCCTATGCCAAGAGAATAGAAGACCCAGCCAAAAGGCAGCGAATAGCGGATGCGATCATCGAACTTATGAATCAAATGGTACCTCAGGCCAGGCATGTTGAAAACTACAAGGACAAACTTTGGAAGCATTTCTTTCGCATTGCAGATTTTGAAATAGATGTGGTTGACGATAAAGGAAATAAGCCCGATCCTTCTGAAAAATATGTCAAACCGGAATCGCTACCTTATAGCCAGTCTAGGATCTCTTATAGACATTATGGCAAGAATATTACGGCGATGATAGAGAAAGCCATTGATATGGAAGATGGGCCCAAAAAAGAGGGCTTTGTCCATATCATTGCTGCCTATATGAAACTCGCATATCGCAATTGGAATAGAGATCATTATGTCAGCGATGACAACATCCAGTCGGACATTAAGATGATCTCGCAGGGTAAGCTTAACCTGCCAGATAATACCAATCTGGACATCTTGGGTGCTCCGACTCCGCTCGAACAATCTCCCAGTAGGAGTAAAAAGAGACGCAATTCCAATAAGTCTCGTGGTCGATCTAGCTATAAAAAACGTAAGCGATAGTCGGCTACTGCACTAAGCACCGTTCTCATATTCTCCATATGAATTCAGAAATTTTTGTCGTCGAAGGGAATGCCTTGCTGGACGGCACCCTCACACCACAGGGTGCGAAGAATGAAGCGCTTCAGGTGCTATGTGCCACCATGTTGACTGATCAAGTCGTCACGCTCAATAATGTGCCGGAAATTGAAGACGTTAAGAAAATGCTGAGTCTACTTGAGGGTCTGGGATGCCAAGTGGATAGACTTAGTAAAGGAACCTACCGATTTGAAGCTGTAGAGGTAGATCTTGATTTTCTTGCCTCAGATGCCTATCAGCAGCAAGCTAAAAGCATTCGCGGATCAGTAATGTTAATGGGAGTAATGTTGGCACGCTTCAAGAAGGCATTTCTCCCTAAGCCAGGTGGTGACAAAATTGGTCGTCGCCGACTGGACACGCACTTCCAGGGATTTACCAAGCTGGGAGCAGAGTTTCGATACGATGATCAACATGATCATTACTTCCTGGAAGGGAAGCACTTGCAGGGTACCTTCATCCTCATGGACGAGATATCTGTGACCGGAACCGCCAACATCGTGATGGCTTCGGCCATGATTAAGGGAAAGACTACAATCTATAATGCAGCTTGCGAACCTTATCTGCAGCAGCTGTGTAAGATGCTCAACAGGATGGGAGCCAAGATTTCAGGTATAGGGTCAAATTTATTGGAGGTAGAAGGAGTCGAATACCTACATGGTACTGAGCATACCATCCTGCCGGATATAATCGAGATCGGAAGTTTTATTGGTTTGGCAGCACTCACTCAGTCTCAATTGCGGATAAAGGATGTTCATTATGCTGAGCTTGGTGTCATACCCAGGATATTTGGTCAGTTGGGGATAGAAGTCCAGTTAGAAGGAAATGATCTACTCATCCCATCGCAGGAGCACTACGAAATTCAGACTTTTATTGATGGCTCAATTTTGACAATCTACGACAGTCCATGGCCTGGTTTTACTCCAGACTTGATGAGCATTGCCCTGGTCGCCGCCACTCAAGCAAAAGGAAGTGTGCTTATTCATCAGAAGATGTTTGAAAGCAGACTTTTCTTCGTAGATAAATTGATTGATATGGGTGCGCAGATCATACTCTGTGATCCACATCGCGCTACTGTGATAGGTATAGATCGACAATATCCCCTTAGGGCAATAGAAATGACGTCACCAGATATTCGTGCAGGTGTGGCACTTTTGATTGCCGCACTATCTGCCAAGGGCACAAGTGTAATCCGAAACATCAATCAGATTGACCGTGGGTACGAACGCATCGATGAACGATTAAATGCCATTGGTGCCCAGATAGCACGGGTTTCACCCTAACCACCATATGATTTACTTGCTGCGCTCGGTCACAAACATGATGAGTTGTTCAAGTGCCAATCGTGCTTCGTTTTCTTCAAAAGTATGTAACAGTTCCAGTGCTTCTCCTCGAAACGCATTCATTTTTGATGTTGCGTAGGTGAGCCCACCCTTCTCAATGGCAAAATCAATGACCTCTTGCACATACTTCATTTTGTGTGTGCGATTTTTAACCAGATATATGATATGTCTTCTTTCAGCACTTGTCCCTTGTTGTAAGGCATAGATTAGAGGTAGGGTCATTTTCTTCTCCTTAATATCTATACCTATCGGCTTACCTAATTTCTTCTGTCCATAATCAAATAGGTCATCTTTTACCTGAAAAGCCATGCCTATCAGTTCTCCAAATCGATGCACTTTATCAAGCGCATCCTGGTCATCACATACGCTGGCTGCTCCTGCAGTACATGCCGCAGCGAAAAATGATGCTGTTTTCTTCTGGATTACTTCGTAGTAGGTTTCCTCATCGATGTTCATTTTCCGTGCTTTGGCCATTTGCTGCAATTCCCCTTCACTCATCTTCTTGATCGCCTCGGTAAGGATTTGAAGTAGTTTGTACTCCTCCGACTGCAGTGCTATTAACAAGCCCTTAGAGAGAAAGTAGTCTCCAACCAAAACAGCAGCTTTATTCTTCCATAGGGCATTGATGGAAAAGAATCCCCTGCGTTTGTCAGAATCATCGACGACATCATCATGCACAAGCGTGCCGGTATGCAGCAATTCTACCATAGATGCAGCAGTATAGGTAGAGTCATTGATTTGCCCTAGGAGTTTAGCTGACAGTAGTACGAACATAGGCCGCATTTGCTTTCCCTTACGATGAGCTATGTAGTAAGTAATGCGGTCCAATAGTGCCACTTTACTGCGCATAGCCTCGCGAAACCGGCCTTCGAAAGTCTGCATCTCTGCAGCAATCGGCTGCTTGATGTGGGAGAGTTTGAGTACAGGACTATGCATGGTGCATATATCGCTGCAAAGAAATGATCTCAGTCCAACCCCGACTGGAAAACGGTAGTTCCCAACTTCTTCTTTTATGCATCACTATTCGATCATAGTTTATGTATCATATATAACCCAGTATCGAGGTATAAGGTTAACATAGATTTGACTCGCAGGGTCAGCATATATCTGTGTTTCACTGAGAATGATTGGACGAAGATACAAAGGTAAGACAGATCGTCTTGAGAAGGACCGCTTGACAAATTCAATTCTGATTCACCTGAGGTAGCTTCAGCGCGAAGTCTGATTATGAGCAACCAATAAGAAGCAGTGGCTCCAGGCAGAGGCCGAAACATCTGCCCATTACCCCGCGCTTTATAGTACGTGAGATAAAATTATCTTTGCCCAGCCGGTCCCAATAGGACTTTGGTTATACCCATTGCGCGCTTTATAAGATCTTTCACCTGTGTTAGAATTATTTCGCAAGAATCTATTCATCTACAATATCTTCCTGTTATTGTATTTGATCTTATTGAGAATCTCATGGTTTTTCATTGATGCACCAATATTCGAGATGAAACCTGGTATTCTTTCCAGGTATTTATATCAGGCCATAGGTATCGATAGCCTTCTAATAAAGTTTTTCGCCATTGCGCTGATCATATTCCAGGCCATCCAAATTAATAGAGTGGTCGCCCTCAATCGGCTGACCAGCATAAATTCATTGTTCCCCGGGTTATTCTATGTCCTATTGACATCGCTGAGTATCAATATGATGCCTTTGTACCCCGCATTGTTGGCAAACACCTTTATCATTACCATGTATATGGAGGTGTTTAGTCAAACACGTAATATTGAACTGCCACTCAAAATGTTTAATGTGGGTCTTTATGCTGGCCTAGCCAGTCTATTTTATTTTCCATATATCATTTTCCTTCCCGTCGGTTGCATCAGCGTTCTATACCTAAGGACCTTCAAAACAAAAGACTTTACTCGGGCCACGATCGGTGCCCTGGTGCCGTACATACTATTGGCTACTGTAGTCTACTTAACCGATCATCTAGGTGATCTATTGAAGGATCATTTTGTAGGCAATTTCGCATTGCTGGATATGCTGGGCTACTACGACTGGAAAGATTATGTCATAATCGGCATTTATGCCATGACCAGCATCATTGCATTGGCCACAGCCAATAGTTTTGGGAGAGGCCTGAATATCCATGTTCGAAAGAAGATCTCGGTTATTTTCCTCTCCCTGGTGAGTGCCATCCTACTTACCGTATTTGTGGTCAATACAGATGTCTCAAGTTTATTGTTTTTGTCTGTTCCGCTGGCTGTTTTGATGGGAGCCATGTTTTTGTCACTGGAAAAGCAGTTTGCTGAAATCCTGCACTTCATTCTCTTTGTCACTGCACTCTTATTTCAGTATGTGGTGTAGGATGGTGTCAACGTTATGTTTCCGAAGGCATTTTCTTGAATGATATTAAGGAGACTAATGGGAACGGCTATTCACCATCTATGGCAACCATTGTCTATTGAGTCTTGTTTTTACAAACAGATGGCTTTTCCAAGGGCTTTTATATGAAAAGAGATCTGGCAGGCGTTACAATACTTGCCTAGTTGGCATGATTGATGAAAGACTATACCTCATGAAATTACGTGCTACCTTCACCTTGTTTTTTTCACTGCTCTTTTTCCTGACCAATGGTCAAATACATACCCCAGTCACTTGGCATGTGGACTATACACATCTGGAAGGTGACCGCTACAAGCTGGTTTTTAGTGCCGAAATTGACAAGGGATGGGCTGTCTATTCTCAATATTTGGAGAGTGATGAGGGGCCTGTGGCTACTACCATAAATTACAGTGATCCTGATGGCTTTGAGTCATTGGCTGAGGCGGTTGAGTCTGGAAAGAAGAAGGAAGGATTTGATGATCTATTCGAAATGAATGTCATCAAATTCATGGAGGAGTATGTCATAGAACAGGAGTTACGCGCACAACCAAATACTTCCATTGCCGGATACATCAACTACATGACTTGCGATGACGTACGCTGTCTTCCACCCACCGATGTTGACTTTGAGCTGAAACTTAGTCCCGCCATAGAAAATACTGTAGGTGACCAAGAGACGACCACCGAAAGCCCACCTGCTAAATTTGAATTGGAAGAGTCTAATACTGCAGACCCGTTTGGGAGTGTTGAAGGGGTCACTGGTCAGGAGACATCAGATGCTATCCTGGAACCAGTAAAATGGAGCGCTTCCTATGATAAGTCTAAGGATGAGGTCGTCTTTTCGGCTAAAATCCAGGACGGATGGCATATTTATGGTCAGGAAATGGAAGGAGATGGACCTATTCCTACTGAGTTTTGGATCGGTGAAGAGAAAATCATTCCAGAAATGATTGCCGCTGACGTGGTAAAAGAGAAAGATGACTTCTTTGACGGCATATTGGTGACCAAGGTGAAGCACGAGGCGGACTTCAGATATTCAGTGGCACACCTCAATGGACCTGTCTCCGGGGAGGTCACATTTATGGCTTGTGACGTATCTAAATGTATTTTTCCATTGCCGGTGTCTTTCGAGTTGGATCCTCAACAACAAATTGTCACGATGGATGGGCAGGAACTGAGCGAAGTGAACTTAGAGTCTGGTCTGTTTCCCTTACCGGTTATAGAATTGGACAAACCAGTAGTTGACTGCGGAGATATTGTTACAGCCAATGTAAAATCTAAGAGTTTGTGGAACATTTTCCTACTTGGTGGAATCGGTGGTTTGCTCGCACTCTTTACCCCATGTGTTTTTCCTATGATTCCACTGACGGTCAGTTTTTTCACCAAGGGAAGTGAAAATAAACGTCGGGGTGTACATAGAGCAGTTCTTTATGGCTTTTTCATTCTCTTGGTGTATCTCGTGCTCAGCATACCATTTCACTTGCTTGACTCTGTTAATCCAGGTATTCTTAACGACATTTCTACCAATGTATGGTTGAACATAGCATTCTTCCTCATCTTTTTGTTTTTCGCTTTTTCGTTCTTTGGTTACTATGAGTTGACCATTCCAAGTCGATGGACGAATCGAGTGAGCAATGCCGAGAGTGTGGGAGGCGTCATTGGCATATTCTTTATGGCTTTGACACTTGCACTTGTATCTTTCTCGTGCACTGGTCCCATTCTCGGTTCGCTCTTGGCAGGAGCACTGACTTCTGAGGGTGGTGCTATGCAACTTACAGCCGGTATGGGTGGATTTGGCCTTGCCTTGGCTTTGCCTTTTGCTTTATTTGCTGCATTTCCCAGCTGGCTTTCAGGGTTGCCAAAATCTGGTGGTTGGCTGAATACGGTAAAGGTGACCCTTGGATTCTTGGAACTTGCAGCTGCGTTTAAATTTTTATCGAATGCAGATTTGGTGACTCGATGGGGATTACTAAAGATCGAGCCTTTCCTAATTATTTGGATCATCATCTTTGTTGCACTTGGCTTATACTTGTTCGGCCGCCTGAAATTTCCACATGATAGTCCAGTGAGGAAGCTATCTTTTCTCAGAGGGAGTACGGGTATACTCTCAATGGCATTTGCTGTATACTTGGCCTCAGGTTTTATGGTTGATGAAGAGCGTGGATCTTTCAGGTCCCTAAAATTGCTCAGTGGCCTCGCACCTCCGGCGGGTTACAGTTGGTTGTATCCCAAAAAATGTCCCAACAATTTGGATTGTTTCAAAGATCTATCTGAAGGAGTTGCATATTCCAAGAAGGTCAATAAGCCAATGATGATCGATTTCACCGGCCATGCATGTGTGAATTGCAGGAAGATGGAAGAACATGTTTGGCCTAAAGAGGGAATTAATGAAAAACTAAGAGATGACTTCGTACTCATTTCCCTATATGTCGATGAAAAAATCGACCTACCGGAGGAAGAGCGTACTAAGAAGATGAGAAATTATGGACATAAATGGGCGGCATTCCAAGCCCAGTATTTCAATAACAATTCACAGCCCTATTACGTACTTTTATCTCCGGACGGAAAATTGCTGAACAACCCGGTTGGATATACACCAGATGCGGATGAGTATGCGGCCTTCCTCGAATGTGGCTTAGAGGCTTTTGAAGAAATGGACAATTCTTCAGCCATTGGCCTTAGATAAAAGATCTAGATGGGGATTTTTATCTCATAAGTTTTTCCAGGAGCCACCGTTAGCCTGCTAGAAATTAGCCAAGGATTATAAACCTTCAGCATTCGATACGTCGTACCATGCTCTTTCGCAAACTCTCCCAGGTTGGCAATGGTCTTATCCACCTTAACCATGTTGCAATCGGTAAGGGGTTTGTACAGTGGGTCAAGGTCTTCCAGGTAAAATCCAAAATCTTGTGGCTGTTCCATGATTTCTTTGACTGCTAAAATCCGAAACAAGTACCTTCCCGTCTCGGCACCAAAATTCATATCATAATAAGAGTCCATTTTTTGAATAGATTGCTCTTTGGCAAACCTGGTCTCACCCATATTGTATGCGCCCATGGCGTTGGTCCAGGTATTGAATCTTTTCTTATAGTCTTTGATCAATGCACAAGCTGCCCGGGTAGATTTTTCTAGGTGATATCGCTCGTCCACTTCACGACTTAGTTCAAGACCATAGCCCCTTGCTACACTGGGCATAAATTGCCATAGCCCTTTAGCCCCAGCTGGTGACGTGACGTTGCGCAGATTGCTTTCTATGACAGCTACATATTTAAAATCTTCAGGAACGTCTTCCCGAGCTAATACTTGCTCCATGATGGGAAAATATCGCTTGGCTGCTTTTAGGTTTAGTAAGGTACTAGAGTGCCAGTACGAATTGACCAGAAACTCTCGATCTAGCCGTTCCATAACATCGAAATTATCAGCAGGTAGTGGTTCTCCTGCGACGGAATAGGTCTTGTCCAGAAGAATCGGCTTGATAATTTGTGGCAGACCTTTTCCATCCAGATTTGGACTTTCCGTTATGGCAACATCGCCTACCTTTTCCTCGTTTGAGTCAGTTGATGCGTAGAAAATAAAGGCGATCAGTATGATTGCGATTCCGTAGAACCAAGATCTAAATGAGTGTATCATGTTGGTATGTAGTTTTCTATATATGCTAAAAATACATAATTCAAAGTAAAACAGACTACTTATGCACTGTTTGTGGGCTTCTTGTAAATCGGCACTGTTGAGCAAGGTTCTCCATACATTATACTCTGTACCAGAGGACGAAGCACTTTGGTGAGTTCAAAGTAGGCCGAAGTTGGAACAGGTTTATTGCTACAGCCTTTGATGACGACCTTCTTATCCTTCAACGTTTGGACATCAAAAGATTGCAGTGCGTCATGAAAAAAGGTGTGCAAGAACTCTTCCTGAGTGCCGCAATAGAGATCTAAAGCTTCCGGCTCTGCATAGCGAGCAATAAGCATATAGGCCCACACCGGAATGATGGCGTCGGCAGAGCAATATACGCACAAGTAACGGTTGTTATATTGGGTCCAATCGTGTGATTGCAATTCCGCACGAAATTCCTTTTCTTTTAGGATAAGACCCTTCCAGAGATAGTCGGTCAAATCGAAAGACTTAATTTCATCGGTTGGATAGAAGTCTTCCAAGTTTACGGTGACAAGGCTACTAGCTGCGACTCGATTTATAAGTGGTTTCTGATCAACATCCATGCATTTAATTTTGACTAGTGTTGCGAATAGCTTCTTCAACAATCTCTGTAGAACTTCCAATTTCACTATCGGGTTGCTGGAAATCTTTTAGTTTGGGAAGATCGTTCAAATCATTTAAACCAAAATAGTCCATAAAGCGTTCACTTGTGCAATAAAGCAGAGGCCTGCCCGGCCCTTCACTGCGACCAGTGATGGCAACCAGTTCCTTGTCGAGAAGTTTTTGAATGGTGTAATCGCAACCAACTCCTCGTATGCTTTCTACCTCACTCTTTGTCACTGGCTGCTTGTAAGCTATGATGGCTAGGGTCTCTAATGCTGCTTTTGACAACATCTTGCGAGTATTGATTTTAAGGTATTGGCCAATCACATTATGATAGGCACCCTTGGTTAGAAAGACAAAGCCTCCATTGATCTCATTCAGTTCAAAAGAAAAATCTTCGCTACCATATTTTTCTTGCAGAGTAAGCAGCGCTTCTTCCACTTCGATTTCATTGATGTCCGTTTCAAAACAAGCTTCCAGGCAAGCTATGATTTCTTCTTTGCTTATGGGTTGCTCAGTAGTGAAAATCAGGCTTTCAATATGTAATATTAGTTTATCCATGAGGACGAAAATAAGCAATTCCGATTGCAGTGGATTGGATCTTTGCTTATAGGTAGTAGTAGATTTGATGGACCATCGGGTTAGATTGATTCTGTCGTACGTGGATAGTGATTCTTTGTAAGCATCCGCAACGATTGGCTTAAATTGATGCCAATCTAAGATGGTTATTCAAGGAGTTAAGTTTTTAAATTGGCACATCAAAGAACACCAGAAAGGTTAAACATATTGAGTTCGGATAGAACTCGGAGTTGGCTCTGCTGGATTGATGAGATTTGGACCAGAAATCGGGATGATCCTCCCTGATGATATCGACTCAATCGCTGGTCATTGCAACTGCTGCAGGGGAAAAATGTAATCATCTCAGAAGTAGGAGGGTGTCTGACTGATGAGCAGTCTTCATAGATACAGTTTTCAAAAAATTGGGAGAAAAGGGAAATTGACGGCTTAGCCCTCAGCTTCCCTTTTCGCTGTCAATTCATTGACTGGGCATACTGTAATAGAAGGATTCCTTGACGATTTGATCGTTCTTCCATTCTTGCACTGCAACCTCTTCCATTTTCACACGATTTCCATCTTGAAAGGTGATATCAAACCAACTTTCGACACAGCTCACTTGATCATCTTCATTGCTGGTAATCGCACCGATCCCTCCACCGTGCATTTCTTTGACGCTTCCAAACCAGTCTTGGATGGCTTTGCGTTGCGCATCTTTACCATTGCGTACCTCTCCTGTGGGTTTTTCAACAATGACGACATCATCGGCATAAAATTTTTCAAAGGCTTCCATGGTCTGGCCTTCGGCCATCATCTGCTGTAGTTTATTGGCGTTTTCTAAACATGACATAGTATTGACAATATTTGTAAGCGGAGCCTAATCTACTAGGCTTTTGCTTGATGAGAAAATACGAATGAATTTTGCTGGTTCCGTCTCTCGAAAGAACCTTCATTTACTTAATGACGGAGTGGGGAGGTCAACCTAGGACATCTGCTCTTTAATAAATTGTACATTTTCCTGAATATCTGATATGCGTTCATCAATCGCATGCTCCACAGCCTTTTTTGTATCCGTGAAGGAAATGTGGGCATAGTAACTCCATACTTCAGCAATATCTTGGTAGCGTATTTTGTAAGGCGGATAAGTGGGGTTGTCAGATATTGCAGTCAAAGAAGTCTTGTCAGGATTGATCAGTACCCTCTTATAGACGATTCCATCAAGGTGGGTAGCAATTACGTAAGTACGATCATTTTTTAATTCTTCGAGTTGTTCTACGTATGAGCAAACTACAATTGAACCTGAATCCAGCGGAACCATGGAATCTCCCTGTATTTCAAAGGCCCGGTAGCTCCCTTCGGGAATGCTAGGGAAATACATCTTAGGTAGTTCTTTGATGTAGTCAGGATCTTGGAAACTCTCCAAATAACCCGCTCTGGCCTTGGTGGAAACGAATTCGATATTTTGTCGATTCTGGTCATTCACGGAGATCGCCAACACGCGAAAATTGTCTGTCCGTAAAACTTCTAGATCCAGGTGCGCCAATCGTTCTTTCAATAAGGCATCGATGCTGATGTCAAAAATTCCAGCAATGTGTATTAGAGTATCCATGCTCGGTTCCGTATGACCTCTTTCGTAGTCACCCAGAGTAGTACGTGGTATGGAAAGTTTCTCTGCGAGTTGCTGCTGAGATAGGTTATCCTTTTTGCGGAGGTATCGAATGTTTTCGCTCAACATATGATCATATTTTGCATTCAATGAAGTATCAAATGGCAGACTTCAGTAGCGGGCCATGTTGACTGGATTCTTTACTGACAATACGTCTTACACCATGCTTTAGCGATATTAGGTTGAAATTAAAGAGCAATCCCAATGGACATTGGGCCAAACGTAAATAGGTTTTCATTTGTGCTTCATGCAGATCCGTGAAGCTATGGGATTTGATGTCAACGACCACGCGCTTCTCTACCAGTAAGGGTATTCGATAACCTATGTCTAGATTAAGGTTGTCATACTGCAATGGCATTTCTTTACAGAGAGCGGCCGTTAGACCTAACTGAGACAACTCATAGGCCATACAATGTAGATAAGTGCTTTCCAAGAGTCCTGGACCTAAGTCCTTATGCATGCGAAAAGCAACTTGTAGTATCAACTGTGATATTCTCAGTTCAACGGTCATGGTGGAATTTTGGGACATGGTTTATTCGATTGAGTAAAGCAATATACAAGGAAATTTTGACAAATGACAAGATTATCGGCAAAAATAAGACGAAAATATCGACATTTATTCGCCATTGTCGAATTTCATCTCTACATGTGAGGTAAAGGATACAGTGACTAGAACGAATCATATGTTTTTGAATTGCCACACCTACCATAGCTATCACTATGGCCTGATGAGTCCAGCGCAGCTGGTCCAGCAGGCCGTCGATTGTGGTGTGACTGCTCTGGCACTGACTGATATCAACAACAGTGCGTGCGCAGTCGAATTTCATCGGCTGTGCAGTAATGCAAGCATCGCTGCATCCATAGGGGCAGAATTCTGGCAAAATGGCCGGACCCTATACATCGTGCTGGCAAAGAATGCACATGGGATGCATGCTTTGCACCAACTATTGAATAGGAATTCTGTACATCAGAAGGCTTTGCCTATGAGACCCAGCATCTCTAATTGTATAGTCCTCTATCCGAAACTGCCCTGCCGTTTGCGAGATCTTGCTCCCCATGAATATCAATTGGTAAAGGCCACGCAGGTCTTTGCTCAGAAATCTGCAATACCGGGTTCATTACAGTGTCAGAAGCAGGTGGCCTGGCATCCCATTACCTTGGCACAGCCTGGAGAACATCATCTTCACCAAATACTACGGGCTATTGGTGAAAAGAAATTATTGGGACACCCGCTGCGGAACCAAACTGCAGCATCGTCCGAACATATGGTCGCACTTGACAAGCTAGGTAGAAAGTTTCAACATGCGCCATGGCTACTTCGCAATGCAGCCCGTATTTTGGAGGAGACTCACTTCAATCTTGACCAGGGACTTTGTGTCAATCGCCCAAATTTTGGTGCAGACCGATGGGAAGATTTGGTGCGTCTTCGAGCCTTGGCCTGGAAGGGGAGGGCACGAAGATATGCTGCAAATCATCCGACTGTGGCACTTAGGTTAAAGGCAGAGCTTGACCTGATCGAACGATTGAACTTGGAGTGCTACTTTCTCACTACCTGGGATATCGTCAGGTATGCCAGAAGAAGGAAATTCTTCTACGTAGGAAGGGGCAGCGGAGCAAACTCGGTGGTAGCATACTGCCTGTTCATTACTGATGTTGATCCCATCGAACTCAATCTATATTTTGAGCGATTCATCAATCCGTACCGAGAGCAGCCTCCCGATTTTGATATTGATTTCAGTCACTTCGATCGAGATGATGTATGGCAATACGTCTTTGATAAGTATACCCCAGATCATGCTGCCGTGCTGGGCACCTACCAAAGGTACAAGGGGAAGTCGCTTGTTCGCAGCATTGGCAGTGTGCTGGGACTAAGCAAGTCTGAGCAAGACATGATCGTTCAGGAACCGTGGTCTGATGCAAAGCATCATCCTATGGCCAAAAAGATTTTTGCCATCGGTCATCAATTGCGAATGTATCCCAGTCACCTCGGCATGCACGTGGGTGGCATCATCATCGGTGGCAAGCCGTTGTCTTATACCACTGCTCTCAAAATGATGCCCAAGGGGGTTCCAGTAACAATGATGGATATGCATCATGCATCTGAATGGGGTTATCATAAATTGGATATCCTTAGCCAACGTGGTCTCAGTCATGTGCAGAAGGCAATCCAATGGACACACGGGAAGATTGATGTTGCGGGTATTCGAGACATGGCCTGCATCAAAGCAGATTCCAAGGTGCAGAAGTTACTGCAAGACAGTGCATGTATCGGCTGCTTCTACATCGAGTCACCTGCCATGCGTGGTCTCCTGGCCAAGCTGAAATGTCGCACCTATAAAGAACTGATCGCGGCATGCTCCATCATCCGTCCAGGAGTGGCCAAGAGTGGAATGATGCAACGATATATCGATAGTCATCTGGGCAAACCATTGGCTCGCAACCTTCATCCACTCTTTCGAGAGCACCTGGCCGACACCTATGGGATTATGGTGTACCAAGAGGACGTCATGAAGATGGTGCATCTTTTTGCCGACTTTGATATGCACGAGGCAGATATGCTGCGCCGGCTCATGACGGGTAAGCGCAAATTCCAGAAGGAACTAACCGCACTGCAAGCAAAATTTTATGCAGGTGCAGCGGCCAAGGGTCACAGAGAAGCCGATATCAAGGAAATATGGCGACAGGTCGCCTCATTCAGTGGCTATGCATTTTGCAAAGCTCATTCTGCTTCTTATGCTGTCGAGAGCCTACAGAGTCTATATCTTAAAGCACACTTTCCCCTCCAGTTCATTATGGCGGTCATTGATTGCGCTGGGGGCTTTTATCCGACCGAGTGCTATGTCCACGAAGCGCGGAGGTTGGGAGCAGTGGTTGAGCCACCTTGCATCAATCGCACTGGATCTGGCAGCACCTTGATCAGCAACCGAATCTTACTGGGATTCAAGCATCTCAAAAAGATCAGATACAAAACTTTGCAGCTCCTCCTCGCTGCTCGTAGCGCTGGATGTTTTACTGACTTTCCGGATTTCCTGTCACGTGTATCGCTACCCTTTGGTCAGTTGGATCTCTTGATACGCATTGGTGCCTTCCGCACGCTGGCACAGGACAAGACCAGATTGTATGGCATCCTACTTAGGCACTATACGCCACATAGACAGCAGAGTCTCTTTCCTGCAGAAAGCGGTCAACAGACTGTATCCTTGCCTGTGGACAGCAAAGTACCTGCCGATGACGCTACTGAGGAGGTTGCATTGTTGGGTTTTGCCTTGTCCAGACCCTTCGATAGGTATATGGGCAAAGCTAGTCGTGCGAGGATAGTGGCAAAGCAAATGGTACAGCATCAGCATTTGATCGTGGAGATGTTGGGGTATTACCTCATCGAAAAACCCGTTACTACTGCTGGTGGTGGGCACATGTGTTTTGCCACCTGGATTGATGAATGTGATGAATATTTCGATACGGTTCATTTTCCCAGAATACTAGAGCGACATGGCTGCCTAAGACCCGGGTTCTATCGCTTGCAAGGCAAGGTCACCGTAGAGCACGCCTATGCCATGCTCACTGTAACGGACGCAGTGCTGCTGCAGGCCAATAAGGCCGATTTATGAGCTCATCCCTTTAGGTGGTTCTTTTAGTTGAAATCCAGTGTCTGTTCAGTATTTTACGGGAGCAAAGCTTATGGCAAGGAAAAGGAAACTGAAACCGAAACGCAAGACGGCTGCATCGCGAAAGGTGGAAATACCTGATTCGTCATGGACCTGGCAATGGCAAGTAGCTGCCTTCTTAGGGCTGCTGATCATGGTGATCATGTTGTATCATCCATTGATTTTATCTGGTATGATGTATCCCACTGGTGACACAATAGCAGAGATTGTGAATAATCACCAGATCTTGCAATATATGCAACTCAGCGGTGAGACCCTGCAATGGAATCCTTATCCTTGGGGTGGCATGCCCAATGTCTTCTATTTGCCCCGATCTCTATTTAGCCCAGATTTTTATTTGCATGTATTAAGTGACGTTCTCACATTTCCTTTGGTTTTTAGCATGGTCGGGGCAATGGGTATGTACTTCTTGCTACGTTTTCTAAGACAGAGCAAACTATCTGCCTTTTTTGGTGCAGCACTGTTTTTACTGCTTCCATATCAGAAGTCTTTGATTATTGCTGGCCACTTGACCAAGTATGAAGCGGCCATGTACGTACCCTGGATTATTCTCGGTACCAAGGCAGTGTTGACTAAGAATAGCCTGGTGCATATATTGGGTCTGGCACTGGCAGTAGCATTGCAGCTGCGGGCGGGTCACTATCAGGTGAGCTTCTATGCCGGTGTGATCGTAGTCGTCATCTTGGTCGCACATATTTGGAGCACTTCACGAAAGGAGTCTTGGCAAGTATCGATCAGACCTGTGGCAGCTTTTGCTATTGCTGGTGTGGCAGCACTGCTGTTGGCTGCTCAACCATTGCTGTTGGCGGGCAAATTTGCTGCGGATAGTGTACGTGGTGGCCAAGTTGAACGGCTAGATAGACCAGGAGAGACTACGTCATCTGGAGTGGCCAAAGATTTTGTTGCTGAATGGTCATTTGATCCCATGGAGATGCTGACTGTGGTGGTGCCTCATGCAGTAGGGGGTACTTCAGACCACAGACTCACCCCTGCACTGGCCAGACGCTTCAACCAGAAGGTCATAGCTACCTACTGGGGACCCGCACCTTTCAACACTTCATTTTACTACTTGGGCATATTGCCCTTATTGCTGCTATTGCTTGGTCTGCTATCCCGTCCATCTTGGTTTCAGAAGTCACTTCTTATCTTGCTCATTTTGATGCTGGTCTGGGCCATGGGTACGAATGCAGATCCTTTCTATAGTCTTTGCTATGCGGTCCTACCATTCTTTAAGAATTTTCGCACACCAACGACCAGCTTTACTGCTGTCAATGCCTTATTGCCCATTCTGGCAGTATATGGTATCAACTCGATAAAACATCTGACTCAACAAAAGGTAAGAGAGGCGCATCGCCAAAGTTTCCAAAAACTAGTATGGGTTTCCGCTGGATTGTTATTTGCTATCATCTTGATTGGTTCCATACTTTCTTTTGAGAAGCCAGGCCAAAACATAGCGGATAATGCCCTACAGTTGATGCGAGAGATCCGTCAAGGTCTTTTTTATGGAGATGTCATTAGGATAGCACTCTTGATGGCGGCCGGATTGGGCGCACTTGCTTTGGCAAAGGCCCGTAGAGTGTCTACTTCTACGGCTGCTTGGGCCATTGTGGTATTGACCATTGTAGATTTGGGATACCAGAATACGCGTTACGGAGTGGGCGCTATTTCTTCGGGCTCCTTTCACGACAAATATTTAGCAGGCACGTCAGCCATAGATTTTTTACATGCTGATGCAGCCCTATATCGAGTCATGCCTTTTGCTTCAGGAAATCTGGGATTGCCCTATCATGTGCAGACGATAGGGGGAGGACTGGAGTTGCAGATGAACAAATATGCCTATGAAGTCTATTACAATAATCTTCATCAAAAGCTTGATGGCAGCCTTCCCATTAACTGGAATGTGTTGGATGCCCTGAATGTCAAGTATGTGCTGAGTAATACGCAGATAGACCATCCCAACCTACGGCCTGAACACACCGATCCCAGTGGTAAATATGTGTATCGATACAAGTTTAATGTAGAACGTGGGTATTTTGTTGATGGATATAAAGTGGTGGAAGATGATCGAGAACGGCTAGAGATGTTAAATCAGCCAAATCTGGATCTTCGGAGAACCGCAATCCTAGAAACCATTCCAACTGAAAAGGTACTGGCAGCCTCACGCAGCAAGGTGGATCTAGTTTCTCAAGGCATCGATCATGTCACCTATACCGTTGAAGCTGAGGCACCTGGACTTTTCGTCTTGTCGGAGTTATATGCTCCTGAAAGTCAGCAAGTTTATTTGGATGGGGAGCTGGTTTCCAACATATATAAAACCAATCATTTGGTACAGTCTATCATTGTACCAAAGGGTTTACATACCATTGAGCTTAAGTATGCTTCGCAATGGTACCCACTAGCTGCTCTTACCAGCAAGATCGCCTTTTTCGTTCTAATGCTCCTAGCAGGTCTCTGGGGTTATCGTTACAGGAAAAAAACAGATTCGAGTCTGGCTGGTGCACAAGGTGAAGTGACATAAAAAAGAGTTGGTATTTCTACCAACTCTTGGTGGGCGATGAGGGATTCGAACCCCCGACCCCTTGGGTGTAAACCAAGTGCTCTGAACCAACTGAGCTAATCGCCCCTAGAGACCTTCTGACGACGGCCTGCAAATATAGTTGCATTGTAGATCACGTCCAAATGTTTTTGCTATGAAGGATTACAATTCGCTTTGCCTTTATGGCAGGCCATTCTACATTTTTTACCTATCTCTTTTAGACCATTTTCCCACTGCGAATAAATTCACAGCGACAATAGCCCTTTTCTACCTCTTGTCCCTCTTTTACTTTTTCTACTTCTTTTCCCTCTCAAATGGCATCCACACTCTCCTTGTACAGTAGGGCCAATACCACTTGTCCCACAGCTCGAAGTGTGTTGCGATCAATGACATCCATGTCATCATCGCTGGTGTGATGGTAATGCCCAAAG
>JABDMH010000009.1 GCA_013001595.1 Saprospiraceae bacterium | reverse complement strand
ACTGCAGTTGATGAAGATGGGTGCGAAGGCATGGATGACATTATGGTATCCGTCAATAAAGCGCGTAGGGTATACATCCCCAATGGTTTTACCCCCAACAGGGATGGTTTTAATGAGAAGTGGCAGGTGCATACCAGCTTTGGTGTGAATCAGATTTTGAGTACCCACTTATTCGATCGCTGGGGCAATCTTGTCTATGAAGATGGAGCCGATCCAGGCGGTCCTAATGGTAGCAGGGGATGGGATGGCGTATTTGATGGCAAATTGATGAACCCCGGTGTGTATGTCTATATGGTCAAAGTAGAGTTTATTGACGGAGTAGTCTTCACTTACCGTGGCAATGTGACCATGACCTACTAGTCTCTTTTTGGCGTGTTAGCTCATTGGCTGGTTAGGGTGTTGGCGAGTTGGCTGGTTGGCGAGTTGCTGTATTAGCTATTTGAGGTTTTGATGTCGGTTTCTATGCCTGCTGCCGTGAAGGCGCAACGCAGTGAAGTCCTTTACGGCCAATTGGCGCGTTGGCATGTGCTTTCTGTGCAAATCAACCAGATCTTTGCGTTAATACGTCGAGAAATTCCCGCTGCTACCGTTGGGTCTGCTGACCTTCTCTACCCCTTTATCCATTTTCACCCGCAGAAAATATCTACCTCTACTGCCATTTTTTATGGAACCCAAATACCAGAACACCAAAAAACCTAAATACCCTTCCACCCTTTTCTACCCTTACCTGCGATTGCTAAAACAAGCTGTGGACATTTTGGGTGGCTGCAGCAAAAGGATGCTGTTCTTTCTGGGTGCGACTATCGGATCTTTACCCCTTTCCACCCGCAGAAAATATCCACCTTTACTGCCATTTTTCATGGAACCCAAATACCAGAAAACCAGAATACCAAAAAACCTAAATACCCTTCCACCCTTTTCACCCTTTTTTTTGTTTGGCTTTCCGCTCAGCTTGCTCTTTATCGTACAAAACCTTCGGCTTTACTTTTACATGTCCTGTTAGTTTAAGCTCTACTTCCGGCTGAGTGGGATCGTTGGTCTGTACGAAGATGCGAGCTCGCTGGGCTCCCTGTTTTCCGACGCTGTTGTAGGTCACGGAAATGCTATCACTTGCGCCCGGTGGTATCGGTCTTTGGGGAAAAGAGGGTTTGGTGCAACCACATGAGGCTCGGACATTTTTGATGACCAGATCTCCAGCACCTTCATTGGTGAAGACATAGTGTCGAGTTACGCGCTCGGCATGAAAAATATCTCCAAATTTTTGGCGCAGGGTGGCAAATTTTATCTGGGGAGCAACGCTGGGGTGTAACTCTTGAGTAGTACTATGCTGCCCTGAAGTAGTGGTCGATTCACTCTGACAACCAGAGTCAGTTAGGGCAAATGAAAACAACATCAATGCAAAAAGGAGTGTACGCACTTGTACTTTGACTACTGAAAGATTATTGATAATTCTGGCCCCACTTCGATAAGCTCCGTGGAGGCCTTTTTGCGAAACACTTCGTTGCAGATACTCGCCAGGGCTAAGGCCCTGCCTGCGTTCTGTCGCCTCGTCCTTCAAAAAAATAATCTCAGAATTGTTCAACATATTTCAATAGTCAGAGTACTCTTTTAAGTTTAACGGATCAGCATAATGCTGCCAGATTTAATCAAATCTTCGCCCTGGCAGGTATATTTAATTTTATACATATACAGTCCAGGATTGGCTGCGTTGCCTCGATAGAGTCCATCCCAGGCACTTCTCACATCGGTTGTCGTAAATACAAGATTGCCCCATCTATCAAAGATTTCAAACGCTTGCAATACCTCGAGTGCAAAGGGGTTACTGATAAAAAACAGATCATTACGACCATCACCATTTGGAGTGAAGGCATTGGGTAGGGGCACATTTCCGCACTCTATGTCATCAGGATTGATCACTGAAATACGCGCAGTATCAGTAGCGGTGCACGATTCGTATTGATATTGCATCGTGAAAGTTTGCGTATTGGGTGGAGTGGCAGTGGTGGTTAGTTCGTCGCTGGGACTGGTCTGGCCTGCAGGCACCCAACTGTAGGTGGGAGCGCAAGTAGGGCCAGATCTAAGTATGGCATCACTACCTTGATAGATCGTGGTGTCGGCGGTAATGAGCCGATCCGGTGCCAGATAAAGGCTGCTTATTTCTCCGGGTGAAAGTGCCTCATTGAAGAATTTGACTTCATCAACCAGGCCTTGGAATCGGCGATCGGTTGAACCAATGCAAGGACCATTTCCGATTTGTATGGGTGCCATGGTGGTCAGGTCAAAGGTTTTGAAGGTAGGCTGACTCGCTACAAAGGCACCATTGACATAGATGCTGTGGCTGCGACTATCCTTGACTACCACCAAATGTATCCAGCACAAGCCAGGATCCAACCTTTCCATAAACGTCGTACTGAGGCTGTCCGATTCTGCAATGTCAACAAATAGGGTCCTGGATGCTGGTGCATACCGGACTGCAAAGGCCCGATCGAGATTACAATTAGATCGTTTGGATAACACGTCATGTACCCCGGCATTGTCGGTAGTGCGAAAATACATGCTCAATGTGAAAATATCTGCATCAAAATAACTTTCCACATTTCCAGCTAGCACAGCATAGTCGTCTACACCATCAAAGGCCAAGGCATCTCCCTGAATGCCACATTCGCAGGTAGGGTTACCGAAGAGAATGCCATCAGAGTTGTTGAGGCTGACATCAGTTGCATCGCAATTCTCAAAAGAGTAGTGTGCAACCAAGCTGGGAATATCTTGGGCCTGGGCCATCAAACAGGATAGGGCAAGGAGCCCTACTAATAACTGCTTCATCTATTATTGATTGAATCCTCCCAAAAGCCCACCCAGCCCTGGAGGCATCATATCATTGATCATTTTTTGCGCCTCAGCTGCTTCGCGCTCTGCTGCGATTTCCAACGCCTGGTTTACCGCAATGACCATGAGATCTTGAAGTTGTTCCTTATCTGCCAGGTCGATCTTGTCAGGATTAATGGTGATGTCGAGAATTTCACGGTTGGCATTGGCTTTTACCATGATGCTCCCACCATCTACTTCTGCTTCAACGACCACTTCGGCAAGCTTCTTTTTCATTTCTTCTTGCTTGCCTTGCATATCTCCAAATAGGTTCTCTAGCATATCAAGTATGTTGTGTATCAATAACGATGCCGCAAAAATAAATGTTTCAGGGAAGGACAAAAGAGGACAAATTGCCGGCGGAATCTGTTATAGGCAATTGATCGTGGAGTATTAGAAGGCACCTTCGAAAGACTGATTGAAAAAGAAAATATAAAACAGCAGCAACATATATCCTTCCCATTTAGTAATGCGTTGACCAATGGAAATAATGGCAAAAATCAGGGTAGTAGCGACCATAAAAGGCAGTGAGAAAGAAAGGATATCCTCGGGAATGACCAACGGTCCGAAGAACGAAGGGATGGCGATTACTGCATAGGTGTTAAACATATTTGATCCCAGCACATTGCCCACTGCAATTCCCGGTTTGCCTTTTCGGGCGGCAGTAATCGAGACCGCAACTTCCGGCAGAGAGGTACCTAGTGCCACTAGAGTTTGAGCCAGCACCGCAGAATCGAGGGCAAAGCTCCTCGAGAGATTATCAATGGCATCTACAGTAAAGTCAGCACCGTACTTGACAAAAACCCCCCCGAGTAGCAGCAGGAAGTAATCACGCCAAGTGGTACTTGGTCGGTCTTGGTCAGATTTCAGATCACCGGTCAGAGAGTTGGCTAGAAAAATGGCAAGGCCAATCAGCATCAAAATGGCTTCGAAGAGACTAAGGTGGTAGTCTGAAAAGCAAAACCAAAGTAGGAGCGAAGAGCCTACCAACATGGGCATATCTACATCCATAAGGTCATAATCCATCTTGGCGACCCGCCCGACCGAAGCAACCAATCCCAGTACCAGTAGGATATTGGTCACGTTTGAACCAATCACTATGCCACTGACGATTTCGGACTCCTGGTTTAAAACAGCGGTGACCGAAGAAGCCAATTCGGGTAAGGAGGTACCGAATGCCACTATGGTTACACCAATGATAAATGGGGAGACACCCAGCGAGAGGCCGATTTTTTCCGCCGAATCTACAAACCAGTCGGAACCCTTTACTAGGAGAAATAGACTGCCAACTAATATGGCGAAACCCAACAAAATATCCCAGTTCATGCAGTAGCACTTGATATGGTGGTCAAAAGTAGGAATTAATATGATGCGTACTCTACGGAGTGGCTGTAGGTGCGGGTTTGTTAGGGGATTGTCTGTTTACAGCATTCCAAAATAATCGCACGCAAAAAAGAACGCGGAATAGTACATTTGTGCAATGGCAGAGCAGAGTGTACAGCCACACCAAGGGGAGGTAGAGGCAGAAATGTCCTTCTTGGAGCACCTTGAGGTACTTCGATGGCACCTTATTCGAGGTATTGCCTCAATCGCCCTGTTCGGAATTGTAATGTTTTTGAGTAAAGACTTTGTCTTTGATAGGATCATCTTTGGGCCCAAGTTTGCAGACTTTCCCACCTATCAGTTCTTCTGCCACTTCTTTAATACGATGTGTGAACCACCGTTGCTTGAGATTCAGACCATCAAAGTCGAAGAGAAGTTCATCACACATTTGAAAGTCTCCATCATTTTGGGCTTGGTTGTTGCCTTTCCATACATCTTTTATGAGGCCTGGCGATTCATTAAACCCGGTCTCTATCCACGAGAGCAGCGGGCTGCCAAGGGTATTGTGTTGATCTGCTCCATGTTATTTCTGACGGGTGTTTGTTTTGGTTACTTCATTATTTCGCCCTTTGCCCTAAAGTTTCTGTCGAGTTATGAAATTGCGGACACTGCATCTACGGCTACTTTGACATCTTATGTCAACAATATGACCATGTATACGGTACCCGCTGGAATCATCTTTGAGCTGCCCATTGTCGTCTTTTTCCTCTCCAAAGTGGGGTTGATTACACCAGAATTCATGAGAAAGTATCGACGCATGGCCATTGTGGTTATCTTGGTACTGGCTGCGATCATCACGCCACCTGACCCTACCACTCAAGTGTTAATTGGCGTGCCCCTGTACATCCTTTACGAAGTAAGTATCTTGATCTCTAAGCGTGTGGTTGCACAGCAACTAGAAGAAGAGGAAGCATATGCGTAGAATCTCTTCATCGGCGACCCTGGGTCTAAAGTTGTTTTTCCCCACCTTCTGGGTTGTATTTTTTGGTGCTTTCACCTTTGCCGTACTATCTAGTGGCGTCGGAAAATCTCCACTCTTTGGCAATTGGATATTCAAATTAGGATTACTTGGTTTTTTCCTTCTAGGTGCGCTCACCCTATACTTCACGGTGTTTAGGCTTAAGCGGGTTGAAATTGACCATCCATATGTATACGTCACCAACTATTTCAAATCCTTTCGCTATCCCTTCCACAACATAGAGCAGATTCGTGAGTATAATTTGGTCTTATTCCATCTAGCTGTGATCACCCTGAAGGAATCGGGATCTTTCGGCAAAAAGATCTTCTTCGTTGAAAGCCGGCAGAAGTTTGAGGACTTCTTGAAATCATACGCCGATCTGGCTGCTAAACTGGTCAAGGAAGGTTAGCACTCGTGCTGCCAGGTTACCTATGGCGCATGTTTTTTTTTCGTGGCAAGCATATTGGACCAAAACCAGTTTCACAGCTTGCAGAAGTGCGCTCAGATGTAATCTGATATAGGCCTCAAACTTGGTATAAAATACCACCAAGCAACAGTTGGCTAGCGATCACTCAGGGTGATCACTGGGCAAATCATTTCTTCCATAGAAATACCTCCATGTTGGAAGGTATTGCGGAAATAATTGTTGTAGTAGTTATAGTTGTTTGGATAGAGAAAATATTTGTCGTCCTTGGCAAAGATGTATGCGGAGCTTACATTAGGCCTAGGAAGTCCAGCTTCTTCAGGATCTCTCACCTCCAACACATCTTTGGCCTCATAGCGCAGATTACGCCCTAATTTATACCGCAAATTTGTGGTTGTGTCTTTATCTCCGACCACCTTGGAAGGTTGTTTTACCCGAATGGTACCATGATCTGTGGTCACAATGAGGGTAATGTCTTTTCCAGATACTTTCTGTAGCGCAGTCCATAGTGGCGAATGGGTG
>JABDMH010000101.1 GCA_013001595.1 Saprospiraceae bacterium | reverse complement strand
GAGTGGCTAGTACACAGACTTTGGTGGATGATTTTGAAGGTGGTATTCTAGATGATTGGTCTTTTCTACAAGGAAATGCGGTTGCAGAAGATT
This sequence comes from Saprospiraceae bacterium, assembly GCA_013001595.1. GTDB lineage: Bacteria > Bacteroidota > Bacteroidia > Chitinophagales > Saprospiraceae > JABDMH01. Next base: position 51,553 of record JABDMH010000101.1, on the reverse strand, counting down.
CGATCATTGTTTCTGGTGCACATGCGGTGAGACTATATAAACCATCTATCGATGGAGAAGATGCCCAATCTTTGATTGTGCATAGAACATTCAGCGGTAGCAATGGAAATTACCGTGTGTATTGCCGCGCCGATGGAATGTATTCTGATATTCATTTTTTATTTCAATATCTCGACGGGGCAAATTACTATGCGGTGGCATGTAATCCGCTGGATACGGATAATCCTACCCTTAAACTATATAAAGTTGTAGATGGCAATACGGAAGATCTAGTGCAAGTAGTACCGACCTTTGGGCTAGACGAGTGGTTTGTATTGGAAGTTCGTCGAGGTTGTGCCGGAGAGATTCAAGTGTTGATCAACGATCAGACAATGATCAATGAAGTAGATATGGATTTGATGGATCAGGGCACCATCGCTTTAGGAGCCTGGGAGGAATCAACATATTTTGACAGTCTCTCTTTTACCACCAATCCATGCGAAACGATAACAGAAGAGGAGGCGGTGGTTTGTAGTGGACGAGGCTATGAATATCATGGTCAAATATTATTCGAATCAGGAGTATATCGCGATACCCTGACGTCTGTCAATGGATTTGACAGCATTGTGGAGCTTACCTTATCCATTGAACCACATTACCTAGTGACTGCATACGACACCATTTGTGCACCGGAGGTTTATTTGTTTGGAAATGACACCATAAGGAGTAGTGGTAGATACACCACTTCATTAATGACTCAGTTTGGATGTGACAGTATTGTAGAACTAAGACTATTGGTTTTGGGTGGCGACACGACCTTTGTTGACTCACTTGTATGCGAAGGTGAGGGCGTTTATTTTAATGGTATGGATCGCTATGAGGAAGGTATTTACTTTGATACCCTAATTTCCGCTGAAGGCTGCATGAATATGGTAGCACTCCGCTTGCAATTGGTACAGCCAGCGCTTGAGTTGGGGCCAGACCAAACCGTCTGCTTTGATAAGCTGGGTTCAATTGAGTTGTCAGTCCCGGGATTTGACAGCGTGGAATGGTCAGATGGCAATACGAATCCAACGGTACAGATTATGGAACCGGGTGCTTACAATGTCACTGGATTTTTAGGAAGCTGCCAGACATCAGGCTCCATCATTATTTTTGATGAATGTATACCAGAAAAGGAGTTGAGCACATATTATATGCCCAACGCTTTTTCGCCTGACGGAGATTTACAAAATGACATCTTTAAGCCGATATTTATTGAACAGCCTAACAGCTTTCGCATGCGAATATTCAATCGCTGGGGAGGACTACTATTTGAAACGGACAGTCCTGAACAGGGCTGGGATGGCACTGTCGATGGCCGAAGAATGGATACGGGAGTATACATGTATGTGCTAGAGGTCGATGGCCAGGTCAATGGTGGATCAGTTACGATTGTGGGATCCACTTAGCGAGGCTTCATTGATATCCCTTTCAATTGCTTATCTTACCGCAAGAAGGAATGTACCTTCCTTGGATCGATAAAATCGAAGAAATGAATAAAGTTTTGAAATGGGTGCTTATTGTTATTGGCCTGCTGGCAGTGCTGCTGTTTGCTGGATTCCAGTATATGAAATCTAGTACTAAAAAGGCCAGCCCGGAGGCGATCGTACAATATCAGAAAGACGGCAAAGATATTGAAGTGTTTTATTGCAGGCCATCCAAGAAGGGACGCGACATCTTTGGCGGTTTAGAACCATATGGTGTTGTATGGCGCACAGGAGCAAACGAGGCTACCACCTTTGAGACCAAAGATGCATTGCAGATAGGTCAACATAACCTGCCAGCTGGAAAATATACTTTATGGACGATTCCCAATAAGGAACGGTGGACCATCATTTTTAATGGTAAGATGTATCCGTGGGGTATGGGTTGGGATCAAAAAGTGTCCCGAGAACCAGAGGCAGATGTAGTTAAATTGGATGTGCCCGTTCAGCATCTTACCACCCCTGTAGAGCAATTCACCATAGCTTTCGAAGATGAGCAGGAGCTAGTCATGTCCTTATCGTGGGATGACACGAGGGTGGAGGTGCCAATTAATTAGCAATGGCTTCTCCTGGCCCGAAGAGACCAAGATACGTACCTGAACGTTTTATTATCACGGATGCACGTGATCCAAACCATGGCCTAACCAGAGGTTGTTTTATAAACGCTATCCCTTTTCGGAGTGGATGCTAGTGCTTCAGTCATTGATAGAGAAATGGATTTAGTTAGTACGATTAAGTTATTCAAATATTATAAAAGGCTTGCAGATCAGACCTTCGATCAATTGGATGAAAAGGACCTTTTCTGGGAGTATCAAGCAGGGAACAACAGTATTGCCATTATTGTGCAGCACCTAGTTGGGAATATGCTTTCTCGATTCACGGATTTTCTAAAGAGCGATGGTGAAAAGTCCTGGAGAGATAGGGACAAAGAGTTTGTTCTATTATTAAGAAACAAACAAGATTTATTGGATCGATGGGAAGCAGGCTGGAATACTTTATTTTCTGCCATCGAGCATCTTGATGATGTAGATCTCCAAGAGGTAGTATATATTCGAAAAATAGGACACACCGTTCCTGAAGCCATTCAACGGCAATTGGCACACTATGCATATCACATTGGCCAGATAGTATTGATCGGAAAGATGATAAAGGGGCAGAACTGGAAGAGCCTATCGATTCTTCCAGGTGCCTCGAGTATTTATAATAGGGAAAAATTCAAGCAGCCCAAAAGTAAGGGACATTTTACTGATGAATTTCTTGACACCGAACGTTGACGCTTTTCTCAAATAAATTGACAAAGACCGTCAGAAATAAGGTTTATGTTATTAAGGATAGCTTAAATTGCGATCACTTCGGCGTTTAAGTTTCGCGTATCGACTATTCTTGCAGCAAATGCTTTATGTCCCCTCGGTGCAAAAAGGTAGAGTGTTCCATTTTTCATTTCTGCCAACGTGCTGAGCAATTTCCATTTTCTAATGGTCCGTTCTCTATCATCAGTTTTTAAAGCAACTTCGAAATAATTCTTGGCGCCTAATTTTACGGCTGTAACATCAGGAATAAAAGTTTCATCTTCATCCGGCTGACGGAATGAAGTAGGTGTCTCAAAACCTTCTGAATTGGCTTTAACCCGCGAAAACCTATGCACCTTAGCCCAATTGACAATATCATTGATAATACCTTTTTTCTCGGAATCTATCTCCATCTTATTCTGTTTTAAAATTAAAAAATTGGATACGCACAAGCCCTTTGTTAAGGGCACTTAAGACAGTGCGTCAGCGATATGTATGTGCTAAGAAAATCTTTACCATCTTGGTTTATAACGACCCTATGTCAGAAATAGTTCATTAGTTGGCTCGAAAGTGGACGTGCCGGTGAAATCTATCCTATGTCTGAAAAGTCAAATAGGTCTAATACAGCAACTTCAACGTTGCAAAGAAAAAGAAGTGGCCTACTCCGAAGAGTCACTATCGCCGATCATTCTGTTGATGTCGGTAATTTCCTTATCAATGAAGTATAGACTCTGGGGACCACTGCCGATGAGTTTTAGTCTATCCAAAATGCTGCGTATTAGTGTTTCCTCTTCTCGCTGTTCCACCACAAACCACTGGAGAAATTGGTAAGTAGTATGGTCATTTTCCTCTGCCGACAAGTTGACAAGTTCGTTGATGGACTGTGTTACTTTTTGTTCATGTTGGTACACATCTGAGAAAATGTCCTGAATGGAGGCAAAATCATCAGGTGCTTTGCTGATGGCTGGAGAAGCTGCTTTTCCATCCATTTCGAGAACATAGCGAAATATTCGCATCATGTGCTCGTGTTCTTCCTCAGCTTGTCGATAGAAAAATTCACTCGAACCTTCTAAGCCTTGTTGTTCACACCATGAAGCCATTGATAAATAAAAAAAGGAAGCATTGCCTTCCATGGCAATTTGATTATTAAGCGCTTTTTCTACATTTTCTTTTAACATATGGCAATTAAATTTCTTTATTAAGCTGATTAATCATCGCTTCACAGGCCTCGTCTAGCAAATCAAAAACTTGACGAAAACCCTCCGGTCCACCAAAATATGGATCTGGAACAGCGGCATTTTCATTGGGTTTGGAGAAGTTGAGCATCATATTTAACTTCTGGTCATGTTGTGTTCCAGCTATCCTTCTGACATCCTGAAAATTTTGCGAATCCATAGCCACAATGACATCTGCAGTATGAATGTCTTCAATAGTTATTTGGCGAGCGCGCAGGTCTGAAATATCTAATCCTCGATTTGCAGCTTCAGCTATCGTTCTTGGGTCAGGAGGGTTTCCCTGATGCCAATTTCCTGTACCTACTGAGTCTACTTCCCATGGGAGTAATTTGTCTTCAATCTTTTTCCTAGTTATTGCCTCCGCCAGAGGTGAACGGCAGATATTTCCTAAGCATACCATCAGAATCTTCATTGCGCCAAATATAAGGTTTTGGTACTGTTATCCTAAATCTCAAACATTGTGTTCAGAGGCCACGTAGGTTACATTTTACGTTACCTTTGACTTGAGTTGATAACAGGGAGTATCTTTTAAAGTTCATGAAAATAGTAATAGCTGGTGCGGGTGATATCGGTTTCCATTTAGCCAAACTTTTGGCCCACGAGAAACAAGACATCATCTTGATTGACGCAGATGAAGATGTGCTCTATAATGCGCGCATTCATTTGGACGTGCTTACCTTGCACGGGGATGCAAGCAGATTGCATGTGTTGATGGAAGCCGGAGTTGACAAAGCCAAATTGGTCATCGCCGCCACCACCTCAGAAAAGACCAATATTATTACAGCGATCCTGGCTAAGAAATTGGGTGCCAAACAAACCATAGCCAGGGTGAGTACACCTGAGTATCTCTCTATTGACCAAAGAAACCTCTTTGCAGAATTGGGCGTCGATTCGATGATTAGCCCACATCAATTGGCGGCACATGAGGTCTGGCGTCTTCTAAAGCAGTGTTCTCTGTCGGACATATTTGAATTTGATGATGGTAAGATGAGCCTCATAGGGATTTTACTCGATGACTCTTCTCCCATTGTGAATATGCGGGTTGGAGAGGTCGATCAAGTATATGGTGATACTTCATTTAAGCCCATAGCATTGCTGCGAGGTCACCAAACACTGATTCCTAAAGAGGACACCATCCTTAGGCGATCAGACCATATCTATTTTCTTGCCAAGAATCAGGACATCAATGCACTAACTGACATCGTCGGTAAGGACAATGTTTCCGTTAAAAATGTTATGATAATTGGGGGAAATGACATTGCACTTAAGACTGCCCAGGTATTAGAAGATCATTATAATGTCATACTCATTGAAAAGAGCAAACCACATTGCAAATATTTGGTCAAGCACCTTAAAAACACGTTGGTTGTATGTGCAGATCCTAGTAACCTCACCGAGCTGGAGGAAGAGGGGTTGAAAAGTATGGATGCAGTTGTAGCCCTCACTAAAAACTCAGAGTCGAACATCATAGCCAGCCTGATGGCAGAGGAATTGGGTGTTTACAAAACCATTGCCCTCGTGAATAATACGCATTACATTAGGCTTTCACAAAACATTGGAGTAGACACCCTAATCAATGAAAAACTCATTGCGGCCAACAACATATTTCGATTTGTGCGTAAAGGAAATGTAGAAGCCATTGCAAGTATACATGGTTCAGAAGCTGAGATTATCGAATTTAATATTACAAAGAGCAACCGTGTCACCAAACATCCACTATCTGAACTCCATATTCCTTCCAGTGCTTTAATTGCTGGCGTATTGCGAAACAACGAGAGCATTATTCCGGAGAAAGACTTTCAGTTGCAACGAGATGATAAAGTGATCGTGCTGGCCCTTCCGGAAGCAATCTCATCTGTGGAGAAGATCTTTCACTAACATAGATTCCGTAAATGCCATGATTCCACTTCAATTTAGACTTTGTTTTACGGTGGCAGGTTCGCTCGAATATTGGACGTGCCATAGCTTGGATATTAGCCCAGCCTCACATTTGATAAGAATTCGGTAAGAGTCCATGATCAATCACTTTGCCATCATCCAAGTGGTCGGAGTTTTACTTGCGTTAGTCGGAGGATTGATGTTTTTGCCCGTGCTAATTTCCTTGTACTATGGAAGTGAAGATGCTACTGCTTTTCTGCTTAGTGGATCCATTACCCTGCTAGTAGGTGCGAGTTGCTACTACCTCACGATTCACAGAGACAATAGTGTGCATAAACGTGAAGGTTATTTAATTGTTAGTATGGGTTGGCTAGCTATGTTTACATTTAGCGCCTTGCCGTACATCCTTAGTGGCCATATTCCCAGTCTGACAAATGCCTACTTTGAGACTGTTTCAGGCATGACTACGACTGGTGCAACCATCTTGACTGACATTGAGGCCACTCCTCCAGGTCTATTGTTTTGGCGGAGCATGACACAATGGATTGGTGGTATGGGTATAATCGTATTGACCATTGCTGTATTTCCTTTACTGGGGATTGGTGGGATTGAGTTATTTGTAGCCGAAGCACCAGGACCTGTTTCCGATAAGCTACACCCACGAATCAAGGCTACTGCACGTGCACTTTGGGTCATTTATGTGTCGTTAACTATGATTCTCTGTCTTCTGCTATACCTGGAAGGAATGACCTTTTTTGATGCGATCAATCATGCTATGACTACCATGGCCACTGGTGGGTTTTCGACGAAGAATGCGAGTGTAGCTTACTTTCAAGCTCCGATCATCCACTATACCATCATGGTCTTCATGTTTATCGCCGGTGTAAACTATACCATCATAATTTTCCTGCTGAGATTTCGCTGGAGACGGATATGGAGAAATGAGGAGTTCAGGGGATACCTCATTATTGTGGGATTGCTGTCGTTACTCGTCACCTTTTTGGTCTATTCTGCTACGGAGGGCAATATTGAGCGATCATTCAGGGACGCCACTTTTCAGGTGGTATCCATTATCACCACGACCGGCTATGTCACTGCTGACTATACATCTTGGAAGGTTAGCCTGACGGCCCTATTCTTCATTCTCTTATTCGCAGGTGCAAGTGCTGGGTCCACCAGTGGCGGAATTAAGTTGATTCGGCACGTCGTCTTTTTAAAGAATAGTGTATTAGAGTTTAAGCGTCTTTTGCATCCTAAGGCGATCATTCGCTTACGCATGAATCACGAAATCGTCCCAGCTCGGATACTGACTCATATTTTAGTCTTCTTACTGATCTATCTCGGTGTCTTTATTGTGGGGACTATTGTGGTGAGTGGCTTAGGACTGGACTTACTTTCCTCTATGGGAGCTGTAGCCACGAGTTTGGGTAATGTGGGGCCAGGGATTGGGGCTGTTGGTCCCCTTGATAATTTTGCCGGATTGAACGATCCCACTAAATGGGTCTTGATGTTCTTAATGTTGTTAGGGAGGTTGGAGTTGTTCACGATTTTGATCCTTTTCACACCCTACTTCTGGAAGGCCAAATAGGCATCCTTTTCCCTTCATTATCAATGCATTAGAGTCCACTGGACAACTGATCTGCACTCAATGATGCATGGATTACGTTGGTGTTATGACATTGGATCGTACCAGACACTTGTGCTTTTTAACATATTATTCATCTAGTTCACGAACTCCTTTGATCTTTACAGCCTTTTTATATTATATTGATTCAAAACGAAAAGCAAGGGAGTGAAAAAACCAACTCAGATCCTTCATATTAGTGCGGAATGTTACCCTGCAGCCAAGACTGGTGGTCTGGCTGATGTGGTGGGAGCCTTACCAAAATACTTGAATGAGGCCCAGGTTCGTGCTCAGGTAATCATTCCTAAATACGATCTGCTTTGGATCAATGAACAGAACTGGCAGGAGGTCTATACGGGTAGTGTTTGGATGGGCTATTATGATCAACCATTCCGCATCTTATCTATTAGTCAGGAGGTCTTGGGCTTTGAGCTGCTTTCAGTGGAGCTTCTAGGTAAGTTTGACCGACCTGGTATTTACGCTGATCCTCATGGTCATCCCTATGGTGACGATGTGGATAGGTTTGTCAGTTTTCAAAAAGCGGTCTTGAAGTGGGTCCAACAGCTTGAAAAAGTACCAGACATTTTGCACTGCCATGACCATCACACAGGCTTCATACCTTTTTTTACTAAGCATTGTCCAGAATATCAAAGCTTATCGAAGATCCCTACAGTATTTACGATTCACAATGGCAAATATCATGGAGATTTTGGATGGGACTTACGCTATATGTTACCCCATTTCGATAACTGGGTAGGTGGACTCATTGAGTGGCAAGGAAGAATCAATCCGCTAGCAGCAGGAATAAAATCATGTTGGAAGCTAACTACCGTCTCCAATACATACCTGGAGGAACTCAGAACAGATAGTGGTGGCCTGGAGTGGCTCTTTAGAGAAGAAGCACATAAATCGATGGGTATATTAAATGGCATCGATACAGTGGTCTGGGACCCCAGTACTGATCCCTCCCTCTCGTTTACATTAAAGAAAAGTGTGAGCAATTTCAAGCGTGAAAACAAGAAGCCGATTATCGCAGAGTACGGTCTGGATCCAGCCCTGCCACTCATTTCTTTTATTGGGCGTTTCGCAATCGAAAAAGGAGCAGATGTATTACCCGATCTGGTCTATCAGACATTTGATAATAATTTTCCTGTAAACCTATTTATTTTGGGGTCTGGTGATCCAACAATCACTGGTGCACTTAATGGCATGCAACCTAGGTATGCAGGTAAGTTTAATACTTTTATTGGGTACAACGAGGATTTAGCTCATCAGATCTATGCGGGCTCCGATTTTCTATTTATGCCCAGCAGGGTGGAACCCTGCGGCCTAAATCAAATGTATGCCTTGCGGTATGGCACCATTCCGATCGTTCGACGCACCGGTGGATTGCAAGATTCTGTGGTTGATATCGGAGACGAAGGAGGTAGCGGCATCATGTTTAATCATGTTTTGACAGGAGACATTCTTCATGCCTTCTATCGCGCCACTGTACTATTTGGTGATAAAAAGAAGTTTAAACAAGTTCAAGGAAACAATATGCAGTTGGATTTTTCATGGCAGAAATCGGCTAGTATTTATGTTTCCATTTACAAAGAACTACAAAAGAAGATCGCATGAAAATAAAGATGATTAGTTTAATTCTCGGGGGAGGTGCTGGCACAAGATTAAGCCCATTGACGGAAGATCGATCTAAACCTGCGGTACCCATAGGAGGGAAGTATCGACTCATTGATATTCCCATTTCCAATTGCTTGAATTCGGGTGTTGTGCGCATGTTTGTGTTGACCCAGTTTAATTCTGCATCATTAAATGAACACATAAAGAACACCTATCATTTTGATCACTTTTCGCGTGGTTTCGTTGAAATCCTTGCTGCAGAACAGACCTACGGCAATGAAAACTGGTTTCAGGGTACAGCAGATGCCGTTCGACAAACGTCTCACCATTTGCGAAATCACGACTTCGATTATATTCTGATTTTAGCGGGAGACCAACTGTATCAAATGGATTTTGAGAAAATGGCAAAGTACCATATTGCTCAAAATGCAGACATCACCATTGCTACCATACCTGTCAATGCCAATGATGCAGAAGGTTTTGGCATCATGAAAGTCAATGAATACGGATTTATAGAGCGCTTTATCGAAAAACCTGGATCAGATGTGCTGCATGATTGGAAGTCGCAAGTTGATGACCACCTGCGCAATCAGGGTAAAGAATATCTTGCTTCCATGGGCATTTATATTTTCTCAAGACGCACATTGAATGAGTTGTTTAATAATTACCCAAATGCCACAGATTTTGGAAAAGAGGTCATTCCTTCTGCAATTAAATCGGGTTATAATGTTGCCAGTTATGAGTACGATGGATATTGGGAGGATGTCGGAAGTATTAAATCTTTTTATGTTTCCAACCTCGCCCTGACAGATGATATTCCCAAATTTAATCTATTTGACAATGAACAGATAATATATACAAGGCCTCGGATGCTGGCGCCTGCCAAGGTGTCCGGTACATTGATCAATCATTCCATTATTTCTGAAGGTTCAATTATCCATGGTAAAAGCATCGAAAAGAGTATAATTGGTATTAGATCAAGGATCGATGCAGGGGCGGTAATCATAAATTCCATTATTATGGGAAATGATTTCTTTGAGTCATTAGAGAAGATGATACACCACCCATATGAAACTCCAATGGGCGTAGGAAAAAACTGCCATATAGAACGAGCGATTGTGGATAAAAACTGTCGTATTGGGGATAATGTCAGAATTGTGGGTCATGCGTCTTTGGAAGATGAGAAGACGGATACCCATTCGATCAGAGATGGCATCATAGTTCTTCGCAAGGGTGCCTACATTGCTTCAGGAACAGTCATTGGATATACAGGTAAAAATGGAAAGTAGCGGTCAAGTCTTAACTTGCTTACTTCTACCATTTGTGCTGAATAACTACGGTTACAACGCTGCCTGAGTTAGATGAAGATCCTTATCATCAGTGATTATCGCGATACACAGGCAGCCAAGCCGGAGGCTGCTTTTGTTATTGGATTGAAGCAGAGAGGTGCGCATGTAGATGTAATCACCTATGCCGATACCCAATATGAGAAAGCATTTTTGAACGCTGGGATACAGATCTTGCCCAATCATCCGACGAAAAAATTTGATAGAAAGTTTATTCGTTACCTGCGAGAATTGACTCGAGAACGATCATATAATATCTATTATCTTTTTAACAGCAGGGCCATCATTAACGGCATTTTTGCAGCCTATTCACTTGATGTAAAGGTGGTCTTGTATCGCGGCTATACGGGTAATATTCACTGGTATGATCCAACTGCCTATTTCAAATATCTCAATCCTAGGGTAGATAAGATCATTTGTATCGCTCAGTCGATTGAAGAATATTTACACAAGCAGTGGTTCTTTGACAAACGCAAAGCAGTCACTATTAATAAGGGACATGATCCGGCATGGTATCAAGATATTTCACCACTAGAGCTCGATGTTTTTGGCATTCCCAAAAATGCTTTTGTGGTGGCTTGCATGGGAAATGCTAGGCCCTTTAAAGGTATTAAATACCTGTTGCAAGCTACCAATGAATGTGCGGACTTAGCAGATCTCCATTTGTTATTAATCGGTCGGGACATGTCTAAGGGAAACCTTCACAATATGATGGAGACGAGTGCGATGTCGACAAGAATTCATTTAACTGGCTGGCGGGATGATGTCCTGTCCATCTTGGCCTCCTGCCACTCTTTTGTGCTGCCATCTATTGGAGGAGAAGCCATCACAAAGTCCTTAATTGAAGCCATGAGTATGGGGCTAGCCCCAATTGCTACTGATATCTCGGGAAATAAAGGGCTGGTGATTCACCGGCAAAATGGTCTGACTATACCAAGCAAGAACCCGACCGCTATTGCCGATGCCATCAGAGCTCTGTATCAGCAGCGGAACTTGGTATCAGCCTATGGTAATGCGGCGAAAGAACACATTGCAAAGCACTTTCACACTAGTCGAACAGTGGACGAAACATTTCGCTTATTTGAAGAGCTACTCCGCGGTTGAGAAAGTATTACCTACTGGTGTTGAAAAGGTGATTCTCTGCGGCTACCTTTACAAGTGATCATACCTTGAATCTTTGAAATTATTAAGACAAGTAATCTTCAAACTGGTCCCAATGCTGAATATGGTCAATACCAACTTGGGCAGGAGGGGAAGGTCTTTCTTTCGAACGATCAAAGAATAGTGATGAGAGTTTTATTGTTCTAGGAGCATAGTAATCATTTTGGAGGCTGTCTCCGACAAAAAGGATTTTGGAAGTTTCGTTTGATAGCAAGTCGGTTTTGCCTAGTGCAGTTTGATATATCTCTGGATGTGGTTTTTTTAGGCCAACCTGGGCGCTATCTAGTATGAAGTCAAAGAAGTGATGTAGTCCAAAATTGGTAAGTAGAGCCTCTGGCATTCCCGGAACAAAGAAATTTGAAACAACACCCATCTTCACTTTTCCTTGTAGCTTCTCAAGCATGGATTCAACTCCCGGTGTCAGGCGCACGCTAGGAGGGAATGATTCGAAAAAAAGGTCTACCATCGATCTTACTACTTTGGTCAGAGGCTGACTTAGGCGATCTTTGCGCGCGTCAAGAACATGGGTTAGTCTGTCTTCCAACGACAGTTCCCTCCAATGGCTACCATCCCAATATGATCGCCTCCATGATAGGTAGGCATGATGAAATTCTGTAGGATCTTGGCACCACCCTGCTTCTTTGGCAACGACACCAAGCGGTATTACTCCAGATTCGTCACCAGACTGATCGAAATCGTCGATGAGTGTGTTGAAGCAGTCAAAAAAGATCCAAGCTATTTCCATGGTCACGAAGATAATGAATCATGATGCTAGCCTGCTCTGACCACGTTTCTGGACGGGCGCCATGCATATTGGCACGGATAGTGCTTCATTTTTTTTATCTTTCAGTAAACTGGAAGATCGCACAACAAATAGGTACATATGCAAGTTTAGCATACGTCTTTCAACAAAGTCAAACCTCTACATCATCAGACGTCGGGACATCTTATTGGCACTACTACTGCTCAACTTTGTCTGTATACAGGCTCAGGATGTAGATGCTCCTCGTTTTTTTGAGATGAGCATGCAAAATGCTCCCCTACCACAGCAAGTGGTAAACGAAGATCTCAGGTCCTTTCACTCCTCTGCAAAAGAGACACAGTGGCAACTAGAAAGTAGATTGCGATATCCCATTTCGCTCAAAGGAAGAACCAAGATAATTGGGGAAGTGAGTTACGACCATCGAGGCTTATACGGTTTCTACTCGCTAGCTGAAAATGAGAATGAGGAAGTACACCTGCATAAGTTGAGTATGGGCTTTATGAGTCTACATCAATTGAGTCCCAGATCAGTCTTGAAATCAAGAATTGGAATCAAACAAAGTAGCAGTCAACTTTCTCAATTGAATGGTAGATCCACCCTCTACAGTACTACTCATCTGCTTGAGCAAGACATTGATGGCGGTAAGGTGGGTTTTGGAGCCAGGATCGCTTACAGAAATCGTCTGACAGTGATTCCCATTTTCTTATACGAACGAACTTGGGCAAACGGTTGGTCTTTTGATGCCTTGTTGCCTGTTCAAGTGACTGCCGAAAAGCTTCTTGATGCCGATAAGCGAATCATTATGGGCCTAAAAGGCAGTTCTGACAACTATTTTGTAGCGAACGATCTTGATTTTGTAGATGAATCTTCGAATTTTCGCAGAATAGGAGTCAATGCTATGATTGCCTACGAAAAACAAATCACTCCAATATTTGGGGCCAACATTGAGGCTGGTGCGTCCGTACCTTTATTCTCTGGGTTATATAAATTAGATAATAGATGGTCTCGGACTCACAACTTTCAGGAACGCGTCACCCCCTATCTAAAGGTGGGGATATTCTGTGCGATTGGTCATTGATCTAAAACGACTTGTTGGAGCATCACTTATTTGATATCTTCCACATCAAATTACAGCCAGCATGAAGATAGGTATGAATATGCTCCTCTGGACCACGTTCGTGGATGAGCAATACCACCCTACCATTGAAAAAATAGGCGAAGCAGGCTATGACGGAGTAGAGATACCCATTGGTGATGGTGTCGAAAAGGACTACGTTAACTTAGGCAAGTACCTAGATGCCTTAGGCCTTGGCAGAACTTCGGTTACATCTCTTTTCGATGATGGCAACCCAGTCAGCCCAGATAACTCCATTCGAGATAAAGCTGTTGAACAACTGAAATGGCGCCTTGATATGGGTGCAGCATTAGGTACAGAAGTGATCGCTGGTCCATTCCACTCGGCATTCGCTTCATTCACTGGGCAGCCACCAACTGAAGAAGAACGAATGCGAAGTGCAGAGGTCTTGCGGCAGGCTGCAGAATATGCAGAAACTGTGGATATCATGCTGACCCCCGAAGCACTCAATAGGTTTGAATGTTATCTATATAATACCTTAGACGACATAGCAACGTTGATAGAGGCAGTGGATCACCCGAATCTGCAGATGATATATGATACGCATCATGCTCATATTGAAGAAAAGGACGTTTCGAAAGTTATCCAAAGACACCAGGAGCGGATCAAGCATGTTCATATATCGGAGAGTGATCGTGGTACACCCGGTAGCGGGCAAGTCCGATGGGATGAGACTTTCCACGAATTAAAGAAGATAGGTTATGATGGTTGGCTCACCATTGAGGCATTCAGTCGGCATAATCCCGAATTTGCATCTGGCATTAATGTCTGGAGAAATTTTGAAGATACTACCGAAGAAATATATATCGATGGTCTTACTTTTATCAAGGAGATATGGGATAGATACTAGTGTACAAATATCATTATTTATGAAATTCTCGAAAACTAAGTTTCATGGCCATATCAAATGAGGGACATGTCATCTCAAAAGGTGCTAAGATCTATTATCAGGAAAGGGGTACCGGAGATCCGCTGATTTTATTAATGGGTTTTGGGGCAGATGGGGATCTCTGGGAAAAGCATGTGGCGGTTTATGAGCGATACTTTCGTTGTATTATTTTAGACAATAGAGGGGTAGGCAGATCTGATGCGCCTCCAGGTCCATATACGACAGCAATGATGGCAGAAGATACTGTGGCGGTCATGAAGCATCTAAATATAAACATTGCCAAAGTTGCTGGCATTTCCATGGGGGGAGCCATTGCACAAGAGTTGGCCATTCGCCACTCGAACATGGTTAGTGCCTTGGTCCTTATCAGCACCTGGGGGAAATTTAACAACTACGCAAAAACGGTATATCAAAATTTAAAAAAATTACGCTCAGTATCTGATCCTGCGGATTTCATGGAGCTACTTCAACTTTGGATATTTGCGCCCCCTCATTACGATGATCACCTTGAGGAGCTAAAGGAAGATCAGCAATCTGCAGTACATAATCAGCGTCCTCAAAGTCAAGTGGGTTTTGAGGCACAATTGGATGCGTGTATCAATCATGATACCGTATCTAGACTCTCGAAAATAACGGTGCCCACCCTGATTACTGTAGGTAGCATGGATATTTTTACACCACCCTCTTTCTCCTACACATTACATGAGGGCATTCGAAATTCCTCTTTGGTGGCTTTTCCATTTGGTGGGCATGTGCACCATTGGGAAGCCTTACATAGGTTTAATGTGGTGACCAAGAACTTTTTACTAGATCACTGATTATTCTATGCCATCAGCAATTGTGATGGCAAGAAACGAAGGACAAAAAAGGGATGATGAGCAGCTCAATTAAGATCGGATGCGAAACCTACACTTGGCAAATGCCTGGTGAGCAATACAAGGGTAAGCTTGAGCACATTATGGAAATCTGTGCGAAAGCAGGTTTTGCAGGTATTGAGCCGGAGACTAGTTTTATGCACCACCTGGAAGATCCTGTTCTGATGCAAGAAGTATTGCACAAATATGAACTGGATTTGGCTGCTCTCGTGGTGGTTGAGGACTGGTTGATGCCAGACGAAACAGCGGAGGAAAGGGAAAGGGCTGATAAGTGGATACAGTTTATGTCCCATTTTCCAGATGCGATTTTGCTCCTTGTTCAAATGCCTGGTGAGGATCGCAAAAATCTCCGATTGCGACAAAACAATCTACTGTCTTGTGTTAATGCTTTTGCCACAAGAGCCGAGGAGAAGGGTATAATCTGTAGCTACCATCCAAACTCACCGGAAGGATCTATTTATCGGACTGCGGAAGACTATGAAATCTTACTGGCTGGTCTTGATGAAGAGGTGATTGGATATTGTCCAGATGTCGGGCATATGGCAAAAGGCGGAATGGATCCCGAAGAAATTATGCGCAAGTATCGAAGCCATATCAATTTGGTGCATTATAAGGATATGTATGCCGATGGCCGTTGGGCGCCGACTGGAAAAGGAACGATTGACTTTGGAGGGATCACACAATACCTCTTGGATACAGACTACCAGGGCTGGATCATTATGGAAGATGAATGTGATGAATCCATTTCTGATCCCGATGGTGTGACCATGGATGATGGAGGGTATGCGGACCAGGTATTGAGACCGATGCTCTCTTAGATCGCACTTCAGTGGAGCTGGCCAAAAAATGCTACATACGTTTTGGAGGTATAAAATCAAGGAAGGTCAAGTAGCTTTCTCAAAATATCTGCCATCAATGGGGTTCCGTGCAAACTTTTTTTTCTTGCCTGAATACTATACCTTCAGTAGATGTCAGACAAGTTGAAAGTAGGATTTATTGGGGCCGGTGACATATCTCTACTGCATGCGGAAGGCATTGCAGCATGCGAGCACGCAGACCTCATAGGCTTATGGAATATTACCGATGATCTGGCCACAGAAAAGTCTAGACTGTATCATTGCCGGAAGTATGAGACAGCTGCCGCATTGATTGCCGATGTCGATGCCGTTTTCGTGCTAACTGCGTTGGAGGCGCATCATAGATATGTATTGATGGCATTGGAAGCTGGAAAGCATGTTTATGTGGAAAAACCGGTAGGTGCAACTGTTGAGGAGATCGAAGACATGCGAGAGCTGGCTGCCAGGAAGGGTGTGATCTGCATGCCGGGACATAACTACATCTATGAGCCCAGTGTTGATCGAGCGAAGCAGCTGCTAGCTTCTGGAAGACTAGGTAAATTGGTGGCGATTTATGTGATGTATCACATTCAACATCCTGAGGAAGTAGCAGCAAGATTTCCAGGTGTAGTTCGACAAATCATGACCCATCATGCTTATATTTCCCTTTACCTAAGCGATGGCAAACCGAAAAAAGTTTCGGCAATGAAGTCGGTCATTCACTACGACGAAATACCTCAAGAAGATCTCGCTATGGCCACGATACAGATGGAAGATGGAGCCATTGTACATTTTACAGCCAGTTTTGCCGCCGACGATCATGCAGGCGATCCATGGACGATGATGATAAAAATAATTGGCACCAAAGGAGCGACCAGATACAGCTATCGAGACTGGGTAGAAAATACGCCCGGGGTTGTTCATTCACAAACGTATTCTGCTTATCCTTTTACCATTCTCAATGCCGATCTCTATTTCATTGAGGAATGTATCTTGAAAAATAAGGACCCTAGATCGACAATGAGTGATGCCATTGTAGCTCAACAGATCGTCGAAGCGATTGAATCCTCCATAGAAACAGATCGCCATATATATTTATGATTTGTTTGTCGTAGTTTTTTTGTGACTAAAAATCAATGAAATGTCAGTAAATATTTTTCCAAAATTACATAACGCTCTCTGGCCCGGTGTTGTAGGAAAAGGACCAGACTCAGAACCTCCCATTGATCTGGATACCATGTTAAAGCTTACTGCTCAAGCAGAAATTAATGGGATCAAATTTGACGGAGTGGATTTGTTTTTGGCAGCGCCGCATGTAGATATCGATAGTAATGGTGATGCCATTACAGCGCTTGCGGATAAAATCGGTGGGTATGGACTACAAGTGGGTAGTGTAGTAGCGCCTGTTTGGGTGCCTGCAGGAGGAGGCTCGGCGATGGGAAGTGCCGATGAGCGAAAGCAGTTTGTAACGCAGGTGCACAAAGCGTGTAAGATCACGAAGAAATTACGTGATATGGGCATTAGACCACATGGCGTCGTACGCATTGATTCGGCTGTTGATCCAGCTACTTGGGCAAGTGATCCTGTGGGAAATACGAAGTTGATTGCCCAGACTTTCCGTGAGGCATGTGATGTGGCAGCCGATTATGGAGAGCAATTGGCTGCCGAAGGAGAGATCTGCTGGGGCGGCATGCACAGCTGGAAAACCATGTTGGATACCTTGGAGCAGGTAGATCGACCAAACATAGGATTTCAAGCTGACATGGCTCATACCTTGCTCTATCTATTGGGGTACAATCGACCTGAGGACCGTATCTTACCTGAAGACTTTAAGTGGGAAGATCGTGAGACGCTCGAAGAGGGACTGAGGCAACTCACTGCTGCTCTGCGTCCATGGACCATTGATTTTCATGTGGCCCAGAATGATGGAACCGTGCATGGATCTGGATCTCACGATAAGACGGGTCGGCATTGCCAAGCCGATGATCCCAATGGAAAATTGGACATCGCTCGTGATGCGGGATTTTGGCTGCGAGATGAAGAGGGCCAATTGACTCAAAAATTTAAGCACATCTGCTGGGATGGATGTATGTTTCCCAATGAAGTTATGATGCAGCAATCCACCTGGAACAATATATTGGCGGCTATGATTTCTGTGAGAGAGACTCATGGCTGGACCGCAGAATGATGTGTTTACACTTCAATGTCCATTTCCTTTAATTTCTGGTAGATCTTGAGACAAGCCCAAGCATCTGTAGCTGCATACCTTATTTGTTTTTCCGATAGGGTGTCTGCCTCCCAATTGGATACCTGGGCACCCTTCGAAATGCGAAAATTGAGCAGCTGTGCACAGAGTTTTCTCAGCCCCATGGTTTTGATGCCTTCTCTCCGCATGATGTGCTGGATGTCAATGAAACCCGAGGGTTCAAAAGGCTCCAATTTTTTCAGGTCGTGCAAATCATTTTGTAGCGCAAGTCCCACTTTGCTCAAGTGTTGATTTTCCAGCAAATCACGAATTTCTTGGGTAAGTCCAAGCGCATTAATTCTCAGCAAGTACACTTCCTGGATGGTAGCCAATTGCATTAATGAGACGTGATTGTAGTTTCCCTTTTTAAAGACTGGTTTGCTTTCGGTGTCGAAGCCGATGATGTCATGCTGATGTAGACTATTCACCACTTCAGCAGCTTCATTGGGGTCGGTGATCATATGGACGGGTCCATCAAATTGAACCAGATTTAGGTTATTTATTTCCTTTTTCTCCAGTGGAATGGGGGAGAATTTATTTTTCTGGGAAGAGCCTTCCATGTAAAAGTTTGGAGAGATAAATCAGTATTGAGATTCTTAGGGGGGCAAAACGAAAGCCAATATAGACAAATATTCGAGTTCACTATCCTCAGAGATAGGCAAAAGGTAAATTAGCCGGCTAGCAGTTGGATTAATAGCTTAGACCATGGTTCCAAATGTCCAGCGGAGATTCCTTCGGATGGACAAAGAGTTTCCTATATGGGTTTATATCTGGTATGTCTACTAGGTCAAAGAGCTTCATTGTTTTCCAAAGGATGCTCTTGCAACAACTCCTCTGGAGAATAAAATCCAGTACGATCCTTTATTGCCCTACGTATCCGAGCCACGGTTTCCGCCGAAACAGGTTTGGCTTTATTTCCAAAGGAATTTCGAACATAAGTAAGTACGGCAGCAACTTCTTCATCATTCAGCATGCCTCCAAAGGGTGTCATTGGGACTTGTCCTCCATATTCCTTATTTAATACTTCGATGGGACCCATCAATCCTTTCAGTGTTAATTTGATCAGCCTTTCTTCGCTGCCCAATACCCATTTTGTATCTGCCAAGGGTGGGAATCCCGATGCGCTGAGGCCTTCCCCTTCTGCCTGATGGCAGGTCATGCAAAATCCCTCTCGGCTGTAGATTTCTTTGCCTTTCAGGAAAAGATCGCGATCCGTACCTTTAAGATCAGTGTTGACCATTTCCTCATCCTTTTGTTCCACCACCGATTTGTCATTTAAGTGTGCCACGGCAGTCTCATGTACGTGAACGAGCCAATCATCTAGGGGTGCCTCACCAGCTTTTTTGACAACAGGCATTCCCACTGCTTTATCCAACCAGGAGGCAGCTACGATGGCCTCCATCCGCACTCGACCATGATCATCTGCCGCTGCTTGAAGAAGTAATTCTTGCAAATCATCAAATTGATGACCCATATATCTCAAAACCCTCACAACAGCTGCCCTCACTCGAAAATCATCGGATTGTAATAGTTGCTTAAGGAGATCTTGGTCTACATCATTCATACCCCAGCTAACGAATAGTCCTTCGAGGAGATGATGTTCATATCTAGGATCAGATTCATCCAGACCTCCCAACCAGGTGTCCAATTTTGCTAAAACCTCATCTGCATTTTTACCGCGAAGAGCTCTTCTAGTGCGATACCGAGAGCGGTATTCGGGAAGCTTGAGATTGTCCAGTAAACGCTCAATGGATGCTCCAGCGATTTTAGCAGGTTCCACCAATGGTCTAGAAGGATAGGTCACACGGTAGACGCGCCCGTGCACATGATCTCTGTATGGATCACGTGCATTGTGTTGCATATGGCCGATGAGGACATTATGCCAGTCTATTATGTACAGGGAACCATCGGGTGCGAATTCCATATCAACAGGTCGAAAGTTCTTGTCCGCCCCTTTTACAAGATCTTGCCGATGGGTGGTCTTGAAGCCGGTGCCATCGTCTTCAACTTTGTGTTGTTTCGTACCAAGAAATCCAATGGTGTTGTTGATTAACAGATCGCCTTGTACCTCATCTGGAAAATGACGACTGGATACAAATTCTAATCCTGAGGTAGGTCTAACTCGATGGGCATCTTCAATGATATTGAAGGACTTATGAGTCGCCACTCCATATCTTGACTTGACCGATCCAGGTAACATCCATCGCACATCAGGTCCTGACGTTTCTGCAAAGAAGTGCTGTCCCCACTCATCAAAGGCAATACCCCAAGGGTTGGGAATGGCAAGTTGGGCATGTCTTTCCAACTGGCGACGTTGGGGATTGAATCGATAAAAACCTCCATTGGTCCCGCGGACGGGCCCGTAGGATGTCTCCACATTCGTATGTAAAAATACACCTTCACCCATCATAATTCCTCCTGAAGGATCTGCGCAGAACGCACTAATGGCGTGGTGTGTATCGTGGTCATCGAAACCGCTCATCAAGATTTCTATTTTGTCGGCTTTTTCATCTCCATCGGTATCTGTATGCAGTTCTAAATTGGTACCTTGAGAAATATAGACACCTTCTGTAGCGATTTCAAATCCAATAGGTAAATGCAAATTATCGGCAAAGGTGGTCTGCTTGTCTGCTTTGCCATCACCATCTGTATCTTCCAAGATGATGATTTTATCATTCGGTTTTTGATCACCTGGTTTGTAGTGGGGATAGCTGGGCATGGTAGCTACCCAAAGTCTTCCTTGGTCATCAAAAGATAGTTGGACGGGGTTTGCCAGGTCAGAAAAATCGCGCTCAGAAGCGAAGAGTTCGATTTTATATCCTGGTGGCACACTCAATTCTGATAGGGCCTCTTCTCCATACAAGTAATTAGGGTCACCATTTTTATTGCTCGGCTTGTAATTAGACGGAACCGGTGGCAGCTCCATGGTCTCGGCATCTGCTGCAGCTAAGTCCATTTGCTGCCCCTTGGCGGCCTTCCATATCCCTTCATCCCGAATGGCGGTCATCTGCCTGATTTTTTTCAGTTCGGCAGGATAATTGTCCGGTCCAAAAGGCTTATATCTGCGCCCAAAAACATGAACACCATTAGGTATTTTATAGTCGTTGTGCCAGAACCAATTTTTTTCCTGGACAGCTGCATGTATTTGCTCTTTATATTGCATGGCAGATTTTTCAGTTCCGAAGATTCCATCTGCCAGAGCTGCGGCCAGTTTTCGGTATCCTTCTGCTGTCAATTGCGAACCATCAATGGTCAGGGGTTCTGTGGATTCTGAATACCAATTCATAGAAAGATCAAACACATTAAAAAACGGAACTTGTTTAGCCGCAGCGACCTCTTGAATGGCACTGCTATATAATTGAAGGTTGGCATTTTCTTCTTTCCCATCTGGGAGATCTCTACCATCAGACAAGTCTTCAAAGGCGATAGGCGATATCAACACGAGTTCCGGGGCGCTACTACTATTGTAAGTCTGATTCAAAGTATGATCAACGAAGGCCGAAAGTTCGTCTTTAAAATTAGCCAAGCCAGCTTCACCCCGAAAGGATTCATTGTACCCAAAGAAGGCCAAGATCACATCTGCTTTGAGTCTGGTTAACCATTCATCTGGGCTTTCAAAATGACCGATACTACCAGAGTTTTTAGCCAGTTCTGTTTGGTAGCTGGCGGCGCCTGAGAAAGCCCAGGGGGACTCTCTACCAGCGTGCGGGCGAAACCCCGGGGTATTGCCACCGTCACACATATTTCTGATAAACAGCAGACTATCGGGAAAACGGACATGCATCGCTGTCTCAAAATGCCCGAAGTTCATCATGCGAGAGCAAAGGTTATTTCCCACCAGCACGATGTGATCACTGCTATGTACTTGCTGTCCAAGAGATTGGTTGGGAGGAGTGCATTGAATACCAATCGAAATCAAAGCAAATATTAGAGCGCACAAGAGAAAAGCCTGCTTGAGGATAGCCATATACATCAGTATTTAGGTTGTCTAAAGTAGGGAAAATTAGGCATGTTTTTCCTCAAACTGCGCGACATACCGGCTTTCCATTTGGCCAAAAAAGAAGCCGAAGCAAAATTAGTATTGCTTCGGCTTGAGGTAAGGGTTTAGGTCTGCGTCAATGCATGATCACTAGCTTCTTGGTGTGGGTAACACCTTGGTCATCGACATAAAGTACTTGATACAGTCCATTTTCGAGTCCACCAACATTGATTGGCGTAGCATTACTTTCTACAGTGTGTGTCATCACTGATTTACCCTGCATGCTGATAATGCTAATACCTGCTCCTGCAGGGATTCCAGATACTGAAAAATGATCGAATGCTGGACTTGGATACACAGACATCTCATGATCGCCAATGCGATTCGACTCTTGATCTGAGTCGGGAATATCAACTACAATAGCTTCTCCCTCATTGGCAAGGCGATAAGAGCCTGATCCCGAACCAGTCCAAAAAGTCTTGATTGAGGACCAATCGGAAATAGATCCATCTGCACACTGAATACGAACACGATATTCATACATCGTATTTGGTACAAGGTTGCCCCAGCCTATAATGTGAGAAGGACTGGTATGTTGAGACCATTCTTGACCAGCAACGCGTATAGCGGAGGTGAATTTTACGGCAGTCGCGTAAATGTGAATTTTGAATAGGTTGTAAGTTGACTGCTTCGCTGTAAAATCATAATGACCAGGAGCGGAACAATGTCCACCGTAATGGCCGTGTGTGGTAAAGTACATAATGGGTGACCAGCTGGTCCAGTACCCAGAATGACATTGTACTTTCACTTTATATTCATACTTGGTGTTGTGTTTTAAGTTGTGCCACGCATGATTAGAAGATGTAGTATGGTAGTCAATCCAGGCTTGACTGCCATGAGGTCTCATATACCAGTGATAGTTGGAACCACTGACATTGCAATACGTCGATGCGGAATTATAGGTCACATGCTGAGCACTCATATGATGACTCTGGGGGGTGGAGCAATATCCACTTCCATAGTGACCATCATGGGTAGTGAAGTACTTGGTTGGTGACCATCCTGTCCAGTAGCCATTGTGGCATTTCACTTTCACCTTGTAAGCATATTTGGTATTGGGCTTCAAGTTGTTCCAATCATAATGACCCTGAGTGGTCGTGTAGTCGATCCAAGGTGAAGAATTACTACTCTCCTTGAGGTACCAGTGATAAGAAGAACCACTGACGCTACAATGCGTCGCCGCTGAATTGTAACTAATATTCTTGACCGTCATATGACTACTATACGGCGTCGAACACTGGTTGCCATAGTGATCATGTGTGGTGAAATACATCGTGGGTGACCATCCTGTCCAATAACCATCATGGCATTTGACCTTGACCTTGTAGGCATACTTGGTGTTGTGCTTCAGGTTGTTCCAGCCATAATGACTCTTTGAGGTTTGATGATGTGACCATGAGCCGTAACTACCGTGTTCTTTCAAATACCAATGGTAGGATGCACCAGACATGTCACAGTAAGTAGATGCCGAGTTATAGGTGATGTTTTTAGCACTCATATGACTAGCATATGGTGTGGCACACTGGCTACCATAATGATCATGGGTGGTGAAATACAGGGTTGGTGACCACCCAGACCAGGTGCCATCGTGGCATTTTACTTTCACTTTGTAAGAGTACTTCGTGTTGTGCTTTAGATTTTTCCAACCGTAGTGACTCTTAGGTGTCTGATAGTGGGTCCAACCACCGTAGCTACCATGTTCCTTCAGGTACCAATGATAGGAGGCGCCATTGACATCACAGTAGGTAGATGCTGAGTTATAAGTGACGTTTTTAGCGCTCATGTGATGTGCGTAGGGTGTACCACAATGACTTTCATAATGATCATGGGTAGTGAAATACATGATGGGTGACCATCCCGTCCAATGTCCATCATGGCATTTAATCTTCACCTTGTATCCATACTTAGTATTTGGCTTTAAGTTGCTCCAGCCATAGTGACTTTCGTGAGTTTCATGGTCAGTCCAACCACCGTAGCTGCCGTGCTCTTTGATGTACCAGTGATAGGATTTACCGTGGATATTACAATGTGTGGAAGCTGAATTATAGGTCACGTTTTTTGCACTTAAATGGTGTGCATAGGGTGTAGTGCATTCATCCCCATAATGACCATGGGTGGTGAAGTACATGACCGGCGACCAATCGGTCCAATATCCATCGTTACACTTGATCTTAAGTTTATAAGCATATTTTGTATTTGCCTTGAGACCAGTCCATTTATGGTGGCTCGTGCTGGTTTCTTTTCCTGTCCAGCCTCCGTTATTGTACTCTTTAATGTGCCAATGATAGGTCTTGCCATCTACGTCGCAATGAGTGGTCGCACCATTGTAGGAAATATCTTTTGCCGTTAGGTGATGGCTGTAAGGAGTGGAACAATGATTTTGATAATGTCCATGAGTGGTGAAATACATGGTTGGAGACCATCCTGTATACTGACCATTATGGCACTTGATTTTGACCTTATATTCGTACTTAGTGTTGTTTTTAAGGCCAGACCACTTATGATGTGCGCTATGTGTATTATAGTCACTCCAGCTCTGTGTCCCATGTTTACGTATGAACCAGTGATAGGAGGCTCCTTGCACAGAACAATAGGTTGTTGCACTATTGTACGACAAGTCCTTCACACTAAAATGATGACTGTAGGGGGTGGTGCATTCTTCCCCATAATGGCCTTTGGTAGTAAAATATTTTATCGGTGACCATCCTGTCCAGTATCCATCATCGCATTTAACCTTCACCTTATAGGCATACTTAGTGTTGGATTTCAAGTCTTTCCAGTCATGCTGGCTGCTGTGTGTTTCATAATCAGTCCACCCCCCGTAACTTCCATGAGCCTTAAGATACCAGTGGTAGGTTTTTCCTTTGACATCGCAGAAAGTAGAAGCACTGCTGTAGCCGATATTCTTAGCATACATGTGGTGATCCCCAGGTGTTGAGCACTTATGACCATAGTGGCCGTGTGTAGTGAAATACATGGTTGTTGACCATCCTGTCCAGTATCCATTGGGGCATTTGATCTTTACCTTGTACGCATACTTGGTATTATGTTTTAGGTTTTTCCAACCGTGATGTCCCGAAGTTGTCGTGTAGTCCTTCCAACCACCGGAGCTTCCATGCTCTTTCATGTACCAGTGGTACTTACTGCCCTTCACATTGCAATGTGTTGTTGCAGAGTTATAGGTAATGTCCTTAGCACTCATATGATGACCGTATGGGGTGCTACACTCGTTGCCATAGTGTCCACCACCACCTTCGGTAGTGAAGTATTTTACATCAGAATAACTGCTCCAGGTATTATTACCGCAATTGACCTGGACTTTAAATTCATATTTGGTGCCAGGTTTTAATTGTTTCCATTTATAATAATCAAAAGTGGTCGTATGATGATTCCAGCCGGAAGCACCTGCTGCTTTTAGAGCCCATCTGTACTGAGTTCCATTAGCTTCAACATAGAGGGTCGCATGGCTAGACGTGATGTCTTTTACCCCAAATTGATCGTCAGTAGGCTTTGGACAATCGCCGTCTCCATCACCACCATCGTCTCCAGAGCTATTGAAAAATCTCTCAGTGGTGTAGTCGGACCAGGTATCTCCACACTTGACACGTACCTTCCAGGCGTATTCAGCATCTGGATCAAGATTTTTCCAGGTGATGGTGTTCACATCTGTTACCACATGTTTAGCAGTTGGATCTTCCACCTTGCGCAACACCCATTCCCAGGCCGTAGTGGAGACGTCCCAGGACATGGTGGCGGAAGTGCCAGATTGACTAATAATCAAATTTTCTTCAGGTGGAGTGACACATCTTGTTGTATCAAAAACAACCGCTGACCACGGCTCATATCCAGTGGAATCACACCAAATTCTTACCTGTGCAGCATAGCTGGTGAGTTCCTCCATGCCAGAAATTAAGACGCAGCAGGTATCACTTGCTCCTCCGGTTGTCCACGATGAATCGGCTACAGAAGAATCGGCAGTTTCTGCAGAAGAAGGTCGAAATCTCCACTCAATAGAATCTGGAGCCGGCCAGATGCCAATGTAGTAACCAAAAGAAAATTTCTCTTTCAGGTAGACAGTGTCTATATAACACGAGTCTTCATTTGGTGGATTGAAGTAGGATAATGATGCAATCGATTCTGTAGTCGAATTTGCAATTACAGTAGACTTAACAGATCCACAGAAAAAAAATAGAACTAGAGAAATACTAGATAGGTAAAATTTTACGTCAAGCATGTTAGGTTTTGTTAGTTCACTATTGGTCGAATACCTTGGAGCATACATGCACGAGATTAGGGATCTGTGCACTTGCCCTTCCGGGATAAACTTACCTCAATGTACTAGGTTTTTATGATGCAGCGAAGAAATGGGTGGCTCTAATTTGTTAAAATTCAAGTATTTAACATTTTTTCCATTTGTTTAATCTTCTTTCTTAATGCTTTAAGAATTGTGGCGTAGGCTGTCAAATACGTCTATATTACCCCCGTTCTTTTCATTAAGAATACTGCACTTTGGTTTTTGCAAATCCCTTCCCTCAATTTGTAATCAAAAGTTAAATTGTCTCCAGAAATATCTGCTTCAAAGCACATATTGGTGAGGTAATCTGGGTGTGATTCGGCAATCTTGCACACTGCGAGATCGTGGGTAGCAATGATACCGATGGCGTTCATGGAAACCAATTTCTTAATTACTTCAAGCGTGCCCTTGCGCTTATCATTCGAATTGGTGCCTCGTAAGATCTCATCCAGCAATACCAAGCTTTGCTTGTCTTCCAATTGATCCATGATGTATTTGAGTCTATTGACTTCTGCAAAAAAATAAGATTCATGATCGTTGAGAGAGTCCGCTATTCGCATAGATACCAGCACTGGCATGGGCGTAATCTCGGCCTGTTGAGCACAAACCACTGAGCCGCAGTTGGCCAAAACCATATTGACACCAAGGCTGCGTAAGAATGTGCTTTTTCCCGACATATTTGAACCCGTCAACACTACGAATTTATGGGATTCAAATGCTAGGTCATTGCAAATCCTTTCAGTAGGATCAATGAGTGGATGCCCCATCTGTTCCATTTGAATCATCCCTTCACCTTCAAGGATGTGCGGATGGCAATAGTCCGGATTATTATATGCCATATTAGCAAGTGAACTCAACATCTCGAACTCCCCAATTACCTCCAACCACGTCTCAATCTCTGCCCCATGAGCGTCTCGCCAGTTGCATACCTTTTTGAACACGTGTAGGTGATATCCTGCCAGACCGCTAAGGATGGCGACGACCACTCCATTATTGACGGAGTCTAGTTTTTGTAAATGCTTCGATAGTACCCTTAGCTTTTTGCTGCAAGGTGCTGGGTCATCGGTCAACTTCTTAAACAAGGAGATCAGCCGTGGAGATCGAAAAGTGGTTGATTCGAGGTGCTCTAAAATGTCAGCGTATTGCAGGATGATCTTATCCACATGATCCAGGTCTAACAGTTCTTGGTTGATGCTCTTTATGTTGAGACCAAGCAATCCAAGGTTGCTTAAAAACAATAAGATGATGACATTAATGTACACAGGAGAACGATGGGCGATGGTGAGGAAGATCAGTGCCAGCAGTATGAGACTGATCAGAATGGATGTGTAGCATATCCATATTGATAAGTGTGATTTCCTTGTAGACCATTGTTTTAGATATTCATAAACTGCTTTGCTATCGGGATAGTAGCGCGACATCATCAATAGTTCCTGGCGCCACATGACAGGGGGCACCAGCTCCTGCACTGAGGTTTGCATTTCCGGAATTTCTTGGGTAGGTAGTGCGGTAGCTAGTGCATCGGCCAGTCGCTTGCTGCCCATGTATGTTCCAGTTCGATTTATATGCTGAAATAAAGAATTCGGACCGAATATATCTAGGTCATATGAATAGGCATGTGCTGGATTGACAAATTCAGCGCCTCCGTTAAAAGGGGATGACTTTCGCTCAAGAAATGCAATCTCGTCATTGTTTACCTGAGAAAGAATCTCGACCCGCCTTTTCTTGGTTCCCAATCGCTGATGCCAGTTTACAAAGACAATGAAGATAGCTGCACAAGCTAGTGCTCCAACTCCATAGTTGGCATATTGCGTTGCTGCAAAGAGATATAGGAGGATGAAAATGCCGACCCCCAAAATCAACCTGATGGTGCTGACCAAGTTGAATCGTTTCTTTAGATGATGCGACTGCGATTGTAAAAGGCTCTGATTTTCGCTGTAGAATTCTGGAATCATTTGGTTGAATCTAAGCTGCGAAAGTGGTTGAAATTTTATCCCGGACCAAAATAATTTTGCTATTGGCAATCCTCAATTTTAATCTCCATGGTGCTGCCTTGCAATATGGTAAATGAGTCAACGAGCTCTACGGCATTGGCACTCCTCAAATGGATGTGTGCACTGGGCTCAACAGGCACTCCTAAGATTAATGATTCATAGGCTTGATAGTATCCGCTGACCAAAGGAGGTTGCACGACCAAAGTTTCAGGACAGAGATCGTCGCAGATGCCGTCGTTATTTTCGTCTTTGAGCGTACCTGCGCAGAGGCAATCGTTATGTATCCTGTCATTGATCGTGCATGCATCTCCATCGTCACAGGCCTTGATGAGTCGGGCTTCGGCCCAATTGGCATGGTCACAGGTAATGTCACCATCGGCCTCTTGGACTTCTAGACGTAGACTCATCTTGCCAGTCACCATAAGTTCTACGTAGATGGCCGCATCACCATGACTGAGCACTGGACTTTCATAGACCATCGAATCGTCTAAAGAAATGCTAAAAACGGCATCTCCATTGCTGCAGGTGGAATCGTCTATGCCAATGCTCGTCTGAAATAACGCATACATTTGGTTTAGGTCGAAATTCAGATTGGTCATAGAGTCTGGGTGCTGATGTGGATGTGTACCCAGTCCTTTTCTGTATTGTACCCCATTAATGGTTTGCAGCGTACCGTCTCCACCTGAGGATGATCCATTACTGCGATCAAGTTCAACCGGCCCCCAGCCATTCGTACCGGTGAAAGGCAGATCTGATAGATAAAAAATTGAACATGTGGTATCTTCTAAGCTATTTATCCAGTCAGTAAGCACCATAATATAGGCAGTGTCGACGATACTTTTGGCAAGTGGTGGCATAGCTGAATTGCCCACAATGTGATCACGAAGCCAGAGTGCAGATTGATCGGGTTCCTTCGGTTTGACAATGACTTGTCCAACTGGTGTGTTTACTCCGATACCTGGTTGTAAAATGAGTCCTTGCATGTCTAAGGGCGTCGACGATCTTGCATCGAAAGCTCCTTGAACACCATTGGGCCGATGGCAATGCGCGCAGTTTACATCGAGATAGGAGCGTACCCTGCTTTCTAAACCAGCCATTTGATCATCAATATCGGCGTGTTTAGGAAAATTTACCAATTCTCCGCTATCAAAAGGATTAGAGAAAAGTCCGATTTGCTGCCAGGCCAGCAGCTGATTTATTGACATACCGGAATAGTTGAATGTATTGTTGAGCTGTGGTGTGTTGACCCCCAATACACCACCTGCATTTTCATTGTGGCAGGTTTGGCAGTCGGTGCGACTGGGATAGGTCCATATCTGATTTAAGGTGGAGCCATCTGTCTGCTTAACCGACACATTTGATGTATCGCTGCCAGTGAGCAGTATGGCGTCTGTCTGTTGGCCATTCCATTTATAGGTCACCCCATAGGTGCCACCACCTTCCTTCAGTACGATGAACCGTGTTTCGAGGCGGCGAAGTTGTGTTGGTTGCAAATGATCTATGGGAAGATCGAAATGCTTGATGATTACGGTACCTTCTGGAAATCCCCAGGTGCCGTTTTCAGAGAACGTGATCTGCTCATTTGAGGAGTCATGTATTCCATCATTTGGGATAGCGATCCAGGTTTTTTTCGTCGCCCCGTCAGACCATAAGGGTAGAATTACTTGATAGGGGAAGATGCCAGGAGCAGGAGTTAAGGAACCTAAGTTGGAAAAAGCGCCCGTTTGGCTAAGTAGGGTGGGAGGGTCTGGGACCATCGGACCCGGGTGTAATTTATAGATCCTACCCCCATCTTGATTGGTGCCAAATAATTTTAGAACATAAATGTTGCCGATGCTGTCCGCGGCAAAAGAAGAAATGCCATTTTTCGAACCCACACCACCCCCTGGTACACTGGCTAAGAATGTTGCTTCTTGCGATTCCGGATTATAACTCCAAATGTTTCTCGTAGCATGATCACCGAATATAAATTTACCTTCCAATGCACCATTAAATCTTATTCCACGATATACGAATCCGCCAATCACTGAATTTCCTGCTGAACGAGGATAGTCATAGACGGGACCTTTACTGTTGCCTATCAAGGGACTAGGGGCAGGCTTTGGTCCATCAATGGAGCCTTCGCGAAAAGGCCATTGCAAATTGTCTCCGGCTTCAACAACACTAATTTCTTCCCGGGCACCTTCACCGACATCAGCTATCCAGATTTGACCATCCTGCTCATCATGCCATCCCCGGTGTGGACTGCGTAAACCCAATGCAAAAAATTCTTCCAGCACAGCTGTACTATCAGTGAATGGATTGTCATTGGGGATGAGATATCCCTGAGTATAACTACTATCTGCCAACATATTGGGTGGATCCTTTGGTCGGCGGACAATCGGATGGCTTCTAGTCAGATCCTGGTCAACATCGATGCGATGTAAACCACCAAAAAAGGCTGAATCTATGCGTTGGCTTGAATTGAAGCGGTCGTCAATGCCACCGATGTCGCCCATGGCAAAGTAGAAGAATCCCTGCGTGTCAAAAAACATAGCTCCTCCGGCATGCCAGCAGTGCGGGTCAAATTGTTGTACCAAGACAAGCTCTGAAGCGAGGTCAAAAGTATCTACACCGTCCGGTTTGGTAAATCTGGAGACACGGGTAAATGCATCGTCTTCGCAGTCCATTAAGGAGCTTCCGACTGGATGGTATCTGTACATCATATACATGTATCCACGATGAGGAGAACTTGAAATTCCAAACTCAGGGTGTAAGATCATATTAGTGACACCAGCGTCCCCATCGGTATGGATTACGGCACTGATATCTAGTGCGACATCTTTAATTGAGGTGGTAGAGTCATTACTTACTTTCCAGACATATCCAGACTTACCGCATATATAAAATCCATTTCCTCCTGGTATTTGCACCATGGCCACAGGGTCAGTAAAGGTGAGTTGTGGATAGGCATCAACGACGGTCCAGTTTCCCTCTCCAGATCCAGTGCCTGGAGTGAGCATGGGGAAAATGCCATTTAGATAAGGAGCAATGGCTTGAGGCTGCAAGTTTTGGAAGGTGCCAGGTGGGAAGACAAAGGCCACCAAAACAATGCAGCCGATTAATAGCATGCCTACTTTCACTGGTTTTTTGAGGTTAGAAAACATATGATATCCATGTAACGTCAGATGGATTATACTGCCAAAACTGTGCGATGTCTTTCTTATCTCTTAGCATATAAAAACATCCAAACTATTATGAGTAGACCCAACTACTAAAATATTAGCAGTAATTCTAATCCCTCTTGGCCTCATACTACGTTTCATTCCGCTAGCTATCGGGACGCTAAAGCTACGGCCCTGCCTGCGTTTTGAGCCTTGTCTAAGACCAAGATCATATTAGAATTAACTAATATCTCAATAATCAATCTACTAGGAGCGTGTTCATATGTATGGTCGCATGAATCACTTCTGTTGGCGATTCAGTGAAGCATACCTTTTATTGCAGCAAAAATACTACCAGTTCGTAAAAGACCCATCTGGTCGGTGCAACATGGGGAACTCATAATTTGCTGCTGTATCGACTTCCAGTATTTTTTCACAAACAGACGTGTCTAATTCTATACCTAGTCCAGGTCTGTCAATGGGAAACAAGCGGCCGTCGCGAAAATCAATATAGGACTCATTCAAATGACTTTCCGGTTTAAGTGTTCCACCCAAGAATTCCATCATACCAAATCCGGGGAAAGCTGTCAGGCAATGAGTGAGGGCCGCTGTTGAAATTGGTCCGGTAAAATGCGGGATGATCCCAACATAATGTGTTTCGCACATGGACATGATCTTCTTGTATTCCGTGATGCCGGCACAGTTGGGCAGTGTTACGCGGCAATAATCCATGATGTCTTCTTCGACAAGTTTATGAAAGTCCCATCTAAATCCGAATTGTTCGCCAAGTGCCAAAGGCACCTTAATTTGGTTCCGGAGGACCTTATAAATATCTTGATTCTCAGAGCGGATTAGATCTTCAACAAATAAAGGATCCAGCTCTTCCAACATGGTAGCCAAGCGCAGGGCATTGGGTTTATTGTATCGCGCATGAAAGTCAATGGCCCAGGTACCAATTTCTTTAACACCTTCATAGATCTGTCTGCAGTGCTCGAAATCATTTTCTACCGCTTTATGTACATCATATTCGCCAGTGTTGGCTTTGCCATGGGTGCGGAAGGCTTTGAAACCTGTCGAAACGCAATGCCTGGCGGTTTCGGTTAAGGTGCCTTGGGAGGGATACCCTGTGGAATATAGTTCAATGTAATTTCTTACCTGGCCCCCTAAGAGATTATAAATGGGTGTTTTCAATATCTTACCCTTCAAGTCCCATAGTGCAATATCCAATGCTCCAATGGCATGTTGCAGTTCTCTACCTCCAGGGTAAAAGTATCCGCGCAACATCAATTGCCAAAGATGTTCACTACGCATAGGATCCTGACCTATGAGCCAACCGGCCACATTTTTTACGGTATCAGGAGCGCCCCCTTCGCCAATACCAACCATGCCATTGTTACATTCTACGGTCACCACAGCTTTGCTTTGCGCCATCAGGTCTCGACCGGGATCTGGAGGTTGATAGAATGAGACTTTTTTGATTTTAATATCTGACGCAGGTTCAGACGATCTTTGATGACCAACTAAAGTCCCGCCGGTAGCCAATAGTGAACCCTCTATGAATGCCCTTCTTTTCATTTCTTTATTGAGGTTGATCGACAAAAGATAAGAAATTGGGGACACTGGACCATATTGACAGTCAGGTGTCTACAAGACTTGTTCCAATCTCTGTCGGAGGAAGGTATCACTGTGCCAACACTACCAGTTTTCCCGCGGCTCGATTTTGCTCCATCTTGCGATGTGCCAAGGGGAGATCATCAAAGGCGAACACCTCGTCTATGTTTGGCTTATAAATACCTGCAGATACCTGATCAACAATATGTTGCAATGCAGGTGTGGCATAAACGGTAGTAAGCGTTTCGCTGCTGTACAAGGTGAGTTTCACCGTTGAAGGCATCCAGGGGAAAAATCGATAATCCCATGTATCGCCTAAGAAGCCTACCATGCAAACGGTGCCTTTTGGTTTGGTACTTCTGAGACAATCCATAATGGTGCTTTGAAGACCTACAAAATCGATGGCACCAGCCACACCCTCAGGCAGAATTTTCTTGATGTCTGCCTGCACACCATTGGGGCCATCAATCAACACATGATCCGCTCCCATCTCAACCAATAGGGCAGCCTTTTCTTCACTTCGGGTTGTAGTAAACACTTCGCAGCCCATTCCTTTAGCAATGCTAAGGCATGCCATACCCGCCGCCGAGGTGCCGCCTCTAATCAGCAGAGATGTATTTGGCTTTAGGTCAATGGCCTCATGGATGGCTCCCCAAGCAGTGAGGTACGTTTCGGGGATCGCTCCAAATGTCGTCCAATCTAGGTCAACGTCTATCGGAAAAACATGATCACGTGGAATGAGTGTCTTTTCTGCATATCCGCCATCGTAGCTTCTGCCCATATTACCCATACAAGCTGCTACTTTCTGATCTTTTTGAAGATCTGTGCCACCACCATCCAAGACTACACCGACACATTCTATACCTAGTACCCGCGGAAGTGTAACTGCATCGCCTGAATGGCCTTGCCTCGTGTACAACTCGCTTCTGTTGATGCCAAATGCCCGTACCTCGATCAGCACAGAACCTTCTAATGGTTGTGGGTCCGGTAGCTGAACGGGCATCAACACATCAGCACTACCATAAGATCTTATTTGCCATGCCTTCATTTTATGATAATACTAAAAAAAATGAATGGAGCCACCCATTACTTTGAGCTAAGCTTGTCTCACTTCGAACTAAGGCATCACACTGCTACCTTGGTTTTTCTTTCTACCTTGGTATGAACACTCAAGGCATCAGATTGTATTATCTGGGTTTAAATCACCGTAATTCTGTCGACCGGCCTATGATGAGTAGCGGCAATCTTATTTTATATCTCATTGTCATGTTGGTTAATCTCCGGGGAGGCAGCCTGCTCTATGGCCAGCAATCCCCGGCAGATCATCTCGAACATGCAGAAACTTTTCGCGACAGTAACCAATGGGATAGTGCGGTCTTATATTTTAAGGCTGCTGCGGATGGATACTTGGCCTTGGGAGATGTGCCTTCCTCCATAAAGGCACGGATACAGCTTAATAATGCCCGCATTGAAAATCTGCAATACCTGGTAGCAGATACCGCCCTGTCTGCACTCTTACGTCAGGCTTTGGCCTTGAGAGATCTTGATCAAATTGATCTGGCTCACGTCTACGATACCAAGGGCAAATTAAACATGGCCATGGGAAGTTTCGAGGAGGCGGTTGGCACCTTGCAATTGGCTTTGAGTATCAAGAGAAATCTTGGCTTGAATAATGATGATATGGGTCAGACCCACTTTCGTCTGGGGGATGCCTGGCGATCCATGGGTGTGACAGATTCTGCTATGCATCACTATCATCGTGCCTTAGATGTTCGCGAAAGGACCTATGGTAAGAAAAGTGTGGAAGCTGCCTTGGTGTGGAGTAACATAGCCATCATACATAGGATAAATGGAGCGCAAGATCAGGCCCTAAAGGTATACCTTAGAAGCGATTCCATCATTGTAGATGCCATCGGGCCAGATCATGCTCAGCGAGCAAGTGTCCTCAATGGAATCGCCATCATTTACGCTCAAACCGCACGTTACCCAGAAGCACTCCATTATTTTAAACAGTTGTTGGCCATTGATGAGCAAAACTTGGCGGAGGATAGTCCGCTACTGGCGAAGACTTACACAAATTTGGGCATCCTCCATGAACTCATGGGTGACCTAAAATCAGCTCAGGACTGGCACAAAAAATCCCTGGCCATAAAACTGAAATCCTTTGCGCCAGACAATCCTAACTTAATTGTGGACTACCAAGGCCTTGGGGTAATTATGAATCATATCGGAGATGTGGATCAAGCCCTCTTGTATATGAGACAAGTGGTAGATATGGAACTCAAGGCCTATGATCATATGGATCCTCGACTTGGCACGAGTTACAATATGTTGGCTACCTCGCTTGAACGCAAGGGTGAGCACGAGCAAGCGCTGGACTATTTACGCAAGGCCGAAGAGATATTTGTAAATAGCGGCAATGCCTTAATTGAGCTTGGTCCACTTTATCACAGCATGGCTCTAATATATCAGCAAAGGGAGCTGCCTGATTCGGCGACGGTCCTTGCAGGAAAAGCGCTGGAAACGAATCTGGCTTTTCAACCTGATCATCCACATGTGGCTGGTAATTATATTTTGATTGGCAATTTAGAAATGGCAAAGGGCAATTATGAAGCGGCCCTTGAGCACTATCGAAAAGCAGTGCGCATTAATTTGCAGATCTATGGAGAAAAACATCATGATGTAGCATTGGCATATGCCTCTATGGCCAAGGCATTGGCAGCCTCAGGTCAGGTGGAAGAGGCCTTGCAAAATGTTGACTTGGCTCTGCTGGCAGCGACTACTACATTCAGTCCATCTGCCCAAATTAACAATCCCCTGCCGAGTGAGACCATTCTACCCCGTACGGTAGCAGCCATTCTGGGCACTAAAGGAAATGTCTTACTGGGGAAACATAAGCAGGGAGGAGATGCACAAGATCTGCAAGATGCCCTGTTGACTTTTAGTCGCGCCATCGAAATGATTGATGCAGCGCAGTTCAGTTATCGTTCAAAGGGCTCAGTGGCTAATCTAAGGGCTGAATACGATCAGATTTACGAACATGCTTTGGCAACCGCGTATCAGCTCTATAGAGATACGGATGACGCTACCTATTTAGAGACAGCCTTCGATTTTTCAGAAAAGAATAAATCTGCCTTGCTCGTTGCAGCATTAAACGAAACCCGTGCCAAGGATTTTGCTGGAGTACCAAAAGAATTGCTGGTAGAAGAGCAGGATCTTAAACGTAACCTCAGTTATTTTGAGCAGCAATTAATTGCAGCCATTTCCGACAATGATAAATCTCTGATCTCAGAACTTCAAAATAAGATCTTTCGGCAAAAAAATAACTACGATGATCTAGTTCGTAGAATTGAAAAAGAATATCCTCAATACCATCAATTGAAGTACACAGCCGAGAGTGCTTCAGTAGAAAATATTCAGGAATATCTAAAAAATGATGATGGATTATTGGTAGAGTATTTCATGGGCGAAGAAAATATTTATGTCTTTATTATTGGCGTGGATCATTCAGATTTTATGGAAATAGATTTGGGTGATGATTTTACTAATCTGTTAGCACAGTTTCGCTCTTCACTGACCAATGGCCAAGGTGACATCGGGGATTTCTATAGTCATAGTCGCGCAATGTATGATCTGTTGGTCTCGCCCATTGCACCATTGCTCAGTACACAACATATTACTTTTGTACTCGATGATGAATTGGGCTATATCCCTTTTGAAGTGTTGATGAGTGAATCAGGGGAGGCCAAGACCGATGCAGGCCATACATATCTTTTTCAAGACCATGCCATTTCCTATGCATATTCGGCTACCTCTTTATTTCAATATCAGCAGGTGGCAGATCAGAAGCAGGAAACTCGATTCCTCGCGATGGTCCCAAATTTTAATAGTCGCAACGATGAGGGAGAAGCCGAAGCACCTAATTTACTTGCCTATCAAGATGTGGTTAGGGGTGGATTAATAGATTTGAAGGGTGCCCAGCGCGAAGTGCGTTCGCTAAGTGCATTCTTTGCAGGTGACCAATTTGAACAAGAGGATGCCCAGGAATCTGTTTTTAAGCGCTTAGCTCCGGCGTATTCGATTTTACACCTGGCCACACATGCCATCATTGATGATGTAAACCCATTGAATTCAAGACTGCTTTTTACCATTGATGGTGATACCATTGATGATGGCAATCTGTATGCGTGGGAATTGTTTAGCATGAATCTCAATGCTGATTTGGCTGTCCTTTCCGCATGCAATACCGGTTTTGGGAAGATCCAAAAAGGGGAAGGAATTCAGAGCTTGGGTCGTGCTTTTGCCTATGCCGGTTGTCCCAGTAGGTTGATGAGTTTGTGGCCAGCGCAGGATGCAAGCACTGCCGATATTATGGAATATTTCTACCGTTATTTATCCGAAGGTGCTTCAAAAGATGTAGCGTTGCAAAAAGCCAAAGTGAGCTTTTTAGAAAAGGCAGATGAATTTAAT
This sequence comes from Saprospiraceae bacterium, assembly GCA_013001595.1. Lineage (GTDB taxonomy): Bacteria > Bacteroidota > Bacteroidia > Chitinophagales > Saprospiraceae > JABDMH01. The sequence continues at coordinate 13,601 of JABDMH010000101.1, read as the reverse complement.
CGGCATCCTTTTTATTGGGCTGGTTTTGTACTTCAAGGAGATCCACAACCTTTGGTGAAGAGATCATGGACCTGGATTTATATTCTAGCAGGAGTGTTACTTTCCTTTTTTATTTATTATCGAGTGAATAAAGGTAGAAGTGTCAGGAAAGTAGCTTAGTGCTTCGGGGCCTTCTATTATTTTTTAAGCTTTGAAATGGAATCTATTTAATTATTGCACTACTATTTGAAGTGCAGCCCTTCAGGCTGCTTTTGATCTGTCTTATACCAGGGGCGATGCCCCTGATTGGGGAAGCGGAGGCCGTTAGCCTCCCACATGTACTCAGTTCAATAGTGTTTGTTTCGCATGAAGATTACTTATCCCGTAATCGCAAATAATTAAAATCAACGACCACCTGCCACCTCTATAATACTCTGCTAGGAGACGACTCTATCGAAAAATGAGGCTAAAAGCCTCAACTCCCTTAACCAGGAGCGCGGCCCCTGGTATATTGCACCTACCCCTAGCAGCCTGAAGGGCTACACTCCGTCAAAGTTCCATATACCCTCGGGTGGTGAACACGGTACACCTCTAGCCTCCCACATGTACTCAGTTCAATAGTGTTTGTTTCGCATGAAGATGACTTATCCCGTAATCGCAAATAATTAAAATCGACGACCACCTGCCACCTCTATAATACTCTGCTAGGAGACCACTCTATCGAAAAATGAGGCTGAAAGCCTCAACTCCCTTAACCACTGGCGCGGCCCCTGGTATATCGCACCTACCCCTAGCAGACTGAAGGGCTACACTCCGTCAAAGTTCCATATGCCCTCGGGTGGTGAACATAGTAAGCAGTTAATTAATCCCCCATTTCAGCAGATTCAAGTCGAGCACCATTTGCTATTTCTATTTAGCGATGCCCTTCAGGCTGCTTTTACTCATCTTTTAAGCCTCTGGCCTCCACCTGCACTTATTATAAATATGCCTCATAAAACTATCTTCACGAGGCGTATTTTTGATCAAAGCACATTTCCACGATGATATACTCAGGAAAAAGAATTAGTGATTTTAATAAATGGACCTATTTTGTTGACCATTGAAATTTTAGATTCACGGTATATGGTCCATTATTAAAAGAGGCCTCGCTTGGATAAGCATTGGACGGCTCAGGATTGCTGGTCGACCGCAGAAATGACCTCAGGTTAAATCTGACTTCTCCCATAGTCTGATATTGACTAAATGCATCAACATCTACAAATTGTACGAGAAAGAAAGATTTCAGATCCTCTTCCGTAATCGGGTAATTGGTCTTGAATGTGAGGGGTAGGTCTTCGCTCGTACAGTCACTACATACTTGCTCTTCATATTCGGGACCGATTTGCCATTCCCCATTTTCGAATTTTTGAATATCGAGGAAGATGTCTGGGTTCTGAGCTGCCCCAATGGCGATCTCGTCCCATGGTTTGTTATCGTTGTCTGCATTGACTCCGGCAAAGGCGGTAATGTCGATTTCGTTGATGATCAAATGATTGGGCAGTGTGCTACAATCCAAGACTTCATATTCCACGATACCACCTATAGCCAGTAGAGGGTAGGAGGGATCTGACAACTGTCGAATCTTGTATTGAATCGGTACACCCAGAGAAGGATCGCTTCCACCGGACTCCATCCAGCGATAGGCTGCCTGTATGGATTCCATACCCAGGCCACTACCGGCTACTTTGGTGGCCTCCTGAGCATCGCCACCCAAAATGGCCACTTTAAAGGTGGAATTCTTGAAGAAGTTTTTGGTTTTTACGTCTAAGTCGGTATCCACCGAAGCCAATCCTTTACGGAACTTTCCTTCAACTTCTGTCGATGTAGTAAACTCACTGCCAGTGTAGGTAAAAATGCCAATAAGCATTCGGCCATAGGCCACTTCCGTAATTAATCCTAGGGGTCCCACATCAGCGACTAAGTTTTGCATTTCGTCGATGGAAACCGAATTATGGAACAGCTCTGAAGGACTGGTAGGATTACTGACTGAGGCGGTGTGATAGATCTGATAAAATTTGACGGCAAAAGAATGATTTTCAACGGTAGAGCTTACATCGAATCTTCCTTTGACGGATTGGCCCAGATATTTTGCATCGACGCCGATGTGCACCATCGCCTGATCAAAAGAATAGGCTTCTACAGATTCGGATATTACTTTGGCTGCAAACTGTGGATTGGCTTCTTCCATCTCTTTCAAAGCAAGATCCACATTGCCACGTTGGGTCGGATCCATAACTTCGCGAAGATCACCCAGGTCACTGGATACCATGATGGGGTTTCTGCGGAAATTTCCGATTCCATTTAGGTCGCGTTGTTCCATGTAGTCTTTGACCTTGACGATCGATCCTGGATAGAGGGCTGCCGTGTTGGTGGCCGATCGATCATCAAAGGCATTGAGGGTGAGTTTGTCTAGGACCACTGTTTCTTTGATGCGTTTTCCGTTGCATAAGAAATCCTTGTTGTCTGAAGTACTCTCATCAGTATAGCCTTTGGAAGTTTCTTCATAAGTGGCACTGGGAGCAGGAATCACATCGGCTGCGGAGATGACCTCATTGACGGCATCCTTTTGTAGATCGGCAAAAGTGTCTGCGCCCTTGCGGCAGCCAAAAAAAGCAAGTGTTAGGATTATACAGGGTATGGATAGGTATAGCGTTTTCATTGGTATTGATGTTTAGATAAGAGAATGGAGTTAGAGTCTTAGTATGCCTTTACGACCAAATCGCGGACATTTGCTGCGTTTGTTTCGATCAGCAACTGTGAAACGAATGCCCACATCTATGGTAATGAGATGTGCACTGGTGCTAAAAGGCAGCTCTTCGAAATCTTGGAGGGTGAATTGTTCTTTGCTGGGCGTATATTGATAGTGTAGACCCAGGATCAATCTCTCGCTTCCTGCTTGCAGGCCGATTCCAAAGGTATATCCCGGGTTCATGCTGACTTGTTGGTCCGTAATCTCCTGAGGGTTTCGATTGGGTTCAGCATAGGTCTGAAACCGATTGGTGATGATGGAGGCACCGACCATGGCATACGGATCCAGGCCGTAGGGAAGCCAGTTCAGATATTGATTGAAGCTGTATTTAGCATATACGGTCTGCAGCTGTTGTTTGATGCTGAATCGATAGAAACTGTATTCTTGCAAGAATGTCTGCTGTGCGCCTACACTCAAAGGCTTGTATTGCATACCTACTTCGGCATACCCCATTACAGATGGCCCCTGTCGGTCAAAGCCAAATTGTTCGATTTGATCGTGTAGCAGATAGCTGCCTCCCACCTGAAGGTAGAGCTTGGAAGTTTGGGCCTCGCTGCTGACCAGGTTTGCCGTCAGGATCAATGAGAAAAGAAATTGTAGAAAGGTTTTCATGCTGCTTGATTTGATCCTTGATTGCATCAATCTAGAGATGGTTACCCCTTGAGTGCATTTTTATTTGCAATGCGTATTTGAGTAGGCTCAGTGGCACTAATTGCAGATGAGCAGCACGGTGCCTGGGTGCACATAAAAGCGAGAGTAATAGAAACTTCAGGCCCGAAGAGTAGCAGGGTCGAATTGTCTGATATTATGAGAAGTAATTGCTCCTAGAGTTCGTCGAGGATGTCCTTTGCCCGCTGCTGATAGGAGCTTTGACCTGCTGCAAGCTCCTTTAAATAGTTCGAAGCTTGATCCTGGTTTTGCAATTTCAGATAGAGTAGTCCCAAATACCATTGGGCAGAAGTACGGTACATACTTTCTTCGGTTGTCAATTTCAGCAAATTTTCCTCGGCTGTAGCATGCTGTTCCTGGGCCATAAGACTAAGGCTGTAAAAGAATCTAGCCGCTTGTTCGTCGGGATGCTCCTCAAGAAATTGTTCGAAGTTGGATGCTGCGATCTCATGATTATTGGTGGAATAGGCTTCCAGTGCGGTGGTTAGACTTTCGTCTACAGCAGCATCGCTGCGCACAGAGATGTTTTCTGGTGGCATCTGAAAATGCTGTGCGAAGAGTTGATCTGGAGATGCGTCTTGGACAAGGAAATTAATGGCTAGTACGATGGCGACAGTGGCAGCCACAGCCAGCATAATACGTCTCAGGGGCAATCGACGGATTTTACCGGAAGATGAGCCTTCGGACTGCATGACTTTCTCTAGGTCTTGTTTAAATCCCTCCGTATCGACGGCAACGGCACTTGGAAGGTCACGCACGATCTGGAGATGAGTCTTGAATAGGGGATCATTGGCGATCCTTTTTTCTACCTCCTCTCTATCGGCTGAGGACAGATTTTGATGGAGAAAATCTTCGATCAGTTGCAAATCCTTTTCTGATATCATAAGGCACTTAATTCTTGATGTAAAGGATCTTGGGTAATGGCTTTGATCAGTCGTTGCTGACAAACAAACTTTCTCTTTTTGGCGTATGCTTCGGTAAAATTCATGGTTTCACCAATCTTTCTCAGCGACATTCCTTCGAAGAACATTTGTAGAATGCTTTGACAATCTGTACCTAGGGTCCGAAAGTGTTTTCGCATCAATTCCTTTTGTTCATGTTGAATGATGTCTTGATGGATGTTTTCTGAATCACTCATCTCCAGGTTATCTGGCAGGGAAGTTGTTCCACGGTTTCTTTTTTTACGTAGTTGCATCAACCATTTGTTTTTACAGACTGCATATAGATAGGTCTTCAGTGTACTGGTCCATTGGAAGTCCGAATCAGCGCATTTCTCAAAGCATACCACCATGCCATCTTGGAAGATGTCGGCGGCATCTTGATCCGATCCACCATTTCGTGTTATATGATCTCTAATCATGGGCATGTATTCAGTGTAGAGGTACTTCATGATCTTCAGATCTCGCTGCTTCAGTCCCCCTAACAGTGCTGTTTCTGTATACTGTGCTTCCAAAAATCATCTTTTTGTAGAGGTACAATATATTGCTTTCTACAGATCTATTGCTTGAGGGAGGGATTGGTTACCCGGATAGTAAGAGATTCCTAAAGTAGAGATTACTAAGCCCGCAGGGATTGGTAAGCTCGGTATCACAAGGGAGGTGGGTTATTAGTTAAGGGTTATATTGATTCCTAGTTTGGATCAAGCCATTCTAAATATATTTGGTTTTCATAATCGGGGGCTTACCAATCCTTTCGCTTTGCTGCAGGCTTAGGAATCCCCCTTTAGGCAGAGATTACTAAGCCCGCAGGGATTGGTAAGCTCGGTATCACAAGGCAGGTGGGTTATTGGCTAAGGGTTATATTGATTCCTAGTTGGAGTCAAGCCATTCTAAATATATTTGGTTTTCAATTCGGGGGCTTACCAATCCTTTCGCTTCGCTACAGGCTTAGGAATCCCCCTTTAGGCAGAGATTACTAAGCCCACAGGGATTGGTAATCTCGGTATCGGCAGGCAGGTGGGTTATTGGCTAAGGGTTATATTGATTCCTAGTTGGGGTCAAGCCATTCTAAATATATTTGGTTTTCATAATCGGGGGCTTGCCAATCCTTTCGCTTTGCTACAGGCTTAGGAATCCCCCTTTCACAATAAGACTTCGGAATCCCCCTCACTCTAGGGTGTAGGAATCCCCGTTAGTATGGACTTCGTAAGCCCTATCCATTCTAAATTGATGATGCATACGTTCAGCATCTCTAGAAATAAATTCATCTGCCCGTTTCATGTTCTCTATGGCAGCTGGCTCATTATGGCAATAAAATTGGTACGATGAATATTTCCAAATTTCATATGATTTAGCAAATCTGTGATGGATGGGATTATGATGAGCGTAGCAAATTAGATATGCTAACTTGGCATCCGGATCAAAACTAATCCGCTTCATCCTTTTTAAGAACAGTTGTCCCCGTGTTTTATTCCTGTGATTGTACGCCAGGGTGTAGGAACTAAAGTATCTCCTAAACTGATCTTGTATGTACTCGTTCAGAGATGTTTGATTATGGTACAAGGCTAAACTGGCAGAAGATTCTGCAGTATTTATTTGAGCCAGAATCATCTCCTTTTTTCTCACCTGAACGATCAAATGAAAATGATTGGGCATCAGGCAATATGCATAGGTATCGAAAAGGGTTGAAAAGTACCGATTGTATTTAGCTAAGAAATCTTGGTAATCGTGATCATTTCCGAAAAGGTTTTTTTCTCCAGAAGAATGATTATAGATGTGGTAGAATAATCCCTCTTGAAAATTATGCCAGTAGTCGACCTTCATTATGGTAAAGTAGGTTTTTCGTGAACGATTCCCAAGTTGGTGAGAGATTCCTAAAGCCCATAGGGATTTCTAATGCGGAGGCTTACCAATCCTTTCGCTTCGCTGCAGGCTTAGGAATCCTCCTCTACTTTGGTATAAGAATCCCCTTTTTTACGGGGCTTGGGATCCCCTTTGTCCTCGGCTTAGGAATACGGAGAGATTCCTAAGCCCGCAGGGATTGGTAAGCTCGGACTGGGAAGACATCTGGTTTTTCTTTGTATCTGGGATGAAGGACCGCACAGTTCTATTTACAAATAAATCTATTCCAAGGGAAAAGTTGTAGAATCTATTTGTCAAACAGTCGTTTATCAAATGCGAAAGGCTCACTCCCAACTATGTTGACTTTCTTGAAGTTTTTGTGGGTTGGATTAATCAAACAATTGTATGCTCCGTGGATGACCGCAGAGGGCACCTTCATTATGAGAAAATTATTCTGCGCAATAAATTGATCGCACACTTTTTTTGTGATGGGTGAATGGGGGAAGGTTTTCCAGTTTTTAGGTAAGTCTTTCACGTCAATCTCTAGCATATCGGTGTCTTGTGGAATTTCGATCGAGATTAGATAATAGTTCTTTGGAACAATGCCCAATGGCGTATGCACTGCGATTTCAGCCGTGCACAATGCCCTGTTTTCTGCTGTGTAGAACATAGCTTGGCCAATACTATTCCATCGACCACCAGCCAATTCAGCACCTTTGCCAGACATGTCATCTTTGTCTGGAGGTCTGGACCAAAGAATCTGCATTTAGTGAGCCATACCCCGGACTCCAAGTCTTAGAAATCCCTTTCACTTCCTAATTCCTATCGATCGTCACCTGATCTACCTCGCAGTAAACACCCCATGTGGTCAGCCTGAGTGCAGCGCAGCGGAATCGAAGGCAGGCTATATTAGATTCACATGAATGTAGCTACCAGTTGCATGTGAAGTCACGCAGAGGCGCAGAGATCGCAGAGCTATAGCGAACTGTTTTTCGTGGGGGCTTACCAATCCTTCCGCTTCGCAGCATGCTGAGGAATCCCCCTTTACTTCTCGGCTGAGGAATCCCCCTTTAGGAGAGATTCCTAAGCCCGCAGGGATTGGTAAGCTCGAAATCGGCAGTTAGACATTGGGTTTTGGCTAAGGGTTATATTGCTTTTCCATCGGGGCTTGCCTTTAGTAAGCCATTACCAAGCCCGTATGGTTTTAATATTCGTGGGCTTACCAATCCCTTCGTTGCACTCCGGGCTTAGGAATCCCCCTTTTCTACTGGGCTTGGGATCCCCCTTTGTCCTCGGATTAGGAATACCTAAAGATTCATAAGCCACAGGGATTGGCACGCTCGGACTAGATCCTACATCGGATAATAGGGCTGAGTTCGATGCATGGATTAGGTACTATGTAAAGAGAAGAAGGGTGCAGTACTAATACTACACCCTTCTTTGGACCTCTTCCACCGCCCTCCTTCGGATCACTGCTGTAGATGGCTTTAAGCTGACTTTGAGTCAGTAAAGCATATAGATGGATTGTTATGTGATTCTGTGCAAAGTGTATTTTCTGGAATCACCTGAAGTTAATGTCTTAGAAATGACGAAAATTACTGTGGAAGTAAACAGCATACATTGTGTCCAGAAGAGGCTAATACCACTTGGGCTTAGCGAAAATCGGATGGAAAACACCCTGTTTTAGTATGCTCATCAAAAGACCTCATCATCTTAAAAGGCAGGTCCTCGGATAAGCGCACTAGCATATTTTCTATTGATCTTTGCAAGATCATCTTGCCAGTGGAAACCACAACCGCTGGTCATCCGACACCCGATTTACCATCATCTCCTTGAGGGCATTCGGATCGGTCGGGTTTGTCAAACTGATTGTCGGTTGAAGCGTGGTCGCAGAGTTGAATGGTGTGCCATTGGCAAGCGTACATGTAAAATGCATCCAGGGTACCTTTGAGACCCGCCTGCTCGACCTCTTTCAACTCAATGTCATCGGGAAAAGATAAGGACCCGTCGATGGCACTTCTTTCCAATCGGCTACTGCGTGCCAGCACAACGGGACCCCGCATATGGACTACATAATCGTCTCTATCCGGTAGCATGACCTTGTGTACATCCATCGGAAGCTCGATCCTGATTTCATCACCACGCTTCCAGGTCCATCAAGAACCCATTGCCCAGCATTCTTCTTCACAACTACATCATTGGTAGTTAGAATGTATCCACCTCCACACCAGGCGGGCTAGTGGATGTATATGGTCGATTTGACGGGCGCAGCATGACCAGCGGACTTGACCTGCAAGGGGAGCTACCAATTTATCTTTGACCACAGGTAAAGATCTATTCTTATCATGCTCCTGAGTTGTGTCGCTAGTACATCCCTGTACACTGGTTACCAGTACCAGGAGTATGATAGGCCAACTTATTACCAATTTCATATGCTTTAATTTTTCTTGCTGCCGTATTGTAGACTCAAAGGTTAACGCCTTGAGTGTAAGCAACGCGATAGATGACCCCGGCATAATCGTCACTTAGCAGTAGAGATCCATCTGGCATTTGCAATAGGTCTACTGGTCTACCCCACGCATCGTCCTTTTGATGGTCTAGCCAGCCGGTGAGGAAGGGCTCATGTGCTACCACTTGATTACCATCCAAATGTAATTTCATCACTCGATACCCTTGTTTTTTGGAGCGATTCCAACTGCCATGTTCCGACACTAATATCGATCCATGATAATCTTCCGGGAATTGTGTTCCTGTATAAAAAAGTAAGCTCACCGGTGCCGCATGGGCCACTAAGTTAAACGCCGTGGGTTGGAAGTTGGTGCAAGGTTTTTGAGTGCCGAATTCGGGATCGCTAATTTCGCTGCCATGACAAAAGGGAAAGCCGAAATGCAATCCGGCGCTTGGAGCTCTATTTACTTCACAGGGCGGTAGATCATCGCCGAGATGGTCGCGACCATTATCACAAAACCAAAGCTCCTGAGTTTGTGGATGCCAGTCAAAGCCTCGGCTGTTTCGAACGCCATGGGCAAAGATTTCAAAATTGCTCCCATCAGGATCCATGCGCGTGATGGTGGCAAAAATGGGATTGTCCTCCAGGCAACTATTGCATGGAGCCCCGACCGGTACATACAACTTATCGTCCGGTCCAAAGGCGATGTATTTGTCTCCATGTTTTTTTTCTCTGGGAAACTCATAGATGACTTCAGGTTCCGGAGGGTCCAAGAGATGATTTTCAATATCTTGATATCTTACTACACGATGGATCTCTCCCACATAGAGATCGCCATCCCTCATGGCCACTCCGAGCGGACGCCATTCCAAACCTTTCTCAATCTTAATTATGGTATCTGCTTTCCAGTCTTGGTCATCATCCCGAATCGCATACACAAAGTCTGTTTCATTTTTTCGAGAACCGACAAAGACGGTCCCCTTTGGACCCAACGCAAGTGATCGAGGATTTTGCAGACCTTCGGCAAAAATCGACACTTCAAATCCGGGAGGTGCTTGAATCTCATCTAAGTGAATGGCACCAGCTTCTATAGCTGATCCAACCCTACTGGCCACACCTCCAGTCACTTTTCTTTGTTCATAATCATTGGCAGGTAGCACATCGCTCAGGGCTAAAGGCTCATGCAGACTGAGTCCTCTTCTTACAGAGTCTACTGCTTCAATGGAGACTGTTCCCGCTGAGTTGCCGAAACTTTCGCGTACATAGGTCAATACAGCACTCATTTGCTCATTGCTCAACGAATCATGATCGGGCATGACCTCATCATACAGCTGGCCCTTGACCATTATTTCTCGATCTAGTCCCTCGAGTAGTACCTTGATCAATCGCTCTTTGCTACCCGTTACCCATTCCGATCCGGCTAATGGTGGATGCATAGGGTATATACCTTGACCATCCGCTTGATGACAACTTTGGCAAGTGATTGTGTAGATGGATTCACCCAGGGCTAGCTTGTTCTCCAGATTAACTTTGGATTTATACTGACAAGAGCTGAAGATGAAGGCAAATAGACAAATAGACACCTTGTAATTCAATGGGATATTCTTATATATGGTGGGTACTTTTGTCTGCATGATTACTCTCGATTATTGAAGGTGTGAAATGTCCAATGTCTTAGATTAGACATGCGGAGTCAATTTTGTCCTCTGGCCAGTTTACTGATTTTGCCGTCATTATTGATCAATAGATACACAAGATTTAAATTGGACTTTGCTGGACTGAGTTCAATGCCTACGGGATGGACTTCATTATGGGCAAAAACGCCGGATAGTACATAGTCTCTCGGATTTATTTGAAAGATATCTGAAATAGCGTTATAATCCATATGTATTGTAGCAAGGAGATGATGGCGTTCTGGTCCTTTGGTACAAGAGAGCAATATCAACTCGTAATTGAAGCTGGTGGGCACCTGGTCAACGTTGAATTTCGCCAATCCGTAGATATTTGTAAATCCCCTTTCCTCTAACTTTCGACTAAATAGTCCTTGATCGAGATGAAGGCTATCCACATAAACTTTCATAGATAGATCTTCTAGCGCACTTACGTTCACGGATGGAATTTCATCCAGGAGGCTGTCTGCACAAGACCAAGTAAAAGATATCACAATCAGTAGGAGGAAAAAAGGCTTCATTTTTGCACAAAAATTGATACCATGGCCATTTTAAGATGCCAAGGTTTAAGATCATCGTATCGTGTACTTGTCAGCATATCACTTTATCTAATCTAAGATAAAAATAGCGAAACTGTTATGCTTGGAAACATGTTATACTGGCATAGAAGTTATACTATGCGAGCTCCCCATTGGTTAAGATCCTATCCTGTTATGGTACTTGCCCTTTTGACAATCACATGGCTAAGTTGTTCCACTTCCGCCCCAGCAGGTAATGTTGACAAAGATAAAGACATCGAAAGTCCAGAGTTTACCGAATTGATGGACCTGTTACGGAGAGAGGGAGGCCTGGATATTCGTGGCTATGGCAGCGATGCGTCCATATTTATTCGCGGAAATAGGTCCCTGTCGAGCTCGGACGCCGATCAACCTTTATTTGTGGTTGATGGAGCTCCGATAGGACGTGGTTATGCAGAAGTTGAAGGATCGGTGGATGTGCAAACTGTGAAAAAAATCACCGTCGTACCTCCCGCACAAGCAGGAAGGTATGGTGCCAGGGGAGCGTTTGGGGTGATCGAAATCACAACGAAGTAGGCTGATGCCAGTGGCGAGGCTTGGCGTTACGTAGTCTGAATCAGGATTTTGTAGATTTAGGGATTAGAAGGATTGAAAAACCTCATTGAATCTAGACAATCTGACATATAAAATCAACGGCTGTGCTATGAAAGTCCATCGCACGTTGGGCAATGGATTTCAGGAAGTGATATACCAAAGGTGCTTGGCCATCGAAATGAAACGTGCAGGAATAAGCTTCTCCCGGGAAAAGGAACACGATATCCATTATGAGGGTGTTCGCGTAGGCACGCGCAGAGCAGACTTTGTTATAGAGGACCAGGTGATTGTTGAGCTAAAGGCACTGATAAATCTGGAGGATGTCCATCTTGCACAGGCAAAAAATTATGTAGTAGCATATGACAAACCAATTGGCCTACTGATCAACTTCGGAGCACTAAGTCTACAATTTAAGAAGGTGTTTAATCCAAAATACAGGGATTGAATCCTGAAATCCTGAAAATCCTGATTCAGACAATTATCAGGAATCACAAGCATCCGTAAGAGCGAAGCTGAGTTCAGGTATTCTTTGATTTTCAACGGATTTTAATACTCTGAGCTCGTCGAGGGTGTGATTAAAATATCTACTAAATATGGTTAGGTGCCTTTTACTTTTAATTTTACTTTATCACTTTCTCTTTCGCCTCCGGCGGGGCAAACTTTGGGTGGCACTGAAGGACGCTGCCTTCAGTGTAGACCTACGTTTGACAAAACCAGTGCTGTACGTTTCGACGGTCATACCAGCAGATAAGGGGATGACAAGTCCGTATATATTTTCAAAGCATTTTCAGTTCTATCAAGGCGGAAGGAGTGAAGCATAGCCTCGCTCTGGTAGCGACGACAACGCAGATAGGGCTGAAAAGTCAAAGAAAATATAGGAATGGTTCATCGGCTTATCTGCTAGATTGTTTTTCCACTACATGCCATAACCTCGCACGAACATTGAGAAATTTTAGTCTAGAAGTTCGGATTGTCAAAGCTTGGGCATATTTAATATCTTTTTAGCTGCTCAGACAGTATGGCCTGTGGCCGTTTCAAAGTAATAAGTATTACACTTGCCGAAAAGCACTAGGCACAGCCAGACCTTTTGACAAAGGTCTGTGGGATTGTTGTGCCTGGTCCGTAGGGAAAGCCTGGATTGGCTTTTGCTATAGTCTCTTTGCATTAGCACGGTATATCTTGGTTGCAGATAAAAGTTATAGGTCAGCAAGACTTGGAATTGCAACTGAAACATAGTTGCAAATGACTTTAGAACTACTTATCTTTGATTAATGAGTAGGTTGTCCAAGATTCTGGAACGATTGCTAGACCCAAGAAGCACCATTACATTCCAGGAACTTGAATATGTGTTAGGGAAACTGGGATATAGGGAAAAGAGAACAGGTAAGACTTCTGGATCAAGGAGAGCTTACATAAATACAGATTCGAAGCATATTATTCGACTTCACAAGCCACATCCTGGAAATGAACTGAAGCGATACGCTAAGAACTACATTATCGAAGAACTTAAGAAACAAAAATTGATATGACTGATAAATTAAGATTTAAGGATTTTATCGGATCAGTGCATTTCTCTTCCGAAGACGAGGTGTTCTACGGTCGAATAGAGGGGATTAATGATTTAGTCACTTTTGAAGGATCAACAGTGAACAAATTGAAGAAGGCCTTTAGGGAGGCAGTAGAGGATTATCTAAACCTCTGCAAGGAAGCCGGAAAAGAAGTTTTCAAGTCATTCAAAGGAACCTTTAATGTTAGGCTGAATCCAGAATTACATTCGAAAGCGTTCGAGCATGCAATCTTGGAAGGTAAGACGTTGAACCAGTTTGTTAAGGAAGCTATCGAACAGAAATTGAAAACAGGATAGAGGTGAGTCGACCTATAACAGGGGTTAGGTCGCAATGCTGGCCTCGGCAGTAACGTTGTTGTGCAAACTTTATATATATTATAAGAGAGCGTTTGCAAGGGCAGAAGGAGTCCTGGCGAGCACTGCGCCTAGCCCCAGAGCGTTATTTAGTTGTGCCATCCGCTATTTTCCTTGTCTTTACAGTCAGTTAAGGATAACATTTTTTTAAAGTGATCGTTTGCTGCAGCATTGATGTCACCATCTACCGATTATTATTGCCTCCACTTTTGTCTTTAGGACCGGCCTTATTT
>JABDMH010000087.1 GCA_013001595.1 Saprospiraceae bacterium | reverse complement strand
TGAGCCATAGCCATAGAGTAGGAGCGGTTCTGTGCCATCCATTTGATATCCATGGCGGTAGACGATAGAAATGGGTATCTGGGTCCCATTGCGACTCGGTGCCATCAGGCGTTCAGTAATGTAATGTGATGGATCAAATCCACCCAACACAGTTTGTTGCTTTAGTTCAACAAGTGTTCTGCTATGCATATCATAATCGTAGGTCGTTGTGGGCGTCTTCAGTGAAGTGAAGGAAATCCTTAATTGGTGCGTATCAAGCTCATAATTGTTGGTGGTAAACACTGAGTACGGTGTTTCTTCAAATTCTATGTCATGCACTTCTTCATTGTGTGAGATAACACGAATCTTCGTTAGCGCCTGTTCACGAATACTCAACGCAATGAAATTGGCGAAAGCGTCCACATCATCGATTAGGACATCATCACTATGAGGGACAAGCTCTTTCCAAAACCTGAATGCCGTCTGTTTGAATGAGGTTTCCATAAGCCTGAAATTCTTAGCAGATTTATTCGTTCGGATGAGAAATCTGTCAGCTGCCTCGGCAAGGTAATATTCGTGTTTGGCCTCTCTCTGGTGGAAGACTTTCCAGGCACTATTGGGTTGATCGGCTTCGATGTAACGGTACTCAGTGGATAGCGTGGCAAAAGATCCGATAAAAATAAACCTAGCGGATTTTGATTTGAATGCATAGGTGTAATAGGTGTCGTCTTTTTCTTCGTAAACCTCTACATCCTTAGATTGATCAGTGCCAAGTACATGACGAAAGATCTTTGACGGTCTCAAAGTCTCATCTTTTCGTGTATAGAATACAGTTCGATTGTCTGCAGCCCATACTGCATGCCCTGTCGTATTTGTGAGTTCGTCTGGAAGCATTCGATTTTCCAATAAATGCTTAAATCGAATGGTATAAATTCTTCGACTAAATGTATCTTCTCCAAAGGCGAGCATGGTCTGATTAGGACTGACGGACCTGCTGCCAATCTGATAAAAGTCATGCGGTTTGGCCAATTGGTTGGCATCTAGCATTATTTCTTCCGGTGCCTCAAGGTGCTTCCTTTGACGAATGTACACCGGGTGCTCTTCACCTGCATTATATCGCCTTGAGTAGAAGTAGCTGTTGTGTAGATAGGGAACCGACTTATCATCAGGTTGAATCCGACCAATGATCTCTTCAAATATTTGATCTTCCGTGGATGCCAAAGGACTCATCACATGGTTAGTATATGCATTCTCATCTTCCAGGTACGCTATGACGGAGGAATCTCGACGCTCGCGCAGCCAGTAGTAGTTATCAATCCGGTCATCTCCGTGTTTGGAGAGTACTACCGGCTTCTTCTCCGCTGCTGGCGGAGCAGTTTGTTGTTTTTCTGTTTGATTGCTCATTCTCTCAATTGATTTTATGCCGGTTTCAATAAGGCAAATTTGTGGCCATAGATAGGAAAAATCCTTAATATGATTGGTTTGCTCTTTCGGCACTAATTTACCGTCCTGACTTTGTTGGGTAGATGCTTTACCTTTGTCGTGCACTCTTTGACATCCTTCAAACCGGGTATTGAAGCTAAATCTTACATATCGGCAGATATTAGGCATTTCGGCACCGATCATGATCGGGAGTGCAGCACAAAATGTGATTGCCCTCAGTGATAGTGTATTTCTATACCACCTAAGCGAGTCAGATTTTGCTGCTATTGGCTTTGTCAGTGTTTTCTACCTTATTATTACTGCCATCGGTTATGGGTTTTCCCGTGGGGGACAAATCTTGGTGGCACGACGCTCAGGTGAAGGTGACTATCGTCGTGCAGGCGGCGTATTCTATAGCATGCTTTACTTGGAAATGGGCTTGGCGATTTTCTTTTTCCTCTTCATCGTCTTAGGATGTCCATACTTCTTCAGTCTATTTGTGGATACACAAGTCATCTATGAAAAGAGTCTCGAGTATCTTCAATACCGGTCATATGGGGTATTCCCCGCGTTTATAGGCGTGTCGATCATCGCCTTTTACACGGGTATCGCACGCACCCGTATGATTATGTACGATACCATAGTCCTAATTGTGGTCAACATCGGACTGAATTATAGTCTGATTTATGGCAAATGGGGAATGCCAGAAATGGGTATTGCGGGAGCTGGATTGGCTAGTACGCTCGCAGAATTGGCGGCGCTGATTGTCTTTGCGATCTATATGTTTTTTGACAAACGGTTGCGACCATTTCGACTACTCAAGATACCGAAAGTAGACTGGCAATCGATTAAGATCAATCTCCGCATCGCTAGTCCTATTGTTGCTCAGGCCGTTGTGGGACTCGGAAGCTGGTTCTTTTTCTTTGGCATTGTTGAGAATATGGGCGAGCGAGAGCTTGCCGTATCCAATCTGGTCCGTGTCATCTACCTTATTCTGAGTATACCTTGCTGGGGCTATTCAGTGGGGGTCAACACCTTGGTCAGCAACTTCATTGGACAGGGTCACTATAAAGAGGTCTTTGATGTGATAAACAAGACGATTACTTTGTGTGTTGGCAGCACATTATTAATTGCAATTCCTTCATTATTGTTTCCCAAATACATCATGTATCCGCTGCTAGGTTCCGAGGATATGTCTTTGTTTACGGAAGCGCAACCTATTTTTTACGTGTTGTTTGCGATTCTCACTTTGTTTGCCATTGGAGGCATCTATTTCAATGGCATGGTGGGTACGGGCGCGACCTTCGAAGGATTAAAGATCCAGGCTATCTGTGCACTTTTTTATGTTATCCTGATTTATGTACTAATCAACTATTTTAAAGTTGGTCTGGTAGCTGCCTGGACAGTCGAAATCATGTACTGGATTCCATTGATCTTTCTGACCTATCGATACCTAAAGGGAAATACCTGGCGGGAACTAAAGATGTAGGATTGGCTAATTGGGTGATTGGCCAGCTGGCTCCATGCTATATGCCCTCTGCTCTATACCCTCCGCCCAACAATCAAAAGATTTTCAGGAAGTCCCTGTAGTGGAGCACCTTCCCAATCACCGACATGAGTGCCAAATTCATCAGTGTGGATGATCTTACAGCCAGCGGAAAGCACCGCATTGATCATATCGCTAACAGTCCAGTGAAATTCATATGACATCAAGGTCCCTTCTTGAGGTTCTAGCACATTGTCATTATAGGCGAAGGAGAATGGACCACGTTGATAGTAGTCGTATGCGAGCTCTAGTCGGTCTGAGCCTTGCTTCCATAGACGGCGAAATGGATGGTATTCATTAATGATGAAAAGTCCATTGTTGCGTAGAATGCGCGCAGCCTCACCGTAGTAGATGCCCAGATCAGACACCCACACGGCTACATGTCCACCAGTATATACCAGATCAAAGGAACGATCGCCCAGGTCACTCAGGTCTATGACATCAGCCTGGATGAAGGAAATGTTAAGTCCCAACTTCGCTGCCCGCTCTATGCCAACTGCCAATTGGTTGTGAGAAATATCGACGGAGGTGACCTCCGCACCCATGCCTGCAAAGGCAAAGGCCGCCAGATTGTCTCCACTACCTAACACAGCTACTTTTTTACCGTGAGAATTGGCCACATAATCCCATTCCTCAGCTGCAAAAACCAGGGTTGGGTCTTGTACACAATTGCGCCAGGTACCTCTGCGTTCGTGCATAGCTGCCCACCCAGTGCTCGCTGCTTCCCACCGATGTTGGTTTGCTTCATGAAATGGATTCATAGCCAGATGTTTATGTACTTTTAGATGAGCGCAATAAATGATTGCTGCTTGTTTGACGCGATCTCCTGATAAGAAGTTACAAACACATGTTGATATATTATAGATAGGTCGCATGTTTATTACTCTATATTTGGCCTCGTGAGACTTCAGAGACTAGAAATTAAAGGCTTTAAGAGCTTTGCCAACGAAACGGTCATTCACTTCAATGAAGATGTGATCGGTGTGGTTGGTCCCAATGGGGCAGGAAAATCTAATTTGGTTGACGCCATTCGTTGGGTATTGGGAGAACAGAAAAGCAAAGACCTTCGCTTGGACAAGATGAGTGATGTCATCTTTAATGGCACCAAAAAGAGAAAGGCTGGAGGAGTAGCTTCAGTGGCTTTAACTTTCGAGAATACCAAGAATCTCTTGCCTACTGAATACCAGACGGTAACGATAGCACGCTATCTTTTTCGGTCGGGTGAGAGTGAATACAGGCTCAATAATGTCGCTTGTCGCTTAAAGGACATTAGATCGCTTTTCTTGGATACTGGCATAGGTTCCAACTCTTATGCGATCATTGCCCTGGGCATGGTAGAAGACATCCTTAGTGACAAAGAGAATGCCCGGCGCCGCATGTTTGAGCAAGCTGCCGGCATATCTAAATATAAAGCTAGGAAGAAAGAGACCCTAAATAAGCTAAACTCAACTCAGGGCGATCTGGACCGCATCGAAGATCTACTCTATGAGATCGAACAAAACCTAAAGGTATTAGAGAAACAGGCACGCCGGACACAGCGATATTTTGATCTGAAAGAAAAGTACAAGGTCTTGTCCATTCAACTGGCCGTAATCAAGATCAAAGATCTGAAGGAGCGGTATGAGTTGTTGACAGGTAAGATTCAAGTAGAGCAGGATCAATATCGGGCACTCGATGTCAAAATAAATGAACTGGAAGCAGGCCTGGAGCAACTAAAGCAAAAGCATCTAGATAAAGAAAAATCCCTCTCCGATTTTCAACGTAGTATGAATGATCTGATTGGCAACATCAGAACTGCCGAGAATGACAAAAAGATACTGGAGCAAAAGCAGCAGTTTATCGACCAGAATAGTGCCGGACTCAGGGAGCGCATCAAGCGCAATGAACAACGCATTGGCGAACAAGAAGAAGTAGCATCGCATCATTCCAAGGAGCTGGAGGAAGTAGCGGACCTAGAAAAGGAGTTAGGAGCAACATTGGAGGGCTTGAAACAAGAACTTGAAAACATTGAATCCGGTCATGGTAGCACCAAAGAAGCATTAGATCGCGTCATCCAGGGTCATCAACTCAAACAAAATGAGTTGGTTACTTTAGAGAAAGAGTTAGTGGCGAATGAAACTACCTCTGAAACCATTGAGAGTGACATCAAGAAAGTCGAGGAGCAAGCGAGGCGAAGAATCGAGGAATACAGTGCCATTGAAAAATCATTGGGTGTGTTGTTTGCTAAGATAGAACAGCAATCTTCGATCGTCGAAGTCATAGAGCAAAAAGAATTTGCTCGACAACAAGAACGGCAGCGGCTAGAAGATGAAGAGGATAGAGTAGGTAAAGAAATTAGTGATCTAAACAGGCAGAAAGACGCCAAGCAACATGAATTTGACCTGATTAAAAGCCTGGTAGATAAGCTAGAGGGTTTTCCAGACAGTATCAAATTTTTGAGTAAAAGTGGTCAATGGGATCGTAATGCACCACTGCTTTCAGATCTGATCTACTGCGGCGAGCCCTATCGCATTGTCATTGAAAATTATTTGGAGCCCTACCTAAACTATTACGTGGTTGACACGGTAGACGATGCTGCTGACGCCATTCGACTACTATCTGATGCGCAGAAAGGCCGGGCAAACTTCTTTGTATTGGATGCTTTTTCACAATTGCCAGACGAAGCAAATGAACCGCCCAATACCCGGCCAGCGATCGATGTAGTGGAGATTGATGAGAAGTATCGACCTGTGGTTGAACATCTGTTGCATCACGTCTATATTGCGGAGGGTGCTTCCAATCTTAAAGAGGATGGCCTCGCTGGATCAAATGCAGTCTTGCTGTCATCTGATGGGCAGTATATTCGGAAGAAGCACAGCCTTAGTGGCGGCTCGGTGGGACTTTTTGAAGGCAAGAAACTTGGTCGTAAGAAGTACCTCAAGAAACTCGAAGATATTCTTGTTAAACTCGAAGAGAAAATTTCCAAGAAGGAGGATGAGCTCGGCACCATCAATGATCAACTCACCGAGTTGGATGATCAGGATAGTGCGGAGGATCTGGAGCTTGAGAAGGAAAAGCTGGAAGGACTCAAGCGTGAAGAGGTGAGGGTTCATTCAAGATTAGAACATTATCAAGACCTAGAAACAGGGTCTAACGAAAGTATTGAGTCTTTGAAAACAAGACTCCATGAGTTGAATAAGCAGCGTAAAGTCCTAGTGAATAAGATTGCCGCAGTATCTGCCGATTTGGACAAAGAGCGAAGTGAAATGGAGTCTGTCGATGACTCCTACAATCAGATAGCTGGTAAACTGGCGGATCACAATGCACTGGTCAATCAGAAAAATATAGAACTAATAAGGTATCAGAGTAAGCAGCAATCTTTGGAGCAAGAGCGGTCATATAGCCTGCATCAGATTCAGGAATTGAAGGCACAAAAAGACGCAGATGAAGCTCAGCTGCAACAGAACGAGCGGGATTACCAAGAATTGGTGATGAAAGTGGAAGACCTACAAAGTTCTTTGCAGGAATACTACCAGGTGAGAAAATCAAGGGAATCAGATCTTTCCGGCCTCGAGCAGTCGTATTATGAAGCCCGGGGAGAGATCAGTAAGATTGAAGACGAGATTCGCCACGATCATAAGAAACAAAATGATCAACAACAGCTGGTAAATGACCTCAAAGATGCCCTGACCGATGTGAAATTTAAGATGAGCAATGTCGGGGAACGATTGAAGATAGAATTTAATGTATCTCTAGAGGAAATTTTACGTGAACATGCACCCGATGAAAGCCTTGATCTTGAGATATTGGATGAGAAAGTAGAGAAAATGCGCAATCGCATCGGCAATTATGGTGAAATCAATCCCATGGCGGTGGAGGCATTTGGTGAAATGGAAGAACGTCATATGTCTATTGCCACGCAGCGGGATGATATCCTAGATGCACGGGATTCACTGCTAGAGACCATTAAGGAAATTGAGGATACTGCGACTTTGAGGTTTATGGAAGCATTTGAACAGGTGCGTGAAAACTTTATTGAAGTATTTAGAAGCCTATTTACTGAAGATGACAATTGCGATCTAATTCTTCTAGACCCTGAAGATCCATTAAATTCAAAAATTGAAATTGTTGCTAAGCCCAAGGGTAAGAGGCCCAAAGCGTTAAGTCAACTTTCAGGTGGTGAAAAGACGTTAACGGCCATTGCCCTACTCTTTGGCCTTTACCTATTGAAGCCCGCACCATTCTGTATTTTTGACGAGGTAGATGCACCGTTAGATGATGCCAATATTCAGAAGTTTAATCGCATTATTAAACGCTTTTCCAGTGCCTCTCAATTTATTATAATCACCCATAATAAACTTACAATGGCAGCTGTGGACGTGATTTATGGCGTGTATATGGAAGAGCAAGGAGTTTCCAAGCTGACACCTGTAGATTTTAGAGGCTTGGGTCATGCTGAACTGTTGGAGGCAACTGGATAACCTTCTTGATGCTTATTCTAGCGCTAGCTTCTGTCTGCGAAATCTTCACATTATTGTAAATCAGAAGCCGTATGCGGTGTTGAAAGGAGTTTTTCGAAATGTAACCAACGCTTCTCTGGCTGATCATCGGTACCGCCTTGTCTGACTATATATTCAGCCACTAGATCTTGACCAAGGTTATAATTAATGACATAGCTGCGATATTTATCGATGAACCTTGTACGTTGCAATGCTCGATCTGGTTCATAGAGTAAATATTTCTCGATCCACTGCGCTGCCTGCTCACGATTGATTTTTCCATTCAAGTATGCCCGTGCTGCTTCATTGCCGGCATAATTTAAGCGGCCACGTAATTGTTGGATAAGATGATACTTTTCTGCCAAAGCTGGATTGAGGCCTGCTGCGGGATATAGTTTATTTTTTTCAAATGAAAGCCGTTCTTTTCCTGGAAAAGCGACTGCTATTCCATAATTGGCGCTGCCTTCAGCAATTAGTGATTGCGGCGAAAAGAGCGGATAAACGGAGTACTCGATCCAGCCTTTTTCCTTGACCAGATTTTTTTCAAGTAATGCATTATAAACATGATGACCGGGATAACCTTCATGGCAGGCCAGGTCAATAGCTCGCTCGATATAAATGGGGAAGTCTGTATTTATCTGGATCAGGCTATAGCTATCTCCCTTATAATAATTATAACCGGACCAGGCCTTGTCCGTCACATATTCAATGTGAAAATTTTCCTCTGAGGGTAAGTCGTAGCGTTTCAGGGTTCGTTTTCGAGCCTCCGAGATTGCGATTTGAAATACGGTATCCAATTTTTCTACGGGTATGATAAATTGCTTTGCAAAAGCATGGTACCGCTCACTTAAGGGACCCGTGCCGGTTAGTTCTTTATCGAGACTTCTCAAAAGGGAGTCAAAATGACTAGTATCATAATGTGGTGGCTCTACGTCGTAAAGCAATCTCGCTTCGGTATCGAAGTCAAAGGATGTACCTGACATCATGGCAACTTTGGTACTTACCGCCCGCAACTGTTTAGCCAAAGCTCGATGACGCCTGTGTTGGTCGTCTTTAAAAGTGCTTGTATCCAAGGCATTCCATTTGTCTTCCAGTGCGGTACATGCTCCACTAAACCTGATCGACGGAAAGGTGTCTGCTTTTGTCTCCCTGGGGGCAAGTAAGTCTGGGCCATAGTAAGCGTCTATAAAATCGCCATCATATTGACCAATGTCCAATACCAACCGTACGTAGTCTTCAGCTAGATCGTGCATATTATCTTTATGAAGCTCTTTGCTGGTGCACGAACATAAGGCAATTAGCGTCACTGGGAGAAAGCATTTGAGCACTGATTCCATATTGTAGATTTTATTAACCTTTCCAATATTAAGAAATCTTTTGCCTCTTCTTATATCCACGCTCGATTTAGGCAAGGCAGTCCGAAGTATAGCCCTGTCCGAATGGCTACAATAAGGCCGGGACGGGTTATCATAAGGCTAAGTGACTGAGGACTAGCAAAGTATGAATCGGAAAGAACCATTTGAAAATTTCAATAGAAATTTTGCTGAGCCCATGAACACTTTATTGGAGGTGCCCTGGAAGGATGGTGGGAATAGGCATGCCCTAAGGAATCAAATGCTGTTGTATTTTCTGAAGATCTTTAATCCTCAATAATCCAGCATGAGCATATGCCACCTCGAATTGTGGGGTCATGAAGGTAGTAGTTGGAAATACTCTGCTGCCATTATTATGGGCAAGAATTTCAGCCAATTCGTGCATACCATCAGATACTCCAGAGGGTTTGTAGTGGTATGTGCGTCCTAAGAAATAAATCGAGTCTCTTTCGGCCGCATTTAGCTTTATGCAGTGGAATTCTTCAGATAATAATTCGATGGTTGTTGGGTCACTATAAGTAGTTTCTTCCTGTAGTGCACAGACCTTACACCAGTCTGTATAAATGAATATCATGATGGGTTTTGGGTGAGTATGCAACACTTGCTCAATGGAATCAAAGGCAATCCAAGGTACCGTTTGAGATTGTAGGTTGGATGAAACTGCTATTGCGAACCAGAGCATAACGGTGATAATACTTCTACAAATCATGGGATCGCATATCTAAAGCCCAAAAATAGCCGAATGCCTTGATTGGGAGCAAAGACATAAGTAGGATCAAATGTCAAGGCTTGTGGATTATTTGTTGTTGGTATGACTTGACCTTCTTGATCAAAAGAGACTAGATTATCGAAAGGATCAAATGCTCTGGCAATACTGTTTGCTGGAGGTGTAAAATTTAGTAGGTTTTTGACGCCACCATAAACTTCAAATCCATTTAAAAGCCCTTTGGTAATCTGAATATTTTGAATACTCCACCATGAAGACATGTCGGGCCGCTGATCTAAAGGACCTAGCAGCGGTAAACGCATCGGACTGTACACATTTCCGGTGTAGTCTAGGGTAAGCTTTGATCTTGTAAATCGGTAAGAGATGTTCCATACTCCGGAAAAACGTTCTGTCAACAACTGCCTTTCTTTTACACCTGCATCTGTCACCGTAACATCTAATAATGTGGCACCAGCCAGAAATTTCCAGCGAGTGCTGGTAATGACATCAAGGTTTAAGGAAAGGCCTTTGGAAACTGCCGATCCATCTAAATTGCTGTAAATTATTTTATTGGGATCAGTTTCATAATCGGGAATAATGCGGTTGTCAAAATGAGTGTAGAAGACACTCGCATCAAGGTTGATGGCTGTTTGTTTGACAAATAGTTTTTTGACGAAGTTTAGATTGGCATTCCAGGATCTCTCCGGTTGGAGCTCACCGTCAAATTCTAGTGTTCGAGCACCGGTGAGTGCAGCATGGTCTTCAGTAAAAATATTGGCAACCCGATATCCGTTGCCAATGCTTGCTCGAAGAATATTTCGTTTATTGGGCGAATTCCACTTGAAGTTTAATCGGGGAGTAAAGATGCTTCCATGTAGGCTGTTGTGATCATAGCGCACCCCCACTAACAACCTGTGTTGATCAGTAATGACAATGTCATCTTGAATAAAGAGGCCAGGAAGATGGGTTTGACCCGCTTGACTGGCTAGATCATCTGTGGCGCTGGTGTTGTCATCGTAATAGGTGTATCGATAGGCAGCTCCGGCTAGCAGCTGGTGTTTCTTGTTGATCGTTTTCTGCCAGGTGAGTTGACCAAAACCAATATATTGGTCAGCATGATAGATGGTGTTTCCGTAGACAGAATTCTGTCGATGACCATTCGCACTAATTTGAATCTTTATATCCTCTGAAGTCGGCAATTGATAAGTACCAAAAGTCTCCCAGCGATTCGTATAAATGCTCTCTCCGTAGATTTCTGACCCACCCCTATACTCAGGCGTCCAGCGCATGTCTCCACCCCATCGATCCTCATAGATGTAGCGAGCTGCCCAGGTAAATAATCGACCTGATGGACGGTGAAAACTCCATTTGTTAAAAAGAGATAGTCTACTTTGCAAGGTAACATCAGTAAAACCATCGCTATTTTTATCGAATGGATTTTGATAGCTGAAATAGTTGGCACCTAGGAGTGCATCTGACTTAGATGGTCCTTTGAACTTTAGTCCCAGATCAACATTGTTTTCTAACCAGCTGGTAGTGAAAGCATCGAGGGCCAGGGTGGGGGCTGTGCCAGGTTTTTTCGTAATGATGTTTACTAAACCTCCCACTGCTTCTGAGCCATACAGAGTGGAAGCTGGCCCCTTTACGATTTCAATGCGCTCAATCAATGAGTGTGGTATGCCGGTAAGACCATACACGGTGGATAAACCGCTGACTATTGGCATACCATCTATCAACACCATTGTATAAGGCCCCTCTAAGCCATTGATGTGAATGTCGCCGGTGTTGCAAACATTGCAGTTGATTTGCGGTCGCACACCATTTACACTCTGCATGGCTTCAAACATAGAAGGAGTTGGATTGGTGCGAAAGAATTTAGTACTATACACTTCAACAGGAACCGGGCTATCCAGTTTGTTAACCTCCTTCAGATTAGCCGATACAACGACTTCTCCCAATGTAGTGGCCAACTCTTCCATTTCAAGAACGAGCTCAAACGAAGATTTTGGGCCATCAATGGTCACCAGTTTTTCGATCGTCTTGAACCCTAAGAGAGAAACAACTACCCTATGTGGTCCCGCTGAAAGGCCGTCAATAGAATATCGACCTAGGCTATCGGTATAATTACCGATGGTTGTTTGAGCAATGGAAACATTTGCATATGCGAGGGGATGATTATTGTGGAGTATCTGACCATAGATCTTGGTTTCCTGTGCCTGCATCGAATAGGCTGAGAGCCAAATGAAAAAAAATATGATGAACCTAATTATGATCATAACAGACACAAAATACAGAAGTTAGAATAATCTAACAAATATTGTTTGCTAAATGTTTTGATGTATCTTTGGGCCTATGGCTAGCCAAACAGTGGAAAACTACCTTAAGGCGATGTTTGCTCTGGAAGATGAACACGGCAACATCAGCTCCGTTGAGCTCAGTAGTACGCTCGGTGTCAGTAAGCCAACAACTAATAGTATGGTCAAGAAGCTCAGCGAGCAAGGTTTAGTCAGGTATAAACGCTATAAACCCATCCAGCTGACAGAAGAAGGTAAGAAGGCAGCGGCATTGATCATCCGCAAACACCGACTTACCGAGATGTTTTTAGTTAAACATATGGGTTTTGGATGGGAGGACGTACACGTAATCGCCGAGCAGGTGGAACACGTTAAATCAAAGGCTTTTTTTGATCGTATGGATGAGCTGATGGGGTTTCCCCATTTAGATCCACATGGTTCTCCGATTCCAGATAGAGAAGGGAAAGTGCAAAACTTGTATTCTAAGGCCTTAAGTGAATGTACCGTTGGTCAAAGAGTGAAGTTGGTGGGATTGGCACAATCATCAAGTGAGCTCCTCGAATTTTTGACCCGAAGGGGCTTGGTGCTTGGTGTCGGAATGGAAATTATCTGCAGGGAAGAGTTTGATCGTTCAATTACCATCAAAGTGGCTGAAGAAACCCAACTCATTTCAGAGAAAGTCAGTAAATGTCTTCTAGTGGTCTAAGAGGGAGCATTCAGTTAAGGGAACTTGTGGAAAGAATCATTTGAAATTTCAATCGAAATTTTTCCTAACCAACGAATGGTCTTCAGCAGTACCTTAAATAATTTGCTGAAAAATGATAGTTTACGTGAAAGCCAATATAGGTCAATCGTATGTTATCACCTTATTCAGATAGATTGTAATATGAAAGATAAACTATTGTTCTGCCTCCTAGTTGTTGGAATAATTTTCCAAAGCAATATTTCGGCACAACCGGTGGAAAATCTATTCTTCATTACGCTCGATGGCTTGAGGTGGCAGGAGCTGTTTTCTGGTGCGGATGCTATGTTGATCACCGAGACAGAATATGTGAAGGATACGCAAGCATTAAAGGACCAGTTTTGGCGGATTACGCCTGAAGAAAGGCGTGCGACTTTGCTCCCCTTCTTTTGGAATACCATTGCCCAGGAAGGACAGATTTATGGCAATCGCAATCTGGGCAATAAAATGAATTGCAGTAACATCTTCTGGTTTTCTTATCCTGGCTATGCTGAGCTACTAGTTGGCGAAACAAACGCCAAGGTCATTCACTCGAATGAAAAAGTGCTAAACCCCGATACGACCTTTCTGGAATATCTAAATCGATCTTCGTCCTTCAAAGATCAGGTAGCTTCGTTTTGCTCATGGGATGTGTTCCCGTTTATCATTAATGAACCGAGAAGCAATATTCCTGTAAATGCCGGATTTGAACCGGTTGCTGGACATGATTTAAATGAAAGGGAATCCTTTCTAAATCTGCTGCAAGAAGAAATCCCCAGCCCTTGGTCAACGGTTCGCCTGGATGCTTTCACCCATCATTTTGCGATGGAGTATGTACAGAAGCATCATCCGCGAGTGTTGTATCTAGCATATGGGGAGACCGATGATTTTGCCCACGATGGACGATACGATCATTATTTATCTTCTGCTCATCGGACAGATGCTTGGATTTACGAATTGTGGCAAATGGTTCAGTCAGATTCCTTTTATCGACATAAAACAGCCTTCGTCATTACAACAGACCATGGAAGGGGAAGATATGAAGAAGGAGCCTGGAAGAGTCATGGAAAGACCTATGAGGGATCCGATGCAATCTGGCTTGCTGTATTAGGTCCGGGGATAGTCGGAAAAGGTGAGGTGACCGAAAAGCAACAATTGTGGCAAAGGCAAGTGGCTGGCACATGTCTGCAAATATTGGGCCTGGAGACTTGGATCAAGGAGGATATGGGCAAAGCTATTGACCTAACAGTAAAACGGTAGGGCCATCTTTGCGGGCGGCAGCCCTTTCGATCCCGTAACGGTCAAGGGTGTAACTCGTTGCCCCTGGCAAGGCAACAATGTCTACGTCTTTCCAGGCATTGGCCCGGGTATGCTTTACAGTCAATCTACCCAGGTGACTGACCGCATGTTTTTGGAGGCAGCAAGAATTGTATCTGAAAGTGTTACCGAAGAGCAGCTTGCAAGGGGTATGGTTTATCCTTCCTTCGGGCGGATACGGAGGTCAGTGCATATATTACCAAAGCAGTAACCTAGGTACCCATCTATGAGCATCTTTCTCAAAAAATACTGCCGGAAAATTTACTATAAAAAACCAGGTCGCATATGTATCAGCCGAGTTATCCGGAGTACATTTGAGTAAGATGGTTTTTATTTGTGATGATCATGTCCGCAACACCTTCTATGGTCGTTCAATACCTTGACCAAAATTTGATCCACTGGCCAATAACGCTACTACAATACATTTCTTCCCGATCTAAAAGTCGCGGTTATTTCGATGTAAATTTGCGACCAAATAGAAAACATGGCATGAGTAGCAAATGGTAAATCGAAATCTTAAACTTTTGAAAAATATTTTATCTTCAGTGAAGGGGCAAAATAATCTATAGTGAAACATCTTGGTCTTTTTATCATCATTACCATTACGTTTACTGTACTTGGTTCAATACCAGATATCTTACCCAGATTTGGTAATGTTGCGAAAGCTATCATGGAAAAAGCCCAAACGATCGACCCAGAAACTGCCAACCAAACATATCAGGTTGCTTGTAAAAAAAAATAAGATGTTAAGATTAAGCCCCCAAAATAAGTAATACAGGATATCGGGAGCCAGATACGTCTTTAAAGAATTTCGACCTGCTGGTAGAAAGGTGTGCTCCACTTTTTACAATTCCGAATATCGACTAAATAATATAATAAGGCGAACAGTAAAATGCCAATACCATTGCACAGCATCGCCCAAGTCGGAGTTCCTAATATTTTCGAAATAATAAACCAGTTTCTTAATACAACTCCATCACTAAACATGCCAAACCAATAGGAATCATTCAAAAATAAAAATTGTTTAGAATTAGTTTTATGCTTCTTTAAAAGGATCCCTATTAGTAAACTAAAAGTACAATAGATGGAACATTACCATTCAATATGATTCCAAAAATTAGTTTGTAAGGGTTTAGAAAATCTACATATGATGTTTGGAGCTAGGATATTCAACAAAATGAATCCATTCCAAACAGCGGCAGTCGATACAATACGGTCTTTCAACCACAAATGGCAAAGAGCAGAAACTAAATATCCCCAACCAATTAGGCCTAGAATCCCCCACCAACTTGTGCTCATCCATCCTACGTTTTCAACTGTGCCAGAACGGTACAATGCAGGTAGTAAAAGAGGACCAAGAACTCCGACATATCTTAACCCTTTAAACGTCAATGTAAACTTGCCTTTTATTGGGTAATTGTTCCAGGTAAGGAAAATGAAGATATCGACTAAAATGGCCCATAAATACTTGTTTATTACCGTTAGATCGGAATTGTAATTCTCAATATTTACCATGAAAACGTCAATGATTAATAAGCTGAATGCCCTAGTTAAGATATGTGAGAGCAGTTGGATATTGGACTGCCTCTTTTTTTACGGGCTATAAAGGCAAAGGGAATAGACAGGCCAACCATAAATAGAAAACCGGGAAAAACCCAATCAGCCAATCCCATTCCATCTTGCATTGCAGAAGTATGAACCATCTATTTTGTAACACCCGGTATATATAGATCATTTACGAATAACATCAAAGAAGGGTTAATCCGCTCATGACATCAATAGATAAGATTCGGTCATTCTTTGCCCTCATAATTGATTCTTTCATCGAGTGTTTATCATTACTAGAAATAGTCAAATATCGTTATGGCTGAGGACACCCTGGCATTATCTGATGGCCGTCTCGGAGGTCGTTTGGTATCGTCGCGGCTATGCATGAGACACCCCTTTCATTTCGCAAATTGCCAATTATTGTCTTAGGTGCAGAGTCATTGCCACTCCCTACTTCTGGTGAAGTAATTGTAAATATAGAAGCCGTCGTGTACCATTGAAGTGCACAAGAGTAGTTTTCAAGATTTCCCTCATATTTTCACTACTTTTCCTTCTTGTGAGTCTCAAAAATAGATTGATATTGTCCATAACCATTTCCTTAGTTCCGATAAAGTGATCATGGATGCAAATCACTTCACCCGTTACTGGATGATTGTGAACATCATTTTCATTTCTTGAGTTTCATGATTCTCGGAACTTGCATGCAGTATTTTTTATATTTTGCTTGATACGTTTGCTCCAAGAACTCTTCTTCCGATTTAACCATGAAATACGAAATTATTAGGTAAAGCGAGAACCATAAAAGTGTCAGCCACGAAAAAAACAGTATTACTGGGGCTATCAACATTATTCCATAGCCTAGCAATTGGGGGTTTCTTGAACAATGATAGAACCCCCCGGTTTCAAGCTCGATTTTGGCCATGCCCAGGCTCGGTTTGGTGCCCAAGTTGAACCATGAAATTAGGAGTATTACGGTTCCGATACAAACTATAGTTAGCGAAACAATTTTTAGGGCCAGATTTTCTGGCATCTGCGGAATGCTTGGCCATTCCGTTGGTAGGATTAGATATATAGAGTTTGCATGAATAGCAAATACTAGTATCTCTAATAAATACGATGCCGGAGAAAGCTTCTTGTGATTTTTATAATCTCTTTTAATGATTATTCGAAAAACGGTATAAGTAAACAGAATGAATACTACTGAGAATATTAAGTATGTTACCAAAATTTGCATCTTGTGGATCGTATAGTGTTCCCTAATCTGTTTTGTAAAATCTTGTATTCCGCACAACGGAAGTCTTCGCAAGAACAGCCTTTCCGGCGCGCCAAACTTAACTAAGATACTATGAAATGCCTTGTGCCAACTATTTCATAGTTTATGGTTCCAGGTGGAAGTACTCCATGGCAGCCTAGCAGTGTAAGAATAGTAATAGTACGATTACTGATTTGGACAGAGTGGTATGGCAGTTCAGATGCTACTCCAATTGGAGTTGCTCGATCTTGCCGTATTGGGCACCCCGAATTTTTTCAAAGGCAGCCAACATTTCCTTTAATATCTCAGGTTCGCTAATCGCCAAATTCGCTTGCTGAGGAAGGTCAGAAGCTAGGTTGTACAACTGAAAGTCAGGGTCATTACCCAATTCGATGTTGACATGCTCATTTTTAGCCGGTCCTGCATAGGGAGGGATCATCACCCAATCTCCTTGACGATAGGCAGTGCGACTCGTCGCTTCAAGAATAAGTTCTTCGCGACCCTGGGAGCTGACGCCTAGCAGCACATCCAGCAGGTTCTGACTATCTTCTCCTGCTGACTCACCATTCACCAATGATGCTAGTGACGAGAAAAGGTCAATCTGCGATACCACTGCATCGGATGTCGATGGTTCAATCTTTCCAGACCAGTAAGTAATGAATGGTACGCGCGTGCCAGCCTCGAAGAGACTGTATTTGCCGCCGCGCAATCCTCCTGCAGGTGTATGACTACCATTCTTTTCAACAGCCTCATCATAGTAGCCATCATTTAGTACAGGACCATTGTCACTAGACAGAACAACTAAGGTGTTTTCGAGCAGACCATGAGATTCCAACGTTTTCATAAACTCACCGATGCACCAATCCGCTTCAACAATTACGTCTCCGCGTGGACCCAAGCCCGAAGACCCAGCAAATCTTTGGTGTGGGGTCCGTGGAACGTGTGGTTGCTGCAGGGCATAGTAGAGAAAAAAGGGTTCAGATTTCTTCCGCTTTACGAAGTCTTGTGCCTTGACCAAAAAGGTATCTGCCATATTCTCATCTACCCATTTGGCCTCGTCTCCTCCCTTCATATATCCGATTCTTGAGATGCCGTTGATAATGCTATGGAAATGACCGTGATGCCATTTTGTCTTTAGCATTTCAGGATTTAGCTTTCCGGTGGGTTCTCCTGGGAAGTTATTTTTATAGTCCACCTGAATTGGATCTGTTGGATCTAGTCGCACCACATGCCCGTTCTCAATGTATACAGTTGGCACACGATCTTGAGTGGCAGCCATAATGTATGCATAGTCAAACCCTACCTCATTGGGACCAGGTGCAATGCGTTTGTTCCAATCGACTTGCCCATTTCCCAGTCCAATGTGCCATTTGCCCACAATCCCAGTAGTATATCCCTGTGTCTTTAGCATTTTTGGTATGGTAGGTTGGT
This sequence comes from Saprospiraceae bacterium, assembly GCA_013001595.1. Taxonomy (GTDB): domain Bacteria; phylum Bacteroidota; class Bacteroidia; order Chitinophagales; family Saprospiraceae; genus JABDMH01. The sequence continues at coordinate 7,836 of JABDMH010000087.1, read as the reverse complement.
CGTCCCTAATGAGTAGTGGAGCTGTGCCAGAGAGGATTTTTGCACGCTCATTGCGCCAGGGATAACTCCCCGTCAGCAAGGCATATCTGCTTGGTGAGCAGGTGGCGGAGGCGGCATAGCCATTGGTAAAGCGAACTCCACCGCTGGCCAAGCGGTCCATATTTGGCGTTTTCAACTGGGTAGCTCCATACGCACCAACATCCCCATAGCCCAAATCATCGAGATAGATGATGACGATGTTGGGTTTAGTAGGAACACCATCTGTCTGCGTGTTATTTTTTGTTTTCTCTCCACAGGAAACAAATAGACATAATACTACTGGCAATACCAGGCAAGCGGTGAAAATTTTATTTGCATGCATGTGTTGTGATTTTTAATGGAGAACCGGCAAATTACTCTTTACCAGGGTTACTACCAAACTGGGTACATTTAGCTACCAAAATGAGACCTCGTGTACTGTTGAGGCCAGATGAGCTGATCGCTACTGCTTTGCAAGAGCAACAACAGACAATCTCAGAACTTGAAGAACGAATCCTTGAACTGGAGGGAAGGTAGCTTAAAATAATCCGAGCCGATTTTTGTGCCACTGGTGAATATCTATTCTCATAAAGTGGATTCACTAGTTATTGAGTGCGCCCGCATTTACCCAGGCATTTACATTTTGTAGTTCACAGGGTGGTAAACGATCAGCGCCCTGAGGCATCGCTTCATATCCAGCTTGCCAGCTCAATGCACCATACAGTCTTCCTGAGTCCGCCACTTTTTTGACACCCTCATAGGAATCAAGATGTACACCGCCCAGAGGTGCATTCCCACTATGACACTGAAGACATTTTTCGGATATCAGGGGCACTATGGATGTCGAAAAGGATACTTCCGAGGTATCACAATCTGATATGTTCACCTCCGGATCCAAACTTGTTTGGAGTGTATCTATGGTACTGATTACTTGAGGAATTTCCAGCGGACTATCTTTTGTGCAGGAACAAAGGTTGACCAGCGCAACCCCGACAATGAACATAAGTGAGAGACTGTTATAGCGTTTGATACTTTACCTTATTTATTAGTGATAAATCTGGAAGGGTAACCTGAAAAGGCATGAAATGTTTAATTGAAATGGGATTCCAATCTTAACCTGTAATACCACCAGCTGTCTTAAAGTGATGTTAAGTAAACCCTAAAATAGGGGGACATGATCACACGCAGTATTTCAGAACGTGTATTGTTGATTGTACAAACTAAACTTCCTGAATGATGGAAACACTGATGAATTTTGCCACGACAACCGCTATGGTCATTGCTGCAGCCTGCATATTGTAGGTCTCTTGTGATAAGGAGGAGGATGACGTTCTTATCAACAATCAAATTCTGGGTAAGTGGCAATCAACGACTTTTGAAGTGACTTCCTGCGCCGATGCTGAGAACAATGTGGAGATGAGAACTTGTAATTTTTATACTTTGATGATGTAGAATATAAAATCATGGATTTCAGATCTGATGGCAGGGTGTTTTCAACTGGCGGACCAGTGGAATCTGCTGATACTTATACCACTGATGAAGATCAACTCACGATAACGGCTGGACCGCAACCAGATGATACAGTCATATTTCGATTTACTATTGAAGCGGACACGCTAATACTTTCAGTAACTGATTTTAACGATCCAGGATGTTTTCTTACCACCAACTTGTTGAGGGTCAACTGATTGGTTGAGCATTTAAATGCATTTGTGAGGCAAGGTTTTTTGTCTTCAACACCGCCTTCATCAACAGTCCTTGGATTACCAGGGTGAATAATGATGGGGGGTTATTCTCTGACGATCTTGACGTCTTCAAACATATATGGATTTTCACTGCGTCTTAGGTCTCTTCCACTGGTCGTAGTTACATTTTTCAACACGACTTTTTCAGTTTTGACATATGGAAATCGCTCTTTGTATGAGTCACTCTTCATTTCAGGATTGAAATTGGCGAAGAGGGCAGGACCTTCATAATCTTTCGGATGATTAGAGTCATCAATATGAAGGTTGTCGATGATGATGGTTTTTGGCATATAGCAAGTGTATCCAAAATCGTGCTGACCAGCATTGTAACCTCCAATCAAACTGGCACTTGTACGCCCACCTCCCGCCGGGATAAAGGTGCAATTGCGGATGATAAACGCTCCCTGCCACGTGCTGCCATAGTCTCGACGTAGATTGACCAGTGTGCGGCCATAGAGGGTACAATTTTCAACGATAAGGGCACCAGATCCAATCGCATTGATGCCCATGTGTCCCAATGTTGAATTTCGGATGGTCGCATTAGCTACGCCCATATGTGCATCAAAACGGGAGAAAACACAGCTGTCGTAAGTCAGATTTTTACTGTAATTGGACGCCATAACCCCCCAGTAGGTACGATCATTAATGTCATTGATTTGGCTGCAATTTGAAATGGTCACATTTAGAGCACGATTTATGGACAGGTCATAGCTACCCATAGACACGGGCTTGCCAGCAGCGCCGATGGTGCGATAGGTTTTATGTCCAGTTAGCATGCAATTTTTCACGGTGATGTAGGCACAGTCTCTAATATCTATGAATCCCCGATACGGCGCGCCATGATCACCCTCGCCAGTAATATGATGTACCACACCATCTACTACGACATTAGATCGCCTAATGGCAATGTTCCTTCGGTGATAATTATACTTAGATTCTGCCTGATTGGCGATGGTGGTAAAGCGTCCTCCGGTGATGGTCAAAGGGGTGTCGTCAATCGGTAGGGCGGTGATCTCTGTAATCTGATCGAAATCCCAAATGATGGGGGCATGCATATCAATGGTGCCATCTTTCTTGACGACGAAAATATCTGTTTGAGGCGATCCATTATTTTGATTAAGGCCATAGCGAATGTAGCGCCGGATGTGGTCATTAGTGACGGTTATCAAACAGGTAGAGGGTAGTGGCACAGCGATTTTATCCTGATTTCTTTTAAGGGAAGTGATGCCATTCAGGTCAAAGGATTCAAGGTCGGAGTTCACCATGAAAACTGAGGTATTGCGGTTCTCCACCTGGGTGTCATCAATGATGAATGCTGCCGAACCAAAATCGGTGTCTGTGGTGACTACTGCCGTCTTATCTTTACCGCCAATAAAGTAGGTGGCACCAGCATCAGCCTTTACCGGTAGTCCTTCTTTATTGGCAAAGGTGTGTGCGGCAATGATGGCGTCGATGTCATCGGTCTTAGCGTCGCCCTTAGCTCCAAAATCACTATAATGCACCATCCCTCTAGCTATTATGGCAGATGCATCTCGTGAAGAGATGATCATCTGGCATTGGATGCTTTTATCGATGGTGGCTTGGGTCTGCTGCGTATCTGGAGAGATCGTCATTAATTCCTCAGGGCTGGCAGAGACAACATACCATGATGAGATTATAAAGGACCAAAGTGAGAGGAGAGGTATGTTTCTCATGGAGAATTAGTGTTCGGTTATGTTGGTTAAGATATGAGAAATCTGGGAGATGTTCTCCGCCTTGTAGCTCAATGATTTGAAGGTGTTGGATGGCAGTAAGTTTGTACTCCTCCTAATGATATAAACTGCATTAGGACATTTTTATAGCCATCCCAATTCTTTCAATTCTTTGATGATTCAAATTTATTCAATATGCCAACCTCTTCTTGACTCGAATCAAGAATGCCAGTTCTGTTCAGGATTCCCATACGCTGAGATATATATGAATCATCCATTCCTAGATTTTTGTATACGTCGTTTATTGATGCAGTTCTTACCTCCTGAATGAATTGGCAGATCTTCAATCGAATTTTGTGATCAGCCGCACGCAGCACTAAGCCAGCTATTCTTAGTTCACGCTCATTAAAGATGTCTCGTCCTTTAGGCCTGTTTAAATACTGGTTGGTCCAAAATAAGATTATGGCTAAGCATACATGCTTCGAATTGTCATCTTTATCGGATTTACTACTTTTTTAATTTGGCTACTTCAATCGCAATGAATGCTGGTAAATAGCTGGGAGTGCATCCTTTAGCTACTACCTCATCTTTGTAAAGTCCTGTCTTTTCCCCAATGGAAATGCACCGATTTCGATACTGTTCTTGCCATTTTCCTATTTGACCGGCTGTGTAATTCATGGCCCATTGGACTTCAGGCTCCTCCTTCATTAGGTTTTTTTCTATTGAAGCCAACAGTGCTTCTGTATTCGAGTGGTTTGTATTTCCCATCCATCTTAATCGTGCCTGATGATACCAGTATAATCTCCTTTGCAGAGAGGAGGCACTGTCTTCCCAAGATTCCATCAGGGCGATCGTCTTCTTGTCTTTGGATAGTTGATTGGCCATCAACCAATCAATCAATTGATCGCGCTCTTCAGGTTCGTGTCTTCGAATATCATGATCAAGCTTGTCAATAACCGCTTGATCTAATTGTTTCTTGTCCATAATTAGTATCGCCAGGAGACGGGGGAAATATTCGCCAGTAGACCATAACTCCATCGCTAGTGCATGGGCTCTCTTAATCTGCTTGGCCACTTTGCGAAGATCCCCCAGTTTGGTGCTTTGCTGGCTGATCCGTGCATAGATTTCTTTGGCATTTTTTGAAAGCTTCATGTATGGAATTAATATTTAGTATTTGATAGGTAATGGTTGTCCTCGTGATTCATCGGCGTTTCATCATACAAAGGATGAATGGACCTAGGGACGCTACTTAGATCTACTTTATTTGTAGCAGGTCATTGTATCCTTCGTTGGCCTCTATCAGGTCTCAAATGGCAATGATGATTTTACCCTGGTCCTTTCCTACCCGAATCATTTCGTTGATGGCCTTGACTCGATCCTGAATGAACATCAATCCAAATTGGAAACTTATCTTGTCGAAGGATCGATCAGCAAATGGTAAGTCTTGAGCATTTCCTTTGACCCATGTTATTCCTGGTTCAATCTCTTTGGCTACTTGCAGCATGGCGTCATTTACATCACACCCAATGACATGTAGGTTTTTAACGTCCCTACTCCTTGCCATTCTTCCTACTATTCCCGTACCACATGCTATATCTAGTAGACGATCAGATTTCCTTAATTCAAAGTCATTTACAGTATTTTCGAGCCCAACTCCTAAACAGGGTCGGAACAAAATTCTGCTCATAGAACCTTGCGGCATCGATCTTCAATTGGTATGCTTCTCTATCTCTTTCCATTATTGCTTTTTCAAATCTTGAATCTGAAAACTGGTATTTCCTAGAAAGACGAACAGGGGCCCTATTGATTTTGCAATATCCGTTTTCGCATCGTTGAGGGAATTGAGAAGAGTACTACTCTGGATTTCTTCCCATTCCATTCATGTCCCCTGTACTCCGATTCTCTTAGATCACCTTGCGGAACCTCAGACTGCCCCTACTATAAGATTTATGACTTTGTAGTTTAAGCGATGCCGACCAAACACAAGGTAATTCGCCTATTAGTGACTCCGCAGGGGTTCGAACCCTGGACCCACAGATTAAGAGTCTGTTGCTCTACCAGCTGAGCTACGGAGCCACAGTAAAAATACTTTTTTACAAGAGAATGCTAGTCTTTTATATGCCAAGAACTTTGCTTCAAAGGATATTGAACGGAGGAGCCAAGATTTCAACGGTCTCTTGCTGGTAGATGATCTAATGGTCCAATGGCAGAATATGGAATTTCGATTCCTCGTTCAAGAGTGAGCCAGTTTTTCCTCAAATCAAGATTTTCTATATATGATGCATGATAAATTAGCTTTTTACCTATGAAAAGGTAAACTTTGCGCCTTTGAGTGCAGGGGATATTCATTAGTTGCAGAGTTATCAAGTGCTAGATATTTGAGATAGGCACAACTGGAAGATTCGCTGTTGACATTCGTTTAAATCGCATGTACATGATCCAATTCTTTGGTTCTCTTTCTGAAAAAGCTTTTGCCGTTCAAACCGCAGTCTCATTGAATCCTAAGGACATTGAAAAACTTACCTGGCTGTTTGGTGATCAACCACTCATCAGCGGAGACAGCATAAGTGGTGATTTCATTGGGCCAAGAGCAGCCATGATCACTCCTTGGAGTACGAATGCAGTTGAGATAACCCAAAACATGGGCATTAGTGGGATCGATCGAATCGAACGATTTAGTGCTGCTCACGATGTCGATGAATCATTTGACCCAATGCTGGATCAGCGATATCAAGGACTTGATCAGCAGATTTTTGATGTACATGTTGATCCTCAGGAAATTAAACCAGTTCATGATCTTGCTGCCTATGATGAGTCAGAGGGCCTGGCGCTAAGTCCAGAAGAAATATCCTACTTGGAATCCCTATCGAAGCGCATCGGAAGGCCATTAACGGATTCAGAGGTATTCGGTTTTTCTCAGGTCAATAGTGAACATTGTCGGCACAAAATCTTTAATGGTGAATTTGTGATAGATGGAAGGACTATGCCATCTTCGCTGTTTTCCCTGATCAAGAAAACAGCCCAGGTACAGCCTGAAGGGTTAGTGTCTGCCTACAAGGATAATGTAGCCTTTATTGAGGGCCCCCAGGCTGTGCAGTTTGCACCTGAGCGAGGAGACAGACCAGCATTTTATGCAAAGGAATCTTTTGAGTCCGTGATTTCCCTGAAGGCCGAAACACATAATTTTCCCACTACGGTAGAACCTTTTAATGGTGCGGCAACTGGTTCCGGTGGTGAAATCAGGGATAGACTGGCTGGAGGCAGAGGCTCAATTCCGATTGCAGGAACGGCACTCTATATGACGGCTTATCCTAGATTCGGAAGGGACAGGCCGTGGGAGGATCAAATATCAGCAAGACCCTGGCTCTATCAGACGCCGATTGATATATTGATTAAAGCCAGCAATGGTGCTTCAGATTTCGGTAATAAATTTGGTCAACCGTTGATAGGTGGTTCCGTATTGACATTTGAACATCAGGAACATAATCGCACCCTTGGTTATGATAAGGTGATCATGTTGGCTGGTGGTGTAGGCTATGCTAAGGCCCAGCAGGCGAGTAAGGACAAACCGCAACCTGGTGATCGCATTGTCATCTTAGGGGGAGATAATTATCGCATAGGTATGGGCGGTGCTGCGGTCTCTTCAGCCGATACGGGTGCATATAGTTCCGGCATAGAACTGAATGCAGTACAGCGTTCCAATCCCGAGATGCAGAAGAGGGTAGCCAATGTGATTCGAGCTATGGTAGAGGCCGGTGAAAATATAATTACCTCTATTCACGATCACGGAGCTGGCGGACATCTCAATTGCTTATCAGAGCTCGTTGAAGAAACCGGTGGTGAAATAGATTTGGACAAATTACCCATTGGCGATCCCACACTTTCTGCCAAAGAAATCATCGGCAACGAATCTCAAGAGCGCATGGGGCTGGTTGTGCAGGAAAAAGATATGCAGTTACTGCAGGAGGTAGCGGAACGCGAGCGATCTCCCATCTATGATGTCGGAACGGTGACCGGCAATAAGCGCTTTGTTTTCAGGTCTGGGAGTAGTGGCAGTAGTCCAATGAATTTGGACTTGGCAGATATGTTTGGAAGTTCGCCAAAAACGGTGATGCAGGATCAGTCCATCGATCGTCAATACGCTGAGGTGATTTATGATGTGAAAGACGTCGATGTCTATATTCGTCAGGTGCTGCGTTTGGAAGCCGTGGCTTGCAAGGACTGGCTGACCAACAAGGTAGATCGATGTGTAGGAGGAAAGGTAGCGAAGCAACAATGTGTAGGACCGTTGCAATTACCACTCAATGATTGTGCAGTCGTTGCCCTAGATTACGATGGCCAGGATGGCATCGCCACCTCTATGGGGCATGCACCCTTAAGTG
>JABDMH010000090.1 GCA_013001595.1 Saprospiraceae bacterium | reverse complement strand
AGATAAAAACCATGATCTCCCAAAATTCTCAAGACATTGCCAAAAGTGAAGGGTATAGAAAGGGCAACAGCACAGGGGCAGGCGATAATGAGCACCGCGGTGACTGCATTAATGGCTACGGAAGCATTTTGCGGTAGCCAGTATAAGAGTGTGCAAAGGGCAATGAGTAGGATGATTGCTGTAAAGTACTTTGCCACACGATCAGCCAAGTCACTTGCAGTTCCCGCGCTGGCTGATTTAGAGAAGGCGCTATCGTTCCAGAGTGATGTCAGATAGCTCTGATCTACGGGTCGTAAAACCTCTAGCTGTAAAATGCCCCCCATTTGACGGCCTCCTGCGAACACTTTATCTCCTGATACCTGTCTAGTCAGGACCGCCTCTCCAGTCACAAAACTATAGTCAATATTGGCATCACCCGCGAGCAAGATCGTGTCAGCAGGAACCAATTCACCTTCTCTAATTACAATACGGTCACCCTGTTTTAACTTGTCGATGGTAACCGGTTTTTCCTTTCCGTGGATTAACAAATGAGTGGCCATGGGAAAGTACGATTTGTAATCGCGATCGAAAGAAATCTTATGGAAAGTCTTTTGTTGAAACCACTTTCCCACTAGGAGGAAAAATATTAATCCCGCCAGAGAATCTAAGTATCCGGCTCCTGTATGCGATAGGATTTCGTAAAAGCTACGCCCCATTAGAGCTAGAATACCGAGTGATATAGGCACATCAATGTTGAGGTGACGCTGTTGCAAACCATGCCATGCTGATCGCAGGTAATCCTGAGCACTGTACGATACCACCGGAAGGATCAATACAATGTTTAGGTAGCCGAAGAACCGGACAAATGCTCCATCTACTGCAGGGTCAAGGCCCAGATACTCTGGGAAACTGAGTAACATGATATTGCCGAAGGCGAATCCTGCCAAACCTAATTTATAGTATAGTGATCTGTCCACGGTCGGGACCTTGTCTTCATCAAGTTTGTCCAGTAGCAGTACCGGTGCATAGCCTAGAGAGCTCAGAAGTTCAACAACTTGCCTAAGGCTGATCACACCGGTCGCATATTGGATGTGTACTTCTTTTTTGAGGAAGTTGACCTTGCTACTCAGGATCGAAGAATCAAGTCTGCTCAGATTTTCCAGGAGCCAAAGACATGAGGAACAGTGTATTTGGGGTAAGAAAAAGTGTACCACTGTTCTGTTACCATCGCGGAAATCAATAAGCCGATCCTCAATGCCTTCGTCGTCGAGGTATCCATACTTTTCATTTGATCTTCGCTTAAAACTAATACCGGCGGCTTGATTCAGCTCGTAGTAATTGCAAAGGTCGTTCTCGGACAGAATCTGATATACCGTCTTGCAGCCTGCACAGCAGAAATGCTTTTCTGCTTCCCGAATCGTCAACTGATCACACTTTTCTCCGCAATGATAGCAGACTACCGTTGGCTCTACCAAGATGTTTTCTTGCTCCATACTTGCGATTGCTAACTTATGCTTTTAATGAATAATCATCAGTGAAATGGGAGGCAAGAATCGGATGATCTTGGTCATCTAGTGCTTAAATGTTAGTCACTTTGCTAGTTATCATTATATTGTATAAGATAAATCGTGCATTAACCGATGACGAGTTTTCGCATTAGGCCAAAATTTTCTGTGATGGTTGACCGACCAGTCAATGATGTAATGGCTGGTATGAAGGAAGGTTTGGTCAAGGATGGGCACCCCTTTGCACTTGTTGAGATACCAGAGCATCTAATTCTTAAAATAAAAAAGGATGATCAACACTACTGGTCTCCTCAGCTAAACCTGAAATTTGAAGAACAGGGGGAGCAGACTTTAGTAAAAGGCAGATATGAGCCGCATCACAATGTTTGGACATTATTTGTCCTATGCTATTTGGCCTTAGGTGTCATTGCCTTATTTATCGGAATAATTGGATTCTCACGCCTAAGTCTAGGCATGGAATCTCCAGTTTTATGGGGTCTGCCCCTTATCATTCTCATTGCATTAGGTCTATATTTCGTGAGCCAACTTGGGCAGAAACTTGGGGCAGAAGAGACATTTGATCTACATAATTTTGCGGAAAAACACATGGGCAAAAGCATTCGCATCCATTAGCATGCATGGATCATGCTTGTTCTACACCTAGCTATCGTGTCCATTTTGGGATAGGCTCTCAGCTGGATCATACTTCACAAAGACATGGATCCAGAGAGACCGACTAAATCGAAAAAACAAGTTATGCAGAACAACTGCTATGAATCCTACTGCGAGGATGGTCATAGTGCCAGACCAACCTAGTCCGAAAACAAGGGCAAGGCCAACCAGAATAAATATCCAGCCGGTAAGGATATAGGATATGAACATGGCTCCGTAGTAGAATCCTGGTTCTGGCTCGAAGTTTTGCTGACAAATCGGGCACTTCTGATGCATCTTATATGCTGTCGAAAATGAGTATGGTTGCACAAATAGCTTGCCTTCCCTACATCTAGGACAAGTCATATTTAGTATGCTGGATGTCTTGCTTCTTACACTCATGTATTTGCGATAATGTGCACTGGCAAAGGTAGTGAAAGGATGAATGCCACAGTGCTTTGATACTAATTCTCTAGCGAAAAAAGGCTAGTAGAAAGCGCACGATTAGGGGACAAATATGGAGCAAAGACGAAAAACCCTGTACCTAATAGTACATGAAGTTTCCCTTTGTGTACAACAAATACATGCCCAAAATGTCATGCAGCTTTATCATCTTCCTTCTTCAAAGGTTCCCTGAAGACAAGGCCATGGTCGAAGGCATCAAGTACCACCGTTGAATCTGGTTGTACCGTCCTATTCAGAAGAGCCTTTGATAACTTGTTAAGCACTTTTCTCTGTATGTATCTTTTTACCGGTCGTGCTCCAAACTGAGCATCAAAGCCTTGGTTAGCAATAAATTGGATAGCCTGAGGGGTGGATCTTAGCTTTATGCCTTGCTTGGTTAAGGTCCGTTCCAGTAGGCCTAGTTGAATTTTGACGATGGCATGTATATGCTCCTGAGAAAGTGGTTGAAACATGACAATGTCATCAATCCGATTGAGAAACTCAGGTCTTAGTGATTGTTTTAATCTCTCATAAAGAAGCACTTCTGTTTTTTCCAGGATCGATTCTTTATTCTTCTCATTAATGGTCGCAAATTGCTCCTGAATGATATCTGATCCCATATTGGAAGTCATGATGATGATGGCATTTTTGAAGTTAGCTACCCGACCTTTGTTGTCAGTTAATCTACCATCATCCAAAACCTGGAGCAGGATATTGAATACATCAGGATGAGCTTTTTCAATTTCATCCAATAGAATGACTGAATATGGTTTACGGCGAACTGCCTCTGTAAGTTGACCACCTTCTTCATATCCCACATACCCTGGAGGCGCTCCTACGAGTCTACTTACAGCATGACGTTCTTGGTACTCGCTCATGTCAATGCGAGTCAACATATTTTCGTTATCAAATAAGAACTCAGCAAGAGATTTTGCCAGCTCAGTTTTACCTACCCCAGTTGTACCTAGAAATAGGAAGGAGCCGATGGGTCTGCGTTCATCTCCAAGACCTGTACGATTTCTCCTAATTGCATCGGCCACCGCCATGACGGCTTCATCTTGGCCAACCAGTCTTTCATGTATGTGCTTCTCAAGGTCCAGCAATTTTTCACGCTCACTCTGCACCATTTTGGCTACTGGTATACCGGTCCATTTGCTTACGATGGCCGCAATGTCTTCTGAATCTACTTCTTCCTTAACCAGTTGTCCTCCTTTTTGCTGCATCTCTTGCAGTCGTTCATGATAGGAGCCTAGTCTGCTTTCAACCTCGGGAATTTGACCGTACTGGAGTTCGGCTACCTCGCTAAACTTACCTTCGCGCTCAAGTTGGCGTGCCCTCAATTTGAGACCTTCGATGTCTTCTTTGGCCTTTTGGATTCCCAGAACAACCTCTCTTTCACTCTGCCATTGAGCCCTGAGCTCATTTTTTTGCTCTTCCAGGTTGGCTAGTTCCTCATTGATCTGCTTGATCTTATCTTTCGCCTTTTCGCGCTTCATCGCCTCGCGCTCAATTTCTAACTGACGAATTTTTCGCTCTACTTCGTCGAGTTCTTCAGGCATGGAGTTCATTTCTAGCCGCAGTCTAGCTGCAGCCTCATCAACCAGGTCAATGGCCTTGTCGGGAAGAAATCGATCTGTTATGTAGCGATGGGAAAGTTGGACAGAGGCCACAATCGCTTCATCTTTAATGTTGATTTTGTGGTGCGATTCGTACCGCTCTTTTAATCCACGTAGAATGGAGATGGCATCTTCTTCATTCGGTTCATCAACTACCACAACCTGAAAACGTCTTTCCAGCGCTTTATCCTTTTCGAAATATTTCTGATATTCATTTAAGGTGGTTGCGCCAATGGCCCTGAGATCACCTCTAGCCAGCGCTGGTTTCAGAATGTTGGCGGCGTCCATGGCACCCTGACCACCTCCGGCACCAACGAGGGTGTGAATTTCGTCAATGAACAAGATGATTTCTCCATCTGCAGTGGTCACTTCCTGTACGACGGCTTTCAGGCGCTCTTCAAATTCACCCTTGTACTTTGCACCGGCTATTAGTGCACCCATATCAAGCGAGTAGATTTGCTTTTCCAAGAGATCATCGGGTACATCTCCATTGACAATACGATGAGCAAGCCCTTCAATAATGGCTGTCTTACCAACACCGGGTTCACCAATGAGAATGGGATTGTTCTTTGTTCGCCGTGCCAGAATATGCAGCACTCGTCTGATCTCCTCATCTCGTCCGATAACTGGGTCTAATTTCCCCTTTTTTGCTCTATCATTGAGATGTATGGCGTATTTTCCGAGTGCATTATAACTCTGCTCAGCACTTTGGCTTGTCACTTTCGATCCTTTCCTTAGATCATCGATTGCTTTGGCCAAATCCTCCTGATTCAACCCCAGGTCCCTTAAAGCTTGACCTGTACTGTCCTTACCGTCCAGAACTGCTTGAAGAAGGTGTTCTAGAGATATAAATTCATCACCCATCTTTTTCATAAATGAATGAGCTCTCTGTATTACACCGTTGGCCTCTCTGGTTAGATAGGGATCACCACCGTCGACTTTCGCATACCCACTAAGAATTCTGTCGGCAGCATTTTTAACCTGATCGGGACTAATACTGGATTTCTTTAGTAAAAAAGGTATGACATGCTCCTCTTCCATCAGTAGGGCTTTGAGGACATGTGCGGTATCTATTGCTTGATGACCCAATTCAGCACCAAGTTGCTGTGCCTTTTGGATTGCTTCTTGTCCTTTTAATGTTAGTTGATTCATAGTCTACTAAAATTTATGATAAATCTATCTGCCTATCATCTTCAATCATGATACCAATTGAATTTTGGCGACCTTTTGACAGTGGACCTTGTGATTTGACTGCCATACTGGCAGTTTGTCGAATTATTTGAATGCTTTATTGTCAGCAGGGGGTAGGTAAAAAAAAGGAGATGCAAAGCATCTCCAGCGCCTCTTCAGGTCTTAATTCTAGTTTAAGAATGAAGGCCGGACATTGATAGAGTGTCATAGTGTCTAAAATCTCCCTCAATGAAAAACAAGTTTACTTGTTTTTCAAAGCTGCTTACAATATAATACATTAATCGATATCAGCTGAGATATGGAAGTATTTGCGAGGCAATGTAATGAGTTTTGGATTTGTTTAATTCCTATTTACTCACACATATTTGAAAAACTACTCAATAATAAAATACCGTTTTAAGGTATTGAGTTGCTCCTCATTACCGAGCGCGATAAAGCTGCATTCTTGGCCCAATATCATGTTTGGGTCAGGATTGATAATAAATTCATCCTCTGCAGTCTTAAATCCAATTATGGTTGATCCCGTCTTTTCACGAATCTCAAGTTCTTTTATTGATTTTCCCCGCAAAGAATCTGGTAGATCACTATAATTTATTTGTTCAAATAGCGCATTTGATTTTTTCTCACGGGAGATATGAGAGAAGAATTCAACAGCGTACGGTTTGGAAATAATGGTAGCCATGTAGAAACCGCCCAATCTATCTGCCATAATCACATGATCGGCGCCTGCCATTTTTAATTTTTTTTCAGTTTTTTCTCCAGTAGCTGCTGAAATGATTTGAATGTCCGGATTCATCTGCCGTGCAGAGAGTACCGTAAATAAATTATCGGCGTCATCAGGAAAGGTACTGATCAATGCTTTGGCATTTTTAATTCGCGATTTTTCCAATGCTTCATCATGAGTTGCATCATCATGAACATAGAGAATCTTTTCTTGACTTTTCTGAATTTCCTCAATGACTTCAGGTGAGCGATCAATGATGATAAAGGGTATTTTTTGCGAAATTAAATGCTCGACGATTTCCCTTCCGTATCGTCCATAGCCGCAAACGATGATGTGATTTTTCATTTTACGGATTTCTTTGTCAATAGTTCGTAAATGGAATTTTTCAAATAGCTGTCCCTCGACAACCAAGGATGTGAAAGTCGACAATGTGTATGCCACAACACCGACATTTAGAAAAATTATAAGAGATGTAAATATTTGACCATATTCTGACAATGGGCGCACTTCTGTATATCCTACCGTAGATATGGTAATGGCCGTCATATAGATTGCTTCCTTAAGGGTGTAGCCTTCTATAGACATAAAGCCTACAATGCTCAGTAGAATCACGGCAATGATGAGGATCACAGCATTGCGTAAGTTCAGATACGATCCTTTTAAGGTATACCAGTTAAGAATGCTGTCCCATCGCATAATTTAAATCTGTCGAGTGATCAATTAATGAACACAAACCTTATTGGTTAATTCGATATTTTCATTCGCCGCAAGGCTTGCCTACCATGTCTCTTAGTTCTTCTGTGAGCAAGCGTTCAATATTAGAAAACTCATGGCAGATTTCATCGGGATATAGAATGGTCACTCTAAAACCCTCGTTTTCTAGGTCACTTACTGCTTGACGAATATCCGTATCTGATGCTAGATGTATGATCCACTTCAGTTCAATGCACATAAAATGCCAAAGGAAATCGCCTTTTCTCTCATTTTGAGTGAATTCAAAAGCAAAAAACTGTTTTTGATCCAATAGCGTGGTCCAAAGTATCTGTTTGGCCTTGGCTGTGGCTGTCAAGAAAAGCTTCATTGCGCTAATGTACAGGATATACTGACACAGGGAGATATTCATGCTGATTTTTACGGATCTTGTTCATTTAGAATGTATCTTTCTACACCTTAATCCATCAATGGGTATTCGAATGGAAACAGATATCTTACAGAAGTATAGTCAGGATCTTGTAGATTGGCTGGTTGCCTTCGCTCCTAAGCAATTCTTGGTTATTCCAATCCTGGTAGTTGGTATGTGGCTAATCAAACGACATCTTGGCCTCTTCGCTCGCTTAATGGAAAGAGCAGGTGTAGGTGCAGAGCTTTCCGGTTTTTTTATATCCGTGATTTCAATTGCTTTAAAATTTGTAGTAATCTTGCTGGCAGCGGGCATGATTGGTTTTCAGGTTTCTTCCCTTTTAGGGGTTTTAGTAGGTAGCGTATTTGCCATAGGTCTGGCCTTGCAAGGATTTTCTAGGCAATTTTGCAGCTGGAATAACCATCATTTTTTTCAAGCCTTACCGAGTTGGTGATTGGGTGCAGATCTCCGAAATGTTGGCAAAGTGGAGAGCATTCAAATATTCAATACCACATTGGTTACACCCGGCGAAAAGACTTTAATTATACCTAACGGACAGATATTGACAATATAATTACTAATTTTTCTACGCACGGACGTATGCGTTTAGGACTGCAAGTGACCATGCCGTATGCAGAGAGTTTTTCAAACGTAAAGAAAGTGATTGAAGATTGCTTAAAGGATTTTTCCCATATTATGGAAGAACCAGCCCCATTGATTGGTATTGAGTCTTTTGATTTTCATAATATCATCATCAGTGTTCGACCCTATATTCATCCAGATAACTATTGGGACGCTAACTTCGAATCCTTGCAAAGGATCAAAAAGGCCTTACATGAAGAAAACATTCAAGTAGCCTATTCCGAAGAGATTGAACTTGGGAAAGTGGGAAGTTAGTCGCTGGGCGATGCCATCTCAGATATCTGCCAATCGGCGTTAATACTGTATGGATAGCCTGATCACTTTTTGAGGAGGTAAGGTCAGTTTTAATCTGGGAGCACTGCTTCCAATGGTGATGTTCTGGTGGTCTATGGTTTGACTATTGGCAGTGATTTGGATCGAATATGAACCTTCCTTAAGTAGAAAGAATGAGGCCTCCAAGGTCCGTGCCTCCGTTCCGAAATGGAAAAGCTCAGCTATAAAGGCCTCGTTATTGGCTTCAACGACCAGTGCTGCAAAGTCTTTTGCTGGAGTATGCCAACGTACTGCAGTGATGGGGAAGTACAAGGCAGATCCAATGTTACCACTAATACTCTGATAGAGGAATGTAGGGTCAAAATCTGGTATTGGTTCATCTAAATATTCATTTAGATAAGCCCTGTGGAAACGGAAAACCCGATCGGTCCAGCGAACTTCTTCTTTAAAGACAACCTCATTATAGGATAGGGCTAGGGCCTGATTTTGCATAGTTGTCACCAACTCCGATTTGTCACCTGTTATTCGAAAGGTTAGGTATCCATCAGCATTCGCTATAAGGAGGTCGTCATATGAGGTGTCGTTTGAGAGAAAACGATATTTTGCCAATGCCATCGGTAAGAATGAAGACATCTTTGACACACACCATTCAAGAGAACCTTCTGGCTCATCTTCACCGATCTGATCTCGATGCTTGTTAAAATGATCGGTCATGGCCTTCAATGGGATTAGGTATTTGTCATCTGAAGTCATATGCCAGGTGAGGAGTAAGGTGTCTAGCATCATCGGCATGGCACTAGGCCAGACATATAGCGGGTTGGAAGTGTAATTTCCAGGTTTCCACCAAGTCGTAGTAAGGCCTCCTGGCTCCCCATCTGGCCAGTGGATGGTTGACGGCAAAATTCCTGCTGGTTTTCCCTTTGCATGCCTCATCGTGGCGTCAACCCACGTGTCCATCCAAGCCGTGACCAGGTTGCCGATGTCTTTATTTTTCGTTCGTTGCCAGAGCAATAGTGCTGGTTGAATAGCTCGGGGATGATATACGGAATCACAGGCTTTGCGTGGGGATAGGTCAATTTCTTCTGCCGTGAAGTAGGTGCTTTTAAACTGGAGGAAACCCCGTTTATTAATTCCTGTCCACTTGTTTCCCATCAGATCTATGAGGTCGAGTGCTCTAGATTGCCATATTGAATCATTTGCAGAAATATGCATCATCGAGGTGATCGAATCACCGGTGTCTTCGGCGGTGTGTTCTACATCGGTAATTTTATTCGAATAGCCGTTCTTGATGCGATCAGTGGCGAATAAGCCTTCAGCTAGTTTGCGCTGACCTGCTTCGATGGGGGGGTCCTCGAAAGCCAATAAGATGGGTATCCATTTTCGCCACATTTCAACGTCGTCACCCCAGCCCCCTCCAAATTGACCATCTGCTGTTTGCCTGTTTTCTACCCACCAGATTAGGATGTTCCGTAGTCTCATGATGGCCGTTCGCTGGTGTGCTGCCCACTGCGGTGCAGCAGGTACCTCAGCAATTGATAAATTCCACGGCATTCGCTTGCCCAGATATATCTGTATGAGCTCATTATTTGGGTATGCTTGCGCAGCGATCTGCAGCAACACTCGTGCCCGGTCATAGTATCTCTTTTTCTCTGCAGGTACTTGACTTAGTTCTCCTCGTTCAATGACCTCCGCTATTAACATTCGTGCCTGATAAAATGCATTCATTGGATATAATGGAGAGCGCTCATCAATCTGCTCAATTAGCCATTTATCTGGTGAAACTCGACCCGTAAAAAAACCGCATAGATATGCATCACTAATACCAGAGCCAGCATACATGGTTGCGTACTTCTCTTTTCCATTAATCCATTGGTCAGATAGACTAACCAGAGCCTCCAATTGAGCTTTGATCTCTTTGTCTAACGTATTGGCTGCAAGGAGTTCCTTTAGTACTAAATATCTTTCTGCTTCAGAGTCGGCGTTACCGGCTTTTTCGAGCAGATCAAGTGCCTTTCCTGGTCGTTCCAAGACCAATGGGCTTATGGTACTCAAGCCTGCCATTAACAACAATCGGAAGTGAGATCTTCGTGAAATTTTCATACATCTCAAGGTAAGAACTTCTCGAATCACTGCAGGAAACAATTCCCATATCACTAACTGTACTGATTATTTACATCTTTGCCTTTGTCATGAAAGTACCTGTGTCATCTGATTTTGACTTTGCCATCATTGGTACGGGTTGTGCCGGCCTACAGTTGGCATTGAAAATGTGACCCATCCCCATTTTATGAAAAAGAGCATTGCCATCATTGATCTTCCTATTCAACAACCTGTTTCCAGAACGTGGTGCTACTGAGAGAAGGGGCCGGGAAGTTAGGACCACCTGGTAGACCAAAACTGGAGCAAAGGCACTTTTTACGGAATGTCTGAGAAAATAGAGTTCGAACTAGATCCATACTTGTACAAGAAACTTGATGCGGAAAGTTTCATAGACTACGCTCGAAGGAAGATCGCAAATTCATCAAATTGTATCTGGATTACAGATGATGTAGTCAATGTTACATCAGGGGAAAAGGTCGAAGTCAATGGCAATGAAGGAAACTATTGGGCCGGGCATGTTTTTGACAGCCGTGTAGATGCTAGATTCCATCAAGAAGGGGATCATATCAAGGTATGGAGCATTTCTTAGGCTGGGAAGTGGAGCTGGCGGATTCCTGTTTTGATTCATCAGCGTTTATCATGATGGATTATCGCTTGCGTTACCAAGATAGCACCAGTTTTACTTACGTCCTACCATTTTCGGATCGACATGCACTTATAGAATATACTTTCTTTACATCGTACCTTCTCAAAGAAGATGTATATGAAGATCTGCTCCGACAGTATCTGCATAAGTATTTAGGTAGTATCCCATATCAAATTCGCAGGACTGAACAAGGAGTCATTCCGATGACTGACTATGCTTTTGGCAATGATCATAAAAGGAACCTTAAGAAAATAGAGACCGCTGGTGGTTGGGTGAGGCCTTCTTCAGGCTATTCTTTCTCCGCAAGTGGAAGATATGTGGATCAGATTATTAAGAATATAGTACGTAATCGAGACATTGCTCCGGGAGTAGCCCAAAATCGGTGGAGATGGTATGACCGTATTTTTTTACACATACTCCAGCACAATAATGTACTTGGGCAAGGCTCTTTGAAGAGATGTACCAAAACAACGACATCCAACTGTTAATATCATTTTTAGACGAGCAGTCATCTTTTATGGATGAATTGAAACTCTTCAATCTTTGCCCTATAAACCGTTCTTGAAGTCACTACTGGCCACTCTCATACATCGGTAAACAGCTGGAGAATGTAGAACAACATGCCATCTTTTCAAAGCATAAACAATAGTGGGTTTGGTCAGTGATGTGAATCGATGTAAGCTATTTGACAAACCCTCCGGTAGATAATCCTGGAATGATCATTTGATCCTGATCCTGCTGAAAAGAACTGAATGGATGGAAAATCTTGATAAAATTACGCTGTTCAATACGGTCGGTACCGCGTAGGGGTTCTTGTCCTGTGGCATTGATTTCATAGTTGATTTGATTGCCATAGATTGTTCTTGAATTTAGCTGAGAAGCGCTCTTTAGCCTGGATATCAAAATCGCCTTAGGAAAGCTCCCGGACTGGGTAAAGGCTTCCGCTTTCTTGTCAGCATAACTATGGTTTTTATAGCGAATGCTACCCTCAATCATTTCCATCTCAATTAGACCATCATGATAGCGACCAAAACAGCCTTCAAAAGTATATCGTACGGAAAGATGATCACCTTCTTGCATAGCACTAATATGATTTGCTAGATTATCTGAAATAGATGCATCGATCGAAGTCGTCATCAGAACCAAACCTAGTAATGTAAATAAGTATGCTTTCGCCATATTCAAGATTTTCAGCTTTACAGTAAAACGTTTAAGATAAAAGGTATTCTATTAATGAATTGTTAAACAAGCACTTATATTTCTAGTCTTATATGGGTGATTTTTGTGAAGTAGCTCGAATTGCCCTGTGATTTCTATCTTAAGTATAGAGGATCCGATATTGGGTGTTGACTTAGGATTCTACCCAACGAATGAATTGACATCAAACCAGCACGAATTTTGCCCTAGCAGATTTATAGAATGATGAGGGAGGTGCGAAGCTATATCTTTATGTACTATGATCCATTGAATCAATATTCATAATTGACCTTCTATGACTGTATTAATAGATCCCTTGCATCAGCTGCGCGACTTACTTGAAGATCCGAGTCGAGATGAGTTGGCTAGATTCTTTGCAGATAAGCAAGCACATGAAGTTGCCTATCTGATGAGTCACCTCAATCGAGATGACCAGATGCTACTGCTTACCCATCTGACTCCTGCCGATGCTGCGCTCGTTATGGAGGAAATACCGGAATCTCAGGCGGTCGATATTGTTAGTGATATGACAGCGAGTGATGCGGCGGACATTTTAAATGAGATGCCTAGTGATGAGCAAGTAGACATCCTTTCAGAGGTGAAGGATGTAGATGCGGAGGCCATTATATCCCTCATGGATCCAGAGGAGGCTGCAGACGTCAGAAGGCTGATTCGTTATGAATCTGACACAGCCGGAGGTCTCATGGTCACGGAATTCCTGGTCTTCAGCGAAACCAGTTCAGTTATTGGAATGGTAGAAGAGCTGAAGGTCAGAAGAGCAGATTACGAAAAATTGTCGATCAAGTACCTATACATTGTCAATGAAGCTGGTCGATTTGCGGGCGTATTGCAGATGCAGGATCTGGTGTTTTCACCGGCAGATACATTGGTGCGCGATATTATAATTCCTGATGTATTGAAGGTAGGTCACCATACCACGTTAGATGAACTTATTGACTTTTTTCACACCTATGACTTTTATGGAGTTCCGGTAATCGATGATAATGACTTTCTATTGGGTGTGGTACTTCGCAAAGACGTTCTCGAGGAGGCCGTAGAACAAGTGAGCATGGAACACCTGGAAAGCCAAGGTATTGTTGGAGGTGAGGAATTGCGCACTATGCCTATCTGGACAAGGGCAAGTAGGCGTTTGTCGTGGTTGTCCATAAACATCATACTTAATATGGTAGCGGCAAGCGTGATAGCTTTTCATCAGGATACGCTGAGCGCTGTCATTGCACTTGCCGTGTTTCTACCGATCATCTCCGATATGAGTGGCTGTTCTGGAAATCAAGCAGTGGCAGTGAGTATGCGAGAACTCTCTTTGGGTGTAGTGAAACCCAAAGAAGTGCTAAGAGTGTGGATGCAGGAACTGTCTGTCGGGCTGATCAACGGTACTGTTTTAGGAATGCTACTGGGTCTAGGTGCTTATTTTTGGCAAGGTAATATTGCGTTGGGCTTTGTTGTAGGCGGAGCTCTCTGCCTAAATACAATTTTAGCTGTTTCTTTGGGTGGTACGGTACCGTTGCTATTGAAGAAAGGGGGAGTGGACCCCGCTTTAGCATCAGGCCCTATATTAACTACAGTGACAGATATGGCTGGTTTCTTTCTGACTCTAACCTTTGCCGGTTGGGCATTAGGTCGGTTGCTTTAGTTTCGAAAAACACTACTGCCGAATGTCTTAGCTCGACGAGCTGTAGCAAGATGAGCACCAATCGCGGTCATGCTTTTTCTTGACATTGGCAGCAAACTATGTTGTCGAATATTTGCCTCATCAGTAATTATTTGACCATTACTAGTCTTATTGATTGTTCCACATACACCATCCAATCTATTTAGGTATCTGGTTCCTCCAATTCTTACGTAATAGCTAACCCTTGGTCGAAACTCATCGCAATTATTTCCCTCAAACATTTCGATTTCAGCAGAGGAGAAAAACTTCTCGACGAAGCATTGTCTACCAGCCCCTTTTCCAGGTACACGAATCTTGTGTGATTCAAAGACTCTCGAATCAAATTCAATCTTTGCCACCATTTCCGGATCTAGTAGATATTTATTTCTCTTTCCACGAATGTGAATGACGCGATATATGTTTGCACACTCACCAGTGAAAAATAACAATGAATCTGTTGCATCGTTAGACATCATCACCCGTACATGTTTATCAAGACCTTCAAAATCATGTACCCTTGCGATCTTTTCCGTCATGGAATTATTTGATGATAATGATGTTACAGCATCCTGGGCAAATGAAATATTACAAAAGACAATGGCAGAAATAAATAGACCAAAACATCGCATAGTGTTCCCGATTAGGTTAATTAAGGAAGGATAATATGGATATAAACGATCCTACTCACTGATGATCGTGTGATGCAAGGATGTAGTCCGTTTCAAAAAGTAGTCGAAACATCCTCGCAGATAGTATGTGTTTACATTGCTAAAGTAATATCAAAAACAATGCCAGCGTAGGCTATAAAGTCAGAAACATTCCATTGCAGCTAGAAAATCGGCTAACCCATGGATAAATACTTGACTACATACGATCTTGATGATTTTAAATTTACATAATTCGGTTTAATTCTTCTACTTCAATATATACTTGTACTTATTTTGTGTGATTTCCGAATGTAGAACACGGAATGAGAAATTCCAAGGGCCATATAAAGGCTCTAATGATTTGAATATTAGATAGTTGTGACCTTTGGAAAGATGTATGGTCCCACTTGACTTCTCAATGCTTTGTTTATGGGGTATTATTCGTTCTGAACCTAGAAACAATGTATAAATTCCAGTAGAACGAAGTTCATACTTCACACTGATGTGTGCATTTACTTCAATTCGACAACTGGCATATGCGACGTCGGGATTTGGTGAATTATAGTAATCGCTAAAGTTAATGCGGTCGGGATAAGGAGATATGATCTTGTTCCATCCCTGATAAGTACCCGAAGGATTGAGAAAATAATCGATGGCCGCAGGGCGAAGATTGCGTTCACCTTGTTCTTTGGCGAAAAAGTCAAAATCTAGATTACCCACAGTATTAAAGGGACCAGCACCTAACCAATAGGTGATAAATAGTCCAGGGGAGGGGCTATATATGGGATACTTATCCCTAGGTACCAAGGTTGTGCCATGATGGGAAAGTCTAAGGAGAAAATCGTACTGCTCCTTCCATGTTTTAGTTCTACACTCATAGATTTTCTCTGCCTCATCGAACCAATGGTTTCGATTTTCGGTCCTCCATAATTTTATGAAAAGATCCTTCATGTGTTTAGCATCACGGAGGTTTTTTTTAGCCGTTGCTCGGGCTCTCAAGATGTCATTACGGCGAATTACTTCATTGGATTCGCGATAGACATTAGCTATTGTTTTTGAGAGTTGCATCAATTTGAAAGGGATATGGCAAGCTTCAATGGTTTCATCTAGTTTGAAATGCCAAACGGCCAGGTCAGAAGACCAATGGTAGGGGTGGCTATTCTGTTGATCAAAGCGGTCAAGTTGCTGTTTTGCTTCGACCAAAATTGTGGAGATGGCTTGCAAAGAGGTGGTGTCTATTAGTACAGTGTCTTCACTTTGGGGTTCGTAGTTCATTTCAACAAGGTGTGTAGAGAGATTGGAAAGGCGGTCTATATTTTGCAGTTTGGCGAGGGTGTGTAAGAAAGCTGAGAATGCCTCGGGTTCACCATGCAAAAAGTAACGTGAAAAGTGTTGATCAACCATGCGATCATCTGTGCCATCAGGATTCCAGCCATAGGCTCCAGCTAAGACGATTCCATACCAATCTGTTGCAAAAAAATGCCTACCTCCATCATCCCAAACAGTTGTCATGATACCCATTCCTCCTTTATCAAAGGTAGCGCTCGCAAAATTTCTGATGTTATTCTTGGCTTCGAGTAAATCTGGCCAAAGCCGATAAGAATTGACAATGCCAGGACAGCCAATAAATTCGAAACCGTGTTCAGCGATCGGGTCAAGCAAATCATCAAAACTTTTTCGGTCACTATAGTCCCAAGGTAAAATGACCGTCTTTGGTGGAATCAATTCAAAAATCTCAGGGTGTTTCAAGATCATGTCACCCCATATGGCAGGTCTCTTATCTCTTTCTTGGACATGATTGAGTAAGGGAATAATGTGTTGGGCATAAACAATTCCTTCACCCAAACTATCTGCCAATTGCTTGAGCTTATGACCGCGAGATAGATCGTATGCTTCATCGCAATTTATATTGAAGAATGGATGCTTCACAGCAGGAATTATCTCATTGTATACCTCCTTTAAGAAAAGAAGGGATGCCGAATCACCTGGATTGAGCATGCGGTCACCTACACCCAAATGCATGTAGTTTGGATGTGATAGAATATTGCGAAAATGTCCCAGTGATTGAAAACTACCCATCAACTGAATATTATATCCTTCAGCATAATCTGACAATTCTTTTAATTCATCTATGGTAAGACCTTCCAAAGGAGAAAAGTCAGGATGGCTTTTAGTTCGCAATACATGCTCGATATAAAATGAAAAAACATTGATCTTCAGATGAGCTAGTCTTCGAATCTGTTTTTTCATAAAAGTGAGCGTTGGCAGTGGTCCTCTGCTAATATCATCCATAATTCCGCGAAAAGGAAAATCTGGGGAGTCTACAATTCTTTGGCAAGGTATAAGTCCACTTTCTTGATTAATGTAGAACAATTGCTGAAGGCTCTGCATTGCGTATAGAAAACCTGCATGATCTTGAGCGTAGAGGTCGATTTCATTCCGGTCAATATTTAGCTCGTAGCCCTCGGTCAGTTTATTTGAAGTGGAATTATTTTCTTTTTTGTGTAATGTAAGTGAGATAGTCTTTTCAACTTTACCTGTACTCGTAAAAAGCCTTTTTTGGAGGGTGTGCAATTCAGATTGAATAGTTTTTATAATCGGGGATGGATCCAATTGATCAATTCCCTTGACCACCAACGCATATTCTTTTCCAAAGGATAAACTATCTCCACCATATTCGATAGACTGGGGTTGCGGTGTGACTTGTTGTGCAAGCAGGTAACTGTAGGGTGCAAAGCAAACCAGAAAAATCATCAGCGTCAATATCGTGGGGATATTGTAACTATCATTAAAGAGGGTTATTCTCATGTTGATCACGTGTTGTATCGTAAGGTAGGCCGGTGCGATGCGTCGAAGCCCTGACTTGTTCATGGACGCTTGGACCGATTTAGAGATTTCAAATTCTCTCATCAAGATGACCGAAATAGTGTCTGACATGTTTCGGTAGTTGGTGTGCTGTGTTGTGTAGTATTGTGTACTACTTGCAAATATGTCCGTTCCATTTCTATTGCAAATGCCTTCTCGGATATAACACATGTTTATTGCTAAAGCAGGTCTGATTGCCAAGAGGAATTTTGCTACCAATAGATTTATTTCACATCCTTCATATAGCAGCGGCGTCTTTTATGCAGGCGCATTTCGTAATCTTTCCATAGATTCTGAACATCTTGATTGGATTCCAATTCGGGATTAGTCTCTGCTCTTCGGATGCCATAATTAATGAATGTTTCGATTATCTTCCTAAATATCATTGCTGTGATACCTTTGTTTTGCAGGTCTGGACGTACAGCGATTAGATATAAATCAGCTCTGTCATTTGATTTCATGGCTTTTCGCAAATGCCAAAAGCCAAAGGGGAAGAGGCTGCCGTTGGCTTTTTGTAGGGCTTTAGTAAATGATGGCATGGTGATCCCAAAGCCAGCCAATAGATGATCCGCGTCACGTACTATACTGATAAAATCAGGATTGAGCAGCGAAAGATATTGATTGATAAATAATTCAATTTGTTTTTCCG
Organism: Saprospiraceae bacterium; assembly: GCA_013001595.1. GTDB lineage: Bacteria > Bacteroidota > Bacteroidia > Chitinophagales > Saprospiraceae > JABDMH01. The sequence goes on along the minus strand of JABDMH010000090.1, from coordinate 58,792 downwards.
TGTGTGGAATAAATCCTTCCAGGTCTTTGTATGCCAGATTAAGGAGGGAAAAAATTTCATACCCAACTTTTCTTAGATCGGACCTGTTTGCTGGTCGATATTCATGGAGGTTATATCGTTTCTGAATCAGTGAGGCAAATTTGACCACTCGTTCTGGCATTATTTCTGGGACTGTCGATTCAAACTCCTTCCAATCAACGAGCTTTTCGAAACCTAATTCTTCCAAATGAGTTGGATAATAGGCATGATTATAAATCACAGCCATTGTTGAAAGTTCTTCAAATCCTTCTATCAACAGGCCAGCTTTATCCATATTGGAAAATCCCAGTGGACCCTTGATTTTTGCGATCCCTTGACTGCCCACCCAATTTACTGCCGCCGCAAATAGCGCCGCACTAACGGCTTTGTCATCAATAAAATCTAGCCAGCCAAATCGGGCTACTTTTGGTTCAAGATCATGATTTTCTCTGTGATTGATAATGGTAGCAATCCTACCGACAACCTCTCCATTTTGCAGCGCCATAAACAATCTGGCATCACAATGATCATAGGCCGGGTTACTTTCCGAAGAAAACTGCTTCATTTCCATACCTCGCAGGGGAGGTACCCAGTAAGGATTGTTCTTATATAGCTTGTAGGGAAGATTGACAAACCGTTTGAGATCAGACTTAGAATCAACGACCTTTACGCTTATAACAGGTGCAGACATACGTCCTGCGAAAATAAGAATAAAGCAGAGATCACCAGCTGAAAGGTGCCTCGATTTTGTGCTGTCGCTGCTACTCGGTCATCTGTTTGTACTGCTCTTCAGCCGCAAACTTGAGTTCTTCTAAAAATGGCGTGGCAGGCTTAAATCCTTTTGACACCCTGATTTTCTCATAGTCTTCAGTAAGGAATACAAAAGATGGATAGGACATCTCGCCATCTAGCAGTGCACTGGCAAGTTCGTGTGATCCACGTCTTCCATTAGCCTTAAAACTAAATATTCGGTCATTCCATTCAATGTCTTGCTTGCCCTCAGCATTTAGTTTTATTGCATAAAAGTGTTCATTGATGTAAGCCACAATCTCTTGTTTCGAGAATGTTTTTTTATCCATCACCTTGCACCAATGACACCAATCTGTATAGACATCAACCAGCAGTTTTCTGGGTTGTGTCTCATTGGCCGCAACCGCTTCTTCCCAGGACATCCAGTCTATCTTGGTGTTTTCAGTAACGTTGTCAGTGGCCTTTGGCAGAAATGTCCCTAAAAGACCAATGATTAAGATGAGTAGATTCATGACTTAGCTTTGTATTAATGCTTTCATTCAGATTTTGTCTAAGCAGACGATTCAACATTCCTCGAGATGCTATGTTACGATCGACAGATACTAAAGAGGAGTTCTCTTCACTTGTTAGGGAATCAATAATTGAGCCTATTTTGTCATCTTTAGGATATGCAGCAACTAGTCATTGGAATAACGGGAGCAAGTGGTGCCATTTACGCAAAGCGATTGCTAGACAAGTTGGTGCTATTGTCTGATCAATGGTCAAAAGTAGGTGTCGTCATGACACATAATGGTCTAGCCAACTGGGAGTTGGAAGTAGGTAAGTTTAGTAGGGACGACTATCCATTTGCGTTTTATGATGTCCGTGATTTTAATGCACCTTTTGCTTCAGGTTCAGCTCAGTTTCAATCCATGATTATTTGTCCGTGTTCAATGGGCATGTTGGCTAGAGTATCTCAAGGTGTATCCAACGACCTAATCACTAGATCTGCTGATGTGATTCTAAAGGAGCGACGTAGACTAGTACTGGTACCGAGGGAAATGCCTTTAAGTCTCATTCATTTGCGCAATATGGTACAATTGACAGAGGCTGGTGCCATTGTAGCTCCTGCCATCCCTTCTTTTTATAGCGGAGAAAAAGACGCAACGTCGGTGGTGGATAGTGTCATCGATCGAATTCTAGATCTTGTTGGATTTCAAGTGGATAGAAAGAGATGGGGCGATTAGGCTTGAGGATGATTCCCGATTGTTGATGATCAATCCGGCTCATCTAATAGGTCGCGATTCACAGCGATGCTGGCATTAAGCTCAAAACCGGCCAGTAAGATAAAACAATTTAGTTGCATCCATACCAGCATCACAATTAGAGCTCCTAATGAGCCATAAATGCGACTCTGCGTGCCAAACTGATCGATAATGTAGGAAAAACCTACGGAGGTCAGTAGGCAAAAGATTGTAGCCATGGTACTGCCAGGAGAGACCAAACCAAATTTCCGATGAAGAGGCGGTCCGAATTTATAGATGACACTGATAATGCCATAAAATAGAATGAGTATGGAGAGCCACTTTATCATCGCAAATAGGTAGCGATTAAATCCTTCTGTTACCTCCTGTTCAAAAAGTAGGCCCAATAACTTGTTGCCGCCAATGATGATCGTGCCGGAGATCAGAAACATGATGCCAATGAATATGGTCAGTCCGAGTGCGATCAATCGCTTTTTAAAAAACGATCTGCGTTTAAACGAAACCGCATAGGATTTTTCAAATCCTTGGAGAAGGGTATCGAAACCATTCGAAGCAAAAATAAGTGCCAGCAAGAACCCTAACGAAAGCGTGCCACCATGGGGGATGGACATAATACTATCTACCGACTCGAATAGAAAGGCGTGGGCATTCTCGGGCATAATGTTTTGTATGGCCTGTTGAATCACGTTTTCAAAATCATCTATAGGTATATAGGGTAGGAGCGTGAACATGAAGATGATCGTCGGAAATAAGGATAGAAAAAAGCTGTAAGCCATCGAATTGGACCGTGTGACAATATCATCTTTTTTGAGTTCATCTATGATAAAGACCGCTACAGTCCAGATTGGGATGTTGAAGAATCCGGGAAAAGAAGTCTTATTACCCCAGCTGCGAAGGCGGCTAAATAGTAGCAGGTAGTGACGTTTGAGCTTCTGTATGGTCCTTTTAATCAAAATAATTAGCCAATCTCTGTTGAATAATTGAAGGTGTTCTTATTAGTTGGCCAGTGTGCATATTGCGAAAGCACAAGACCACTTCAGCCCTATTAATAAGTTGATCTGCCTGATTCTTTATCGTCACATGAAAGGAGATCAAACGATCTGGCATTTCGCGGATGACGGAGGTTATGTCTAACAAGTCGTCATAACGAGCAGGTTGAACATACTTTGAAGTTAATCGAACTACCGGCATGATGATGCCTTCGTCTTCCAATTGGCGGTAGGTGATGCCCAAGGAGCGAATGGCTTCCACTCTTCCAACCTCATAATATAACGCGTAGGCTCCGTAATAGACAAATCCCATCTGATCAGTTTCACCATACCTGACCCTCACATTTGTAGCATGTGTAAACATGTGCAGAATGTCCTTTAATCGGGCAAAGTTAAATATTGAACGCACTCCAAAAGTGTCATCGCCATAATATGACGCAATTTCGGATCAGATATGGCAGCGCGTATCCATGATAAATCACAATTGAATCTATCCAGCAATCATGCTCAGATAATATCAGCTCCGGCTTTTTTCCATACGTTTTTTAAGATGAAAGCAACGATAATGGCAACGACAGCTAAAATTAGTCCTGCACCCGTTTCACCATATAACATTTTGCCGGTTGCGAAAAATAAACTGTAGACTAGGATGGTACCCAAAACCATAGCTAGAATTCCTTGAGGCAATGTAAATTTAGCATTCGGCTCTACTATGCTGACACCATGGTCACTTGCATGGTTAATGACTTTTTGCCAGCCAGCACCACCAGGTTGAATGCGTCGGTAGAATTCATGAAGGGTGTCATCACTTTCGGGTTTTGAAAGAAAAGTCACCACCAACCAAATAATGGTGGTGATCAGGACAATAATGGGAAAGCGATAGAAGGGCGGCCATTCCTCGGGATAGAGTCCCGAAAAGACAAATAAAAAGGAGATGATACCAGATGAAAACATCGCGGCTATTTCACTCCAGGCATTGATGCGCCACCAAAACCAGCGCAAGAGAAAGATCAACCCAGTGCCGGCGCCAAACATGAGAATAAAGTCAAAGATCTGAAGCGCATTTTGCATATACAAAGCCATAAGAGCGGCAAGGAACATTAGAATAAAGGTGGTTACCCGACCTGCAGCAACAAATTCTTTCTCAGATGCATTAGGCTTAATGAAACGCTTGTATAGGTCATTCACCAGATATGATGCACCCCAGTTCAGATGAGTGGAAATAGTAGACATGAATGCAGCAATGAGAGAAGCCAGCACCAATCCCATCAAACCGACAGGCAAGAAGGTTAGCATGGCTGGATACGCCAGGTCGTGACCGAGTTTATGATCACTGACATTGGGGAATGCTTCTTTGATACTTGCGAGATCCGGAAACACGATCAAGGAAGCGAGCGCAACCAGAATCCAGGGCCAAGGCCTTAAGGCATAATGCATGATGTTGAAAAAGAAAGTTGCTCCTACGGCATGACTTTCATCTTTTGCGGCCAACATGCGCTGCGCAATGTATCCGCCTCCTCCTGGCTCTGATCCCGGATACCAGGCGGCCCACCATTGAACAGCCAACGGAATAATGACCAGAGAAATGAGTATATCTTGGTTATTGAGATCAGGTAAGATATTGATCTTGTCAGCGATTGCTGCATTATCGAAGAGTGCAGATAGACCACCTACATCTGGATGATTAACAGAAACTACAGCTGCGCCAATCGCTCCAATCATCGCTACAAAGAACAATATGAAATCAGTGTAAACCACGCCTTTGAATCCACCTAGAGAACTAAAAACAACAGTCACCACAGAGGCAATGCCAATGGTTTGAATTGGTGTCAGTCCAAGCATGACCTCTCCGATTTTGATCGCCGCGAGAGATACAGCAGACATGGCTAGAACATTGAAAATCAGACCAAGGAAAATTGCTCTAAAAGCACGTAAAAATCTGGCCGGAGGACCGCCATAACGAAGCTCATAGAACTCAATGTCTGTGGTAACATTAGATTTTCTCCAGAGCTTGGCATAAACGAACACCGTAAGCATACCTGTGAGTAAAAAGACAAGCCAAACCCAGTTTCCAGAGACGCCATTCTGTCGCACGATATCTGTGACCAGGTTTGGTGTATCCGTAGAAAATGTGGTTGCCACCATGGACATGCCCAGAAGCCACCACGGCATGCTACGGCCGGATAAAAAGTATTCAGCGGTGTTTTTACCCGACGTGCGACTTACATAAATACCGATGCCAAGGGTCAGGGCAAAGAAGAATAGGATGATAACAATGTCAATGGTAGCTAGTGTCATTTCGTTTTGATTTGCAGCAGAACAGCTGTCCAATATACCTAAAATGCTCGAAGCATTTTGGCACCTATACAAAGGCATTATTGCACAATGTAATGCTAGGGCTTTAGGTTTTCAGTTGAGCAGGAGCTTTAGATCATACCTATTCAGCTCTTGACTAGCAGGAGCTTCATGTGCGCTTAAAATCAAGCTGGTAAGATTACACTTGAGCAGTCCCTTACAGTTCTTAGCAGGTAAGACAGATATCAATTATATCTAGTTACGATGCGCAAGTTCACCATCCTGCCCCTCTTGGGCATCTCTGACAGGTGATCGAACTTATTGATCAGTCAATCACCGTACTACACTTTATGAAGTCTGGATATATATTCCATTGCGGAATCTAGGGGGTAATTATATCTTTGGGTGCAAATTAGGAAAGATGAGGCAGAACATCAGTCTGATCGTATTGGCTGCTGGAATGGGCAGTAGGTATGGAGGACTCAAACAATTGGATGCATTGGGCCCCAATGGTGAAACCATATTGGAGTACTCAATATACGATGCCATCAATGCAGGATTTGATAAAGTGGTCTTTGTGATTCGCGATTTTTTTGAGGATGAGTTTCGGGAAAAAGTGGGCAGTAGATTTTCCGATCAGATTGACGTACAATATGTTCATCAAGATGTAAACCCTGAAGTAGCTGGCATCGAGGATTTGCCCAAGCGTGAAAAACCATGGGGTACTTCTCATGCTGTATTGGTTTGCAAGGACCTTATCGATGAACCATTCGCCGTGATCAATGCAGATGACTATTATGGTCAGAGTTGTTTTAACATCCTGGGTGACTTCCTACGTACAGAGGTGTTGCCTAAACGATCTGCGATGGTTGGATATGTATTGCAGAACACACTATCTGATCAGGGAAATGTAAATCGCGGAATTTGCGAAACCGATCAAGATGGCAACCTGATTGGTGTAGAAGAGGTTTTAAAGATCCATAGGCATAATGGTAAGATTGTCCATGGTGAAAATCATGAAGGATCATTGCCAGCGGATGCGATTGTGTCCATGAATTTTTGGGGATTTCACCAGGACATATTTCGCCACCTGGAATTAGGTTTTAGAGAATTTGTGTTGGCCAATGTAGCTAATCCTAAGGCAGAATATTTTATTCCCCTAATTGTCGATGACCTCATAAGAAATGGTGAAATTTCTGTTGAGGTACTCACCTCACACGATCGATGGTATGGGGTCACGTACCAAGAGGATGCGGCATTGGTTAAGAAAGCCTTTCAAACGTTTGCTGAGCAGGGTAAGTATCCACAACCCCTTTGGCAATGAGTAGATTATCAGTGAAGATGGCATGCAAGTACGGGGCTAATGGCATTTAATGTTCCAGAGACTGGTCAACAGCGCATTGTCATTATTGGTGCTGGATTTGCTGGTCTAAAACTTGCAAAATCACTGCGTCGCTCTAACTTTCAGGTTGTACTCATCGATAAAAATAATTATCACCAGTTTCAGCCGCTTCTTTACCAGGTTGCAATGGCAGGACTCGAACCAAGTTCAATCAGTTTCCCTCTGCGTAAGACGTTCCAAAAAGACAAGAACGTCTTAATTCGATATGCAAAAATCAATCGTATTGATCCGGATCAGAAGAGAGTCTATGCCGATCTAGGCTATCTTAACTATGATATGCTGGTATTGGCCACTGGTGCAACAACCAACTATTACGGAAACAAGGAGCTTCAGGCCAAAACCTTACCGATGAAGTCTATTTCAGAGGCCCTACAGCTGAGGAATGAAATCTTGGCCGACTATGAGTATGCAATCTCAACACGTGATTATGCAGCGAGACAGGAACTTATTGATATTGTAGTTGTGGGTGGTGGAGCAACTGGTGTGGAGGTGGCAGGAGCACTGGCTGAAATGAAAAAATATGTACTCCCCAAAGATTTTAGGGAAATAGAAGCAAGGGAAGTCGATATATATCTGGTGCAATCAGGAGATCGATTGCTGCCTGGTATGTCTAACAAGTCATCCATAAATGCTGAAAAATATCTTATTGACTTGGGTGTCCATGTGATAAAAAACAAGAGGGTAGGCCGCTGTGATGGTTCCTGGGTATACATGAATGACGGAAGTAAAATCCCGGCAGCCAAGGTCATTTGGGCTGCCGGAATCCGTTGTCCAAAGCTTGAGGGGCTACCTGAGGGTGCCTTCGCTCATAATGGCAGGATCTCGGTAGATCGGTTCAATCGCATGAAAGGACAGAAAGACATTTATGTGCTGGGTGATGGTGCTCTAGTTGAGCAGGATCAAAACTATCCCCGTGGCCATCCTCAAGTAGCTCAAGTGGCGATCCAAATGGCCAAGCAATTGGGAAAAAACTTGCGGAAGAAAACAGATGAGCCATGGAAGCCATTCACTTATAAGGATCTAGGATCGATGGCTACAATCGGAAGAAATCGAGCTGTCGTGGATTTGCCGTCGGTCTACTTTGGTGGCTTTTTCGCCTGGGTTATTTGGCTCGTAGTCCATCTTTACTCTCTACTTGGCGTGCGTAATAAACTGATTGTCTTTATCAACTGGGTGTGGAACTATTTAACGTACGATCAGTCATTGCGTCTAATCATCAATCCCAAGAAGGATGATGGACCTGGCTAAATGCCGGCGAAGAAACATGCTTTTGTGTTTTGTTTGTTACATTAATAATGATTCATCTGCAGATTTCATAGGATGTAGCTTGGCTACACTGAGACCATTATGTATGGCATAATTAATTATGTCAGAATTCGTAGTGCTAATCTTGCTTCTGGCAAAGATTTTGCAATTTATCCAACGATTGCATGAAGGCAGGATGATGCAACATTGATAGCGGAAAAAGAAGCATTCAATCGGATATTAACACACCAAATGAAACGATATCTCCGACGGATTATGGTCCAGTCTGAAGATAGTTGAAAACGTATTTAAGTGAAAAGTGTGCACGTTTAATGAATTGTAAGGTGCCTAGCGTATCAGGCAATCGATATGACTTTGCACCTTTTCTTGAGAGTACACCCAGAAAAAACCCATACTATCCATAACAATTAGACAGTCTGCATGTCATTGCCTGAAGGTGAATGTATGTGTCATTGGCTATATAAATACTAGCTGATGCAGGCTGTTACATTAAGGGCTACCCATGTGGCTGGATCGTATAAAGGCATCGTCTATCTCGGATGATATGAAACCTAAAAACGTACCAGACCATGGGTATTGACAAGGGGTGCCATCGATGATGTGCACCCCTTTACCTTCAAGCGGAGCTAATTAATTATTTTAGAACCAGCTTTACATCCAAAGTGAACTCATCGTAGATGGTCTTATCAGCTAGACCATCAAAGAAGCTTCCAGAACCATAACGTACATCATATTCTGCCCTGTCAATTTCGATGTTGGCAGAAGCCATATGCATACCGTCTTCCTTTCCAATGTGCGCGTTAAATTTAATGGGTTTGGTGATTCCCTTAATGGTCAAATCGCCTACAACCTTATATTCTCCTTCTGTGCCTCTACTGACTACATCTGTAATCTGCAAGGTGGCGGTAGGATATTCCGCAACGTTGAAAAAGTCAGGTGATTTTAGGTGACCTTCTAATTTCGGTGCACCATCTTTACCAGCCATGTCGATATTTTTAATCGAGGTCATATCAATGGTAAAGCTGCCACCAGTGAGCATGCCATCCTTCATTTCAAGTGAAGCTTCTTTAAGATCGATGGAGCCGTGATGCTTACCTGTTACCTTCTTGCCTTCCCAATTTACCTTACTCTTGGCAATGTCGACTTCCCCATCGACAGGATTGACAGATGCCATACCTACAAAAGATACGGTCGCTAAAAGCAGTAGAGAAATTGATAATTTTTTCATTAGACGTGATAGTTAATTGTGATATAATTAAAAAATGATTAAGTGTTTATTTTGTCCAAAAGAACATTGAGCTGATTAGCTTCAATCTTTGAGAGGCCAGCTAACTTCTCAGTCAAGTGTTTTTCCATGGCCTCGCTAGCTTCATTCAACAATAGCAGTCCCTCCTTTGAAATGGTGATGTTTACTCTTCTGCGATCGTACTGATCTTCAGTCCGTACTACAAGTCGCTTTCTCCTAAGTTTCTCAATGAGCCTAGAGGCATTTGACATTTTGTCGATCATTCGATCCGTGATTTCTGATACCGTCAAAGCTTTATCGCGTTGCCCCCTCAAAATTCTCAGAATGTTAAATTGTTGAACGGAGATGTCAAAGGGTTTTAAACAGGTATGACTGGCATATTGCAATTGAGATTGCGTATAGTACATATTCACGGCCACCCTGATCCATTCATCCTTGAACTTCTCCTGCTTGATTGCGTTTTCCATTTTCACCGCGCAAATATATGTCTATACAATAAATGTCTATACATGAAAATTGTTCAAAGTGACTTGGAAAAGACAAAAAGGGAAAAAGTAGGGATGAATCGATCAGGTAGTCATGGAAAATAGGAGGGAGCTGCTGTACATCTGAGCGATTGTAGCAGGTTAGACCCACACTAAGTACCTGCATAGGTGTACCTTAAAATCTTCAAGTATACTTTGAGTTGCCTGACCCTAGATCAATATTGCAGACCTGCGAAGGGCAACCTGGCCATAGGCCGATTACTTTGATTCAACAGTTGTTCAAACTCCATCAATAGTGCTGCACTGGAGGGGAAATAAGTTTTCAACAGTCGATCTTGAAGGACCGTACTTCCCTTGCTACTGGTGAGTTCTTCGAGGAGCTTCTGCATCGGATCTTTTATTCTTGGGTACTCAGTGATGCGATAATCTTCTATTTCTGCGATTTCGACAGCCCTGGCGATGGCATAGTCAAGATCTCCAAGCCGATCGACTAGGCCGATTTCTTTTGCTTTGGCACCCGTCCAGATGCGTCCTTGTGCTATTTCATGGACATCATCAATACTCATCTGCCTGCCCTCAGCCACCCGATCCAGAAAGATCCGATATATTCGATCTATGCTTTCCTGAATCAGCTTTGCTTCATCTTTGCCAATAGGATAGAATGAGCTGACCACACCTGTTGCGTATCGTTCAGTCTTTACGGTATCCATGTGAATACCAAGCTTGTCGTTCATGAGTTCTTGGACATTGGGAATGACACCAAAAACACCAATGGAACCTGTAATGGTGTTTGCTTCTGCTATAATTTCATCTGCGCCACAGGCGATGTAATATCCACCGGAAGCAGCAATATCAGCCATGGAAGCTACTACGGTGATATCTTTCTCCTGTAGCAGCTCTAATTCACGCCATATTTCGTCTGACACAAATGCATCACCACCTGGAGAATTAATGCGTATAACTACTGCTTTTACTTTGTCATCTTTTCCAATTTTCCGGATCATATCCACATAGTGCTGGTCGGTAATCATGCCGTAGGTCTCCTTACCGGCTCTGATTTCACCTTCAGCATAAAGCACGGCCACTTTGGCGTTTGAACCTAGATTTCTATCCTTATCTCGTTCTTTATGGTAGTCGACTACGCTAATAAGTGGTATTTTCTCGTCCTCATCCAAATCCAAGGCTTCACGAAGGGCGTCCAGCACTTCATCTGCATATTTGATCTCGTCTACCAGACCATTTTCCAATGCCATTTCAGCAGTACGGCCACCAAGTTCTGATGCTAACGCACTTAGTCGGTTTCGGGACAAGTCTCTTGAGCTACCGATGTCATTCAGGAAGGATTCGTATAATGCCGAAAGGTAAGTCTTGATCTGGAGGCGATTCTCGTCACTCATCTTGTTTAGGCGTAAGGGCTCAGTAGCGCCTTTATATTTCCCCGCATAAAAGGTCGCCATCTTTACACCGATTTTGTCTAGCATATCTTTAAAGAAGGGTATTTCCGACCCAAAACCGCGAAAATCAACAGCACCTAATGGATGGATGAACACTTTGTCGGCTGCGGAAGCAATATAGTATTCGCTCTGACCATATCCGTAGTTGCCGCAATAGGCATAGACAAATTTCCCGCTTTCTTTGAAGGAGATGATGGCATTGCGGATATCTTGCGCCTTGGCACTAGCTACCCCTTTTGATCCCAAGGTCAAATAGAGTCCCTTGATATTCTTGTCTTCGGCTGCAGCCTCGATGGCTTGGATCATATCAAACTGGCCTATGATCGGTTCATCCGAGAAATTAAACATGGCTTCTTCTGTGTTGCCCGTTTTCTGAGGTATGTTATCCTTTAAGGAAAGTTGCAACACACTATTTGCCTTGATAGAGCCTTGATCACTATCTGAGGCAAACATAGCTGCTCCAATCCCGGAAAGAATCAATCCGACCACTAACGTCGCCACAATCACGCCTAAACATGATCCAAGGACTATCTTGATGAAACTTTTCATTGTCTAATTTTAGATAAAGGTATGGAGCATAGTGAGGATTCTCCACCTATTTCGATAAAATCACCGAATATATCGCCTTAAGGCAACAGACACTGCACTAACTGCGAAAAATGAAAGATTGCCAAAAGAACCATTTTTGATTTGGTGACCTCTTCGGAGTAAATTTCACTAGTGGATGCTTACCCTATGAACTCCAGGATTGTAGCGTTGTCCCAGCAGTTTCAATATTTCATCCATGTGTTCTTTATTTTTCATGAAATTCATGTCCTCTACATCTATGATCAGAATGGGATAAGAATTCTCACTTCGGAAGTATTCGTAGTAGGCATCTTGAATGTTCTTTAGATAATCTTCAGAGATGGGAGACTCCATGACCCTTCCCCGGTCTTCTATTAATTGCATCAACTTTGATGTAGAACGATGTAGATATACCAATAGATCGGGGTGCGGAAAGGGTGTTTCCAGGAGTTGAAATAGATGTTGAAATATTCTGAATTCCTCGTCATTAAGATTATTCTTAGCAAAGAGGAGGGTCTTAGGGAAACAGTAGTCGGCAAAAATATGCTCAGCAAAGAGATCGCGGGTAAGAATATGCTTTTGCATCTGTTTGTGCCGCTCAGTCATAAAAAACACCTCAACAGGAAAGGCATAGCGTTCGGGATCACTATAAAAAAAGGGTAAAAATGGATTGTCTGTAAATTGCTCTAGTAGAAGTTTGCCATTGAATCTCTTAGCCAGTTTGTTGCAAAGAGATGTTTTACCACTCCCAATATTTCCTTCCACACAGATGTATCTATATGGGATCGGATAGTCATCCATGCATTTCTAACATTAGTACTTCTAGCAAATCGTTGGTTTGAAGATACAACTCTTCGATGGTCTTACCCAAGATGGGATGTATAAATTGTGGTGCCAGTTCCATTAAAGGGACAAGCACAAAATTACGCTTTTCTATCATCGGATGAGGTAAGTTAAGCTTCTCGGATTGGCGGATGTTGTTACCTACAAAAAGCAAATCAATATCAATGTTTCTCGAGTGCCAGCGCCTCGCTCTATTTCTGCCCATTGCTTTTTCAACCTGAATACAATGATGGAGCAGGGATTCTGGCTCGAGGCCGGTTTCGAAGGCGATGACCTGGTTATAAAAATCATTTTGGTTCGTCACACCCCAAGCTTTGCTCAAGTATATAGGTGATCTTTGGCACGTAGCATCTTCCAGGCGTTTTTCCAATTCTTTGGTCGCTGTCTTGAGATGGCCAGCCCGATCTCCTATGTTAGAGCCAAGCCCAATGAAAGCCTTTGCTTTTAAACTACTCATCAAAATAGTACTCACCCTTAAATTGATCCAGCTCCCGTCTGTCCTTCTTTGTGGGCCGACCACTACCTGGTTCGCGGAACTCCGATCTTGATTTTCCAACAAACCAGTCTTCATATTTGCTGAGCTCTTCGGCAGGCGTCTGATCCCGATAAGCCGTTACAGCTATCGGTGCCCCAACCCGCTTCTTCAATAGTTTGAGCACTAGGAATTGGAAATTATACCCGTTCTTATGGACATTCACCAGATCACCAACTCTTAACTTGTAAGACGGTTTTACATTCACTTTGCCTACGGAGACTTTGCCCGATTTGCACATTGTTGTGGCTAGGGTTCTGCTCTTGAAGATGCGTACACTCCACAGCCATTGATCCACCCTCACTTTATCCATTTAGCTCCTCCTGGGACAAGATGGGCAGTTTCATATCAAAATCCTCCATGATGTCAACCAACGTTTCTACGACAAAATAGTCGCGATACCAGCGTTGGTCTGAAGGTACTATGTGCCAGGGAATGGTACTCTCATTTAGGGCATATTCATAGGCTGTCATGTAGGCAGACCAATGCTTCCGCTCCTCCCAATCACCTGGATTGTGTTTCCAATTCTTACTGGGTACATCAATGCGTTCTTGAAGTTTTTCTAGTTGCCGCTCCTCACTGATGTGCATGTAAAATTTGACCACAGTGGTATTGTTGTCAAAGCTAAGTAGCTCTTCGAAATCATTAATGGCATTCATTCGGTATATTACTCGTTCATTATCGATCCATTTATGTACACGTTGAATGAGGATGTCTTCGTAGTGTGACCGATTGTATACTTGGATTCTACCTTTCTTGGGCACGAATTTGTGTGCCCTCCAGAGAAAGTCATGAGCAAATTCCTCATCGCTTGGCTTCTTAAACGCCTTGGCCCATACGCCGCTCGGACTGCAGAAGCGAAATACTTTCTTCGTCGTTCCATCCTTTCCACTTGCATCCATTCCTTGGAATACAACCAACATACTGCGTTTTTCTTCTGCATACATCAGGTGTTGTAGTTCTGCCAGCCTTTTGGAAAGTTCAATCCGTTCCTTTTTGGTTGACTGCTTCTCCAAACCAGCAGGAGCAACTGTTGAAATCTCTGAGAGTTTGATCATTGGATGAAGAATTTTTGACGACGGTGGAAGATACACTTTTTGATAAGTTGTGAAAAGGCTATTGATGACTCTAATGGCAAGGCTACCCTAATCCCAATAAGATTGACATCGTGGCAGATCGCTGCGGTAGGTCAAGATCTAACACCGATGGCTAATTGGATTTTTGTAAAATCCAGATGTCTTGCTCTAATGATTTACCGACACTCCGTCCTGGAGTGTGCTGCAAGATCGAAAATTCGGTAAAGAGGTTACGCATATAGGCTTCTGGATGAAAGGCGCTAAAAGTGCGCCTACCTTCGGCTACTTTACCTCGTACCACCAATTGATTGTTTCTGAAAGCAGTTTTCTCTTTTGGTGTGAGCTTAGCTGAAAATGCTTCACCTTGAGTCGTCAGAATTGCCAACCCGCCGGGCATCACGATGCGAAAAATCTCCCTGGTCCAGGAGTGATTTCTTTGTTCATTCAGGTGTGTGAGCACAGAGATTCCATAGACAATGTCGAAAGTATTGGAATGGAATGGAAGTGGTGGTATAAGGTCGTTGCATGTAAATGCGACATCTGAAATGTTTTTCTGACACCAATCGATTGTATACGCATTGAAATCGGTACCAAAAACTTCGGCATTCCTAGGCAAGAGGTCGGGAAGGTGTCGGACTATACGGGCTGGACCACATCCCCAGTCTAAGATTTTACAAGTATCACAATCGGTGTGTGACTGAATGGTTTCTACCAACCACTTAGCTACATCCCTACCATCCTCATAATATTTGGTAATGTCAGCATTAAAGGTTTCGTAAATGATCGCCTCATCGGGTATTGCTAAGTGAGGATGAGCTGCTCTAAAGGCTTGATTTTTATTGCGAAATCTCCAACGTGCAAAATGCATCCGTAGCCTATCAATGTGGACCAGCAATCCTAACGATCGCACTGCATTACTGAAGAAGGTGGTGAGTGCCATTAGATCGACAAGATGGTTTAGCGACAGTACATCATTTCATTCGCTTGCGCTTAATCAAGTAAGATTCTAAGACTGGTTTGAAGCCTTTCGCAATGTCAGCTTCTACTAGATCGATCTTGTATTGGAGACATTTCATGTGCAGTTCTTCCTTGAATGCCTTTAATTTTTGCGTATAGATCTCTTTGACATCATTGGGTTGCACCTTTACCTTTTCCCCCGTCTCCACATCGATGAACATATAAGGTCGATTGTCAAATTCGAATTCAATCTCCCTAGCTTTATCCACCACATGAAAGAGGAGGACCTCATGCTTATTATGTTTTAAATGTTGAAGTGCAGCAAAAAGCTCTTCAGGTTGCTCTAATCGATCAAACATGTCACTGAATATCACAACAAGTGATCTCTTGTGAATGCTGTCGGCGATTTGGTGTAGAGATTTAGCTGCTTCCGTACCTTTCTCGGTTCGCCCATCAGCAATCATTCGGTCCAGGTAGGTAAGTAACAATTGATAGTGAGAGGTGCTACTTCGTACAGGTGTATGCTGTCTGACTTCGTCATCAAAAATACTTAATCCAAATGCATCTCTTTGCTTTTTTAAGAGCAGCATCAGTGAGGCAGCAGCCAGACTGGACCATCTGATTTTATTCAACTTCCTCGACGACGCTTCAGATATGTGAGGGAAGTACATGGACGATGAGGCGTCCAAAATGATTTGACAGCGTAAATTGGTTTCCTCTTCAAAACGCTTACTGAACATTTTATCAGTCCGGGCATACACCTTCCAATCAATATTACGTGTGCTTTCCCCTTGATTATAAAGCCTATGCTCGGCAAATTCTACCGAAAAACCGTGAAAGGGGCTTTTATGTAGGCCAATGATGAAACCCTCTACCACCTGCTTGGCAATCAGATCGAGATTTTCTAGGTTCTTAAGGTTGTAGTCGTCAAAAAAGCTCATAGTACTAAATTAAAAAAGCTCCCGTCCAATAACGTCGAACAGGAGCATTTTCATCTTGCCTTCATTATATTAAGATAGATAAGAATCAATCTTTTCAGTCAAGGCTTGCTTTGTAGCAGTGCCTACATGCTTGTCCACTACCTCCCCATCTTTTATAAATAAAATTGTAGGTATGCTGCGAATATTGTATTTCATGGATACCTCCGGGTGGTTGTCTACGTTCACCTTCCCGATCAAGGCCTTTCCATCATATTCCTGTGCAAGTTCTTCAACGATGGGACCCACTAATCTACAAGGACCGCACCACTCTGCCCAAAAGTCAACTACTGAAAGACCTCCCTGGTCAAGTGCTGTTTCCTGGAAATTTGTGTCGGTAAATTCAAAAGCCATTTTCATTTACATTTATAAGTTATCAAATACCCTTAATGAGCTGCAAAAGTATAAAGAAAACTACGGTTGCTATTTTTAAGTTTTCAACATTTACTTTTGAAACAGTCGACATTTTAACATAGATAGTCAGACCTTAGTTCAGCGCAAGGCCTGATATGTCGCAGTAGTTACAGTATGATGCAATATATATCAAAGAAGAAGCTACTTGGAGTGGTATTGGGGTTGGTGGCAATCTTCATACATCTTACCATGGGCCCCAACACCATGGAAAGTTGGTACGCTGGTTTTTATAAGGCAGTCAGGTATTGCCTGGATTATACGATTGGACTCCTTGGCATTCCATTCACTTATGTACTAGCTCTAGCGGCCCTTTGGTGGTTCTACCGAATATTACTTAAGTTTTGGCGAGATTCGCCCCGGAAAGTCGGAAGCTGGGTAGCTCTAATTGTGGGTGTTTTGTCAATGTTGGGCTGGCTCGTATTCTTCTTTTATACCCTTTGGGGATTCAACTATGATCGCCTTCGCTTTGATGAACGAATATCATGGTCTGCACACCCTCCTGAGGAAGAAGCTTTTATTGCAGAATGTAATGAGCAAATCCGTCGACTGGCTTCACAACGGAGTACACACCTTAAGTCCATCGATGAATCGCTGCTTAAAGATGCTTATCGACTTTTGGAGACCGTAATAAGACAGGATGCAATCGAACTTGCTGCGGAGTATGGATACCACATTTCTTCGCCAGTACAATGTCGTCAACTGATTCCGAAAGGAATACTCCTGAGATTTGGCACAGCGGGTTTTTATAATCCTTTAACTGGTGAGTGTAACATTGATAAGGGATTGCATCCACTGCAGAAGCCTTTTGTCATGGCTCATGAATTTTTTCATGGCGCGGGCGTAACAGGAGAAGGAGACTGCAATTTTTTGGCATATGTACTGTGCCGAAACTCGCAACTTCCGTTTATACGCTATTCCGGTGAGCTTGGCTACTGGCGCTATCTTCGCGGAAGTTTTCGTCGACTCGACAAAGACCAGTATGAATCCAGCTATAATCGACTTCCCAAGATCGTGAGATCAGATATTGAGGCCATTGATACCCAAATGGCTGCATACCCAGACATTGCTCCCAGGTTGAGAGATCAGATGTATTCCGCATATTTGAAATCAAATAAGATACATGATGGGCTAGCTAATTATGGGAGGGTAGTAGAATTGGTGCTCAGTTGGCGATCCAATAAGTACGCATTGCCATGAAGGTAATATTAAAGGTCAATAATATTAATTGCTTCGGTCGTCCACCGTTTGCTAAACTTGGTCTACGAAAGCTGCTAAAATGGCCACCGATGTGAATAAAGATGTTATTCGAAGTACCCCTCTTCTCCTTCACTTAGTAGATGTAAAAGTGTATGATGTAGATAAGAAATGGTCTGCCTTGAAGGACGTCTGGCGAAAAGAGTACAGGTAGGGCATTCAATCCTTCATCAGATAGACTTATCTTTAGCATGTATTCTTGATAAGTACAAGCAATGAAGTTGATCGATAATCATGGGCGGCAGATAAATTACCTTCGATTGGCAGTCACAGATCGCTGCAACCTACGTTGCTTCTATTGTATGCCCGAAAAAGGCATCGATTATGTTGAGCGATCCGCCCTGATGTCTTTCGAGGAGCTGATGCGTTTAGTTGACATTGTCACAAAGTTGGGGATCACAAAACTGCGTGTTACCGGGGGTGAGCCTTTCTTAAGGAAAGACCTTTTAGGGTTTTTACAGATGTTGAAGGAAAGCAATCTTGAAGAAGTGCATATTACAACCAATGGTACACTAACTCACGATGCTGTTCCACAACTCAAGGATCTGGGCATCCGATCAGTGAATCTTTCGCTGGATTCTCTAGACCGCAACCGTTTTGACCTAATAACCCGCAGGGACAGATTTGAGACTGTCTGGCGGACGTTTATACAGCTGTTGACCTATAAAATTCCAACCAAAATAAACATGGTGGTCATGAATGGTCAAAACATTGCAGACCTCATACCGATGGCGGAGCTTGCACGTAAGTATGAAGTGGATGTTCGATTTATTGAAGAGATGCCTTTCAACGGAACTGGATCTACTCCAGATGTTCCCTGGACGTTTCGTACCATCCACGATCATTTGAAAGCACATTTTCCAACCCTTGCATTGATACCGGCTGCAGAATCATCGACGGCAAGTAAATATAGTGTTCAAGGATTTAAGGGATCATTGGGTATAATAGCCGCAGCAAGTCGCACTTTTTGTGGAAGCTGCAATCGACTTAGAGTGACCCCTCAGGGAATGCTTCGCACATGCTTATATGGGGAAGGCACCTTCAACTTGAAAGATATGATGAGGGCGGGTGCCACTGATCCACAGATTATGCAGGCAATCGTAGAGGCCGTTGGAAATCGGGCTAAAGATGGATTCGAAGCGGAGTCAAGCCGCAAGAATGGAATTGTGTCCGAGTCTATGGCTTCAATTGGAGGGTAAACTATTTAAATAAGTTTTGAGCAACTATGGTTGACGTCGAGCAGGCCGAAGAGATCTTAAGGAGACATCCCTTCAAACCCCAAATTGAATCCGTAACAATTAATGCCTCGGTGGGGCGGGTTTTGGCACAATCCATGGTTGCAGATCGAGATTTTCCACCCTTTGACCGGGTCATGATGGATGGCATAGCGATTTGCCATGAGCGCTTGGCTGCAGGAGATCGTCGTTTTCCTGTGGAAGCAACTGTGGGGGCTGGTTCTAACCCGGCTACCTCTTTTTCAGAGGCAGGATGTGTCGAGATTATGACGGGAGCTGCACTACCTGCACCGTATGATACCGTTATTCGCTATGAGGATGTACGGATATCTGATGGATATGCCGAGGTTTTAGTAGATGCCGTTGTAAAGGGAAAAAGTATTCATTGGCAGGGAAGTGACAAACGAGCGGGGGACATTATCGCTACTGCTGGAAGACTAATTGATCCGGCTCTAATTGGTATTGCGGCAAGCACAGGTTATGCACAGCTGGATGCTTGGAGTTGGCCAAAGATTGCAGCAATTGCAACCGGAGACGAACTGGTGCCGGTTGAACAAACTCCGAACGCGTATCAAATCAGAAGCTCTAACGAACATGTCATAGAGGCTGCCTTTGCTCAATTGCGAGTGCCAGTCGATAGGATGCATGTAAACGATAATCAAGACGAAGTGGAAAATCTGCTAAAAACATGCTTGGAGGATTATGAGGTGTTGCTATTCTTAGGTGGCACTTCCAAAGGCAAGTACGATTATGTTCCTGAGATACTTGGAAAGTATGGAATTGACCAACATTTTCATGGTGTGAAGCAGCGTCCTGGCAAGCCGCTTCTGTTTGGAAGCAAGGGTGATTCCATATTCGTATTTGCCCTTCCTGGCAATCCTGTATCGGCATTCATGTGCCTACAGAGATATGTAATAAGGTGGCTCAAAAATAGCCTGGGATTGGATGCGTCAAGATCACTAGCCACACTGCAGGAACAGGTGAAATTTAATCCACCGCTGACCTACTATTTGCAAGTTGAATGCAAGGTCGAAGATGGAAGACTTTGGGCTTCTCCTCAAGAAGGTCGGGGGTCTGGAGATTTGGCCAACTTGACAAAATCTAATGCCTTTATGCAGTTACCTGCTGGTCGGGATGTTTTTGAAAAAGACGAACAATTTCCCATAATACCATTTAAGCCGATTTTAAGTTAACTATGAGCGAGACATTTTCACACTTAGATGAGCAAAACAACCCAGCAATGGTCGATGTGGGAGAAAAGCAACATACCCATCGATCTGCCACCGCACAGGCACTGGTGAAGCTTCCAGAAGCAGTACGGACGCAACTTTCCGGTGAAGAGATCGACACTAAGAAGGGGCCAGTTTTTCAAACTGCCATCTTAGCCGGTATAATGGGTGCAAAAAGGACCAGCGAACTAATACCCCTGTGTCATCAACTAAATTTGCAGAACTGCAAAGTAGATATCAGGGTGTTGGAAAGTGATCTGATACAAATAACCTGTACCTCAAAAACTACTGGACAGACGGGCGTTGAAATGGAAGCACTTACAGGAGCATCCATCGCCGCACTAACCATTTACGACATGTGTAAGGCCTTCTCTCACGACATCATTATTCAAGAGGTGAAACTGGTTCAAAAGGCAGGAGGAAAGCACAATTTCGAGAAGAGATGAATGCCACCTTTGATGGGGTGGGTATCGTTGCTGCCGGTGGCTTAAGCCGTAGAATGGGCACCAACAAAGCCATGCTACAGCGT
This sequence comes from Saprospiraceae bacterium, assembly GCA_013001595.1. Classification (GTDB taxonomy): domain Bacteria; phylum Bacteroidota; class Bacteroidia; order Chitinophagales; family Saprospiraceae; genus JABDMH01. Next base: position 38,030 of record JABDMH010000090.1, on the reverse strand, counting down.
CATGGTACAAAATGGATTGACCACGCTCATGATTTGCTCAGCTCTATTTGCGGTGAAGTACTTATTTCCTGTGGTAAAGACCATCCCGGTGATTTTAACAATTATCCGTTGCTCATTGACAGACACCCAAATATTGGTCCCATCGCCGCACTTGATTCCGCCTTGCACCGGCGACCTGGCTGCCCGATTTTCTTGCTGGCTGTAGACATGCCCTATGTAGACAAATCATTGTTGTCCATGATAAGCAGGAATAGGAATGCGTTAAAAGATGCCACAGTACCGTTTACGAAAGAAGATGATCGCTGGCATCCGCTTTGTGCAATTTATGAACCGTCATGTCACAATACGCTGCAGGATCAAATAGATGCCGGCATTTATGCGCTATGGAGATGTTTATCAAAACTTGACGTTGTTCCGGTTTTCGTTGATGATGGGCTTAGCTTACTAAATGTAAATACGCCTGAAGGTTTGGAAGGCCTATGAGGAGACTGGTGGTGAATTACTGGCTCGGTTGGCTCGCTTGTCTACCAGAATTTGACTACGGGTGTGCGGATACCCAAATGGATCCATCCGCATAAAATTCCTTTTTCCAAATGGGTACCGTCTCTTTCAAAGTATCAATGGTGTATTGACAAGCTGCGAATGCTGCAGCACGATGAGGAGTTGCAACAGCGATGACGACAGGTATCTCACCAATATCTAAAGTGCCGATTCGATGTTGAATACACATACGCTTTACGTCCCATTTTTCTCCCACATCCGCAGCGATCTTTTTCATTTCCTTTATGGCCATCGGTATGTATGACTCAAATTCCAACCCAATTACATGCCTGCCTTTTGTCTGACTACGAACCGTCCCGATAAAAACCACCGTACCACCACATGAAATATCTTGAACAAAGGCTGTGCAGGATTCGATTTGGAGTGGTGTTTCCAGCACTTGAAGATCTACTTTCATTCTTGGATAAGTATGCTGTTTTTCAAATTGCCATGTCATCTGCCCATAGCTAACCCCCACTAACAGGTGGTATGATCACCAATTCATCATTGTCTTTAACAAGGGTATCGTCATCGACGTACTCCTGGTTTACAGCTAGAGCCAATGATTTGAGTTTGATAAAATCCGGATATTTTTCCATCAATGTGCTTTTGATAGAACCAGCTGTAGTGGGTTCAACTATTTCAAGTGTAGTCTGTCTGGCACCGAGAATATCTTTAGCAATACCAAAGGCCAGGATGGTAATTTTCATAGATATATTATTAGAGAATCCACTCCGAAAAGGTGACCAAATCAAAAATGACCCTTTCCCCAGTGTATTCATTAGTTCTAAATCATTGGGTAGCTACTTCTACCAGCGATTCTTTGAGAAGTTTGTATCTGAAAGCATCCCTTAGTGCTTGATAGCTGGCTTCAATAATACTTCCATCTGCTCCACAGGTCCACCAGCTACCGTCTTCGTCGGCAGATTTCATAAATACTTGAACAATTGATTCAGTGCCCATGCCCGACTGAGTTATTCTCACTTTGTAGTCAATCAGATCCACTGATCGCAGCATCGGAAAGTGTAACCCAAAGGCCTTTCGCATAGCATGGTCCAGGGCTCCTACAGGCCCAGTAGATTCTGCAATCGTCATTTTGATTTCTTGATCGTCCTCTACCCTTAGTTTGACCACTGCTTCGCTAATATTCGTTCCTGAGTCGCGTATCACTTCTGAAATGGTGCGGTAGCTCACCAACTCAAAATTGTCCGTAACCCCGCGAAAATGTTGATGCAGTAGGACAGCGAAAGATCCATCAGCATTCTCATACTCATAGCCCCTATCTTCGCGTTCCTTGATGAGTGCAAGGAATGCTCTCATCTGGTCAGATTTCTCATCCAGATCAATGCCCAATTCTCTGGCTTTCAGAACAACACTGCTGCTACCTGACATGTCAGACATCAGGATTCGCTGCTGATTACCTACCAGCTGAGGTTGCATATGTTCATAGCTCCGTGCCACCTTCTTGGCTGCATTGGCGTGGACTCCACCCTTGTGTGCAAATGCACTGGCTCCCACGAAGGCTTCCTTTATGTTGGGAGCTATGTTTGCCATTTTATCTAGTCCAATGGAAAACTCACGCAAACCGGTCAGTTGATCTCCACAGCTGATTTGGTAATTGAGTTTAAAATGAAGATTAGGCAGGATGCTGGTCAAATTCGCATTTCCTATCCGTTCTCCATGGCCATTGATGGTGCCTTGCACCATAGTGGCGCCATGCTCAATTCCGACCAGCGAAAGCGCAACACCTAGTCCACAATCATTGTGACAATGCACACCCACCGGAGTCGGCGCACAGATGGCTATTGCCTCCTCTACAATTTGGATAAATTCCACAATTTGAGTACCACCATTGGTATCGCATAAGACTATGTAGTCTGCACCTCCTTCAATTGCTGCTCTCAGCGTTTGTAGCGCATACTCGCTGTCGTTCTTGTATCCATCGAAATAATGTTCGGCATCGTAGAGCACTTCCTTGCCCGCATTTTTTAGAAATGCGATGGACTCCCTAATCATATTCAGGTTTTCTTCCAGGCTAGTTTTCAGTACGTCTGTAACATGAAGTGGCCATGACTTACCAAAAATGGTAACAACTGGTGTTTCGGCTTTAATCAGCTGGTGTAATTGCTGGTCGTCCTCTGCAGCAAGATTTGCCCTTCTTGTGGATCCAAAAGCCGCAAGTTTTGAATGTTGAAATTCAATGCCTTTAGCCAGCTCAAAAAACCTCATGTCCCGAGGATTTGAACCTGGCCATCCTCCTTCGATGTAATCAAACTTGAACTGATCCATGCGTTTGGCAATAAGTACCTTATCCCTCGCGGAGAAAGATATGCCTTCTCCTTGGGTGCCATCCCTTAGGGTTGTATCATAGATGAGTACTTTGTTTTGCTTCATTAGACATATCTGATCAAGTAATAAAGATCGAAGTTATTCAATTAAAAGACAAATTAGAGATTAGGTGCTTGTCTTGTGAATGGACAATCTGGTAGGTGGAATTTACTCTTCACCTACGTAGAGTATGGTGTCTGCAGACAAATGGCTTAGGTCAAATCGAATCATCATCGCTCCAATGACTTGTTCCCTGATCAATTCATCATAACCAATGGCTACAAACCAATGATTTCCGAGGGGAAAGTTACTCATGCATACACGACCATTTTCATCCGATACTAGCGTGTTGTCAAACTGTTCGATCGGCTCATAACCAGGGAAATCTGTGGCGGCATACTTCACATAGATCGAAATGTTAGGAATGATTAAATCATGGTGCTGTGTAGTAAAGCACAGGTGTGTAGTTCTGTCACCACCTTTGTTGCAGCTGATCCCGAGAGATAGGAGCACAAGGGCGAGGAATACAGTGATTTTTTCCATTGGCATACCAAAGAAATAACGCTGAATCAGGGAAAATGGTTTGGTGATTGGCTTCACTAAAGTGACAGATTTGGGAGTACTCGACGGTTTATGATTTTTAATGGATCTTTAGGCAGTCTAAGATAGCTGGTAAGATATGAAAGCCATTTGGTACGATCGATTTGGTGCCGAACCTACCATTAGGGAGGTGCCTACGCCACACATTCATGCGGATGCAGTGCTGATAAAGGTGGGGGCCACCGGAATTTGTGGTAGTGATCGCTATGGTTGGCATGGGCATGATCCGGATATCTCACTTCCCCATGTCCCAGGGCATGAATTTGCTGGTGCCATTCATCAGGTGGGGTCAGCGGTAAGTAGATGGCAGAAAGGTGCGAGAGTAACGGTTCCGTTCATTCAAGCTTGCGGGAGATGCCAATATTGTAAGGACGATCAACAGCAGGTTTGCTTACATCAACAACAGGCTGGTTTCACACAATGGGGATCATTTGCAGAATTTGTAGAAGTACGCCATGCAAATGAAAATCTCATAGCCCTGCCTGCTACCATGTCCTATTCGGAGGCTTGCCTACTTGGTTGTAGATTTGGAACTGCGTATCACGCCCTTCTTCATCAGGCAGATCTAAAAGCTGGACAATGGTTGGCAATTTTTGGTTGTGGCGGTCTAGGATTGGCGGCTATTATGATAGCCAAAGCGTTAGGCGCAAAGGTGTTGGCCTTTGATCCCCGGCAAAGTGCACAAGATTTTGCAAGGTCACTTGGTGCCGATGCATTTTCAGACCTGAGTGCATACACCGAGTCACAAATCTTAGAAACGACCACCCATGGTGTGCACGTGAGTATGGATGCATTTGGCGATGGTCAAATATTGGCTAAGTCTGGAAGGATTCTTAGAAATAAGGGAAAGCATCTACAAGTAGGATTGCTAAAACCTTCAGAAGAGACGCTGCTGAAAATGGATCGTTTAGTGGGTGGTGAGCTCGAAATCATCGGTAGTCATGGTATACCGGCACATAGGTATGCTGCAATGCTTGATTTTATTGATCACCATCAACTGAATCTATCGAGGCTCATCGATTCGGAAGTAGACCTTGAGTCCTCCATTGATCACTTCATAAGGCCATCTAATCAGGTGGCTGGCATTACGGTCATTCATCCCGGATAGTGTATCGTCTTGCGAATGGCTATGGCTGTCACAACCCATTTATTGCCTTGGTGCCATGAAATGGGTTGCCGATAGCATCAATGAGGTAAAAGGAAAATCTTGAAGCCCTCTAGTCAATGCCAGGGAAACGCCGATTTTTTTCATCTTGTAGTCCATCTGAATCTCTGCCACCACAGGTTGGTCACCAATGTTTAAGTAACCCCAATAGCCCCTTAAGTGCCCTTCGAAGTCCCAATGTATACCTTCATGTCTAAGCCCGATTCCAGCCAATAGCGCGTCATTCTGAAATTGTTCGTCCAGGTTGGTTTGCCAAGCATAAAAACCCAACATTCCGACCAGCCCAAAGCCATTTGTCTCATTGCTAGGCTGTAGGTTGACAAATGAACTTACATTGGCATAATATCCAGGAGAGTCGGTGAAGCGCGCAGCACCTTGCATATTAGAGATCGGAAACTTATAGCCCAATCTGGCAGCCAGTGCAAATCCCTTTCTTCGTAAAACTTGAATGTTGGTATTGACGTAAAAATCTCCTGTTGCTTTGCTGGCATCGTAAAACGTATGGAATGTTCTCCTCCGGGTCTTCATTTCATGCGAGACTTGAAAAAACTCCAAGGGTACCCAGTCAAAGTCGAACGAAACTTTGTCTTTTAACATGACGTAAGTGCCCTCAATACGTAAGTTTTGAGTTTGGTCCCCTTTATTAAAATGACCCTGAATGCCTGCTGTGAACGCATGATTTTTTTCAATTTTTCCAGTTGAAAAACTGGGTACCGGCATGGCATTTGGACCCAGAAAATTGGGCCCGTATACAATGTACTCACTCCAATGTGTGACACCGTCCCACTCCACATTGTCAGCCCACCAATAATGCCCCTGACCGTGCAGCCCAATGGGTAGGTGGCAACAGCCTAGGAGTATAAAATATGCGCATACCCAAGAGATCTGGGCTCCTTTACCTGACATGCACCAAAGGTAATCCATTGGAGGCATCATCATCACCACCCCAACTCCATAACCGAATGATCAGCGGGCTAGATGATTTGCTTTACCCGAACTTGAAATACCCATGCACGATGGCTTAATCCATGATTCTTGAGAAATTCATCCTGCATCATGACATGTGCTTCCAAACGGAAGAATTGATGTGTATTATATCCGATGTAGGCTCCAGCTCTATTCATATGAATGGTCGCTTCATCAGCATCCGGGTTGAGGTGTGAAAATATCTCATCGAAGACACCAAAATAAAAATTGTCGCCGGTGGGAATCGTATAGCCAAATCGATAGCGGAGCCTCGTTTTGCTATCACGCAGCTCCTCTTGTGATTGCAGCAATCGCTCTTCAATTTGAAAATCGTGATGCATGGTACTTCTTTCAAAATCCTTGAAGTAGCTAATCACTTGATTGAAGCGAAGCTCCTGAGATAGGTTTGGTGTGTTGTACATCCAGAAAAAACCCATGCCGGCACCAATTTGAAGATTCTCAGTCAAATTGTATTTAAAGGTGCTGCGGACATTCAGGCGTTTGGCATTATTTCCAGTGTAGAATATGTGACCAAAATCAGAATCAATGCTCATATCTTCCTTAAAGCGGAAAGTATTGGCGTATTGAAGCCACACGTGATTGTAGGACATGGATTCTATTTCGTCATCATAGATCGATCCTCCGATTAAGGTCTGTGCGGGTAGGGAGAAAATTAGCAGTAGGCAGCATACCACTAGGCATACCTTGCCAGGGAGATTTGGGCTAACGGGCATTTTAACAAAGCTTTTAACGGGTTATCTTAACAAAACGCTCACAGAAAGATAGTAAATCTATTCTGATGATTCCAAATTTTAACGGCAGCAAAATTGTTCAAATTGTGCTCCAGTCCGTGCTTTGTGTCGGGCTTATATTCCTTATACATTTGGCCATTTATTTATGCGTGTTCAGAGGAAAGAGGTAAACTGAACGGATGCATCTGACCAGTACATGTTTACATCGAAATGCATCGTAATAGCTACCAAGTTGAAGAAGAAATGCTTAAATCTATGTATCTGTATGATGAACAATGTGTATTTACCCTGTCATACACATCGAATTTGAAGTTGTCGGTCTGATTGCTGTCTGCTGAATTGGAGGCAAAAATCAGACTTAACTTTTTTTAATTTTTTTTCATATTTTCAAGAACATGGCCAGAATTTTATGGTTGCGATCGGATTAGATAAGTGATTACCACTAACTGTTTAAGCATTCAAAAACTAATCGGTAGAAATCAGGATGAGATTCCCAGGTTTGTGCTGACACAATGTGACCATCACGTACGGCCTCCACTTCGCAAAATGTGCCTCCAGTAGATTCGACTTCAAACCTTATATGTTCGTAACAAGTCAACTGCTTGCCACTGGACAAGCCTGCCGCTATGAGTATTTGAATACCATGGCAGATGGAGAAAATCCATTTTTCTGCTTGATCGAAAGCCTGAACCAGTCCAATCAATGTCTGATTATGCCTTAAATATTCAGGAGCCCGGCCACCCAAGAGCAAAATGGCATCGTAGTTATTGACATCTACATCTTCGAATGTCAGATCTGAAGCGACTTTGTAGCCAGGTGATTCTTTATAGGTATCCCATCCAGGTTCAAAGTCGTGAATGACCAAATGAAGTCTCCGCTTACTTGGGGCAGCAATGTGTGCTACATAACCTGCCTCTTGAAATCGATGTAAAGCATAGAGTGTTTCATAGCTCTCACCCGCATCTCCGGTAATGACTAGAATTTTCTTACTCATAGAGCCAAGATAAGAATTTAGCAATCCAAAAGACAGCGCAATTTGGTAAGATTGCCTTGTCTGAATTTGCAGGATTATTGGCGAAAATATTCGGATAAACGAGATTCAAATCAACTCAAAAAGGTCTTTGCTACCTATAGGCCTTGCAGATGTGAATCCTTCTCCATATGGTACTCCGATCTGCCGGCCATAGGTTTGCGCCCGTGCACGGATGAAGTCCAGGAAATCTTTACCGGAAATCGGTGAGTCTGCTTCCTTAGAATCCGGATCATAGAACTGTGATTGGAATGCACGCACACTTTCCATTTTCTTTTCCATGAAGGGGGTAACATCAACAACTAGATCTGCTTTTAGGACTTTGTCTTGGATGTAGTGATAGATCGCTTGCGGCCTCCATCTCTCCTGCGGCGATTGATCATACGATTGCGTTTCGATCTTCAGGAGCCCAGCCAAAAAACAAGCATCATGGATCAGTTTGGCAGCTCTTCCATGATCGGGATGCCGATCGTCGATGGCATTGGCCAGCACAATATCTGGTCGAAAATATCGGATGGCCTGAATTACTTTCAGTTGGTCAGCTCGGTCACCACTAAAAAAACCATCAGCAAGACCTAGATTAATGCGTTCGGCTACACCTAATATATCCGTTGCTTTTTTTGCCTCAGCCAAACGGGTTTTGGCGTTTCCTCGTGTGCCCAATTCTCCTTCAGTGAGGTCAACAATAGCGGCCTTGTATCCCAGGGACATCTGCCGTAAGAGTGTGCCAGAGCAGGAGAGCTCCACATCATCTGGATGTACACCAATAGCTAGGATGTCAACTTTCATATGCGATCACCATTTTAACAATGCAGAGCCCCAGGTAAATCCACTGCCGAAGGCTGCCAGACAGATGAGGTCACCACGCTTTACCTTTCCAGAATCCACCGCTTCAGAAAGGGCTAGGGGTATGGATGCAGCCGTGGTGTTTCCATATTTCTGAATATTATTGAAAACCTGGTGGTCCTCTAATCGCAGGGTTCTTTGCACAAATTGGCTAATGCGCAAATTGGCCTGATGGGGGATGAGCAGATCTAAGTCGCTTGGTTTATATCCATTGGTGGTCAATGCTTCCATCACCGCAGCTGGAAATTTTTGTACGGCATATTTAAAGACATATTTTCCGTTCATATTGGGATAGATCAAGCCATCATCGATCATCTTCCGTGTGATGAATACCGATTCAAATTCATTGTCCGGGAATCCGTATTTTTCTTTTTCACCGTATCGACCACCATGAGATCCAGGACTGATGAAGGCGAGCTCTTCAGCATGTCTTCCATCGGCGTGGAGATGGGTACTAAGTACACCTTGATCGGAATCTTCTGTGGGTTGCAGAATCACGGCTGCAGCACCATCACCAAATATAACGGAGACATCTCGACCACGGGTGGTCATGTCCAAGCCCATGGAATGCATTTCAGCACCAATCAACAAAATGTTCTTGTACATACCTGACCGAATAAACTGATCTGCAACAGAAAGTCCGTAGACAAAACCTGAACACTGATTACGCACATCTAAGGCACCAATTTCTGTACTAGCAATGTCCAACTCCCTTTGTACCAAGACACCACATCCAGGAAAAAAGTAGTCGGGACTGAGTGTTGCAAACACGATAAAATCAATGTCGTTTTTATCTATATCAGCATGCTCGATGGCTTTTTCTGCCGCTCTGGCACCCATGGTTGTTGTGGTCTCTTCTGCTCGATTTCCAAATCTCCGTTCCTGAATTCCAGTCCGTTCCTGGATCCATTCATCAGATGTTTCCATCAGTCGTTCTAAATCATGATTGGTGATTACTTTTTCTGGGACATAATGACCGATCCCCGCTATTTTAGAGCGTATCATATCGAGTAAGATTCTGTTCGTGAGGAAAGATAAGAAGTAATACAGTAAAAGCGCTATTATGCCTGAAAAGGGTACCGCAGTTGGGGAGATCACTGGTGAAAGGCCATTCCGGGGAGTGCGGTCTAATGTGGGTCTCTTCGACCTTGGAAGAGATTTCAATCAGCCTACACTTTGACTAGGAGCATTCTATTGTGCTATGTTTTTTGTTTTTTCTTTTTGGCCGCTGGAAACAAGACATTATTCAAGATCAGGCGATATCCAGGTGAGTTGGGATGCAAACTGAGATCTGTGTCGGGATCTCCCACAAAGTGCTGATAGTCTTCCGGGTCGTGACCACCATAGAATGTCCATTGTCCTTCGTTCAGGGTGCCATGAATATATTTGGCCTCAGCTGCAGGTTTGTTCTCACCAAGAATCAGCACATTTGACTTTACATGCTTCTTCCGGTAAGAGGTGGATTGACCCATAAAGCCTTTGACGGTCTGCGTATGATTTTGGGTTAGCATTGCCGGTACAGGGTCCCACTTTGCTGAAAAATCGAACAGTGTAAAATAGTCGGTTTGGGCTGTGACTTTTCGGTTGCGATTATCAATGCTCGAATGCTCATACATCAGTGGGTTCTTCATTAAATCAAAATCCTTAAACGCAAATGTTTTGCTGAAATCTAGTTTTTGCTGCGCGTTGGGATCAGCGGGATCTCCATCATAGATCTCTGCACAAATATCCAAACCTTCAGCAGCCAACGCAATATCATATGTATCAGTTGCTGAACACATAGCAAACATGAATCCACCGCCGATCACATATTCCCGTATCTTCTTGACTACTGCCAATTTCAATTGCGAAACCTTGGCAAACCCATGCTCGGTAGCCAATTTCTCCATTTTTTTCTGATTCTCACGATACCAAGAAAAGGCATGATACGTTCGGTAGAATTTGCCATATTGACCAGTGAAATCTTCATGGTGAAGATGCAACCAGTCATATTCTGCGAGCTTTTCATCGAGCACATCCGTGTCATACACCGTCGCATAGGGAATTTCCGCATAGGTCAGTACCATGGTCACCGCATCATCCCATGGTTGTACTGCCTCACCTTTGGCATTAAAGTCAGGCGTGTACACAGCAATTTTTGGTGCAGCCTCGAGCTTGATCGCATCCTGATTAATCGCTGGACTGGAAATCTCTTCAAGTATCCCATTAAATTGGGCATCAGGCAATATCTCAAAACTTACGCCTCGAGTACGACACTCTTTTTCAAACAACATATTATGTCGAAAAGCAAAGCTTCCTCCACGATAGTTTAACAACCACCAGGCTTCTGATCCTTTATCCAAGACCCAATAAGTGATACCATATGCCTTTAGGTGATCTTTCTGCTCAGGATCCATGGGAAGAATGATGTAAGAGGCTTTTGCTTCTTGCTGACCCAGCAACAGTAGTAAAAGAAGCATGAGAATACCCAAATTTCGCATAGCGGCTGTTGTTTAATTGTAAAAATAACGATCTCTACCGGTCAAAAGTTATGACCATTTAAAATATTTGAACCGAATAATCCTTATAGTAAGGGATCGTTAGACAATAAGTTCCCGATTTTGGCGGTGTACTTTGAATTTAGACAATGTGTTAAGAGCGGAGCCGAAGAAAGGCATAAAAAATAAGCGTAGTGGGCTACATGAATTTTTTAAAACGCAGCATAGATTCAAAGGAACCAGTATAAATGGGGAAGTTCTTTATTATCGGTCCCTAAGCAAGAATGTTTCGCTATGAGTTGTCAGATACTGGTTCGAAACAAATGTTTGATCACGTGGTTGATTACTCTGTCACTATTCATAACTTTGGCAGTCTTTCCGAGTAAATAGATTCAAGAGTTTGGACAATATAGAGATCCAATTTCCCATATGGTATATTTTCCTTTGCTTGATACTTGCTGGTATCTTCGCGACTGTCCTTTACATTCGGGCAAAAGGCTTTCCGGACGTTAATAGATTGGCAAAGTTTGGGTTATCCATTTTGAGGTTTGTATCCGTTTTACTCATCAGCCTTCTCCTACTTTCGCCCATACTCAAGAAAAGTAAGCAAGAAACAAAAAAGCCCATCGTGGTTGTGGCTCAAGATCAGTCTTTGTCCATTGGTTCGGAAACCGACTCTCTTCAGTTGGCTATTTACCATACCGATTTGTCATCGATGATCCAGTCACTTGGCCAAGACCATGATGTACGGTCGATCTCCTTTGGAGAGGAGGTACGGGAGGGGATTGATGGTCGCTATGATGATCGTTCCAGTAACTTGTCATCTGTACTAACTCATATTGGAGATCTATATGGAGACCAGAATTTGGGAGCGGTGATTTATGCTACAGATGGAATCTATAATGAAGGTTTGGATCCGCTCTACAGTAACTATCGGTTTTCGGCGCCCATTTTTACAGTCGCTCTGGGAGATACTACTCAGGATAAGGATCTTTACATCAGACAGGTTTTTCATAACAACATCTCATATCTCGGTGATAAAACCACCTTGCAAATAGATGTGAGCTGTTTTAATGGCAACGGGCAGGGAAGCTCATTGAAAGTCTACCATATGGACGGAGACCGAAAGGAGCTCTTGGAGACTGTAGTTTTTCGTATTGATCAGTCTGATTTTTTTAGAACGTTGGAGGTGACCATGCCACAGGAACATACCGGCTTACAACGATTTCGTGTGACATTGGATGGACTAAGAGGAGAAAAATCATACGCCAACAATAGCAGGGACTTTTTCATCGATGTGATCGATGCACGACAAAAAGTGCTGATCTTGGCTGGAAGTCCTCACCCTGATGTTGGGGCTATTCGATCAGCTTTAGAAAAAAATAAGAATTATGAGGTGGTCACATCATTAGCCAAGGATTTCGACGGAGAAATTAAGGATTTTGATCTTGCCATTCTACATCAATTGCCAACGAAAAGAAATCAAGAGAGAAGGCTATTGAGGCAGATCAAGGAGATGAAGATGCCAACCCTCATGGTTGTTGGTGCCCAAACGAACCTATCCTTATTCAATCAATATCAAAATCTGATTAACATTGCACCCAAGGGTATTAATTCGAATCTGGTGCAAGGGGTGATCCAAGATGGTTTTTCGCTCTTCACCTTTTCAGATGAATTATTAAATCAACTGGGTTCATTTGCTCCGATTGATGCTCCCTTTGCAGAGTTTAAAGTTAATCCCGCTGCACAAGTTTTTATGAAACAACGCATTGGCAAAGTGGATACAGATTTTCCGCTTTGGATCTTTGGGGAAGATGGAGACAAGAAAGAATCGATTATTGTGGCCGAAGGACTATGGAGATGGGGTTTGTACGATTATTTACAAAATGAGAGTCACCAGGTCTTTGATGAAATTATTGGTAAAACTGCGCAGTATATTTCTTTGAAAGAGGACAAGCGTAAATTCAGGGTTTTTCAGGTGAAGAATTTGCTGGCTGAAAATGAGGATGCACTATTTGATGCCGAGTTATATAATCAATCATACGAATTGATTAATGATCCTGAAGTGACCATGAATATAAATAACGCACAAGGTGAGACGTTTACCTTCGTTTTTACCAAGCAGAACAAGAGTTATACCCTAGATGCTGGTAAACTCCCTGTAGGAGATTATAGTTGGAGTGCACAAACCCAATATGAAGGAGAGCGATTTGATGCCCAGGGTCAATTTAGCGTAAAAGCGATTGCAAAGGAAAACTATGCTACAGTGGCTAATCATAACCTACTGCGGCAGCTTTCCAACGCCAGCGGTGGGTTGCTATTCTATCCTAATCAGTTGCAGGAAGTGTCTTCTACAATTGAGGGCAGCGATGAGTTGAAGCCTATTCTGTATAGGGTTTTTGAAACGGAAAATGCCATTAGCTTGCGCTGGATTTTCTTCATATTACTTGGCCTGCTTTCGGCAGAATGGGGTTTGCGTCGCTATATGGGCGGATATTAGGAGCAAGGTTAACAAGGACTATGAATGAAATAGACTTAGAGGAAAGCAGCAATCAGGATGCGCATAAACTTGCCGTTTCCAAGCTTGGTCACCGGCTAGATGAGATCTATCAGGGAGGGGGAAAAAAGCGCATTGTAAAACACCATAATAAGGGCAAACTTACAGCTAGAGAACGCATAGATTATCTGCTCGATCCCGACTCAGACAGATTTGAAATTGGGGCCTTTGCAGCCTTAGGAATGTATGAAGAATATGGGGGAGCTCCCTCTGCCGGAGTGGTAGTGGTACAAGGGTACATTCGAGGCCGGATGGTAATTGTGGTGGCCAACGATGCGACGGTCAAGGCAGGTGCATGGTTCCCGATGACGGGAAAGAAGAATCTACGGGCCCAAGAGATCGCTATGGAAAATCGTATTCCCATCATCTATCTGGTAGATAGTGCAGGCGTTTTCCTACCACTCCAGGATAAAATATTTCCCGACAAAGAGCACTTCGGAAGAATTTTTCGAAATAATGCCCGACTCTCAAGCATGGGTGTCCATCAGATTGCTGCTGTAATGGGCAGCTGTGTTGCAGGGGGTGCGTATTTGCCCATTATGTCAGATGAGTCGCTAATTGTTGAAGGTAGTGGGTCTATTTTCCTGGCCGGACCATACTTGGTCAAGGCGGCAATTGGAGAAAATGTAGATGCAGAAACGTTAGGCGGCGCAGTGACTCAGAGTGAAATCTCGGGTATTATCGATCACAAGATGCCCAATGAAAGGAGTTGCTTGGATCGGATTAAGGATCTAGTGGAGAAGATCAAACCCAATACCAAATTAGGATTCATAAGAGACCAGGCAAAAGAGCCAAAAATTGATATTGATGAAATGTATGGTCATTTTCCCAAAGAACGCACGAAACCCTATCCCATACTGCCAATTTTGGAAGCTATTGTTGACGCAGATTCCATTACTCAGTATAAAAAAGGATACGGGAAGACCATTACCTGTGCATACGCGAATATCAATGGATGGGGGGTAGGAATCGTGGCAAACAATCGGGCACTGGTGCGCTCGAAGTCTGGTGAAACGCAGTTCGGAGGAGTGATCTATTCCGATGCAGCTGACAAGGCGGCCCGCTTCATTATGTTGTGCAATCAGCGCCAGTTACCTTTGATTTTTATCCATGATGTGACAGGATTCATGGTGGGTACGCGATCAGAGCAAGGAGGGATCATCAAGGATGGAGCTAAGATGGTCAATGCTGTGGCCAATAGTACCGTACCTAAGATTAGTGTAATCATTGGAAATTCATATGGAGCGGGAAATTACGCCATGTGTGGAAAGGCCTATGATCCGCGTTTGATTGTAGCTTGGCCTTCAGCAAGAATTGCAGTCATGGGAGGAAGTCAGGCTGCTGAAGTACTTACTCAGATTCAATTAAGTAGTTTGAAAAAGAAGGGAGAAGAGCCAGATGAAAAATTGCAAAAAGAGCTGTACGAAAAGATTTCTGAATCTTACGGAGCCCAGACATCTCCCTACTATGCTGCAGCTCGATTATGGGTGGATGCGATCATTGATCCCAAAGACACTAGAAAGCTGATTTCGATGGGAATAGAGGCAGCTAATGAAGGTGTTATTGAGCCCTTTGTGCCCGGTGTTTTCCAAGTGTAGCCCTTTTCCACGTTCCACTTTTTCCTCCCTTCATCCCTTTTTACCTTCCATGTCCGCAGCAAAAGGATGCTGCTCGCTCTGGGCAAAACAACCAGATCTTTGGTGTTCATAGGGGGAATATCTTCGCAGCTACCCATGGGATATGCCAAGCTTTCCCCTTTTTCAACCCTTTTCCCCTTTTCTACCCCTTAACGACTTAGTTTTGCGAGGCTGGACGATGTGGCATTAAATTTATACAAATGGCAATTCAGTATGTAGTAAAGACACTATTCGGTCTAGAAGGTCTCTTGGCACACGAAGTGCAAGCGCTGGGGGGCAAGCAAGTGAAAGTTGAAAACAGGGCTGTTTCGTGTCAGGGAGATCTGGCCTTGGGATATCGACTGAACTTGGAGACACGCACAGCTCTGAGTGTACTAAGACCGATAAAATCAGGACACGCACCCACAGAATCTAAGTTGTACGATCTGGTTCGTAGTGTATACTGGGATCGCATTTTCACCTTAGATAAAACTTTTCTGATTGACATGGTCTGCTATTCGGATCGCTTTCGCAACACCCATTTTTTGGCACTGAAAAGCAAAGATGCGATTGTCGATCAATTTCGCGATCGATACGGAAAGAGACCATCAATCAGTAAAGATCCCGACATCAAGATTAATATTTTCATCCGTGACGATTGGTGTACCATTTCTCTAGACACTTCAGGTGCAACCCTATTCAAAAGGGGATATCGCTACAAACGAGGAACTGCACCCATTAACGAAGTGTTAGCTGCAGGACTCTTAAAGCTATCGGGTTGGAAGAAAGGGGTACCACTGGTGGATCCCATGTGTGGTTCTGGAACCTTTCTGATGGAGGCTGCTATGATGGCCTCCAAAAAGGCTGCCCAATCTTTTCGTAGTGATTTCTCCTTCATGAAGTTGACCGATTATGACGAGCAGATGTGGCGGGTGGTGAAAGAAGCTGCACGGGCGAAAGAGTGTTCAGTTGAAACAGCGATGTTGGGTATAGACAAAGATCAGCGGGTGTTGGATGCGGCCCAAACCAATGCGATGCGGGCAGGCTATGATTCGATCAAATGGCGAAGGGGAGATTTCTTTAAGTGGAAACCAACTGGTCCACCTGGGATGATTATTTTCAATCCTCCCTACGATGAGCGCATCGGCTTAGATGATGCCATACTTTTTTATAAGCAGATTGGAGACCACCTCAAGCAACATTGTAATGGCTGGAAAGCTTGGATCATATCTTCCCATCTTAAAGCCATTAAACAGCTGGGACTTAGGCCGATCCGTCGCATTCCTGTTTTCAATGGACCGCTCGACTGTAGATTCGTGGGATTTGACCTCTATTGATTAGGCACTCAGTCTTAGGAGATCGTTGAATTACTGGCTTAATTTGACTCGTTAGTGCCCAGTTTCATAAGTGATTAGCGATAATTTTGGCTTCTTCTGGCCATGCTCATCGTTGCCATTGCTCGCCATAACTAAGGCTATGACTGCGCATGTCGCCTTGATCATGACCAAAATAGGACTCAAAATTATTCACTATAACTTGTGAAACTGAACACTGGCTTCTTTTGGTCGCAGACGAGTCAAAAAACACAGGCACAGCACCTGCTATATCGAGTACTTGTGGTGATGTATGCCGGCAAAAGAGGCAGCGAACGAAGCTGAGTTGGTATTTCAACGGTCTCCTAGGCCGGAAGGTGGTCATAAATCTGTACTCGGGCCCACATGTCCTTGTATTTATCAATAAACTCGTGATGGATTTCATCTTCTTGATAGGCATCGTGGTCCACCTTATTGTCGAAGAAAACCAATAGCGCAAAGTCATAACTATTGTCAACTACTTCCCTGGGTGTACCTGCTGATGGGCCAATGAAGGAATGACGCACGGTAGGACAATTGTTTAATGCTTGCAGCCCCTGGGAGAAAGCTGTTCGCTGATCCTCACTCACTTCCTCTTTGAGCCAGAAGTATACCGAATGCACAAAACCTGGTCTATCCATCTTAGATATTTTATAGTGATGTGCGAATGTACTGATAAAAGTAATTGCACAGAAATACACTGACTCCTTGACATATTAAGGGCCGGAGACAGACTGATTCAATCAGGTAAGGGCGCCTTCGATCTTCACCATTGTTTCAAGCAAAGATCTTATGCACGTGAATTCATCTTAGTTTTTACTCGAGAGACGAGTTAAACTAAGATCATCTTCCCGATTGATTACTGGTTTGATCTTCTTAGCATAGCAGATCGCCAGGTATTCCTGTAAAACTGTTTCTTTTTTCTTGAAAGACCAGACCTCCTCATAATATCTAAGGCCTGAATCACATAGCCAGTGACGATAATCGTCAAATGTGGCTATCTCTTGTTTGGGTAGCACGAGAGACATAACGGTTTCATTTCTATTAATAAACGGGTTGTATTTCACTGTCAAAATAAGCATTCTTTTTTAGGAATGCAAAGACTTTCTAAAAGATTGTCCACCAAGAGCTTATCAAGGATTGGGTTTTTTTTTGATAGGTGTAGAAGACATGGAATTGAATAGAAGAGATTGAAGGGATTATACATTATCACTAAGTTCTCATCGTCAGAAAAAATATATATACTTTGGCTAGCCTTTTTTATAGAATGGAAATAATCTTACGATCAGTAATACCTTTAGGTACTTCATACTTACATTTAGACTCGCAAAATGGGCCTAGAGGGCCAACAATGATTAAAACAGTAGACCGATCTGACGTCGGAATTCCCCTAACAACAACAATTCAAGAATGAGCATCACTCGAACTTTTGGTCCTGGAATAGATATAGAAAGTCGCACCTTAGATGAAGCTAAGATCATACAATACATCTATCTCAAGCTTGCTGCATTGGGATTCGAGACCAATGCAGAGAGTGAGGTTTCGGAATTCTTGGATATCGCCAAGCCACTACTCAACAACTACAAGGAGAAGTCTAGGCTGTTATCGAGTTATCTCTCACCAATAGGCAGCAGGATTCAAGGATATTTAGAAAATCTATTGGAAGATGTGCCCGATAGCGGCAACATTTCTCTACCAGAACATCCTTTCCTGCTCGATCGTCATGGACTTGCACGCATTCTATCTTTACCCCCAGATAGTGATAGCTATGAAACAGACATTGTCAAATCCTACCGTACGCCACAAGGCATACTGCACAATCCCAAAGAAGACCGGCGAACAACCAAAGGAGTTTTCCATGTTTGTGAAGGAGGATTGCCAGTTCCTCATGACAAGAAGCGCGTGCCGAAAGTTACTTTCGCTAGACTGCTTGCAAAGGCGCTCGATCCACCAGATGAATTATTGACACTTCCCTTCACGGCTAATCAGAAAGAACAGGCCAAACTTTTTGTAGGCCTGTTGTTACGACCGATCGTAGTTCCAGAAGTACCAGGGGTATTGAAAGAGAAGTCGATGGAAATTCGATTCTTCGCTCCCGGAAGTCTGGTGAGTAATCTGGATTTTGTAGAATCTATTTTTGGAAATGCTGGAGATCCACACCTCCCCGAAAACGATGCTGCTTTAGATGCAGAATCATGGACCGGCCATACCGGTTGTGTCATCCTGGCACCCCACTTGACCCAATTGTATAAAAAGGATTTGGGGTTGCCACACTACGACGATGCCAGTGACCGTCAACGGAGGGAAGGTATGTGTTGGAAAGATGCGACAGAAAAATACAACGATGGGGGAGCTTTCAAAATCACCTCCAGGGATATGCAGGGGGTGGTTGTTACGCTCATAGCCGACAATTATTTCGGCTACTGTAAGAAAGAGGTTAAAACCCAAATAAGCTATTCCGCCAATCTCTTTGGTCTATGTGAGGAGGAGCATGCCGGTGGAGCGATCGCCTTTCCGAGTTATGATCTTGGAGAAGAATTTCAAAGTGAAGATGCTCAACGGTCTCCAATGACCTTCGAAAGGTTGGTTACCGAATATCGAGACAGGATGGATCTGCAAGTTGAAGGCTACGGTATTGATAAGCGGTTTCCGCAAATACATTATGTACCTGGGAATGCTCAGTTTAAATTATTGAAGCAAATCGTCCGGTGGGAAAATGACGGCGTCGAACATTCGATAAAGCTTCTTCCTGGAAAGTACTATGTGCTACCTCATGGACTACAAGTAGAGATGAAGAAACATGTAGAAGGTTCTAAATGGCGAATCGTAGGTACCGTTCCAGAAGGCACCCTTTGTCATAAACCTTGCACGGTTTCGGGAGGGGGAAAATCTGAAATATCAAAATCTATTCAAGATGCCATGATCGGTGGCCCAGTGATCATCACTGATATTAATCGGGATTTGGACGAAGTTGATCGGATCTTAAAAAAAGACTACGCCATTAGGTTCCGTGAGAAATTTAGGAAACCCCGACCGTCTCGTCCCATTCTGAGTGCGCAAAGATCACTTGGCTCTGTCATAAAATTATTTACACCTTCCACCGATTATACCGATGATTTCAACGAATGGCTGTTAGCCGTACCGCAGCGAATCAAAGACCTACTGTATATATTAAAACGACATTACGATCAAAGCTGGGGAGAAGATTGGCGCATCCATTTTTCTGTAGACCAAATCAATGGTAGACCTGGCAACGAACTTAAATTTGAAGGAATTAAACTGCAAGCTTATTATCTTAGGGTGGGTCATGATCAAGAGGGTTCATGGCGAATCTTCCAACTCCGCAAAGATTTTGCTGCGGCCCAAAAAGTGCAATTCGAAGATGACATCACAGCATCGGTAGTACTGGATACATCAAGGTTGGGAAAGCTCAACCCTACCCTTAATAATCCCAGTATCAAACTGGTGACCAATTGTGAAGCTCGACTTTTTCAACGACCGGATGATTGTATTCACAAGGGCTATGACCAACAAGCTGAAGCAGACCTATCGAGTCCAAACACTTTCGTCAGTAATTTTGAGCCCCTTGTGAGAGCAGATGTCAAGGCCATCAGGGATGATACCATCGGTTTCGAAAAATATACCAGACCCGTGCAGGAACTGATCGAAGGCTTCCTGCATACTGATCAACCCAAATTTGTCGTCATTCCGTCGGAGCCCAGATTGGTTGATGGAGTGCCTACTAAAAATCCCAGGTATCTGCAGATGAGACCCGATCTAGCGAATCCACATCAGATGTACCTAGCGCGGTTGCGAACAGGTCTAAGTAGAGAGATACCGCTTGGCGATCCTGTGCACCTACCTGTAAATGCCGTGCTACCTGGCAGACGAAATAATCCGGCAGATCCGAAAAACAATGTGCCTCCATTGGCCATTTACAATCCCATCCATTATCAGGAATTGCCAGAATTATTCATAGATTTTATTGCCAGCATCACTGGAAAGTCACCTTCCACCACTGGTTTTGGATCAGAGGGTGCCTTGACCAAGGGGCCATTCAATGCACTGCTTCCAGCCAGCGACCTAAACAATGCCTTTCTATCCTACATCCTGACCGGGTATGCTGGCTTCTCATCAGCTGCTGGATATGTAGGCCCTAAATACAAGGTTGACCATGACATCAGCTTGCTAATCCCAGAAATCTGGTGCCGAATGTCGGTTAAGGAACGAGATCCGAAGTACCTTATCGAATTTAATTACCTCGAGCAGGTAAAAGACTTCGAGTACCAGGGAAGAAAAATCAAGGCCAGCCTGCTGGGATATCGCATCACACGCAAGTTCGTCCATCATTTTATGGGCAGAATTTTCAGCAATCCCGATGCTGTGTTGACTGCAGAAATGCTACAACCCGAGCAGCAAGATATGGACGCTTTTGTCGCATCCATTGACAACCTAAGCATCACCCAAAAGAGAGTGGCCGAAGGGTATATGCTCGATGGAACCTATGAAGCGCTTTGTCCTCCGCTCAAAGTACTCATTCATTTGATGATAGATGGATCTTATGAAGGCATGGATAGAAGCGATCCCAACATTCGCAAGATGTTTACACGACAGTCTGTGCTGAGAAGTACATGGTACAAAGAGCGACTTGTGGTCAAGCAGCAGCGAGACATCGACCTATGGACTAAAAACATCGCCTATCTGGAGGGCTTTCTGAAGAAAAGAAATTTTGCCGAAGCTGCAGCGCGCCTCCATGTACATACCAGGCTAAAAGATGCCAAAGCAAATTTGCAAAGGGTCAAGTCAGAAAATTATTTGCAAAGTCTTCGTGGCACATTTGGTGCCGATCAGCTGCAACCCATCGAGGAATTGGTGGTTTAGTTCTACTATGTGCTTAGCTTAGGGGGGCATTGAAATGCTGCACCTGATTAATCCATAGTGATGGCGTGGACAGTCGGTAATAGGATATGGCTTGCTCGCTCACCACCATGATGGATGGTTTGTCTTGCGACGCGCATTTCGGCGGAAGCTCCCAGATCTTCTCCAGTGTTAGGGTTTCGGTTAAATTGTGGAAAATTGCTGGAGGTGATGTCAATCCTTATGCGGTGCCCCGGTAAAAATACATTGGCAGTAGGCATCAGCTCAATGTCATAAGCATACACTTCATTGGGCGTTAGTACTTGCATGTTATCTAGTCCCTGACGAAATCTTGCGCGGAGAATGCCTTCAGATACCGGAAACGCATAACCATCCGGTTGGACATCTACCAGCTTGATCATCCAATCTGTATCTTTTCCATCAGTGGCTGCATAGAGCCGCATTTTAACGTTGCCTGCGATCGTCACCGGCTCTTCCAGGACCTTAGAGGTATATACCAAAACATCTTCCCTGCGTTCCATCGGTCGTTGATCTCTTGGACCACTCAAGGTAGGTGTACCGCAGCAATTGTTGCCACCCACCGTAGATACCGGTTGTTTTGGATCATAGAAATAGGTGTCGGTCTTTGCATTGCCGGGTCTATCAAAAGACAAAGTACCATCTCCACGTACTGAATTGGCATTGCCGCCACCATTTAAATAAACTTCCTGATAGATGGTGCCGGGAATGGGCCAACTATCTTCTCCTTGCCACTTGTTGGCTCCCATATAGAATATCTGTACTGGTTTTTCATCAATCAGATCGCTTCTGTTGCCCTTAAGATGGTAATCAAAGAATTGAAGCTCGCGAAGAGAAGCGTCGCGCACTGCCTGTGGACCAAAATCCCATCCACCAAAAGACTGCGATACTCCATGTCCCCAAGGCCCAATCATCATTCGTGCTTCTTGTCTGGCTTCAGTTGTAGCACCTTGGTTGCGCATGCCCACGAATCCATTGACGGTACCTTGTACGAAAATGTCAAACCAGCCACCCATTGTATAGGCAGGAACCTCGATTCGATCGAATCGTTCTTCATCGCTGATTGATTTCCAATATTCGTCATAGCTCTGATGCGTCAACCAATTTCGATAGTGCTTGATGGCTTCATGGCTTGCCTGCTCGTCCATGGTAGACAAGGGCAATTGCATGAGCACATTTTCATACTTCAAATTTTCCGGCATAAAGTCTGATTGGTGCCAAAACTGTGGAAGCATAATGCGATAGGGCATACGTACCGCACCCCAACCAAAATTGAAACTAAGCCTAAATGCACCTCCCATGGTGAGCCAATTTGCATATATATTTGTAGAGGCAACACGGGGAACAATGACTTCCAAATGAGGAGGTCTCTGACTGGCTGCAGCCCATTGATTGTGTCCCAAATAGCTACCGCCTTGCAAGCCCACCTTGCCATTAGAAAAAGGCTGTACAGCAGCCCATTCAATGATGTCATATCCGTCCTTTGCCTCGTCTCGAAATGGATCCCACCTGCCTTCACTCTCGTATCGCCCACGAACATCAGCTAGGACAACTGCATATCCGTGTTGAGCCAGATTGACCATGGTCTGATGCATGCCTGGACGTTGAACGCCATAGGGCGTGCGCACTACAATCGTGGGATACGCACCCTCTTCCTCCGGTAAGTAGACATCTGCAAATAATCTTACTCCATCTCGCATTTCGACAGCTTGATGGCGCATAATCCTCAGATCGTGATGATCTTGCGCCGGTAGGGTCGACGTAGGCAGATAGATAATGGCGATTAGGGTAATTCGAACCCACCATCGACATAGAAATAATAGATTGCTGCTGTTTTTTGTGTTCATTCCGAATGGATTAATCGTTTCTTATAAGGCCAATCTAGATAAGAATACTTGGCTGTATATCAAAATGAACAGTACATTACTTTTGTGGTAGCATCATCGAAATTGCGGTTCATCTCCTCGAAGGTGGAAGATTGACATCAGTTCCCAAGGATAGCACCCAGGTTTATGGAGGTCAATAGTAGATTTTTTTTGGGAATTTATCGATCGACCATTGTGGCATCAACATTCACTGACGGAAGATGCTTTTTGAGCTGAGCTTTGATGTCCTGATATGCCTCAACATCTGCCAAATTTGTCCATTCATGGACATCGCTTTTTAAGTTGTATAGCTCTTCTGATGCATCAGCATAGTGAATATAGCGCCAGTTTCCCAATCGCACCGCATGATTGTCTTTGCCATGGGTGGTGATGGATGGTGTCAACCACTGCATATTCGGATGATCTAACAATGGTGTGAGATCTGTGCCTTCGTTTTTATCATTGGGTGGCAGACCTGCCAGTGAAAGTAAGGTGGGATAGACATCGAGCAAATTTACCGGTTGGTCACATTGCAATCCCATGCGCATTGAGCCAGGCCTCTTGATGATCAGATTTGTTCTGGTGGTATTTTCCCAAAGTGCAAATTTTCGCCAGTGGTGTTTTTCACCAAGATTCCAGCCATGATCAGACCACAGTACGACAATGGTATTCCCTGCATGATCGGATGCTCTTAATGCCTCCAATACCTTTCCCAGACAATCATCCATGAAGTGAATGCTTACCAAATATCCCTGTACTGCTTTTTTCCATTGCTTATACCGAGTTACATTTTCGTGGTCTTTCATATTGATCATATCCAACCCAGGTTGGGGGATATCATCTAGGTCACTTTCCATAACTTTCGGTAGTACGATTTTATCGAGTGGAAACCGATCAAAGTATTCTGCCGGTGCATACCAAGGAAGATGCGGCCGAAAAAATCCGCAGGCCAGAAAGAAGGGGCTTTCATGAGATTGTTGTAATTGGCTAGATACCCAATCCGCTACTTGCCAGTCTCCCATTTCTTCTTTGCCCACATTCATGGGGCCCCAATCAAAATGCCTAGTATTCGGGATGCCATTTACTGGTAGGTCGTCGGGAGCTGGATCAACTGGTCGTTGCTGATCCAGTGCTGGCCAATAGGCATTCCATGATGCAGGATCTGGATATCGACCGTGGAAGACCTTTCCACTACCCAGGGCTTTGTATCCGTGCCGCCGAAAATACTGGGGAAGCGTCTCGGCATCTGCCAACACCGGACTTTTTCTCCAAGGTTGGGGATTAATATACACTCCTGAAGTAGATGGCCGGACACCTGTCATGATGGCTGCTCGCGAAGGATTACAAGCTGGAGCTGGACAGTATGCGCGTG
This sequence comes from Saprospiraceae bacterium, assembly GCA_013001595.1. Lineage (GTDB taxonomy): Bacteria > Bacteroidota > Bacteroidia > Chitinophagales > Saprospiraceae > JABDMH01. Next base: position 13,668 of record JABDMH010000090.1, on the reverse strand, counting down.
TGAAGGTAATTCCTTCCTTTGCAAATTGATCCAGATTGGGGGTGATGCTTTGTGGGTGCCCTTTTAAGTAGCCAGCCCAATCATTGAGGTCATCTACACAAATAAAAAGGATGTTTGGCCTGGGTTCTTGTGCATGGGAGTGCACAGAAGAACCCAGTAAGATAATAAGGAGCAGGCGGTGAAACATACAATGTAATTTATGATAGTACTCTGTCAAGTTAATAATGTTAGTGAATTTTAATCAGACTCTTGATGAAGTTCAAGGCCCACCCGGCTAGCCATTCGGAGGGGCGCAAAACACTGAAAGAGCCATAGCTCTGGCATGCCGATAGCTATCGGCATGCATCGAAGAAATTCGCAAAAAGAGCTTAAATTCTTGACAATATTTTGCTTGACTGAGTACTAGGAAGGTAGAAAATATTTGTTTTGTCTATATTCAATGGATGTCATTTTCGAAGCTATATCTTTCCCTAATGCTCAACATGTCCTGGAGCTCGTCATTTGACAGGCCCTTGCATCTTAATGGGTTGATTTTACGCTGTATAGTGCCTTTGGTTTTTGCTTGTGGTGTAATTCCCACAGACATTGGTGAGGACCAGACCACAAAACCGAACATCGTGATCATATTGACTGACGACATGGGCTATGCTGATCTGGGATGTATGGATAGTGAGATCTCCACACCCCATATTGATCAAATCGCCAGCAACGGTCTCCTTTTCACGCATTGCTATAATGCCTCACGATGTTGTCCATCCAGAGCCAGTCTCCTGACCGGCCTCTATCAGCATGCGGCTGGAGTCGGATTTATGGTAGCAGATTATGGCACCCCTGCATATCAAGGTTTTCTAAATGACCGCTGCCTCACCATTGCAGAAGCCTTATCACCTCGTGGATACGCTACTAACATGAGCGGTAAATGGCACCTTGGTGGACATATAGAACAGTGGCCTGATCGCCGAGGGTTTGAGCGATTTTATGGATTGCCCGATGGGGGAGGCGTTTATTATTATCCTTACAAATTTCGGGATCGACCATTGTTTAAAAATGGAGAGCCAACAGAAGTGGATACCACATCATTCTACTGCACAGATGATTTTACTACGGCGGCCATAGAATTTATTGACCAGTCTCATTCGGAGGACAAACCCTTTTTTCTTTACTTGGCCCATATTGCTCCTCACTTTCCTTTGCAGGCTTGGCCAGAGGACATCAATAAATACAAGGATATGTATGACGATGGTTATGCTGCGATTCGGGCAAGTAGATTTACTAAGCAGAAGCAATTAGGGATTGTACAGAAGGATATAGATCTTTCGCCATTAGATTATGCGGATTGGTCTACTGTAGATACCGCATCTGAGGCATTTAAGATGGCAGTATACGCAGCTCAAGTTGATCGCCTGGATCAGAATACTGGACGGCTAACTACCCATCTTCAGTCTCTGAATATCTTGGCTAATACCTTGATTTTCTTCTTGTCTGACAATGGAGCCAGTGCTGAAGAGATTAATGAGAGCCCCCAAGGTGAAGTTGGAACTAGATATTGTTTCGAGTCCCATGGAAAGAGTTGGGCAAATGTGAGTAATACTCCTTTTATGAAGTATAAAAAGTATGAGCACGAAGGGAGGATTATCACTCCCCTGATCATTCATTGGCCTCGAGGAATCAGCACTGAAAATAGACTCGTCCATGCACCTGTCCACATCATTGACATTATGCCCACAATACTTGATATTGCAGAAGTGCAGTATCCTGCGGAGCAACAAGGTAAAATGCTGCTACCGCTAGATGGACGCAGCTTTCTGCCGTTGCTTAAGGGTAATGAACTTCAGGATGAAGCGCCACTTTTCTGGGAACATAGGGGAAATAAAGCGGTAAGAAGTGGAAGCTACAAGTTGGTCAATGTTCATAATGACGATTGGGAATTGTATGACCTATCCATTGACCCAGTTGAGTCCAATGATATTAGTTACGTTAATACGGGCTTGGTGGATAGCCTTCAGAATCTATGGAATGGTTGGGCGCAAGCTAAGGGAGTATAGACTTGGCCAATTGAAAAACCTTAAGGTATGCAGTCTGCTGATACACAAGGAGGAAAAAAGCACGATGAGGGCGTGCTGCATCATGGTCATGAAGTATCAGGTTCAGTCCAGCGCTATCTGGGGGAATTTGTATACGGAGGCATTGATGGAGGTGTCACCACCTTTGCGGTGGTGGCTGGTGCAGTAGGTGCTCATTTAGAAAGTGCGGTGATAATAATATTGGGTTTTGCCAATCTGCTGGCGGATGGTTTTGCTATGTCCATTGGTGCTTATTTATCGGCGAAGACGGCTCATGATCAATATGAGAAACATAAACGTGTGGAATATTGGGAAGTCGAAAACCTACCTGATGTAGAAGAAGAAGAGGTAAGGGAGATTTATCGAAATAAGGGTTTTGAGGAACCCCTTTTGTCACAGATTACCACAGTAATTATTGCTGACAAAGACCGATGGGTAGATGTGATGATGAAGGAAGAACTCGGAATGATAAAGGATAATAAATCTCCATGGAAAATCGGACTAATGACTTATTTATCCTTTTTGACCATTGGCCTGATTCCGCTACTCGTATATGTTTATGACCATATTTTTGGATATGCGGGAAATCTTTTCATGGCCTCATCGATTTTTACCGGCATAGGATTCTTAATTGTCGGATACCTAAAAAGTTACGTTACAGAAACTACCAGATGGAAGGGGGTAGCGGAAACATTGCTGCTTGGAACACTTGCAGCGCTGGTATCCTATTATGTAGGTGGCATCCTAGAGGATATAGTTATGAATTGAGTTGGAAACACCTTGATAGGTAGACAATATTTTAAAATAGACTAAGACAATTGTATGCGCTTATGACATTAATATGTAAAACTCGGAAGCAGTGGATATTTATTCTTTGCCTCCTTTTTCTTGGCCTGTCCAAGAAGTCCGTTGCTCAACATGTACAACCTGGGATTGAAGAGACACTACCTCCTGTGGCGATCGATCGATATCGTTTTAGCGACTACGATAAGGATGCTCAGATCTGGAGCGGTATGTACATCGCTTCGAATGATAAAATATACATCGGTTTGTGCACCCATGGGGACGCCGCTACTGTATATGAATTCGATATTGTGACAAGAAAAATGCGGCAACTAGCGAATCTTACGAAGCTGCTGGATGAGCGCGGAAAAGGCATTTGGACCAATGGCAAAATACATGTCAAAATGCAGGAACTTGATGGGTATGTTTACTTTGGATCTTTCTGTGAGGACAATGGTCCACCGGCCATCGATGCAAGAAGTTATCAGGGACCATTTTGGTTTAAAATAAATATGGAAACTGGAGAAGTAATTACCCTAAGCAAGATTAATAGTTTTTGGGGGTTGATTGGCCAAGAAATGGACAAGGAAAGAAGAATTATCTATGGTTTGACTGAGGAAGGTCATTTGGTTCGCTACTTCATTGATGACGATTATACAGAAGATTTGGGTCGTGTAGATAATTGGGACATTTGTCGCACGTTGCTCATTGATGATATCGGAAATGTGTATGGTAGCTATGCACCGGGCCGAATTTGGAAATTTGATGTAGAAGCGGATCGCATCTATGATCTCGTACACACTAGAGTGCCATCATCTTTGGAGTCGCGGACCATGGCAAATCCAATGTTAGACCGAAGAAGCCAATGGAGATATATTGAATGGGATCCACAGGAAAAAGTGGCTTATGGTATTACCGGTGGCACCAATCTTCTCTTTCAATTTGATGTCCATCTTGGATCTGAAGGTAAAATGCTTCCACTTGCTCGTATTTGTGCGCCAAAGTATCGTGAAGCGGATCCTTTTGATATTCCTTCTGCTACGTTGGCTATGACATTCAATAGAAAGACGCGTAAGATTTACTATCTCCCGGTGGTTAGTGGTGATTTTGACTATGGCGCCGTCGAAACTAGCAATAGTCAATCGAAGACATCAGCGGCAGAGCAGAATGGTCCGCCGCTATCCTTTATGGTGTCATATGATTTATCAAATGATGTAGTGGAAGATATCGGTACATTAATCACTCTTGACGATAATTCTCGCGTCTATGGTATGGGTGCTGCAGATACAGATGCTCAAGGCAGAGTGTGGTTTATTGGTGCATTTGAAGAAAAAGACACCAAGTTTGTCGTGCGAAATATGCGCGGCGAATTTCCCTACAGTCTGGGGCTGGGATGTTATAAACCCAAAGAATTAGGTGCCCAATAATAAATAGCAAAAGAAATAATCATGAAGCATATCGTTCTTATCGTCATTTTAATATTGTGCTGGAATCAGAATGTGTCGGCCCAGCAATGGGTAAACCCCCATTTTGACACACATCGCATGGATTGCAGAGATTTGGGATACCCGTCACAGAATATGATCGAAGCCGATAATGGTCTAATCAGTGCATTGCTAGCACATTCCAATGGATTTATATATGGAGCGACCAGTGGCAAAACGCAGTCTTATCTCTTTTTTTATAATCGCTTCGTAAATAAGGTCCGACCTCTGGGTAAAATTGGTGAAGACAATGGCGTACACCATACACTACTTGAGGCAAGAGATGGATCTATATTTATTGGTACTGGAAAAAGTATCTATGAACCGGTCAGACTCACCAAGGAATTTCCCATTGAGTATGAGGGAATTGAAAAGCAATTGTGGAAGGATATTAAAAATCACTTTGCTGGATATGAAGGCGGGCATATTTATCGATATGTGCCTAGTGCCGGTGATCGGCAGAAATATACGAACAATGATATGACTCCCTTGGAAGACCTTGGGATTCCTGTTCCCGGCAACTCCATTTATGCGATGTGCTTAAATCAAGATAGTACCAAAATCTATGGGCTTAGCTACCCAGATGCTCACTTCTTTATTTTTGATCTAGCATCGAAGCGGACCCAGGACTTTGGAGATATTTTCACTAATAAAGTCTACGGTGGTCCGGAAAGGCATTGGCGATCAGTGCCCAGAGCATTGCATTGTGATCGAAATACTGGATATGTCTATACATCGGGAGATAATGGCTTTTTATTGCGACATCGACCCGGCGTGGATACGCTAGAGTTGACCTGGATGCGATTGCCTGGAGAATATTGGGAAGGCCTGAAATCTTGGGATTACCCTATTGTTGAACAATTTGTGGAGACCAAGAATGGGCGTGTTTTTGCCGCTACGCACGATGGTTATTTGGTGGAATTGAATTTTAGGGATGAAAGTGTGGTCACTTTAGGAAAGCCCCGTATCATGAGGCGTATGAGAGCTATGGAAGTAGGTCGTGACAATAAACTGTATATGATCACTGGAGAGTTTGAAAGGTCTTGTAAACTACATACCTACGATCTGTCTGGAAAAACAGGTTTCAGAGAACTGGGTCCATTTGCGGTAGATCGGAGTCCGTATTATTCTCGCCGGGCCTATCAATTTGATGCCATGGCTGTGGGACCTGATGGCACCGTATTTTGTGGCGAAAGTGACCGGGGTGGAAAGCTCTTTTTCTATATGCCAGAAGATCAGCCTTTGAAAGGTGATCTGAATCCGACAAATCCCGTTGTCGAACGGCAGCGTAAAGATACCCCCGGTTTGATTCAAGAGCGATTGTAGTTAGGTGACGCCATCAATGATGATTCGAAAGATCATGTAGGACTATTGGTGTTCAGCTGTCTCCAGTATTTGTGTAGAAAAATTAGTACATCACAGTAAAATAGAATGTGATAATTCTGTATTTATGAAAATAAGCGTCGGACTTGTACAAGAAAGTCCCGTATTCTTTGATGTCAGGGGCACCATGGATAAGCTTGGGGGATTGGTAAGAGCGTATGCTGCCAAGGGCTGCCAATTGCTTGTTTTTCCCGAGTCCTTTATTCCTGGCTATCCGCGAGGGTTTTCGTTTGGCACCACCATTGGAAGTAGGTCAGAAGCTGGACGAGATCTGTACGCCATTTATCATCAGAATAGTATTCAAATTGATGGCAAGGAAATGGCTGAGTTGGAAGACCTTGCCCATGCTGAAGGTGTTTATCTGGTCATAGGAGCCACTGAGAAAATGCCCGACAATGGCAGTCTGTACTGCTCTATGTTTTACATCTCACCGACTCAAGGACTCTTGGGTGTGCATAGGAAGATTAAGCCAACAGGTAGCGAGCGCATCGTATGGGCAGCAGCAGGCGGTGAATCTTTAGTGACTTTTCAAACCGCCATAGGGCGGATAGGTGGTCTCATTTGTTGGGAGAATTATATGCCATTGGCGAGAATGGCTATGTATCAGCGGGGGTTAGAATTATATATTGCACCTACCGCCGATGACAGAGATGGCTGGCTGGCCACCATGCAACACATTGCCCTCGAAGGAAAGTGTTTTGTGATGGGGTGTAATCAATACTTTACTAAATCAATGTATCCAGAGAAATATCGCAAATTGGTGCAGAGTGATGAAGAGGTGATGTGTCGTGGTGGCAGTGTGATCGTTAATCCCATGGGTCAGATCATAGCGGGACCCCTCTATGATCAAGTGGGCTGCCTCATCGTAGATTTAGATCTGCAAGAAATCGTTCGAAGTAAGTTTGATTTTGATCCCCTTGGACACTACTCGAGAAACGATATTTTTAATTTTGAAGTGAATAATCAACCTGAAATGAAAACTGAGGATGGTCTGGAGGATCGAAATAATTAATATCGCCGCGGCCATTTTTTATCGTTACCACCAACAGTAACTGCCACTCTATTCTTTGCTTGACTAGTGCTCTGTCCAGCGGAATATGTTGAATAATTTTGAGGTCATTTTTGTGAAAGACAAGGCCCGCTCGGCTAAGCCATTGGGACGGACGTTAAAACGGAATCATGGCCGTAGCCCTGTTGTCCCGATAGCTATCGGGATACAACAAAGGCTTTCGCAAAAAGGGACCATAAATTAACGACAATCTTCCAGTGGACAGCGTACTATTACCCTCCTGATTCCAACCTGGCAATTTCGTCATATAAAGATTTAAAGGCTTCCACCCAATTTCCGCCCCGGCGTAGATTGTTGGCATCTTTTCTACCATAAAACTGATCAATGGCATTTTCAGCACTGGTCCAAACCGTGTGGATCATTCCTTGGTAATTTTCTCTAGTCGCTTCGGTGGAGCTCTCGCGAAACTGGACCATCATATGTAGTTGCTTTTTTGTTACCCCAGGAAACCTCCAGGGGCAAGTAATTACTTTGAATCCCTTAAGGGCAAAGTAGGCAGCAGTAGGATCAGGTCTTTCGTAATGCCAGTCGTTGATCACCACATCTTTGGGGATCATGTCAATCGCACGATGTGTATTATTGTAGCTGGCTTCCCAAAGTCCGATGCCTGTGGTCCTCCCATCGAGAAGTCGATCTCCCCAAATCCATAATTCCTTATCCCGTAGTGCAAGGTGATTGCGAATGGCCGTGACTTCACGAGCAAATAATTCAGCCTTATCTCTTCCCTGGCATCTGGGGCACTGGTCGTCACCCAAATAAAAGACTTCATCCATTCCGGCGTGAAAGGCATCTGCTTCAAACACATCCAGTATTTCATCCACAATGTCAAAAACTACATCATGAACCTCGGGGTGCAACGGACAATAGCTTAGGCAATACAATCCCCATTCATTGGGCCAGGTAATTTCTCGATCGGTAGGAACATAGGGCGTCTCATTAAATTGGGGATAAATCTCCAGCAATTTCCCAACATCATCGTACCAAGATTGGTGCCCTAATAAATTCACTTGTGGTACGATCTGAATTCCGGCTGTTTGACAAGCATGTACAATTTGCTTGACCTGCGCTGTAGAAAGGGCACTATCTGCGACTAATTCCGGATGTGAGGAATATTGGTAGCGATAATCAACCCGTAGGATCATGGTATTTAACTTTCGGGGTGCCAATTCATCTTCAATAAAATCTACGAACGGCCCCACTCCCCCTGGCATGGGTGCCGCAATACAAATACCTCGTACTGGCACCAGGCTATCGAGTATGGATTGTGCTTTGGCAGAATTACCCAGTACTAAACATACTAATGTCAAGATTGTATTTTTCATTTTTAAGATTTTTAATTGTACTAATATCTAACTTTTATCGCGTTCGGAATTATACCTATGTGGCAGGGTGTTTGACCGATCAGTTCACCATCTGCTTCTATAAAGACCGGCGGCTCAGAGATGATATGAATTTCCTGCCCTTTTTGATAGGTTGCAGACTTTGAGTGAATGTGTCTCCCGGAAAAAATCTGCGAAAATATCCGAAGTCGATCGACCAAATGCATGTCTTCCATAAAAAGTACGTCCAGGTGGCCGTCGTTAACTTCTGCCCGAGGCGTCAATTTCATCCCTCCCCCGGAATACCTGCCGTTACCTGCCGCTAATCCCAATATCTTTTTGGCATTGATCACTTGGCCATCGATCTGCGTTTCGAATGTACTCGAACGATACTTAAATAATTGGCGAATGGCTTCAATGGTGTAAGACCAGGATCGTCGCGTTTGAGGAGATTTGTCACGCATACGGGAGATTACAGCGCCGCTGATACCGAGCTGACACTCATTGACAAAATAGCGCTTAATGGTGTTGTCCGAACTGTCCGTGCACTTCAGCCAACCCGCATCAACCATACGGGATGGCTTGTTAAAAATATTTCCTATTTGTTGTCTTCTGTCATGAGGAAAATCAAGATTTCTGATAAAATCCTCTCCACTACCATGACTGATGATCCCCAGTTCACAGGTATGGACTCTTGCGGACTCGCCAACCAACATACCATTGACAACCTCGTGAACTGTTCCATCACCTCCAAAGGCAATGATCAGTTGCGCACCAAGTTCGACTGCTTCTCTGGAGAGCTGAATACAGTCTTTCTCACATTTACTTTCAAAGATCGTATGGTGCCCGTGGGTATACCTGGAAATCAGCGGAAGCAATCCCGCAAATGCTCTTTTCCCGCGTCCATTTCCAGCAGTAGGGTTGACGATAATAAAGGTATTGACCACAAAAGGAGAAGTTACTATATCCATGTCAAGATAAATAAATATCAACGGGAGTGTAGAGCCTTTAGAGCTGTGGCTTGAATTTCAAGGCTGCACATACATCTATCCCGAAGGACATAAATATGGCACCTTATTTCTAAAATCATCTCCTCGCGAGCCACTGATGTGATTTGAGAAAATTAAAGGCAAAATGAGCTATGGTGCCTTCTCCTGGCACAGAAATTCGCGGATCAGCCAAGCAGTGAACGGAATCAGCGTTGCTATTGACGCGATGCTGATAAATATGGAAAATTGTGGTGATATTCCAGCTAAACCCTTGCCAGTAACTTGAAATAGCCATAAGAAATGATGGCACAAACAACCGGTAGGTTAATCCTCTACTTAGGAGGTGGCGTACATTCAATACTTCAGTAAATTATGCCATTTTGATCCCCTGAAAGGAGGCTGCATCTGCCACTTCATAATGAGTATAGGTAAGCCGCAAGGGCTGTTCCAAAAACTGAGGAGGCGCTAAACTCTTCAATATGTTTCTGTAACATTGATGTGAGATGACTGGAACACCTGACCTGAAGTGAATAACGCTACGGTTTTAATACCAAAAACGTGTTAGGTAATTTGGTATCTAGTGATCCCTAACCAATGTATGTTTTTTCACAAAGTCAGGATCAATGGTGATGCCCGAGCCAGGACCCGTAGGCACCTTGATTTTACCGTCGTTCACTTGCAAGGATGATGTTTCGCATTCGAAAGGGACATGCGTGCGTAATCCCTTAAATTCGTGATGGGCAGCTGCATTGGATAGGCCCGAAACAAAATGAATCATATATAAGTAACCAAGGCCGCCACCTGACATGTGTGGTGTACATAATTTACCCATAGCTTTAGCCATGCGGGCTACTTTTAGTGAGCGAATCATACCACCGAAATAATAGGTGTCGGGCTGCACAATTTGTAGTCCATCATTCGCGACCAACCAACGAAAACCATGGATGCTATATTCCTGTTCGCCACCTGCCACTGGCAGCTTTAGTTCATCAGATACCTGCTTGGTCTCTTCATAGTGATCAAAGTGGACGGGTTCTTCAAAAAAGCCATAATTATATTCCTCCAGGAGACGACCGACTCGAATGGCTTCGTCAACTTCATAAAAACCATTGGCATCGGCATATAAGAACATGTCATCTCCAAAGGTTTCACGGATCAGCGGAATCATTGTTTCTGTTCTGCCTGGAGGTCCAACGGCATACATGTCTTTGGTCATAAACATGAGACCACCTACCTTGATTTTCACAGCGTGAGCGTTATACTCTGCCACGTCTCTCTTAATCAGTTCCAATGATTCTTCGACCGATTTTTCCCGATATTCAGTTGCCTGATACACCGCTACCTCCGGATGATTGATCTCACTGATGAGTTCGCCCATAGAACGACCAGCTATATGACCCAACATGTCTAGAATAGCAAATTCGATGGTGGCAAGCGGTATGCCCAGCGCCAGTCCACTTAACCTGAAATTTAAGCGATAGACGTAGACCTTCTCCAATAGCAGATCCAGTTCTCTCGCATCCTTTCCGATAAAAAATGGCTGTAGGGCATTCGTAAAAATTGGATAGAGCATATTCATGCTGCTATGGCTAATGGATAGGCCCTCTGCACCATCTTTTGAGCGCACCCTGCACAAGTATTTACCTTCATACTCCAACAACTCTAAAGACTCAATAATGACCGGATCGGCAAAAAGCTCTTTTCGCAGTATGGGTCGCTGCAATACTTTGTCCAGTAATTCATACTTCGAGTTCTTTGCTTCTTCGGAACTGGGAGCAAGCTTGCCCAAGCCATAGATAGATGATGACGTCAAGCCTGTAATAACGGAATTAGAAAGAAAGTTTCGCCGATTCATAAGTCGAATGATGTGGTTATGGTAGTCAGTAGATCTACTAAATGTAATTAGAAATTTCGAGTGTCCAAGCGCAGTTTGGTATACTAGTCATTACTAGCAGAATTGTTGGCCTGATTTTCTATTGCATGCTATCCGTGCAGCTTGTGGATAAGGTGAGTTGAAGAGAAGCCTTTAGGCATTTCATGTGATTAAAGCCCTTTGGTTTTGACGCATTTTTACAATCTCAACTGGGCCTATTGGAAGATCTTGTGACTTAATATGCATCCGATGACAAGATTGATCATTTCATTTATTACTTCGATATCTATTGCCATTTCCATCCAAAGCTTAAGCCATGGACAATTAACTCCACAAACTGATATTGCAGAGCCCGGTGTACCGGAGAGACATCAAGAGGAATACTTGCTGCAAGATGGATCAGTAATGGGTTTTCACTTCATTAAACAGAAGCCCCATTTCGATGTAGATCGTAACAGGGTGTTTTTATCAGAGCGCTATTTTCCTACGTGGCGAGATCTACTTCCTGATAGTCGCGTATACCATCTTCGCGGTGAGCGTGGGGCGAATGTGGATAGTCAGGTGTTTTGCTGGATCTTTCGAGATCTAGAGACAAGAAATCAATATTGGCCTCATCCTGATCGACCTTCAGAGAAGTATCTAATTGAACGGAGGAAAATCGATTGGCTCTATCAAGACAGTACCTTTTACCTTGATAACGAGGGATGGGTGGACAGCCTTTCGAACGATTATTTGGTGGTTGCTTGTGGGAAACCAGTAAGGAACATTTGGTTGACAAAGGGAGCAGTTGTCGGAATGCATCAAATGATATTGAAAAAGGATGTGCAGAAAGAAGACTTTGAACAATTCATCATCAATGTTTGGTCTCCAAATCGAAGTGACGCATTACCTGGTGCAAAGGTGTTTTTCCTAAAAGGTATACGTGGTCCACATCAAGATGTTTATTTTTTTTTGATGGTATTGCAGTCTATGCAGGTGAGGGACAGATATTTTCCTAGTCTTGGTGGATATAGTCAAGACTTTTTGGACCACAGAGCAAATTGGGAGTGGTTATACAGTTCGGATCAATTGGGACAATATCTTGAGCAATTTGCTGATGAACATAGTGATTTTGTTGTGGTCAAGTAGAATTATTATCGATGACAATTATGATCATAACTGTTGTTCGCAAATACATGAAACTTCCCTAAGATGACTCACTACGTACTTTGATCAGAAGAGTATATAAAATCTAGATCAAGTATCCGAATAGCCAATATACCAAAGAGAGTAGGTAGCTCACTTCATCGCAAAGAAATTGGCAGCACAGATTAGATATTCTGTGATACGTGCTGCCATAAAGATCTTATATTGGGGTATGGAAAATTTGATCTTTAGCACACCTTCCCTTAGTCGGCGATCAGTCATCTGGCTCCTCTCCCTAATCATTGTAAACCCGCTCTCTGCCCAGGTTTTTAAGGCAGGAGCCTATGTGAGCAATGTTACACCGCCTCTTGGGAAAGAAATAGTGGGCAACTGGAATTCTCCACCGGCAACACATGTACATGATGAGCTTTATGCAAAGTGCCTAGTTCTCGATAATGAAAAGACGAAAATAGCCATCGTTGTGGTTGATAATGTAGGCATTCGGCGGGAAGTGTTCGATGCAGCTAAGCAGTGGATTGTTGAAGAAACGGATTTGGAGGTTGATCATATCCTTATGGCAGCGACCCATACCCATTCGGCCATCAGTGCCAGTGGCGAAGGTAATGCACGCAAGGCATGGCAAGGTGACGCCCCGCTTGATGAATATCAGCAGTTTGTCGCACGTAGAATGGCAGATGGTGTGCGGATTGCCATCAATCATTTAGAACCAGCACGAATAGCTTGGGGAGGAGTAGATGTACCCCAGCATGTTTTTAATCGGAGATGGTTGATGCGTGAACCTGTCATGAATCCACTGGGTGGAATGGACAAAGCCAAGATGAATCCAGGACTAAAAAATCCAGACATCGTGAAACCGGCTGGTCCGATCGATCCTGAAGTATCATTCATCGCTGTGGAGTCTGCTAAAGGAACACCTATTGCTGTTTTAGCAAACTACTCACTTCACTACGTCGGGGGTGTCCCCAGGGGTCATATTTCTGCAGACTATTTTGCCATATTTGGTGACCGACTCCAAGAACTAATGGGGGCCGATCGGCAGACGCCATCATTCGTAGGTATTATGACCAATGGGACATCTGGGGATGTCAACAACATCAATTTCGCAGGACCAGGTGAAAAATACCTTCCGTATGCGAAAATGAACATTGTGGCCAATGATGTGGCGAAGGCGGTCTACGAAAAATATCAAGATTTGGAATTTAGGGATTGGGTACCTTTAGCAGCCGCCCAGACAGAGATGAAACTGAAGGTTCGACGAGCTAGTGCCAAAGTGCTAGAAAACATGGAAGCGGTGCGTGCAAGACCCGACAGTTCAGATCCAATTTTCAGTCGGCATGAGAAAATATATGCCGAACGCATTCGCCAGCTAGAGGCAGAATGGCCCGATGAGATCAAAATCATACTCCAAGCATTTCGCATCGGCGATCTAGGGATTGCAACATCACCCTTCGAAACTTTTGCCGAGACTGGACTGGAAATTAAGGAGAAAGCTCCATTCAAAGATGCATTTACCATCGAACTTGCAAATGGCTCTTACGGTTATCTTCCCACCCCACCAC
>JABDMH010000077.1 GCA_013001595.1 Saprospiraceae bacterium | reverse complement strand
TAAGCTCATACCTTCCAAAGACTTCAAGATTATTTTCGCTCTTGTAGCGTATCTTGATTCAATGGTGTGACTGCGAACCCAAGAATTAAGTTCATTGATTTCTTCATATGAAGCTTCTATTTTCTTTGCCTTTCTTGCCATACATAAATATACAACATATTAACCATTAATAGTATATATATTTACAGTTAATTACACTAGCACATATTATTTGGAGCCGATAAATAGCATGTTGCATTTCAAAAAATGTTGATAATAATTTCCAAATTAAATTCAATTATGAACTGGTTTTTAACTTGCAGTTTTTTGATTGCACCTTTGTCTGTAGGACAAACCATATACCACCTATAAATGCTTCAATCACAAACGCGGGCCCAAGACCCCTTTTGAAGGGGGCAAAATGGCATTGAAATAAGATGGTCTTGCAATGATCTGCAGTGATTGAGAAGGAAGATATTTGGGTGGATCTCTTAGAGCCATTTGGGGGGATGAGAGCTTCAGTTTCATTGACCCTCAAGATTAGATCAGGTTGAGACTAGAAAAGAAGGTTGGCGTTCCAATCATCTCCCACCATGGTGTCAGAATCATACGGACGAGGCTAACGCCAGTCAGTATGGTAGATTACTGACCATGCTTGCCATCTTCGAAGAAAGCATTGATTAGTATTGGCTGAATGCAAGATCTTGGCTGTTGACTTCTGTATGATTCAACCGGTTGTTTATCTCTGATGAGAAATCAGTGCAAAACTATGGACTGATTTTGAATTAAGGGTAGCTAATTCTTCACGAATTAGTAAATTAGAACCAAGACATAAGACTATGCAAAGAAGAACATTTACTCGGGTAGCTGGCAGCGGCATGTTTCTTTCATCATTTCCATTTTTGATGCCCAATAAGCATCAGGGAATGCCGCCGTCAGATCAAGTAAATATTGGATTGATCGGATGTCGCAATAGGGGATTTGCTGTGCTGCGAAACCATTTGAAAGTACCCGGTGTAAATGTGGTCGCACTTTGTGATATTGATGCCAGAGTGCTGCAAGATAAATCATCAACATTAGATCGAGACTTCAAGCAGCAGCCACAAATATTTGGTGATTATCGAAAAATGCTTGCCCATAAAGATCTTGACGCCGTCATCATAGCCACGCCCGATCATTGGCATTGCCTACCCATGGTACATGCCTGCGAGATGGGCTTGGATGTGTACGTTGAAAAACCCATGGCAAATAGCATCGAAGAATGCTCCATCATGGTGCCGGCTGCTCGACAGTATGATCGCATCGTCCAGGTCGGTCAGCAGCAGCGCAGTAGCCAAGTCTGGAATGAAGTTATGTCATTCATTAAAGGTGGTGCGTTAGGTAAACTCAGCCGGACTAATATTTGGGCAAACTTTAGATACGGATTGGGCCCAGAGAGAACTCCAGACGGATCGCCTCCATCTGGAGTGGATTATAATTTCTTTTTGGGACCTGCTCCTTTGCGTCCCTTTAATGCGGCTCGATTTCATGGCAGCTGGCGTTTCTTTTGGGACTACGGTGGAGGACTAATGACAGACTGGGGAGTGCATCTATTAGATATGGGATTGTGGGCGAGAAATCTAAAAACAGCGCCTAACCAAGTCATTGCCTATGGATCGCAAGATCCGTTCGTCGATAGACCACGAGAAACCCACGATACACTCACAGCGATATTTCCTTACGATGACTACTTAATTCAGTGGGAGCATAATGCAGGAAAGCAATCAGGCCCCTATGATCAGCCATATGGCGTAGCCTTCATCGGTGAGAAAGGGACCTTGGTAGCTGACCGAAGCAAATGGCAGGTTTTTGCAGAATGGGATCCCAATACCAAGCAACCAATGATTCCGGAGGTGGGACCCATCAAAGGTGAAAATGGACATGCACGCCATGCTGCTAATTTTGTGGATTGCATTAAGTCAAGAGCTGAGCCAAATTGCCCAGTTGAAATGGGCCATGCAGTTGCCGTAAGTGCCCATATGGCCAATATTGCTGTGCGCACCAATCAGCATGCGCTGACATGGGATCGACAAAAAGAATCATTTAAAGGCGCAGGCAGTACATCAGCAAACAAATTGGTTCGACCATCGTATCGACGCCCTTGGAAACTACCGAAACTTTGATGGCAGATTCTGAGCTACGAAGCATATCAGGAGCTTACCGCTGTGTCCATCGATGGGATAATTGAATAAAAGGTTTCTCCACTAAATAATATATCAATGCCGCTAGCGCTATGGTAACTATTACAGTCAACAATAAATAAACATACAAGGGTTGGGACAACCATACTTCATCCTGCGTCGAAAGCACTGTTTTCAACCAAACTAAGGCAATAGGGTGAAATAGATAAACGGAATAGCTAATCATACCTAGCCAAACCATCAGTCGGTGGCGAATCGGAAAACGAAGGACAATTAAACTAAACATCAAGAAAGTCACCAAATAGGCCACCCCATCATTCACATACCTCATATCTCCGTCCATCCAACTCATTCCGAGCGATGTAATCGGTACTAAACACAGTACCAATGTAGTGAGTCGCAATACAAAAAGACGGGATATGCTGCGACCCCAAACTTCTACAGATCCGTCTTGGTCATCATACCAGTATCGAAAAAGGACACCCCAAAACATAATCGATAGATGATAAGGCATCGTTTTCCATGCCGCATAACTGGGTGCGAAATTTGGAAAAAATATAAATACCGCAAAAACCAGTAGGCACGACAGGATAAAAAAGAAAACGACCTGGCTGTTACGCATGAAGCCAAGTGCAAATAGTAGGGCCATCATCAGATAGAAACACAGTTCAAGTTCTAAGGTCCAATACAAGCCGATGATTAAATCCGCTCCAAATACGGCTGGTATCATAGTGAGATTCGCTAGAAAGGTAGACGCATCCATTGACCGCTCTTGCCAAATCCACAATACATAAGCCCCAAGTAGTACACTAACCCAAAAAGCGGGGAAAAGTCGAAAAAACCGCCTGATGGCAAAGTGCCTGAGGGGATGCCGCTTCTCCTTGCTCAGACTCTTACAAATAACAAAACCACTAATGGCAAAAAACAAACTAATTCCCAGCCTTCCTAGATCGACGATAGAAATGACATCATGTAACCATGTACCATGGCTCGCAATCTTGGGAAAGCGAATGTAGGTCTCCGCTACATGTAACCAAAGCACCAGAAGGGCGGCAATGCCACGAAGGGCATCAATTTGTGCTATACGTCCCTTTTGTCCGATGTTGCTAGAATGATGGTTTTGCAAAATAGGTAAATGTCTAATTTCTTTCACATTCGATTGGGATACCCCCAGTAGGTAGTCAATGGTGATGTAAATCCTTCTCTGTATTTTAGCACACTCATTGAAATAGCCGAAAGATGAAGTTATACTATGGTAAGGATGTTGCATATTTAGAAAAAGAGGGAAATGTTTTCTCTAAAAAAATTGATAGCTGGGATGAATTGATTAATCGCACTGGTTTGTCAAGTTATCTAGTGTCTGACCTGGAGAATTGGCAACCTAAGGAAGACGAATTCACTGTGCCTGCAACACCCCCCATTCAGAGTCAAGAGATCTGGGCATCTGGAGTGACGTATTTACGGAGCAAGACAGCCCGAATGGCCGAAGCTGAAGAAGCAGGAGGAGGGGATTTTTACGATCGCGTGTATGATGCGCCACGGCCCGAGTTGTTTATGAAAGGTACAGCCGCCCGAACTGTAGGGGAAGGAGGTACCGTGTATATAAGAAAAGATTCTACCTGGAATGTTCCTGAACCAGAGCTCACCTTATTTATCAGTGCTGAAGGAACCATAGAAGGATACACCATTGGCAATGACATGAGCTCCCGCAGCATCGAGGGTGAAAACCCCCTTTATCTACCACAGGCGAAAGTATATGATAATTGTGCCGGTTTAGGTCCATGTATTTATGTCACGGACACACCCATTCCCCAAGATACCACGATACGGTTGGAAATCCTGCGTAGGGACAAAGTAGTCTTTGACGGCAGCATTCAAATTGATCAGATCAAACGTAAGTTTGAGGACCTCGTGGAGTATCTCTATCGAGCCTGCAGCTTTCCCTACGGCTGCTTTCTCATGACCGGCACTGGTATTGTTCCTCCCGACCACTTCAGCCTTAATCCTGATGATGAGATACGCATCCATATTGACCATATCGGGACACTAACCAATGCGGTGCAGTTCTGTCCGGAGAGAAAATAGATAACTCAAGACTGTAGACACCACGCTTCGAGCATGATTTCTTGGGATGAAGCCGCTTTCTTTACAATCAAACCCATACATTTGAACCTCTGTAAACCAACCTCTTTAAAACATCATTTTTCATGGAAATTTCAGGATCACAATTTATCGGACGCATCTCTGTTTCAGGAAACGATCATAGCTTCTATGCATACGACGCAGCAACAGGAGATCAACTTGCTGTCGCTTTTAGTGAAGCAACGGCTGAGGAAGTTGATCAGGCTTCAAAACTAGCCGAGCAAGCATTTGCTAGCTATGCCAATAAATCAAATGAGGAGAAAGCTACTTTTCTAGAGCGGATCGCCGATGAAATCTTAAACCTGGGTGATGCCTTGATAGAGCGATGTATGCAAGAAACAGCCCTGCCAGAAGGTCGACTGAAAGGAGAGCGAGGGAGAACTATGAATCAACTTAAACTTTTTGCTAAGGTTGTTCGAGAAGGTTCTTGGGTAGATGCACGCATCGATACGGCTCAGCCCAATCGCGAACCCCTTCCCAAAGCAGATATTCGACAGGTGGTACGCCCTTTGGGTCCCGTAGCAGTCTTCGGTGCGAGCAATTTCCCCTTAGCCTTTTCGGTTGCTGGAGGTGACACTGCTTCTGCCTTGGCTGCCGGATGTCCCGTTATCGTGAAGGGACACCCCGCTCATCCAGGCACTTCGGAGCTGGTAGCTCGAGCCATCCTGGTAGCTGCGGAGGCAACCGGAATGCCTGATGGTGTATTCAGCATGGTGCAAGGAACTACGCATGAGGTGGGCATAGCGCTCGTGCAGCATCCACTGATTAAAGCAGTGGGCTTCACTGGGTCATTCAAAGGTGGTAAAGCGCTATTTGATTTGGCTAATCAACGTGAGGAGCCCATCCCTGTATATGCCGAAATGGGTAGCTCAAATCCATTGTTTATCCTTCCTGAGGCTATGAAAAATAATGGCCCTGCCATTGCTAAAGCATTTTCCGGTTCTGTAACCTTGGGTGTTGGGCAATTCTGTACAAACCCCGGCCTGGTCTTCTTACCTAAGCAAGAAGAAACCGACGGTTTTAAAAGTGAGTTGGCAGCAGCGATAGAACCCATTAGTGCCGGTAATATGCTGACCAGTGGAATTCGCGATGCTTACAGTGCAGGTACAGAAAGCCTCACCCGCAAAGAAATTGAAATCCTTGCCACGGGAGCGAAGGCAGAAGGAGCAAATGCTGTACCAGCAAAGATATTCTATGCCTCGTACGAAAAATTCGCCAGTGATAAAACACTGGAAAAGGAAGTGTTTGGACCATCAAGTGTACTTGTGGAAGTCAGCGATGCCAAACAAGTGATGGAAGCTGCACAAAATTTAGAAGGGCACTTGACCGCAACCATTCATGGCACACCGAAAGATTTGGAAGACTATGCAGCACTGATTTCCATATTAGAGCGTAAAGTAGGCAGGATCATTATCAATGGCTATCCTACCGGCGTTGAAGTATGCGATTCTATGGTGCATGGCGGACCCTATCCAGCTACGACGGCACCGCAGACTACCTCTGTAGGCACGAACGCCATTAAGAGATTTGGTCGACCAGTTTGTTATCAGAGCTTCCCCAATCGACTGCTGCCTGATGCCATCAAGGACGAAAATCCCTTGCAGATTTGGCGTTTGGTAGATGGTGCATTTACGAAAGACAGCATAAGGTAGGTCAAAGCCAGGTACCGGGTGTAACCCTATTCATTATTTCGGTCCCTTACTCTTCTGGGCATCTACCACTGCCAATGCCACCATATCAATGATCTCTCTCACTGAAGCATTCAGCTGCAGAATATGTACAGGCTTATTTAGACCTATCAGGATCGGTCCGATTTTTTCAATATTGGCGATTTCTTTCACGAGATTGTAGGCAATATTTGAAGAGGACAAGTTGGGGAAGATCAGGGTGTTGGCTTCCCCTTCTGAGGCCAATTTCGAAAAAGGATGATCACGAGTGATCAAGTCTGGTCTGAATGGCATATGTGCTTGCATTTCTCCATCGACAATCAGATCTGGATGCCTGGTATGCAATTCTTTAACCGCCAGTCGCATCTTTTTAGCAGTGGGTGCATCTGGAACGGAGCCAAAATTTGAATACGTCACCAGTGCAATGCGTGGTGTTATGTTAAATCTATTGACTTGCTCCGCGGCCAGCTCCGTAATTTCAACAAGATCTTCGACGCTTGGATCCAGATTTACGGTGGTATCAGCGAGAAAAATGGGACCAAACTTCGACATTAGGATATACATACCCGATACCTTCTTAACATCCGGTCGTGCTCCCACAATTTGTAGGGCTGGTCGGATGGTATCGGGATAATGATGGGTCAATCCTCCAATCATGGCATCGGCATGACCTTTGCGCACCATCATCGCCCCAAAATATGATCTCCGCCTGATGGTACTGCCTGCTTCTCTCCAAGTCACCCCTTTACGCTGCCTAAGTTCAAAGTATGACTGCGCGTATGCTTTTCTTTGTGCTATGAGCTCATCTGTTTTGGGAAAGCCTGGATGAAAAACTTCGACCCCATTTAATTGGATGTTATGTTCCTCAAGCAGAGGAAGAATTTTTTCTTCTCGGCCCAATAATATGGGAATGGCTATGCCTTCCTCCACCACTACTTGGGCAGCCTTAAGTACGGAGACATCTTCAGCATCCACAAAAACGACTCTCTTGGGATCCTGCTTAGCCCTACGCAACAAGGCCCTGGTTAAGGAATTGTCGAGTCCAAGTCGCTTAGACAATTGTACTTCATAGGCGTCCCAGTCTTTGATGGGATGGGTAGCTACACCTGAATCCATGGCAGCGCGAGCAACGGCAGGTGCCACAGCAGTGATCAAGCGCGGATCAACAGGCTTGGGAATGATGTAATCTTTTCCAAACACCAGATTTGAATGACTATAAGCCAAATTGACCATATCTGGCACCGGCTCTTTGGCCAACCGTGCCAAAGCTTGCACTGCGGCCATCTTCATCTCTTCATTTATTTCCTTTGCCCGCACATCCAAAGCTCCACGAAAGATGTATGGAAAGCCCAATACGTTGTTCACCTGATTTGGATAATCAGATCTTCCTGTAGCCATGATGATGTCTTTCCTGGCTTGCGTAGCCTCCTCATAACCGATCTCTGGATAGGGATTGGCCATGGCAAAAACGATACAATCTTTTGCCATACTTTTCACATCCGCCTGACTCAAAACATCTCCCTTAGATAGTCCGATAAACACATCTGCACCCTTCATAGCTGCGCTTAAATCCGTGTCAGCGGGTAAATGATCGTTTGTAAACTCACTCTTCTTGCCAGATAGGTGGTCTCTTGATGGGTGAATCAGTCCCTTGCTGTCGAACATAAATATATGTTCTTTCGTGGCACCCAGTGACATATACAATCGAGCGCAAGAAATGGATGCAGCACCTGCTCCATTGACGATGATGCTCACCGCTTCGATCTTTTTTCCGACCAAATCAAGTGCATTAATCAAGGCGGCAGCACTAATGATGGCCGTTCCATGTTGGTCATCGTGCATCACGGGGATATCTAGTTCAGCTTTAAGTCGTTCTTCAATCTCAAAACATGCTGGGGCAGAGATGTCCTCAAGGTTTACCCCTCCAAAAGTGGGTTCCAGGATCTTCACCGTTCTGACCAGTTCATCTACATCTTTGGTATTCAATTCTAAATCGAAGCAGTCGATGTCTGCATAGATCTTGAATAGGAGGCCCTTGCCTTCCATTACCGGTTTTGCAGCCTCCGGTCCGATATCACCAAGACCAAGCACTGCAGTACCATTACTGATGACCGCTACGAGGTTCCCCTTAGCAGTATAAGTAAACACCTCTTCCTTACGCTCATGGATGGCAATGCATGGATCTGCAACGCCTGGTGAATACGCCAGTGATAAATCTCGTTGATTGGCCGTCTCCTTTGTCGGAATGACTTCAATTTTTCCCGGTCTGCCCTTTGCATGATAATGCAATGCTTCATCACTCCTCTTCTTATTCATGAAAGTTTTTTAAAGATTTGATTCACTGGCTTTTCGGTGCCGCTATGATAGTTGCAAGTAGACCCACACAAAGAAAATACTAAAATAGTGATTGAACATCTTCATACTTTGCAGGCAGCATATACAAAGGGATCAGTAAAAAAATAACTTCCCAGTTTATACTTGTTATTTTGAATCTATACTGCGTTAGAAAAAATTCACGTAGCCCCACTATGCTTATTTTTTATGCCTTTCTTCGGCTCCGCTCAGAACAGGTTGTCTAAATTCAAAATAACATCCTCTGAATCGGAAACTTATTTTTTTTTACATCCCTAAGCAATTAGGTCGGTTATGACTTTTCCACCAAACTGAGACAGTTGTTTATGTCTGCCGCTGTGAAAATAGGTCAAGTTATGGTCATCTAAGCCCAAAAGCTTTAGCAAAGTGACATGAAGGTCACCAATGGGATGCACCACCTCTACAGCCTTTTCGCCCAATTCGTCAGTGGCGCCGATGGTATGACCGGCATTTACACCACCTCCAGCCATCCAAAAAGCCATGGCATCAGGATTGTGATCTCGACCGTAGGCTACACCACCTTCACGAAATCCATTATCGGGAGTTCTACCAAACTCACCACACCAGACAATTACGGTCTCATCCAATAAACCTCGCTGTTTCAGATCTTTGATTAGACCGGTAATGGGTTTGTCAATGCTTTGGATTAGATTGCCATGTGCGCGTGCCAAAAAGTCGTGTGAGTCCCAACCACCAGAATAGGCCTGTACAAATCGGACACCCTGTTCGATTAGTTTCCTTGCCATCAGACATTTTCTACCAAAAGCGTCTGTCGCTTCTTGGCCAATGCCGTACATTTTTCTGATGTGTTCTGGCTCTCCTTCAATATCTATGAGGTCAGGCACTTCTGCTTGCATGCGAAAAGCCAGCTCATACGAAGACATTCTCGCCTCTAATTCTTCATGATGGGGATTTCTTTCGAAATGGTCTTTATTCAGCTGATCAAGTAGATCGAGGCTTTCTCTTTGGTGATAGTGGCTCACCCCAGGAGGAGGATCTATATTGAGTACCGGAGCACCAATCGGTCTGAAGGGAGTACCCTGGTAGTGCGCCGGTAAAAACCCATTGGACCAGTTTCCAGATCCTCCTTGGGGCCAGGCGAGCTCAGGGAGTACTACGAATGCGGGCACATTTTCATTAATAGTACCCAAGCCATAGGTCACCCAAGATCCCAGTGCAGGTTCTCCACCAAATTTGTTACCTGTATTGATGTGATACATGGCGGTAGGATGATTTACAGACTCAGCCTGCAAACCCCGGTAAAAGCACATGTCATCGGCAACATCCACAAGATGTACAAATCGATCGCACATATCGGCACCCGACTCTCCCACCTTTCGTGACTGAAAAGGACTCTGTACAATATATCTGCGTCCGGAAGACATCGCGCTAAACTTTTCACCCTTACGCTCGAATTTCTTCAAGTGATACTGTTCCAGTGCAGGCTTGGGGTCAAAAGTATCTATGTGTGAAGGTCCGCCTTCCATGGAGAGAAAAATACATGCCTTTGCTTTGGCAAGAGACATCGGCGGTTTGGCAGTGAGTGGATCTCCACTATGTCTCAGCGCTTCACTTACCAATTCTGGTGAAGACTTACAACCCAAGAGACTACTGAGTGCAACGGCTCCTATGCTGGATCCTAAACCATATAGAAAGGCTCTCCTACTTCGACAAGAATACTGCTCAGTAGACATATACAAACTCGTTACTGTTAAATAAAACAAGACACAAGTCGGACAGAGCCCGGGTTTCCACCGACACATCGTGATAGGAAGGATCGGCTACATAATCTTCGTACACATCAAGTCGCTCGATGTATTCGAACGGCTCCCCCGTCATTTCCTCAAACATTTTGCGCTTAACTTTCGTAGGACGTACGATTGGGGGAGTTTTGTTATCGCGATGGTACGCCATCATTTTCTCTACGTATTCAGATCCTTGCGTCACTTCCTGTGCCGTGGCAGTCCTTAACCAAACCCGCGCATAGGCACCCTTGATCTTGTCCTCCAAACTATGGTGCTCATCAGTCAATATTGAAGCCAGAGCTACAGCGCGGTTTCGCATGGATGGTCCATTAAATAGGGCCAACACCTGCGGTGCAATGGTCGACAAACTGCGACGCCCACAGGATATGTCAGTGCCCGGTTGATTAAATACCGATAGGAAAGGATTTTGTAAACTGCGAATTCTTTCCGCGTAAATTGTGCGCCTATTACGCTGATCAGGCAGTCGTGAAGGTTGATAAGCTGGGGCAATAGATCCCATGATGTGGCGAGGTTGCAGTGCTACCTCTTCATTGATTTCTGGACGGATGGGAATGCCACCGACCATGAGATTGAGCTCACCGGTGATCTGGAGAATACCGTCCCTAAGTTCTTCCGCATGTAGCCGCCGTGAGTTGAAATGGGCTAAAAATTGATTTTCAGGATCGACGAGCTTCGATTGTATAGGGTCAACTGGCACCGCAGATCGCTGGTAGGCGGCCGAAGTTAGAATCAGCCTATGCAACTTCTTGATCGACCATCCATTGTTCATCAGGTAATTGGCCAGAAAATCCAATAGTTCCGGATGGCTTGGTTTCTTTGCAGAAACACCAAAATTATTTGCATCTTCTGCAAGCCCGATTCCAAAATGATATTGCCAAACCCTATTGGCAATAGATCTCGCTGCTATGGGATGGTCCCGGTTTACCAACCAATTTGCCAGTGCAAGTCTTCGTCCATTTCGCCTTGGAGCAATGTCAAGGGCCAATTCACTACTTGGCTCTTCCTGTTCCATCTTAAGCACTGCCGGTATGGCCTGTAGCACACCCGGGGAGACTTCCTCACCCGGTGAAAAAACAGAGCCAGCTTGCAGCAGGTAACTTTTGGGCAGTTCATCATCATTTTCTTCCGGTATGGAAAATAGACGTCCGCTGTGCAAGATACGTTCACCACCGTTGTAAACGGCATATGCATAGGGTTGGAATCGGCGACTAAGTGCTTGCAAAGTCTGCATCCGTTTATTAAGTACCTTTCGATAGCCCAGGTCAGCATAGGTCAGTCCCAAATAGCGTGGTGGTTGCCGATCATCTGGCAATGACCTTCTAGTCTTTTTTGTCAAGTAGGGTCGGCCTCTTTCCCGAAACCACTGTGCGGCAGCATTTTCTTCCTTCCGGTCGATCCTCGCTCTTTCTTCCTTGGTTTCTTTAATCCATTCTTGAATTCGTGCCTGCTCCTCGTCCATCCACACCCTGTTTTCATCAGGTAGAAACTGCGCCTCTCGATCTGCAAACTGGGTAGTAGCAAAAACGGCCTGAACCTGATAATAGTCCTTGGTGGGAATGGGATCAAACTTATGGTCATGACATTTGGCGCACATTAACGGTATGGATAAGAAGGTCTCCCCTACACTATTGACCACATCATCCAAGAAGAATTGCCTTGTTTCTTTGGCCACACTCATCCCGGTATGTTCCCAAGGACCCATACGTAAGAATCCAGTAGCTATGAGCATCTCGGGATCGGTGGGATCAAGCTCATCCCCTGCGATTTGTTCCACTACAAATTCATTAAAAGGCTTGTCATTGTTAAAGGACCTAATCACATAGTCTCGATAACGCCAAGCACTGGGACGCACATAATCGTTTGAGAAGCCATCGCTATCTGCATAGCGGACCACATCCAACCAACGTCTGGCCATCTGCTCTCCATAAGCACTTTTTTGCAATAGAGTATCTATCAAATCGGACACTGCGACGGGATCCTCCTGCTGGACAAAGTCTTGCACTTGAGCATACGTCGGTGGGAGACCCAGCAAATCAAAATACAGTCTACGTATGAGAGTTTCCTTACTAGCTGGTTCGCTAGCTTGAAGATCCATTTCATCCAATTTCTCTTGGATGAAATAATCCACGGGATGAATGCCTTCAGGGAGTTCAAATTCCCTTTGGATAGGCCGATATGCCCATAGGTCCTCCAGGCGATATGTTCGATTGGCCCAGCTTTCTGCCAAGGCTCCATCAACAGGTACCGTGACCTTACCCTTTCCCCTCCATTTAGGATCTGCAAGAATCTGCGTTTTTCGATCATCTGCCGGCCAAGGTGACCCTCCTTCGATCCAGTCGTGTACGAATGAAATCTCTTCTGCTGTTAGCTTCTCTGAGACTTTGGGAGGCATGGCAAGATCTGGATCCACTCGATTGATGGCAGCAAACAAGGGGCTCTCTTCGACCGAACCCGGCACAATGGCCGGATCGCCAGAGGCACCTCCATCTAGAAGACCTCCCAGGTGAGTAAGGTTAAAATCTCCTTCAATTTCCTCAGGATCGCCACCATGGCAAGCTACACATTTGGTTTCCAGAAGCGGTTCAATTTCAAAGACAAACAACGCTTCCAATTCTTCAGTTGAAGAGCCACCAGGCAGTAGGGAACATCCGATCCAGGTAAGAACCACCAAGGTCAGACCTACGTAACTTGCTTTTGCCAACTGCATCATTGCAGATAAATTTACCAATAATTTGAGCTTTTCTTCAACGGAGAATGGGATCCACAATCTATGAGTAAAACACTTTTACTCAATCGAGCGTCAAGACAATCTTTCCAAATTGCTCACTTCGATCCATCCTTTCAAAGGCCGACTGCCAACTGGACAAAGTAAATGTAGCATCTATGACCGGTCTGATCTTGTACTCAGATACAAAGGCAACCATTTCGGAAAAGTCTTTGTCGCTACCCATGGTGGAACCCAAGATTTGTAATTGCTTCCAGAAGATTTTTTGGGGACTAACCTGTTTTATCTCACCTGCCGTGCCGCCATATAGGGCAATCCTAGCTCCGGGACGAGCCAGTGAGATCAGCTTTGCAAAGCCTGGACCAGCGGCACCATCAATAATCACATCAAATCCACCAATATTCTTTTTCAGATCGCGATCCCAATCTGTCTCTTTATATATGGCTCCACCACTTGCTCCCAACAATTTGGCTTGATCGATCTTTTGTGCACTGCCGGAGGTAACCCAAACTTGCGCACCTTTGGCCAATGCAAATTGACATGCAAAAAGCGCCACACCACCGCCAATGCCTGTTATCAATACTTTCTCGTTTGCTGAGAGCTGACATTTTTTGAATAGTGCACGATATGCAGTTAAGCCAGCCAGTGGCAGTGCTGCTGCTTCTTCTGTACTAATATGCGAGGGTTTTTCAACGATTCGATGTCGAGGCACAGCCAAATAGGTAGCAAAAGTTCCGTGATTGGGCATACCTAAAATGGTATAACCTGGACCCGAATATGCTTCCTGGAGCCCCCATTCTTGGTTGGGATTGATGATGTACACACCTCCATCTGCAGTTCCGACCCCATCGGAGCCCAGGACAATCCCTTCCCGTAGATTTGGATAGAGCCCCTTAGCGATCCAAACATCTCTGTGATTCAAAGCTGCCGCCTGCATGGTCATCAGCACTTCTCCATCCCGAATTTTCGGACGATCCAATTTAGCCAACTCTAAAGATGCTTTAACACCACGATATACCAATCCATCCATCATTATGCCACTTTATGTCTTAAGATAAAAAACACCTTCAGCCCTACCAATTAGAGCTGTGAATTTGACGGAAAACCAGTCCAATCGTACTCTGCTGACATCCAACCCTATTGATTTTCAATCCGTTGTATATTTTTTTAACACTGATAATTTGGACGATATGAATCTAAGCACGTATATTGCGCTGATCCGAAAGGGTTTTTTCACCACCCGTGCGACACTCAGAGCGTTTTTATTCGGTTGAGCTCCTCCTTGATGGGAGCAGTGCTTAGCCGTAATTACTGGCTACGAAATGAACTCGCTATGAAATCTATCGCCCTGATTTGTGCATTGGTATGTCCTCCCTGCTGGTTGCAGTCGCAAGACAATTGTGACAAAATGGTTTTTGTGGAAAGTCCTTTGCATGATGCTTTCCTATCCTCCCAACATGATTCGGTGAACTATGGTGAATTGCCAGTCCTGCAATTGCGGGGCGTACCTGCAAAACGTAGTTTGGTGCCGGTTATTGGCTATCAAGTAGAACACATTGATCCAGCATATGTCAAGAATTGCTACTTCAAGATTTATACGGTCTCCAAAAAGAAGGTGTGCAATATTGATGTTTTCGGCATGCGCTCCAATTTTGATGAACGTGAGGTGACTGCACGACATCTTCAACTTGATGGAAAAAAGATTGCAAGCCAAAACCTGGACAACCAACCTTTCCTGGAATTTGACGTCACAGATTTTGTCAAAGAAAATCTGCACACAGGCAGCATTCAATTCTATTTGCAGACCGATAGTAAGAAAATGGTTGAAGTAGCCAGTAGTGAGAGTGGCCTCTGTCCAGAACTAATCATCGAAATATGTTCGGTGTCGACCAAATCCATGCAGGTGTCCTCAGCAAAAGCGGTTGCTGAAGATGCAACGATGTCTATTCTTCCGAATGCACAAGCTGGAAAATTAACGGTTGAATTAGCTGGTGTGCCACCGGGAGGTTTTGCCGACGTGATGATCATGAATGAACATGGTCAGATCACTAGAAAAGTTCCCTTGGCCATTCGAGATGGTAGGGTGCTTTATCATTCTATCGAATATGGAGACCTAATTCCTGGTCACTATGTAGCTTTATTTAGAAAAGGAAGGGTAATGATCAAAAATCAGTTTGTACTCCGACCTAGTAAAGATGCCAACAAACTCTTGGAGGTGGAGTGGACTGCCAACAAAACCAAATCACAATAGCCACCTAATTATTTCCACTGGTTTGGAAAACTTCAGCGGTTCTCTAATGCCCCATAATTTTCGGCACTAAGTCACTGAACCTTAAATTTGAGTTAAACCCACTCATATTTATAAATACTCGGTCCATATCTCTGTTTAATATTTACTAAAACAATTATCAATATCAATGTTGGAATTATTTTCCAACACATTAATTAGCGAACCCTAAAATATCCTGCCCTTGCCAGAAGTCTACTTAATTAAATACAACTACCATGACGATCTGGCATATTATCACATCGACCCTAATTATTTCTCTAGCCGTCTTTCTAAACAGTTGCACAAAAGAGGAATCAGATCTGACTTCAGAAGATGAAGAGCTTGCAGAGCCGGTCTCAGATTCAGAAGAGAAGATCTGCACGGAATTATACTATAGAGCTACGGACCGTGCCTTCGGAAGCAAACAAGCATTTTGGAATAAGAAGGTACTAAAGGTCCGATTTCTTGGTGGCGGTGCTTATGTACAATCTAAGATCAAGGAGTATGCCAATGAATGGTCTCAGCATGCCAATATCAATTTTCAATTTGTAACCCGCGAACCCAGCGACATCCGAATTTCCTTTGACAGGAATTCCGGCTCATGGTCGTATGTTGGCCAAAGCAATCGTTTTATAGGAACATCTCGAGCTACCATGAATTTTGGATGGTTTACAGATCGCACCAGTGACACAGAATTTAGACGTACCACCCTACATGAATTTGGTCATGCCATTGGGTTGTCTCATGAGCATCAACACCCCGAGGCCAGTATTCAATGGAATAGAGAGGCAGTCTATTCATACTATCAGCGCACGCAGGACTGGTCAAGAAGGGATGTAGATGCAAATATATTTCAAAGATATAATGCCTCAAGTTCAAATTTTTCCGCGTATGACCCTTCATCCATCATGCATTATTACATTCCAAGGTCACTGGTACTTGGTCCCTGGAGTGCTCCCTGGAATAGTGCTCTTTCTACAATCGACAAACAATTTATTGCCTCGATATATCCGAAGTCAGGAGATGAACCTCCAAGTGAAGAGCTCAGTTGTGCTTGTACTGCTTCCATCACAGGTATAGCTTGCGACAACTTTGAAGATTTAACTTCAGCAACCTTCCCGCAAACTGATGATTGGAAGCCGTGGTCGACAAATGGCAATATGGGTGAGCTGCAAACCTACAGTTGGGGTAAGGTCTTAAAAATTCAGCACCAGGACATAAATAATCCAGATGTAGTGTACGCTCCAGCCACCCTAAATGACGGCACTTACGAACTAAGTTGGGACCAGTACATCGGTCCAAACAGCAGTGCGTATTTCAACATCCAAAAAGGTGTGGAGATTGGACAAGAATTTGGGGCACAATTTTATTTTGATACAGAATCATCGGGGCAAGTTAAAATTAACCAGCAAGTCATTGATTTTAATTATACGCAAAACCAGTGGTTGAAAATGGCGTTAATTTTAGATTTTGAAAACAACCAGGTCAATTTCAGTATTGAAGATCGTTTAGTGGGCAGTTTCCCCAATCGTTGGAGTGCACAGTCCAGTGATGGCACCAATCAATTCACGATGCTGAACTTCTATGCCATAGATGCTGATACCCGCTTCTGGTTGGACAATTTCTGCTTGAGCAGATCTGCGAGTGAAGCTAGTATTGCACAATCAAAACTACGAAGTGATGGCTTCGGAACTTTCAGAAATTGAATGTGGTCGACCACTTGCACTAAATAATCTGAGTAGGGTTCAGTAAGAAAGCTGAAGCACCATCTCAAAGCTGCGCCAAACCCCTAATAATTAAGTAGTTTTAAGGAAGAATTTTCACTTAAGGTTGCCACCGAAAGTATTTGAATAGATTTGAAAAAGAGATATATTTAATTAGACAGAGCGCAAAGCGGAAAACCCATCCGAGTGTCCACAATCGGGTAGGGTGTGCTAGCTTCAGGTAAATGCCTGCAGAGCATTAAGATTATATCAAAGGGATTCTCTAAAAAAGTCTCTGATTATTTAATCAAACCAAGTACAATGTTTTCGGACATACCTCTAAAACATCGCCATGACAGATCGTGCCACAATCAGCATCGAAAACATTTCATCAAGCTTCAGGAGCCAATACCTATCATCTCTGCAAATGCTACACAACATTATCGAGATTACCCCTGATAATCTTTGGAATAACAAGAACCACATAAGTCGGTCCTGGCAAGTGGCATATCATGCCTTATATTATTATCGTCTCTACATCTGTCAAGATCTCCAACAGCATGTGCCTTGGGAAAAACATAAGGAAGGCGCCCAAGATTTGCATCCCAATAAAGAATCCTTATCTCCATATGCACGAGAACAGTTGTTGACATTAATACGGTTGTGCATTGCAAATCTAGACTCGGATCTTAGTCAGCTCGATCTTTCGGCAGCGCAGAGTGGATTTCCCTGGTATAAAATATCTAAACTTGAACACCAATTGGTCAATCTCAGACATTTGCAACATCACGTGGCACAATTGCAGGATCGCTTAAGAAATGAGAAGCAAATGGGAATTGGTTGGATAAGATCTGAGGGCCACTTAACACGCCTACAATCTGAGTAATAATTGTCTTGTCCCCATACCTTAAAGGTACTTTTAGCCCCTCGATCTAGGAGAACCTGCATAAGAACTATCACGTCATGCCCTTGATCCCTTTGGTCCACGTCAGGGTGAAGATCAGGTAAGCCATTGGAAGGTGATCCCGGTGGGTCAACCAGATGGTTCTCTGCAGACAGAAAGCAGCCAGGATTAATCAAATCTGAGGCAGTAATTCATGCCATGGGTGGTGCAAAAGTGACGATGGAGTTAAAGTAGTACGTTACTACCGCAGTAAAAAAAGGGCTTAATTATTTGAAGCCTTTGCTCGATTGCTAAGTATTTCTGCTACGAATTATCTCGTAACTTCTTGGCCTTTCGTACTACAGCATGATTTTCTTACCCTTCTTTGCTGCCTTGTAGATGGCCTCAATAATTCGAAGGTCTTTCACTCCTTCTTCTCCATCCAGGGGCACTTCCGCTTTTTTGCCATCAAGTATCATTTCTGCCATTCTATCCATCTGCAGCGTTTGGTGGGTAACGATGGGTTCGGTCAATGGGCCTTCGTGTGTGCGACCCTTGATTGGTCCATACCCGGTAGAAGGTTGCATTTCCGCAAATCCTTTGATGCCATTCAAGTAGAAGCGATCATTGTGGCTGAAGGCATAGGTAGATAAGCAAGATGCTACCGCACCGCTGGGAAATCCAAATTGAAATTGGATGGTCTCGTCAATGCCTTCTCTAAATTTGATGGGATCTGTCTTGGTCTCCTGGGCGGTCACCCAGATGGGTTCTTCCCCAACCATATAACGGGATCCATTAACCGCATATATACCTATATCCATCATGGCGCCACCACCCGACAGCGCATAGTTTAAACGCCATTGATCGGGATTACCGATCTTAAATCCGGACTGTCCTTGGAAGAACATAATCTTACCAAATTCTCCAGCCTTTCGCATATGGATCACCTTCAGCGTATTGGGCTCAAAGTGCATGCGGTAGCCAACCAATAACATGACTCCTGCATCCTTACATACCTGGACCATCTCTTCGCCTTCTTTTACACTGATCGCCATCGGCTTTTCACATATGGCATGCTTACCGGCCTGTGCCACGCGGATCACCTGACTGTGGTGCAGGCCATTGGGTGTAATCACATAGACTGCATCGATGTCAGGATTGTCTTTTATCGCATCAAAATCTTCGTAGTTGTAGCAGTTCTTTTCTGGGATGTTATAGGTCTTCTGCCAATCTACGATCTTAGATGGTGTACCACTAATGACCCCTACCAGCTTGGCACGTTTACAAGTCTGCATAGCCTTTGCCACCCGTGTACCGTAACTACCTAAGCCCATAATGGCCACTCTGAGCATTGGCCCATCTACCGGCAAATCTGTCAACGTCTTTAAACCAGTGCGGTCATATAATAGGGGTGCACCCAATACAGTCGCTGTCATTTTTTGCACAAAATCTCTTCTTGATCCCATAGGTGATTTATTATCTGATTTTCAATTTCCTTAAATATAGGGATGTCTAAATAATTAAAAGCAAGTTGAGCAAAAGGGATTTTTAAATGCCCACTGATATCCTCTTTTTTGCATCTCCGCTGATCATCAGTGTTCGATCATTCAAGGTCACAGAAAACTGTCCTTCAGAAGTCTTGATTTCCCACAGTCCATCTGATGCTTGCCATAAAGCATCTGACTCCGCCGGATCTGGCAGGATGGCAAATAATGATAGAATACTGCATTTGGAAGCCATCAATTCTGTGTCGACATAAGCTTCACGACGCTGTACCAACATATCTCCAATGCGATCCCTATCATACGGTGCAGCATATTGATGTCTTTTCAAGCGCTGTTGCACCAAATCCCCTCGCAGCACTTTGACCACAGCAGTGATCCTAGCCTCTTTGCCCTTGATAAGAAATCGTCCATAAGGATCAACGGACGATGGAGAAATCAAATGCCAGCGCAACGATACCGATTCCTCTCTTTCCAACTCTGCTTCATCCAAAATGGCGACTATCCCCGGAAGTAGATGGAGCATTGTACGTCTGACAGCTTTAACACCCGCGTAAGCATTGGTCAGGTCCCATTGCCATAAACTACCAATCTTATCATCTGCAAACGATTTTAGTACTTTTCCAGAAATGGATGCAAAATCCATTTTGCCGGCTGCATCTTTCCGTTCAGTGTGTGTGCGCTGTTCCTGGTCTGCAAACATGAGCACATTATGTCCTCGAATCGATGCATTGTAATATGCCCACCGGTTCTCTCCAAAGAAATCTGCAGGATAGCCGGAGGGTGAGCCCAAATCTATGATCATGCGTTCACCTAACGAATCCATGCAAATCTGTCCAACGTCATTGTGTTCATGATTGTGATCTCTGGCCGACTTTCCATAGACAATTAACTTGGGACGTACCGGATCCCAATCACTGCGGCTGTATGCCTGTGCTCCATTGGCAAAGAAGGACTTTGCCAGATCCATATTTTCGCTAGGTGGCGTACGCGCTAAGGTAGGATCGAATGAAAGCAGTAGGTGCGGATTGGTGCTGGCTTTTAGTCGTTGTTGGCAATAGGACTGCAAGCCTGTATTTCTCGTAGCGGTAGCAATCGCCGTCATAAATTCGACTTCGGGTCCGGCATCGACATGGCCGTCACCGAAGGCCGGATAACGATTGGGAGCGAGGGTGCTATACATTGTCCAGGATGCGGTTTGGGGAAATGGACGCTCGGCAAGAGGGCTCGTTGCTGCTTTGATGTGATAATGGTAGGCATAAAAATAGTTTACCGGAATGCGGGTTGCGTTGGAATATGCCATCGACTCATTAAACTCCCCTTCGGGACCGTAGATCGATAAGTATTTGAGCATCTTCTGGTGGGAATACTGGACCAAGAATTCAGACTTTGGGTGTGCCGCTCCCAAACCCATGCCAGCGATGCCCAGTCCGCCTATAATAACTGTATACCAATTGTTCAACTCCTCAGTCCACCAGGCACCTTGATTCACACTCGTCAAAAATGGCTGAATTCCACGTCTATCTATTCCGTCAACCAGGTTCTGTCGTTGGGATTGATCCAACGCATGATAGAGCCAATCAAAAGCGAGACCCAGGTCCTGGCTGAGCATCCCAGTACGTAGATCAGCAGGATGACCTAGGTGGATATGGGCCTGGTCGATCCAATCGGGCCAAACGCTCTCATCAATGATGGCCCAAATCTGATCTAAAGCAGATTTCATGTAGGCCTTGTTTTCTGTGATGAGAAATGCAAGTGTATTGCGTAATACTCGTTGGCCAGCAGCAAAACAGATCGTGTAGTCGGGATTATTTTGCCTGGCGAAAGTTTCACTTCGTCCTGGGAGTGAGGATCGAGGTGTGAGCGGTGTCATGTCAAGCTCACGATCACACATATCTTTCATCCGCTGCCAGATATCTCGAGCCAGACCGTCCTGAATGTCTTGACGAATATCATGCAAAGAGCGGAATCCGGTACTTGACTCAGCTGAAATCAATAAATGCGGATGTTCCTGCTGACGTTCAAATTGAAGGGGTTTGAGGAATGCCGGATGGAGGAATGCTCCAGCAGCGGTAGTACCCAGATGTTCCAGGAGTGTTCTTCTAGTTAGACCCATCAGAGATATTGTTTGACATCAAAGGAATGAGCAATTTGCGAAATTTTGTGGGTAGGCCAAGGTGACTTGCAAGTGCTACGCATATGGAACTCGAATAACCTGGCTGTCTACTGCAGGACCACAACATCAGTCTTTGATTCAACCATTGTATTCCCGAAGGAATCAGCAGCAGAAATCTCCATCTTGTATAAACCAAATTTCTGTTCCGGGATTTTTTTACTGAACACATGGTCTCCTTCAGCCCTGTCCCCCCCTTGGCCATGATCATATAATTCAACCTCAAGGAATTTCTCAGGAAACTCCTGGGAGCTGAGTTTGGCTCTTACATATTGAATCTTTCCACCATCATAAACTTTTGCTTGTATCACATTATCACCCAAAACCTTAACCCATTGAACTATTGGAGGAGTGCTGTCGTTCCCCTTCACTTCTATACTTACCTTACCTCGTCTAATGATATGATTCGGATAGTCTGGAAGCCAGTATTCTGCAAAAAAATCAATAATGTGATTTTGGGGACAATCAGATGATAGCACGGGAATTGAATATTTTGCTGAACCGCCCACATGGTCATAGCTGCCCCAGTTATCGGATATTCTAATGTTAATCCCCGATGAATTCACAAATGTATCGTTTGAATATAAATAGGTTCGCCGATATAGGTTCTGATCCTTGATAAGAATTACGATGGATTCTCCTGGATTTGGCACACCATCTCCGTTACCGACTCCTAGAAAAACAGATAAGGTATCATCACCAGCTTCCGCGACTTCAAATAATTTACCATCTGCTATTTCAAATTCGGTAATTTTAGGTCGATCTGTTCTCAATGGCACATCAAGAGATTCACTCCATTTGTTGTTGTTCTCATCTGTTATTAACAACTTGAATCTTTCAATTTCAATACTATCCGACTGCACAATAAAGGTAAATGGATGCTGGGGATCGCTTTTTTCATTGACTGAAATATTGCCATAGGAAGTTTCACCAATTATAACTTGCGCACTGCCCCTTGTTTCTAATAATTTTACTTTGACACCTTCTGCAATCGTACCACCTTTGTTCAATAATTGAACGGATATTGAAACTTCCTTGCCCTGTGTTGCCCAATTCATGTTTTCGATCCGGTAAGAAGCCATACATATATTTGGCAGAGCTTGGGGCTCATTAATGCCAATTTCGTGAAAACCTCCATTTAGATGGATCTTTAATCTGCCTGAGTTTCCGCTCTTAATCACATGCTGAGAAATCCCCCTTCCATTGTAGCCTATATCAGTGATCGTATACGCTGTATTCTTTTCATATATGGGAGCGGTTGTGACTGATAGTTCCACAGATGGCATACATTCACCATCAGGAAGAAATTCCCTAACGGAACATCTGAAACCTCTTTTATTCACATTTTCGAGTACGGTAAGACCCGATGCATCACGGTCAGATTCTATATCGTATCCCCAAACGGAAAACCCGGGGTAAACATCGGTATGATGCCAGTTAATAGGTTTTTCAGGTGGATTCTCAAAGGTTTCCAATATAAAGTCATACATTTCGCTGAGCCCACATGTAGAATGGGCTGCATTATAGATCTTGTATTCATAATTATCCATTATCTGGGTCCAGATGTTGTTCATATCCTGGTGGTAATAACGTATAAAATCTTTATCCCCATAATTGAGTCGTACATTCATCCCGTTGTAGTTGTTATACATATCCATATGACGATATTCAGCTGGTGAATTCTTTGGACCGACCCAGAATTCAGTGGATCCGCAGAAATTCCCTGCTGCCGATACCAGATGTGGATATTTCCCCCCAATCCAGAAGGTCATAAAACCGCCCATAGAAAGGCCGGACACAGCCCTGTGATCTCTATCAGCAATCGTAGGATAATTGGCATCTATATATTCAACGAGTTCCGGAAAATAGATCGGGAACTGACGGTTGGTTTCCACCGGACTCACATTGTATGGCCGGAGGTAATACTCATCTTCAGGATTTCGATTATACCCATCAGGCTTCACAACAATAACATCATGAACAGCCACATAATTCGCAATGTTATCGCCGTTGTTATCATCTCCTTTGTCGATTCCTACCGAAGTGTGACTTGTACTTCCAAAATAGCGCTGCGACCATCCGTGGAAATAGTAGATGACCGGGTATCTCTTCTCTGGATTTTCTTGATGACCAGGAGGTAAAAATATCCGGTAGTTGCGAATCTCTCCAAAAACGTTGCTATAATGTCTCGCATCAATAATGGTTGCTTCACCTGACTGGGCGAAGGAAGTACTATATGCCACTATGAATAGCAGGCAGGATGTTAATCTTGTCATATTCCCAATATTAGCGACTAATTTGACAAAACCCTAATATTCTGATGCCATCGGCTTTGTTCTGACCAAACACCATTGGTCCTTCTTTTTTCACCTATCTGATCTACTGCTGGGTCTGTGTTTATACTACAGAGATCTGACGAGTAAGACATCTCAATACATAACTGTGGTTCCTATTTTGCTTTTACCTATAGCTCTCGCCGCAGTATCAAAGGGGCTCCAAGGAAGATGCCACCATTCTGAATGTAGTGCAGATCCAAGTACCAAATCACCCAAATGTCCCAATATGATTCTCCTAGTGAAATAATTCATTACAACTTAGATCATTGCGCAGCTAACAAATTGCAAAATTTCTACTGACTAAAAAATAGATCGATTATAAATCGTCCAGTCAAGATGGGGCTGATAAGTGAAATCTGGTCACCATCTAATAAGTATGCGCTACCCTACTGCTTGGTTATCGCATCGTATAC
Source organism: Saprospiraceae bacterium (assembly GCA_013001595.1). Lineage (GTDB taxonomy): Bacteria > Bacteroidota > Bacteroidia > Chitinophagales > Saprospiraceae > JABDMH01. The sequence goes on along the minus strand of JABDMH010000077.1, from coordinate 15,626 downwards.
GATTAGCGCTATGGCCTGGTAACCTGCTAGATTAGGGTGCACGCCATCTTCGACCGTGAATAGCTCGGGGTGATGATCAAGTGGGGTATTGAGATCAATGAATCCCACCTCCGATTCCTTAGCCGCTAGTTTTATTAGACCGATCAGTTTTTGAAGCCTTGGCTTACGAATGTTCAAGCCGGCGACTCTCTCAGGTTTTAGCCCAGGAGTTTCCAGAACCATAGGGGAAGGTGCGCAAAGCCAGATCTGAGGTGAGGAAGGTAGGCTCTGCAATCCTTCAATTAAATCGAGGTAGTCCGCTAAAAAAGATTCTCGATATTCCCAACATTTCCGATCACCGCAGGTACCTTCACCGCAAGTATCATTGGTACCAAGACTGATGATGACATGGTCTGGTTGTGATTGCTCAACTTTATCCAGTTGCGCCCACACTGTCGGTTTTCCTTTACGTAACAATGTGGCCCCTCCCACTCCCATATTTAGGACTCGGTATTCATCTCCCAACATGTTCTGAAGTTGGGCTGGATATGAGTCTGCATCTGGATCTTCAAGGCGAGCTCCATAGGTAATGCTATCTCCCAAACATGTTACAATCTTGACATCTGCTCTTTTACCAGCAGAAAAGGCACAGCATAAAATGATAAGGAAAAGCAGGGATGTTCTTCGCAATGGACTCACGACTAAAATTTCTAGTAAAACAATAGCACATGCTTGAAGATAATTTAAGTTGAACTCATTATTGAAATATTTCGGAGTTGGACTAAATCATGTTTAGTCATTTACTTCCAAACTCGTATCGACATATGCCCAATACACCTAGAAACGAACTTGATATCCACTTCATTCAGAAATGGACTTTTATTAGTACCAACAAAATTTACAATCTCTTTTTGAAGGAACCACCAAGATCAAATATTAATCGTAATATTGCAATGTATGAATGAATCAACATGGGTTTAACAAAAACAGAGATCTTTAGCGAGCTGCAAAATGAAATTGCAGCATATGCCAAAGTCTGTGGACATCCCGCCCGGGTGGCTATCCTACAGCATCTTTTCAGGATCGACGCTTGTGTTTGTGGAGACCTGGTCCATGTGATCGGGCTTGCACAGCCTACCATCTCTCAACACCTCAATGAGTTGAAGCGCATAGGCCTCATCAAAGGAAATGTAGAAGGCACCAGTGTTTGCTATTGCATCGATAAAAAAAAGTGGACACATATGAAGAGGGTGATCCTTCAGTTTCTAGATCAAGACATCGTAAAGGATGATTGTTGTTGAGACGCCTTAGGGACCGATAAAAAATAAATTAAAATAACCAATAGTGAAGATGAAAAAGGAACGAGCATTAAAGAACATAGTTAAGGAGCGCTATTCCAGGATCGCTCAACAAGGCAAGGTAGAAAATGCTTCATCTTGTTGTGGTTCGACCATGTCATCAAACAAGGTTTACAATATAATGATGGACGACTACTCCAAAACTGAAGGGTATGTAGAAGATGCAGATCTCGGGTTGGGGTGCGGCTTACCAACTCAGTTCGCTAAGATCAAAAAAGGGGACACAGTGATAGACTTGGGATCAGGTGCTGGTAATGACTGCTTTGTTGCACGACATGAAGCAGGCGGTGAGGGAAAAGTAATTGGCATTGATTTCACACCCATAATGATTGAGAAAGCCAGACTCAATGCTGAAAGATTGGGCTACAATAATGTCGAATTTAGGGAAGGAGACATTGATGCCATGCCCGTGAGTAGTGATTTGGCAGATGTGATTGTCAGTAATTGTGTACTCAACCTGGTGCCCAACAAGAAAAGAGTCATCTCAGAGATCCACAGGGTATTGAAACCACGAGGTCATTTCAGCATATCAGATATAGTTCTTGTCGGTATGCTTCCGGATGCTTTACGTAAAGATGCAGAAATGTATGCAGGATGCGTTGCAGGTGCCATTCAAAAGAGAGATTACTTGCAGCACATTGCTGATCAAGGCTTCCAAAATATAGTGATCCAGAAAGAAAAACCCATTGTGATTCCAGATGACATACTCGGTAAATATTTAACCGCAGATGAGGTCAAGGACTTCAATAAAGGAACAACTGGCATATTCAGCATAACCGTTTATGCAGAAAAAGGGGAAATGCATGAAGAAAAACCGAAGATCGACTTTTCCGAGCTTCCAATCTATATACAAAACAATTCAGATAGCAGTTGTTGTTAGAAATTCTCGATCTCCTTTTGCATAAGAATTTGGTCATCTAGAACCAAGAGATGCGTGCTGCAAATTCTGGCTTGCCATCATTTTGCGTTAGCCAAATACAAAGCAGCCAAATGCATTTGTTGCTACCTGGTTTCCACTAAATTCCGGCGTAATTAATACCTGTCAATTTATGCATAACCCAATCAAAGGTGGATAAATCACTGTGATTGAATTTGCTGATGTCATCATATCCACATGATCTGGCCACCACCTGTATCAAATGATTGGTCGCATCAAAAAAGTTATGCAATTGGCTTGCGGAAGAACCTATAATCAATCGACTTCGTAAGGACTCTTTTTGGGTAGCAATACCTACTGGACAATTATTACTTCCACAAGCACGCATTCCGAGACATCCAATGGCCTGTAATGCCGAATTCGCCACCGCAATGGCATCGGCTCCAAGCATCAAAGCCTTGGAGAAATCTTCTGCAACTCGTAACCCACCAGTAATTACCAACGTAATATCAATGGCCCCAACCTTGTCCAAATACTTTCTAGCTCGTGCCAAAGCGGGTATTGTTGGGACATTAATGTGGTCTCTTAAAATTTTAGGCGCCGAGCCTGTACCCCCACCACGTCCATCCAAAATAATGTAATCGGCACCGGCGTCTAAGGCAAACTGAATGTCCTTCTCAATATGGCTAGCAGCGATCTTGAATCCGATGGGGATACCGCCTGTCCGTTCCCTCACCCGATCACCGAAATCTTTAAAATCTTGAGCCGTATGAAAATTGGGATTCGCTGCTGGTGAAATCGCCGTTTCTCCCTCCTCAAGTCCGCGCACCTCAGCAATTTCCTTGCTCACCTTGGTCCCTGGCAAGTGACCCCCGGTGCCTGTTTTAGCACCTTGCCCTCCTTTAAAATGGAATGCTTGCACATCATCCAATTTCTCCCAGCTAAAACCGAACTGAGCAGAGGCCAATTCATAAAAATATTTACTATTGCTTGCTTGCTCCTCCGGCAGGATACCGCCTTCTCCAGAACAGATGCCGGTACCAGCTAATTCAGCTCCCTTAGCCAAGGCGATTTTTGCTTCTCGAGATAATGCACCGAAACTCATGTCACTCACAAATAAAGGAATGTCAAGTTCAAGTGGTTTTTTGGCTCGAGGACCGATGATCACTTTGGTGGCCACTTCTTCATTGTCTAATAATGGTCGCGATGCCAACTGAGCCGGCAAGAATTGAATGTCGTTCCATTTAGGGAGCGTATTTCGATCGACCCCCATGGATGCAGAAAAACCATGATGCCCAACATTCTTGAGTCCGTTTCTAGCCAGCTCTTTAATGTATCCTGTATAAGGCTCTGTATCTGCTGGATCTGTATCAGCGTACGCACCTAAATACACATCTCGATTAAAGGGTTGCGGATGCTCCTCTAAATAGGCATCAATTTCGACCTCATCAACAAACAGTTCTCCCCCCTCTATTTTAGTAGAAAACTTATGAAGCACCTCATTATTGTTATATTCTGAGACACCCGTATCGAATCTGTAGTCCCACCCGTGCACACCACATATTATATTGTGGCCATCTATATGACCGTCCGACATTAAAGCACCTCGGTGCAGACACCTTCCATAGAGTACAGAAATATCTTCACCATCTCTTATGATTACCAAGTCAAGGCCATTTACCACCGCATGTGCCGGTCTTTTGTCTTCAAGAGATGCAATTGCTGCTATCGAAATCGGTTTTTCCATGCTTTCAATAATGTATTTATTTGTTGCTAATTATTTCTATGCTACAAAAAGATGTCCCCTTATCATCGATTGGATCCCGCTGTAAAAGTCATCTGACAAAGTCCAAAACAAAAATCAAATGTAAACACAATTTGGGCACCACCATCACTATTGTGATATCTGAAGTTGATGATAACAGGCTCTACACCAGTAACCAGACAGAACCCCAGCTTGTATGATACCAATGATTCGATGTGTCCTTTCCGACCCAGACCCAACTATGATCAAAACTTCCGGTGACAGGATGGCTTACGAACTTCTCAATTACTATTTTAATATGTCGAAAGGATAAGCAACAAATTGATCACTTCTTTTATCCCTCAGCATAGGTGCATTGACATCTCTCAAATAGTCGGTAAGATCCTGGGCCAGCATCTTTACTTGCATGGGAAATTCCGTAGCGAGATTAGTGGTTTCTCCCAAATCATCAGATAGATTAAATAGTTCAAAGCGCTGATCCGAATAATAACAAATAAGTTTCCACTTACCTTTTATAATGGTGCTACTTGGCCCCATACCCGGTCCTTTCACCGGTTCTTCATATTGAAGTGGGCCCCACAAATTTGGAAAATGCCATATCAGATTACGTTCATAAGCATTAACATCTTGATTTGTAAAAAGTGGTACCAATGAAATACCATCGATGTTTTCACGGCTATAATTCACCCCTGCAATTTCAAGGATTGTAGGAAACCAGTCAAATATCATCACTGGGGTACTCGTGCTAACTTCGGCGGGTATGCTAGATGGCAATTTGACGATCAATGGTACCCGTATTCCTCCCTCATGATGTGCCCCCTTTCCACTGCTGAGTGGGGCATTATGTGTATGTGGAGGACTCATGCTTCTTCGGTCATGACTGAGCCCGCCATTATCTGAGGTGAATATCACCATCGTGTTATCTGCAAGATCTAGTTCATCCAAAAGATCCAATAAATCTCCCAGGCTTTTATCCATTCCCTCTATAAGGGAAGCATATGCAGCCTCGCTTTCTGCCAATCCTGCAGACCTATATTTCTGTGCGAATCGCTCATCCGCTTCAATGGGTGTATGGGGAGCGTAATGGGCGAAATAGCAGAAGAATGGTTGTTCATTCTGTGCCGCTTTTCGGATTTCCCGTGTTGCTTCCAGGGTCAGGGCCTCCGTCAAATGTATGTCCTGACCGAAATAATGATCTAAGTCCCATGCACGCCAAGGTCCTTCCGGGTTTGCTTTCGCTCCGAAATTTTTCACACCCTTGTAGCTACCACAACCGCCAGCATCCCTACCACCAATTCGAACGTCAAATCCCAAATTCTTCGGATCTGCCCCAGGGGTCCCTGCAGCACCAAAATGGCCCTTACCAAAATGCATGGTCCTATAACCTGCTTCATGCAATAATTGCGGTAGATTCTTCTCGAAGACAGCATTTTCCATTCCTGATGCTGGCTGTAGACCATTCCAGTTCCAGTTTGCATACTTTAAGGTAGGATGATGTAGGTCTGATCGAGGTACCTTTCCACTCAGGTAGGTCCATTGGGTTACACCGTGTCGCGCAGCATTCTGACCTGTGAGTATGCTGACACGTGATGGAGAACATACCGCGCAGGCATATGCCTGCGTAAACTTCATTCCATCTGCTGCCAGGCGAACCAGAGCCGGCGTCTTATAGCGATTATTGAAGGTGGTAGTTTCTGGGCCAAAAGGTACACTGGTATCTTGCCACCCCATGTCATCGGCTAGAATAAAAAGGATGTTTGGTCTACTTTGCGCTGACCCTTGGCAAACCGTCGCAATAAGAATAACCAAAATTGCAAGAATTGATTTGCTATTCATTAATGTCAAACACATCGAAATCCTAATTTAGATATGTCAGCAGTATAAACATCCTAAATGAATAATTCAGGTGGGAGGCCCAATAACATAGCTGACAGCCCCAAGGTATTCATTGACCATGACATTTACAAAACACGTTCGAAATGGCTCTTGCACAACCTCAATCAATACCAATACCAAGTATCTACCTTACTTGTACTTGAGAATGATCATAAGCAAGGATGTCCTTTGTCATTGACCATAGCCCTACATTATTATAGGTTTCAAGTTTGATGGCTCGCCCAAGGGACAGTACGATTCTATGTGGGTTATCAAAAAGCGAAAAATGAAACGGATATTGCATTCGCGGCAACTTTTCGTCAAATGGATGATTGATATGTGACCGACCATGTGCTACGTTATTGCGCGATGACAATGGAGTCATGAAATGTTCAGTATAATGTTTGCCTGAATAAAAAACGAACTGATATGTACGAAATCAAAAAAAAGCTACAGAATGGTGAACTGACATTAGGAACTATTATTTCAGAAGTCCGCAATCCAAATATAGCTTACATGTTGGCGCAATGTGGATTTGAGTTTTTCATCATTGACAATGAACATGGAACGTACACTTTTGAGACTATCTCAAATATAATTGCTGCTGCCAAAGGAGCCGGAATATCTGTTATTGTAAGGGTCCCAGAAATTAGTCGTGAATGTATTTTAAAACCGCTTGACTCAGGTGCTTCAGGTTTGCTGGTTCCCATGGTCAGTACTGCTGAGGCGGCAAAAAAAGTCATTGAACACGCAAAATACCCACCCATGGGAAATCGTGGAGCAGGTATACGAAGGCCACACAACCGTTATGCTAAAGTGAATGCTGCTGAATATATTCAACAGGCAAATAAGGATACATTCATCGCTGTACAGGCTGAAACCCGGCAGTCTCTTGAAAATATTGATGAAATCGCATCGGTTGAAGGAGTAGATTGCATTTTTGTCGGTCCTTTTGATCTATCAATCAGCCTAGGTATTCCCGGCCAGGTCGACCACCCGCTGGAGGTAGCAGCGATCAAGAAAATAGTCAGCGCATGTCGCAAACATAATAAGATCGCAGGCATCCTAATGTTTGATCAGAAATTGCTCTCAAAATGGATCAATGAAGATTTCCGGTTTGCGGTCTATAGCAGCGATATTACATTATTGGCCGATGCCGCTGCCAAAGCAGTAACAGAATTAAAAAACCTAAAGGAAAAAACAGTTGGTGGATTTAGTACAGACAAAGTTGACATGCTTGTCTAGAAGAAATGTACTAGCTATTTTGATTCAAATAACATTCTATTAAAACCTGACATGGAAAAAATCGGATTTATTGGACTGGGCACGATGGGAAAACCAATGGCTTTAAACCTTCTTAAGGCTGGATATAATCTCATTGTAAATGACATTCATCCTTCTCTATTGAAAGAAGCGATTGATGCTGGAGCAGAGCGCGCAGAGTCAGCTAAAGAAATTGCAGAGCGTGCTGACATTATTATTACCATGCTTCCTGATTCACCTGATGTTGAGGCCGTCGTTTTTGGCATCAATGGATTGGTGGAAGGGATACAAAAAGGTTCGTTATTTATTGACATGTCTACCATAGCTCCTGCCACTTCCCAAAAAGTTTTTCGTGCGATGCAGGAAAAAGGCGTTGAAGCTTTGGATGCTCCTGTATCAGGTGGTGAAGTTGGTGCCCAGCAGGCATCATTATCCATTATGGTTGGTGGATCAGCAGACGCATTCAAGCGAGCACTACCCATTTTTCAGGTTGTGGGAAAAAACATAGTCCATATTGGACCTGAAGGTGCCGGTCAGGTCACCAAAGCCTGTAACCAGATCGTTGTTGGTCAAACCATCCAGGCAGTAGCAGAAGCAATGACTTTTGCAAAGAAAAGTGGCGTTGATGTTGCCAAGGTGAGGGATGCACTGCTCGGTGGATTTGCTCAGAGCCGCATTCTAGATCTACATGGAAATCGCATCCTTGAACGAAATTTCGAACCTGGATTTAGGGTGGAACTGCATCGAAAAGATTTAAATATAGCACTCCAAACAGCTCGTGAATTGGGTCTTTCGCTTCCCGTGACAGCCATTGTGGCCGAAAACATGAATGCCTTGATTGCCATGGGATATGGACAAAAAGACCACTCAGCCCTGGCTCTATTGTCAGAGAAATTAGCTGATGTGTAGAGGAGGGAAAACTTTATAAGACTTCTTCTGATTCGTAAAAAAAACCTGCTAGCCGGATTACTTTTATTATCGGATGATGTATCAGTAATCGCATCGTGAAGACAGATCCGTGACCCAGGTATACACTTGCGGGGGTTTTATGCATTGGTTCTTTACATAAAATCTTGTATCCATACAACTAGAAGTCTACACATAACATCCATATCATTCCATATTTGTATCATTAGATAGAACATGAATAATGATCTATGAAATCTATATGGAACCGACGATCCTTTCTCACTTCATCAGTTCATCTGGGTTTGAGCACCCTTACCTGGCCGATCTGGAATGCAAAAAGAAGTCAGCATAAAGTATCTAAAGGATATTTTACAGTTGACTTTAGGAAGAAACATTGGTGGCTGATAGCTCCTGATGGGACACCATTTTTCACCATTGGTATCAATCACATAGATCCTGCAAGTTTACGCTATCCAGAAAACATCAAGATCTGGCGTGAAAAATACGATGGAAGTATGACCAAATGGCTTACCGAATCGGTAGCTCCCAATCTTAAAGAATGGGGATTTAATAGTGTGGGCTGGGTCCAGGAAGTAACGGTGCGTCAATGGAGACATTCACGAGCATTTACTTATGAGGAATACAAATCTCTTGGCATGCCGTATTGCCACCTGCTTCCCTTTACCGAGTCACACCAGTGGGAACAGCATACGCAACATTTCGACTTCGAGAGTTCCGCATGGGAAGAGTGGTGTGATTATGTGGCGCGATCACATTGTGCAGAACTAAGTGCAGATCCTAATTTGATTGGCTACTTCTATAGCGATTGTCCTACCTGGATTCACGATCGACCTGTCAATGAATGGCGGGGACCCATCTATGATCCCGCACAACTCAAAACCGAAGCTGGAAGAAATGCACTTTCTAAACTGGCACAACGCTACTATAAAACGACCTATGATGCGATTCGCCGCTATGACAAGAACCACCTGATCCTGGGAGACCGGTATGAAGCCAATGCCCCGATCGCCGAGGAAGTAATCGAAGCTGCATTGCCCTATGTTGATGTACTATCTTTTCAAGATTTTCGAGATCCGGTTGCCCATCTTGACCAGTGGTACAAAAAAACTGGAAAACCCGTGCTACTTGCCGATGCCGCCAAAATAAAATGGCGCACTGAACCGGGAGAATTTACCAGAAATAATGGAAAATGGTATGCAGATACCCTTGCCAAGCTGCACAAGAATCCGGGTTGTGTTGGATTCCATCTCTGTGGAGCCTATCAGCGAAATAAAGCCCGGCGCTATGGATTATTGGATGAACATGAAAACCCGGACATGGAAAACATAAAACTGATTCAGGCCGCCAACCAACAAATTAGTCAATGGATGGAGAAAGAATTCTAATGCTGGACTAGTCCCTTTTAAAGAAATTTGGATGTATGAGTAAGAACATGAAATGGTTTTGGCAAAACACGCTGGGAAGAATAAAAAGGATAATTGCAATATGTATCACCACCTTTATATTATCTGTCCCATTGATTACCTGTTCAATTGCCGAGCAGGAACGACCCAATATTCTTTGGATTACAAGTGAAGACAACGGACCGTTTTTAGGATGCTATGAAGATTCTTTGGCAACAACCCCGAATCTTGATGCACTCGCGACAATTGGTTTTCGCTATACACATGCCTATGCCAATGCACCGGTGTGTTCCCCTGCGCGCAATACCATAATCACGGGTGTTTATGCCAATAGTTCGGGTAATCAGCATATGCGAAGTTACTACGACAAGTCACCAAAAGTCAGGTTTTATCCAGCGTATTTGAGGGAGGCGGGCTATTATTGTACCAATAACTCCAAAAACGATTTCAATATAAATCCTGCCCAGACCAAAAATGTTTGGGATGATTTTGGCCAAGAGGCTCATTACAAGAATCGTCCTGAAGGAATGCCGTTTTTTTCCATTTTCAACTTATCTCTATCGCACGAGAGCTCCATCCACAAATATGTTGCTGAAGATAAACTAAGGCACAGACCTGAAAACATGGTATTGCCTCCATATCACCCAAATACACCAGAAATACGCCACGATTGGGCGCAATACTATGACAAGATTGAGGATATGGATGCACAGGTCGGCCAACTACTGGAAGAACTTGAAGATAGCGGACTAGCTGAGAACACCATAATCATGTATTTCAGCGACCACGGTGGGGTTTTGGCACGTAGCAAGCGCTATGTATACGAAACTGGAACCAGAGTTCCACTAATAGTCCATATTCCCGAGAAATATAAACACCTCTATCCTGCAGAAAACCCGGGTAGCACAATCAAGCGTATCGTCAGCTTTGTCGATTTGGCCCCCACCTTATTAAGCTTACTAAATCTCTATATCCCGGACTACATGCAGGGAAAGGCATTTTTAGGTAATCAAAAGACCGATCCTCCACAATATGCCTATATGTTTAGAGGCAGAATGGGCGCTCGTTCCGATATGAGCAGGGCTGTACGCGATAATAAATTCCGATATATTCGAAATTATATGCCCCATCGAATTTATGGCCAGTACCTAGAATATATGTGGCGGGCTCCTTCGATACGATCTTGGGAAACTGCCTGCGAACAGGGCAAATGTGACGACATTCAAAATGCTTTTTGGAATATAAAACCTGTCGAAGAATTGTACGATACGGAAAACGATCCATGGGAAGTTAACAACCTAGTTGAGAATCCTACATATGCGGAAGTACTACAACGAATGCGAAAGGCCAACCACAATTGGATGATGAAAATTAAGGATACCGGTTTTGTTCCCGAAACCGCTTTGGCGAAAATGACTAAGGATACCAATGCCTATGACTACATACTTAACGGAAAGCTGGATTTAGAAACAATTAAGGAAACTGCCGATTTTGCTACTACTGCCTCACCAAATGATGTTCATAAACTCACTGCGCTTTTGGAATCGAAAAACCCATATGTAAGATATTGGGCTGCGACCGGATTATTGATTTTGGGAGCACAAGCAAAACAGGCACTTGAAGCACTTAAGGTTGCGGCAAAAGATGAAATGGTTGATGTAAATCTAGTAGCTGCAGAGTCTCTCTATTTACTCGGTGCCGAAGAAGAAGGACGTGAAGCACTCTTGAAAGCCTTGAAGCATCCGGATGAAATGGCTAGGACCCAAGCTATGAACATTATAGACGAAGTTAATGATAACGATGCTCGATTACGTACCGAAGTTGAGCGAATATGGAAAAATACAGCACGATCACCGCAAAAGAGATACGATCTAACGTCCGCAAAATATCTTTTGGAAAAATGGAACACTACCTTGGGAATTGAATCACATATAAAATCTGTATTTGAATCCAAGTAATACTATGGGGGCGTGTACCGAACAACCGCAATAATATTTGAATTTCAATCAGATATGAGGCCTGCCGGTCACCACATTGCCTCCTACAGCTGGGACTTATTGCCCTTCGACGTTATTGACTGGGGGCATAGGGAGCTAGAATTGATATGGCTGACTACACCCTCGAACTATTGAACCTACTTTCTCCTGACAATATTAAAGTCGCTTTATTGGGCTGGAAACGTACTGCGAAAGGAATCGCAGCACAGTGATTAAAAGCTCAGATTTGCACCGAGTCAGGAGTCAGTCTCAACAGGGCGCCGGGTCTATTGAGTAGAATATAAATGGCACCCTCCGGTCCAGTTATTACTTGACGAATGCGACCTACATTCTTTAAGATCGTTTCATTATATATGACACGTTGATCTTTAATATTCAACAATTGCAGTTCTTCTTGTTTCAACGATCCCAATAAGAGTCGGTTCTTCCATTTTGGAAAGAGATCTCCCCGGTAAAAATCAAGACCGCAAGGGGCTATGGAAGGCCTCCAATAATAGATAGGTTGCTCCATACCTTCCTGATGGGTGAATTCTGAAATAAGTTCACCATTATAATTGATGCCATGGCAAATTACTGGCCAACCATAATTAACACCAGAAAGAATTATGTTCAGTTCGTCTCCTCCCAACGGACCATGCTCTGTACTCCAGAGTTCGCCGGTTTGGGGATGAAGTGCCAATCCCTGGGGATTTCGATTACCGTAAGAATATATGGAAAGTATTGCCTTTTCCTGGCCATAAAATGGATTGCTGAGGGGGATGGTACCATCTGCATGTATCCGATGTATCTTTCCATTGGGTCTGCTAAGGTCCTGCGCATGGTTGATGGAGTCTCGATCACCAATACTAAAAAACAAATAGCCATCTGTGTCGATAATCATACGACCACCGAAATGACTTCCCCCTGATATATACGTCTGGTGCGGTGCTTCAAAAAGCACTTGCTCATCTGTCCAGTGATTTGCAGAAATTCTGCCCCGAATAACCTTGGTCATCATGGGTGCAAGACGTGCTTGCTTTCGTTCATCCGTTTCTTTATCACCGAGACTGTGCGTCATTGATATATAAACCCAACCATTTTCTTCAAAATTTGGATCGACAACGACATCAAACAACCCGCCCTGACCACGGCCCAGAACTGCACCTAAACCCTTGACAGGGTCTTTCCTAAGTTCATCGTTTTCCACTATCCGTAATTGTCCTGATTGTTCGGTAACCAATGCTCGATTTGAGTCAATAAAGGCAATACCCCAAGGGCGATCAAATCCTTCTGCCAGGACCTCGATTTGAATCTGATAGTCCTGGGTTTCTAGTGTAGAAGGGATAGGTGGCCTGGATAAACCTTGCCTTTTTTCTGCTCGCAGAAGATAGCTAACCAGCGTATCGATATCACTATCCGACAGAAGTCCACCCCAGGAAGGCATACCAGCCTGGGGATTTCCAAACTTGATAGCCCGGAAGATGTCAGTTGGTCTTGCCCCAAATTGCCAGGAGCCATCAAGTAAGCTCTGGGCAATATTGCCCTTTAAATCTTCACCATGGCATGGCGTGCATAACCGGACAATGGTGTAAGGAATTTCTTCTTTAACCAGGTCAGGATTGGATGTCTGGCAGGCGCTAAAGGGACTGACAAAAAATAGGATAATCGCCAGTGCTTGCAAGCTCATTACTGATTCTTGCCTAATCAGGTCGGCATTTCTATGTATGAAGGGTCGATTATCTCTTTTCATCTTATCATTTACATTTTGGGCGATGAGCGCGATGGATCGGTCGTTTTGACATTTGGTGCCTTAGGTTGAAAGAAAATGAGCGCATCTTGAATTTAAATCTTCAATATGATTAATCATCAAAATGGTCATGTACCTTGTACTTTTTGCCTGCATATTCCAGAGGTTTGACCCCCTGGTGAATAACTCGAGATTTACAAATGTTAAGATATTTGTTTTTGATCGTTTTCGCAGCAAGGCTTTGAGGTCTATTCTATATGCTTTAGGAACAATGCGGTCCAAGATGGCATTAGCACTGCTGGGCTCATCAAAATGCTGATCCCACTTACCATCCTATTGAGTAGCCCAGCAAACAGCCCCGATGGAAATGAAAGCCAAGGTTTTGATGCCTAGTGATCGCTTGGTGGAGTTTTAGAATGCCCCAACATATGAAAAATATTCTCCCTTGCTGATAGTGTAGTGATACCTTTTCTTAAAAAATGCACTGATAGTTCATTATGGTTCTTCCTTTCTCTTTCCTAATTGTAATCAAATTACTGTCTCGAACCAGCTAGATGTGGGTTAATTCTGACCAGAAAGTGTCGCTAATGAACTGGTCAATAGCGGTTTATCCACGATATATTGAAGTCTCAACAATTCTCGATCATTCATTCCACATTACCTATAGCTAAATAACGAATCCTAGTAATCACCCTCGTAGCTGACTAAAGTCATTGTTCTAGTCTTTGAAAAGTCTTACTTAGTTTTTGATACTTCCATCCATTGGATCGGTGTAATACCTATTAGAGGAATCAAAAAGCTTATAGATGAAATCTCGACTCTTATTGCTTCTCTTATTAAGTAGCATTATAACCCTACAGAGTTTCGGCCAAAGTGAAATCACCCGCTGGCGTGGCCCCAGTGGAAATGGCATTTTTCCCAGTAAACAACTTCTAAAAAAATGGCCGGCCGACGGCCCAGAAATAAATTGGACATATGGAGAACTAGGCATTGGCTACTCCTCACCTGTAATTACCAATCAGAAAATATTTGTGAGTGGGATGGAAGGAGAAACAGGATACGTTTACGCTTTAACTACAGAGGGAAAGTTACTGTGGAAAGCACCCTATAGTAAAGAATTTGGAACCAGTTATCCAGGGTCTCGATCATCTCCCAGCGTTGCGGGTGACCTCCTTTATATACTATCTGGTCAGGGGATATTGGTTTGTATGCGCACCGCCAATGGTGAAATTGTATGGAATAAGGATGTGTTCCGGGATTTCGACGGAAACAATATCCAATGGGGCATTACCGAAACCGTGGTTGTAGATCAAGACAAGGTATATTGCACACCAGGTGGTAAGCGAAATAATGTGATTGCCCTCAACCGGTTTTCAGGAAAGCTGATCTGGTCATCACCAGGTAGGGGAGAAAAATCTGCTCATTGCACTCCTCTACTGATCGAAATGGCCAACCGAAAATTGCTAGTAACCATGACGGCCAGCCATATTATTGGTGTCGATGCCGACAATGGAGAGCTGCTTTGGTCTCATCCTCAAACTAATCGCTACTCGATCCACGCCAATACGCCCATTTACGATCAGGATGCCGTCTATTGTTTCAGTGGATATGGTAAAGGTGGAGTGAAACTCAAATTAATTGCTGACGGGAGTAGTATTACAAAGGAATGGTTTAACCCTACACTCAACAGCCGGACTGGAGGCGCTATTTTGGTAGACGGGTGCCTTTACGGATCTGGCGATACCAACCGGGAATGGCAGTGCATAGACTGGCAAACTGGAGAGCAAGAATATTCTACCCGGGAAATTGGCAATGGTGTAATCATATATGCAGATGGTTTGCAATATTGGTATAGTGCCCGGGGCGAATTGGCTCTGGTTAAAGCCAATCCTTCCGGATTCGAAATTATCAGTGAGACGCGGGTTACTCTTGGTAGCGGCCAGCATTGGGCCCATCCGGTCATTGAAGGAGGCCACCTTTATGTGCGTCACGGCAATACATTGATTGCTTATAAAATTTCTTAGCCTAAATAATCTGCTATGTATCCCAAAGAAATTTCCCTGTTACTGTTCACTACTTTTCTTGTCCTGAGTCTTACTGCACAAGATACCCACTGGCGGGGAGAAAAAAGGGACGGACATTACCAACAAAAAGGCCTATTGCAAACGTGGCCTGAATCAGGTCCAGAAAGAATCCTGTCAGTCGAGGGAATTGGAAGAGGTTTTTCGTCGATCATCGTGGCCAACCAAACGATTTATACCACTGGTATGATCGATACCATGGATCACCTAACCGCAGTTGATTTTTCGGGTAAGGTTAAATGGCAAGTTCCTTATGGGCGATCATGGCTAAATTCCTATCCGGATACCCGCGCTACGCCCACGATCGAGGGAGACCTGATTTATTTGGTAAGTGGTACTGGAGAACTGGTCTGCCTGGATGCGGGAGATGGA
>JABDMH010000066.1 GCA_013001595.1 Saprospiraceae bacterium | reverse complement strand
GGAAGGGGGTTATTCACTTCGGTGGAGAAGCTCTTAACTGAAGCCCCGGTAAACGGCGGCCGTAACTATAACGGTCCTAAGGTAGCGAAATTCCTTGTCGGGTAAGTTCCGACCTGCACGAATGGTGCAACGATCTGGGCACTGTCTCAACCACGAGCTCGGTGAAATTGAAGTATCGGTGAAGATGCCGATTACCCGCAACGGGACGAAAAGACCCCGTGCACCTTTACTACAGCTTCGCATTGTGCTTGAATACAAGATGTGTAGGATAGGTGGGAGACTTTGAAGCTGGCACGCTAGTGTCGGTGGAGTCGCCCTTGAAATACCACCCTTCTTGTATTTAGGTTCTAACCCCTGTAAGGGGGGACAGTGCGTGGTGGGTAGTTTGACTGGGGTGGTCGCCTCCCAAAAAGTAACGGAGGCTCGCAAAGGTACCCTCAGTACCGTCGGTAATGGTACGTAGAGCGTATAAGTAAAAGGGTGCTTGACTGAGAGAGAGACATCTCGATCAGGTAGGAAACTAGGCTTAAGTGATCCGGTGGTTCCGCATGGAAGGGCCATCGCTCAAAGGATAAAAGGTACGCCGGGGATAACAGGCTAATCTCCCCCAAGAGCTCATATCGACGGGGAGGTTTGGCACCTCGATGTCGGCTCGTCACATCCTGGGGCTGAAGAAGGTCCCAAGGGTTGGGCTGTTCGCCCATTAAAGTGGCACGCGAGCTGGGTTCAGAACGTCGCAAGACAGTTCGGTCTCTATCTGTTGTGGGCGTAGGAACATTGAAGAGATCTGACTCTAGTACGAGAGGACCGAGTTGGACGAACCGCTAGTGTACCAGTTGTACCGCCAGGTGCACCGCTGGGTAGCTACGTTCGGAATGGATAAGCGCTGAAAGCATCTAAGCGCGAAGCCAACTCTGAGATGAATGTTCCATTCCCCGATTTTTATCGGGGTAAAAGGGTTGTGGTAGACGACCACGTTGATAGGCTACAAGTGGAAGTACAGTGATGTATGGAGCTGAGTAGTACTAATTACCCGAATGCTTCCTTTTTTTTATTTTCTCGACTTCACGGTCTTGAAAAGATAATCCCAATTTCACCACCGCATTCGACGCTTTGCATTACTATGCATTCTCAGCGTTTCTTCCCATCCTATTCATTTTTATAGAACTTTATCTAGAAGTGAACGCACTTCTAAAGAAATACAGGTGTGTTGTCATATAATGGCAGCATTTGACCTAGAGAGTAATGGTGGTTATAGCGAGGGGGTTCCACCTCTTACCATTCCGAACAGAGAAGTTAAGCCCCTCAGCGCTGATGGTACTACCCGAGAGGGTGGGAGAGTAGGTCGCTGCCGTTTTTTTATTCCATAAGCCTGATAGGTATTCAATCCTTTCAGGCTTTTTTTTGAGTACAAAAATCACCCCTTGAACCTACGAATTCAGTTTTCGATCAGGGGCTTACCAATCCCTATGCTTTGCTTCGAGCTTGGGAATCCCCTGGTTCCATCCGATCTTTGCAACAATCATCTTCGTACGCAACAATAAACTGGGTCTGACCTTATCATCTGCATTTGAAATAATACAGTGTACTAACGAATTTAAAACCTTCAAGTTCAGAGATAGGATCAAGTTGATTCCGGTGATATCTTTCGATTCTTACATTCGAGGTGTTTTAGACGGTTCGAAGGATGGATTCTATGCAGGAGTACATCCCACATTCGTCTATAGGCGATGGTTTTTTCAAAACTGTTCTATCATAGCCAGGATTTCTCTGGAGGGTTTGGTCTGGGTGTTGGACTATAAGCTTTGACTGATGCTCCCAATGAACATTGCATGTATTGTAACTATCAGAATAGAGATGATTATGTCTGAATCCACCTGCAGCCCTCTGTCCTTAAGGGTGCCACATTTTCTATCTATTCCCTTGTTTAAAAGGGAGAAAGACATATCTTTGCATTCCTAAATTTTCAAGCATGTTCGCAATTGTAGAAATCGCAGGTCAGCAGTTTAAGGTCGAAGAAGGCCAGGAGATCTTTGTACATCAACTGAAAGCGAAAGAAGGGGATAAGGTGAGTTTCGAAAAAGTACACTTGATCGAAAAAGATGGACAAACCGCCATCGGCACACCTTTGCTTGATGCTGCCAAAGTAGATGCTACTGTATTGGGACATCAAAAGGGTGACAAAGTCATTGTCTTCAAGAAAAAACGCCGAAAAGGATATAAGGTGAAGAATGGTCATCGCCAGTCTTTTACTAAAATCCAGGTGAACTCAATAGTAGGTTAAAAACGTAGAAAGTTATGGCTCATAAGAAAGGTGTAGGTAGTTCAGACAACGGACGCGATAGCCACAGTAATCGACTAGGTGTAAAATTATTTGGCGGAGAACTTGCCCGGGCAGGCAACATCATCGTGCGCCAAAGAGGTACACGCTATCATGCAGGAGATCATGTGGGTATGGGCAAAGATCATACGCTCTTCGCCCTTAAGGACGGTACGGTTACCTATCGCAAGGGTAGAAAGGATAGGACCTTCATTTCTGTCTTGCCATTCGCCTTAGAGGTGGAAGAAAAGGTGGCCAAAGTGAGCAAGCCTAAAGCTTCACCAAAGCCGGTACAGCCCGCTGAACCAAAGGTGGAGGCCGCAGTGGAATCGCCAGCACCTGCCAAGGAGGAGACTTCAGCACCAGTGGAGAAGCCCGCTGTTAAGAAAGCACCGGCTGCTAAGAAAGTCAAAAAAGTGAAAGAAGATGATCTGAAGATCATTGAAGGAGTAGGTCCTAAGCTAGAGTCGATTCTGAAAGAAGCTGGCATCACGGATCTAAAGGTGGTATCTGAAAGCGATCCCGCGAAACTTAGAGAAATATTAGAAGCTGCTGGAAATAGATACAAGATGTTTAATCCTGATACTTGGCCCAATCAGGCCAAACTGGCCGTAGAAGGCAAATGGGAAGAACTTAAGGAGTACCAAGATAGACTGGATGGTGGTATCGAAAAATCATAGCTTAATAAGTAGCTATACTTTTGAAATAAATAAAACCGGAGTGCTCGCTTCGGTTTTTTTATACCTCATAATGTCATGTGCTGTTCAAATTTCAAGGTCTAAGATCCATTCAGCAGAGGCTTACTTTCGATAGAAATGGGAAGCAACCATTCGCCAGACAGTGCGCCTTACGTCGAAGAATTGGAAAAGGTATTTGCAGACATAAGCACAATCTTTTCCGTTTGTAACCACCCAACAGAGCCATCGGCCAAGTCTACCTTTGACCATGGCCCCACTGACTCATTTACACGAGCTTTAGACCCTGCCGATAAGTAGGCATTTGGTTCGGTGGAAGCATCCGGATGCGGAAATAGCTCCGTCCCATCTTTGGTGACAATCCCCATTTTCGTGTGAAAACCTACGTAGGTGTATTCCATTATCAATAAAAAACCATTGACTACTAGTAGCCCACCCAGGACAGAGAGATAGATCTTCGTCCTTGGAATGGTCTTAAGAAGATTTAGCATCATTAAGATGCCAATTGAATAGAGTAAGATCAATAAGCCAAGGCCTAAAAATTTTTGGCCCAACTGGCTATGTATACTGGCTATGCTGGCGAAGAATGGATACTGTGGGAATCGGTGTGTATCGTCGACCTGTTCCTTGATCAATCTAAGGTTATGTTGGATTTGTTCATGACCTGGGTTTTCGAAAAAGGCTTTTTCCATATAAAATCGGGCTGCACCCCAACTCTCACGTTCCGCATGAGCGGTACCCAGATTGTAAAAGAGCTCATGCGAGATTAGCTTTCGAGCAGTGAGGTGCTCATAGAGTGCAATGGCACGGTCTACATCACCCGTAGCAAATGCATCATTCGCCAGCTGGAAAGTGTCTTTAGCTGTTGAGGCCCAAGCCGAACAAGACACTGCAAGCATCAGATAAATGATCAATGTTCTCATTGCTGGATGGCAAAAGTAGTGATTTCTGATACTGAAGTTGGTCTTTCATTGATTCTCCAATCAAAGCCGTCCAATTTGAGCTCATTAGGGTTGGCATCTTGAATGGGATGAAACGTAGCTTTTGCATTATCATAAAATAGGGTCTCTTGGACTTGGTTGTTCCCAAAGCGAATCAGAATGCTACTGCATATCATTTCATTTGCTCCAATGTATGCCTTAAAGTCATCCAATACATAGTAGATGCTGGTGGCATTACCTTTAATCAACATTTCATCGAGTTCTCCCTCCTTGAAAAAAGCCGTAATGTCCTTGCCCTTCATCTGATTGAAGAGCACTTGATCTGCCGAATTGAGAATAAAGGCATCTTTTTTCAGAAAGATCTTGTCAATTTCATTATCTGCCAAGAGAATACTGACCGTATCTGCCACAAATTGGGAGGTATCAGACCAAATGATTGGGTCTTCATACAAGCGAAAGATCGAATCAACCGACGAATAGGTCAAGCTATCACACAGTGCCTGTAAGTCAGATTTGTAGATTTTTACATTATAGAAGGCACGAAAAAGTTGGGCAGTATCTGTAGGCATCTCTTCTTCAAAAAAGAGCATGGTATCTGCAGAAAGAAAAAAAGAATCCTCTTCCATCTGGCTGATCAGCAAGGGCCGACCTCCGTAAGCTTTAAGGTAGCTGGAAGAATCATAGTACAAGGCCTGCTCGCAGAGGATGGTATAGTTGGAAGCTGTATCTCGCCAGATGACCTGTCCGGAGGCCGAACCCAGACCACTTTCATTGTCAAAGCTTATGGTATCTGCTTCGAGAAACTGAGGAGCATTGTCGAGGACAGAGCGTGCATTAGATGTTAATTGATCTTCAGCCACATTATAGATAAGTTCTTCAGATACAATTGATCTGGCAGAGTCCTTAAAATGGGCATTTCCGACTAAAGTAAGTATATCTGCAACCTGATCGTACACGATCTTATCCGCAGTTGCCCGTTTTCCCGGCTCCAGAAGTTTGGCATTTCCAAGTAAAGTCACCTGGTCGATGGCCCCATCATAGAAAATACTGTCTCCCTCCGCAATGCGATCTCCCTCCACGTATTGGGCCTGGTCGGTAAATAGTGCCTTCTCATTGGGCATATCAAAGAAACCTCCTTCACAATAGACTTTTCCGCTATCCCGCAGATCGATTCTGGTAGGACCTAAGAAGTGGGCGATTTGTTCCTCGGTGTTAAACTTTAGGGTGTCTGCATAGAGTTCGAAGTCTTCAGATTGTATTTCAATACTATCCTTGAAGTAGATTTCATCACGGGCCACATAAAAGATTCCTCGTTGGCTATAGAGCGTAGTGGTGTCGTTGGTAAGAATGGCGCCTTGATTGTATATGGCTATTTGCGTCTCCGTATTGTAGGCCAGGCTATCGGTAAACAGCTTCTGATCTTTACTCTGTAATACCACAGAGTCTCTGAGGTAGGCATCTTTGGTGTTGCCGTTATAAGCCAGTCGGTGTGAAAATACATTCAATGAATCCCATTGTTGCAAGATCACATTGCCCACGGCCAGCAGATTGTTGCCTTCTTTTCGTGCGCTGTCGCAACTCATGAAGAGGCTATCTTGGTGCATCAAGACATCCCCCGTCAATATCAGCATTTCTGTATTCTCTTGTGTCAGCAATCTTCGAATTCGATCAGCACGATCGATAATGACCAGGTTCGATTCAGCAGTGTCTGATTCAATTTGCTGTGCCCCAAGTATGGTAGCAAACAAATTCAGAAGGAAGACTAAGCCAATACTTTTATTCATGCGTATTTGCAAAACGCAGCAAAGATCGAAAAACTCCTAGACTATGCGACCCGACGCCAATCTGTTCAACCTCTGACCTGCGCTACTCTTTGGGCAGCAAGGTCACCTACCTTTGCACCCATGGCAATGCCCATGCCTCCCATCCTGCATGCCAGTAGGATCCGGTCGTTGTGCCATTCAATAATGGGCATTTTTGAGCCAGCTCCAATCCCAAGAATGCCACTCCATTGGCTGGCGATCACCACTTCCTCCTCAGGGATGATTTCTCTAAGTAGGTGGATCAGATGTTCAACTATTGCTGGATTCACCCCAAATTGATCGGTGGATTCGTCCACCTCAAACTTGTTTCTTGCCCCTCCCAGTAGAATGCGGTTTTCAATGTTTCGAAAATATACATAGCCTTGGTCATAGTGGAAACAGCCTCGGAAAGGGACCTTCGCGAGCGGATGGGTCACGATGACCTGATTCCTTACAGCCGTGACTTCAACACTTGGCATCAACTGTTTAGTGAATCCATTGGTGGCAATGATGACTTGATCAGCAGGTAGATCCACCTGTCCATTAATTCTGAGGTGAACCGCTTGAGCAGTTGACTGGATGTTGGTTACAGTCAGTCCCAGGAGCAACTCAACACCGAGAAAAGTAGCTTTCTTGTGCAACTCCAACATCATCAATCCAGGATGTAGAGTTCCTTCAAGGTGACAATGGATCATTCGTGAAAACCCTTGTAGCAGTCCCATTGACTCCAGTTCTTTATTGGTTGCCAAACTGAATGCCGGACCATCTGCAGGGAACAGCTTATTTAACTGATCTAACTGGTCGACACAAGCTGCAAAACTCGACTCATCTTCCTGCCTGAATATTTCATGACCTCCTGTATGCTGATAGTCGATGCGCTTATCTCCCAGTAAGTATCGCAGCGACTGCAATCCTTGCCAACGCAATTCCACAATCTTCTGGACATGGTCATCATGTCCAGATTGTAGATCTGCCAATAGTTCCGAAGGGCCTCCAAAACACGCGAATCCAGCATTTCGAGTACTTCCACCCAGGGGGATTGGATGTCGATCAATGACAGCCACGTGCCATTTGGGGTTGCGCATTTTGAGCTTTATTGCCGCATTTATCCCTACGATGCCCGCTCCCACAATGACTACATCTCGACGTCGATAGAACGTTGTTTTCTCCCAATAACTTACCTTTGGTCGAGATCTGCGCATTTACCAAATTTATTAATTTGTGTGATCGTTTGGTAGGTCAACATCTATTGTCTCGAACAAAAAGAGGGAATGTACAAGTCTTCATCTGAGGAAGGAAGAAAAGAGATTTTGACACTGGGCACATACTTGAAGACAACATGATTCAAAGAATTCAAACCGTTTACCTGATATTGGCTGTTGCTTGCATGGGGCTTTTATTTCTAAGTGCGATGTCTTTTATGTCGGTTCAAGCACCTGGAGCGGCAGCACTGCAGGATCCGCTGCTTGCCGATGGCATATTCGACGTTAGCGATCATTCCATTCTGCTCGTTTTGGCTTCGGTAGCAATGCTCTTGCCCGCACTAATTATTTTTCTTTTTAAGAATAGGAAGTTGCAGATGAAGCTCACGAGAATATCCATCGTGCTCATTGTCCTAGTCATTGCCCTGACGATTATACTTTTTATGCAGGCTTTCAGCAGTGTGCCCGTTGGTACTGAAGTGACTGTGGAGTTTGGCTACTTATCGCCAGTACTGGCCATTATCTTTCTGGTCTTGGCCCTTAGGTTCATTAAGAAAGATGAAAAACTTGTTCGGTCTGCAGATCGGTTGCGTTAATCATCGATCAATTCTATAGACCATCCCAGGGTGGTTAAATCATCCCAAAATCCAGGGTAAGATTTCCCGACCACACCAGGATCTTCGATGACGACTGGTGCTAGGATGCTGAGTGGTGCAAACGCCATGGCCATACGATGGTCGTGATATGTAGCAAACCGGGGAGGTTGATCCCATGAGGCCTTTCCTTCGAGCATGTAGTAGGTTTTCTGAGTTTCTTTACTAAATCGAGCGGGCATCTTGTGGAATGACGTTCCAACCTTCATTAATTCGGTTTGCAGTGCGGCGATGCGGTCCGTTTCTTTAATGCTCAAAGTTTCCAGGCCACTAAAGAGACTGGAAATCCCAAGGCCCGCTGCTGCCACCGCGATGGTTTGAGCAATATCTGGGCAAAGTAAGTAATCGTGTTCCAACATACCATCTGGCTTTCCATGGCGAGTGATCTGCAATCCTTCATTGTGCCAGGTTGTGATTAAGCCCAGCTTTTTGAATAGCGCTGAGGTGATCGAGTCTCCTTGCATACTTTGTGGTTGTAGACCATGTAGACGTAGGTCAGCATCCACAGCGAGCGAAGCTGCCGCATAGTGATAGGAAGCTGCCGACCAATCAGCTTCTACTGTGTAGGGCTTGGCTTGATAGGACTGTGTAGGTACTCGGATGACTTGATCTTGGTACGAGTATGTTATGCCAAAATGGTGCATCATCGTCAGTGTCATCTGGAGATAAGATGCGGAGACGAGATCTCCCACCAGTTTTATTTCCAGACCATTTGGCAGAACAGGTGCGATCATCAATAGGGCCGAAATAAATTGGCTACTGATGTCTGCGGGTATCTGTAGGGTACTTGATTTTCCAAGGTTTTGTGGATCACCAATGCGTAGTGGTGGGTATCCCTTTTTTTCCAAATATTGGATATTGGCCCCCAGTATATTTAAGGCATCCACCAATGGACCGATCGGTCGCTGCTTCATGCGTGCAGAGCCAGTGAGGATTTGTTCACCTTCTTTGATAGCCAGGTAGGCGGTGAGAAATCTGAATGTGGTGCCGGCAGGTCCAGCATCAAGTTCTTGATCTGCACTATTTAGAAGACGCACCATAGTCTGACTATCTTCTGAAGTCGACAGGTGGCTAATATCGAAATGTTCGCTTGTCAACGCCCGAATCAACAATGCCCGGTTGCTAATACTTTTGGAGCCATCTAGCAGGATGTCACCAGTCAATTGCTTATTCTCCTTGGATATTAAGAAAGTCATATGGGTTTCGGTAAAAAGGTCTAGCTATTCTTCTTCGCTGCGATATCTGGCATCATCGTAGGCTGTGATGATTTCTTTAACCAGACGGTGTCTGACTACATCATCTCGATCAAGGACGATGGTGCCAATTCCTTTCAGATGTCCTAGGATACGGATGGAGTGGCTGAGTCCAGAACGTTGATTGCGCGGCAAATCGACTTGCGACAGGTCGCCGTTTATGATGGATTTCGCTGAAGGCCCAAGGCGGGTAAGGAACATTTTCAATTGGGTCATGGTTGTATTCTGCGCCTCATCCAGGATGATAAAGGCATGGTCGAGTGTCCTTCCCCTCATAAATGCCAGGGGGGCAACTTCAATCGTGCGATTGGCCATAAATTGGTTGAGCTTTTCAGCCGGGATCATGTCGTCAAGAGCATCATAAAGAGGTCTTAAATATGGATCGACTTTTTCCTTCAAGTCTCCGGGCAGAAAACCCAAACTTTCCCCAGCCTCCACCGCGGGCCTCGTAAGTATGATCTTCTTCACCCATCGGTTTTTGAGCGCACGTACCGCCAATGCTACTGCCGTATATGTTTTTCCGGTACCAGCAGGCCCTACAGCAAAGACCACATCATTAGTTTCTATGGACTCCACCATCAGTCTCTGATTGGGCGTCCTGGCCCTGATGGCCTTGCCATTGCGACCATGGACAATGACGGCTTGTTTATCGAAGAACTTCTGATTGGAGATCTCATTCTGATTGAGAAGATCGGTAACAGTTTGCACACTAATCTCTTTCTGCTCTTTAAGCAGCCTCATAATCATCTCAAACTTGCTCTTGGCTCGTTGTGTATGCTTTTTTGCTCCGGAGAGCCTTAGCTGATTTCCTCTGGCCGTAAAATGAACTTCGGGAAAAGCATCTTTTAAAAGGGCTAGATGGACGTGGTTTCGCCCATACAATTCTGCCGGATCAACACCATCAGTGGAGAGTACAATCTCACTCAATAGATTCTGATTTTAGCATTTACTGATATTTTGATCATGGGTTTCCTACCTTTATCGTTGCGAAAATACATGTTATAGGTGAAACTGGTCGCTAAATATTGCTAAAAAAGCTCCGTTTTT
Source organism: Saprospiraceae bacterium (assembly GCA_013001595.1). GTDB lineage: Bacteria > Bacteroidota > Bacteroidia > Chitinophagales > Saprospiraceae > JABDMH01. Next base: position 84,682 of record JABDMH010000066.1, on the reverse strand, counting down.
CAGCCTGCATTATTGCGCTAAAAAATTGACCCCGAACAAATCATGTCACTAAAAAAAATTTCAGTTCATGACTACCAGATCCATGTTGGCGACTGCCTGTCGCAGGTAGATGTGCTATGTGAAAGTGTAAGGCCATCCAAAGTATTTGTTCTGGTGGATGAAAATACAGAAAAGTGCTGCCTTCCTAGATTTCAAGAAAAAACAAACACGGAAATCAGCGAGGTCATTACCATCCCTTCTGGAGAAAAGTATAAAGCTCTTGGTACTTGTGAGAAAATCTGGCGTCGTCTCTTTAATCTACGGGCGGACCGAAAGTCCCTATTGATCAATCTGGGAGGTGGGGTGATTGGCGATATGGGAGGTTTTTGCGCAAGCACTTATATGCGAGGCATACCTTTCATGCAAATTCCAACGACATTACTCTCGCAAGTGGATGCCTCTATTGGTGGAAAACTGGGCATCGACTATTACGATTTAAAAAATTCTATTGGTGTCTTCAGAAACCCTATTGGCGTTCTCATTGATCCCACCTTTTTGCAGACCTTGCCATCGCGTGAAATACGCAGTGGCTATGCAGAGACAATCAAGCATGGTCTTATTGAAGACAAAAAGCTTTGGAAGACCTGCACTGCCATTGATAATGTAAATGATGCTGAGTGGAATGACATCATCCTTGACTCTCTTGGGGTTAAAAAGAATATCGTAGATAAAGATCCCCTAGAGGATGGAAGAAGGAAAGTGCTCAACTTCGGGCATACAATAGGACATGCCATTGAAAGCGTTATGATGCAGGAGGATAAGTCTCTATTGCATGGAGAAGCGATCGCCGTTGGTATGGTGGCAGAAGCATATCTATCTTGGAAATATGGTGATTTGACGGAAGCGCAGCTAGAAGAAATCACCTCCTATTTGATAAGCATATATGGTCAGCAGGAAATTGAGAAGTCGTTGTTTAAATCCTTTCTTCAGAAAATGAGCTACGACAAGAAGAATACGGGCAAAGAAATAAACTTTACTTTTCTTGAAAGCATTGGTAAAAGTGTGATCAATCAAAGTGCTGATCAAGAACAGATCATGGAAAGCCTGGTATATTATACCAGCTATCAAAGTCCTTCCCTATAGAGACCAAAGTCGATCTATATTGTTGAAAATATGGTACTTTAGACATCTTGTTTTCTTGTAATATAAGTGGGTTTCATGGCATTTAAACTATCTGATTCTTTCAAGCAAGGGCTTGTGAAGTGGCTTTGGAGAGCTGTGGTCGCGGGTGTACTGGCGGTCATAGTCTTCTTTTTCCTCCTTTCCTTTCAGGACCTACCCACCTTCGAACAACTCGAAAACCCAAGGGAAAATGTGGCATCCGAGGTATATACGAGCGATATGTCGATTCTTGGGCGCTATTATATTGAAAACCGTGTGCCGATAGATTATGATCAGATCTCGCCTCATTTGCTAAACGCCCTTTTTTCCACCGAGGATCAGCGTTTTCATAGGCATTCAGGTATAGATTTCTACGCACTGGGTCGCGTTGTTGTAAAGTCTTTGATCTTGCAGCAGTCTGCTGGAGGAGGGTCCACCATTACTCAACAGTTGGCTAAACTTCTATATGATAGACCAGACTTATCTGGAAGCAAACTTTCTAGAATGTGGACGCTGGCAACGACCAAATTTAAAGAGTGGATCACTGCCGTGCGCATGGAACGCCGATACACAAAAGATGAAATAGTGGCTATGTATTTGAACCACTATTACTTCCTTTATGACTCCTATGGAATCCAAGCTGCAGCTGAGACCTATTTTGGGAAGGATCAGGAAGATCTGCAAATTGAAGAAGCAGCCATGCTGATAGGAATGCTACAAAATTCATCGCTGTTTAATCCGATGCGAAGGCCGGAACTGGTGGCTGAACGCAGGCGCACCGTACTTAAGCAAATGGAAAAGAATGCGCATATTTCATCGACAGAATACGATTCACTAAAGATATTGCCGATCGATATGAGCAAATTTGAGCGGTCCTCACACAACAAAGGCATCGCTCCGTACTTCAGAATGGAGATGCGAAAGGAGTTGAAGAGACTGCTCGCTCTGCCAGAAAACTTGAAACCCGACGGAACACCTTATCGAATTGATCGAGATGGATTACGTATATACACTACGATCGATGAAAACATGCAACAACATGCTGAGGGCGCCATGCTTAAACATATGAAGGACTTACAGCAAAGATTCTTTCGACATTGGGACTTGATTAGAGAAGATCCTTGGAATTATGATGAAGATGAATCAAATGTAGACATTAAGCAAGCCAATCTTAGGGCACAAATTCGCGGTTCCACTCGATATGTAAACCTACGGACCCGACTTTTTGTGCCTATCATATCACCGATCGAAAAAGAACTGGACGTAACCCTCCGGGACATCGATATCATTCGGATGCTGGACCAAAGTGAAGATCGAACTCATTTAGCCGCTTTATTGGCAAAGACTTTTGTGACTAAGAAGCAGAAGAAACTGTATGAACGCATCTTGGCCAGTGAACATTGGACGACCATTAAAAGAGAATGGGATGCTTTTCAGGAAAAAGTGAAGCAGAACTTTGACACAAAGGTCAAGATGAGTGTGTTTACCTACGACAATGATGCCTTTGAGAAAGAGGTAGAAATGTCGCCCTTAGATTCAATCAAATATCACCGTAAGCATTTGCAAACAGGTATCCTAGCCATTGAGCCTGGTACCGGACATATTAAAGCTTGGGTTGGGGGTATTAATTTAAAGCGCTTTCAGCAAGACCATATTCATACCAGTAGACAAGTAGGATCTACTTTCAAGCCATTTGTCTATTCAACGGCCATTGCTTTTCAAGGAATTTCTCCGTGTTCCAAAGTGTACGACATCCAATACACGATCAGCAAGGGGGAAGGAAATTTTAACATTCCTCAAGATTGGTCACCTAAGAATTCTGATGATACCTATGAAGCGGTACCGATAAGTCTGTATCAAGGGCTGAGAGAATCTAAGAACACCATCTCGGTTTATCTAATGAAGCAGATTGGCGACGTGGACCAAGTCCGTAATCTTGCTGCCAACATGGGAATCTCCAAGTCTAAACTTCCGCCTGTTCCATCACTGTGCTTGGGCTCTGCAGATATTTCCCTGTTTGAGATGACTGGAGCTTATGCTGCTTTTGCCAATAATGGATTGTATATAAAGCCCACATTCATTACGCAAATTGAAGATAAAAATGGTAAGCTCATCTATCGTGCTATTCAGACCGAAGAAAGGGCCCTCCAAGAAGATGCAAACTATGTCATGGTTGATATGTTGCGCCAAGCACTGGGCGGAAGGGGGGGTGCTTATGCACTCACATCCGAGGTGGGAGGTAAGACAGGTACCACTCAGAATCATTCAGATGGATGGTTTATGGGTATTACACCCTCTCTTGTAGTAGGGACTTGGGTGGGGGGAGAAGACCGGTGGATCAGATTTAGGGACATTGCCAATGGACAAGGATCTGTAATGGCTCGCCCGATATTCATCGACCTAATCAAGCGCCTTGAGGCTGATCCCAATGCCGACTACGACAAGGATGCCAAATTCTTTAAACCCGAAGGTCCATTAGATATCGAAATAGACTGTGAAAAGTATAACGATATGCACCCACTCAATGAGCCCGAATCCTTCGACGAAGTGGAAGAGACGGAGACCTTCTTTTGAGTTACCGTGGTATTTTAACGATCGATATTTGTAGTGGGTTATTGCTATCTTTGGCAGTCAAATATGATAAGATATGAAACCAAGTAGTGCCAATATATTGACAGCGATTGTTCTAATAGTAATGAGTGCTTGGGGATATTTTGGGTCCGAAACCCCTTCTGTTACAGCATTAATTCCGGCATTTTTTGGCATCGTGTTCTTAGCACTTTCAGGTCCGTTTAGAAAAGAGAACAAAGTGGTAGCACATATCATTGTCGTGCTGACCTTACTCGTGTTTATCTCATTATTTAAACCGCTGAGTGGTGTATTGTCTAGAAATGACACATTGGGCATTGTTCGAGTAGGAGCTATGTTGGTAGTAAGCCTGATTGCACTTGTTATCTATATAAAGAGTTTTATTGCGGCACGCAAAGCCAAAGCGTGACTCAGCAAGGAGTTGGCAAGATTCGTTTCAAAAATAGGAATGTGTATTTCATGGGGCGACTTCTGATCACACTGATAATCGCAGGAGTTGTATTTGCTTGTAATCCCTCAGAATCGGTGCAAGAAGGTGCGGCTCTATCTACGGAAGTCTCGCTGGATTTATCTGATTCTATTGCGCGCAAGATTATTGACTTCCAGGATCATTTATCTGGAATGGAGGTGTCGAACTATCTAAAGCACGACGATCCCACCTATCGATTTCTGGCTGCTCGTGCATTTGCATCCATCAAGTCTAGTGACCATTTGGAAGCACTTATTACATTGCTTGACGATCCTTCACATGAAGTGAGACAGGCCACTGCATTTGCGCTTGGGCAAATTGGCGACACACGAGCGGAACAAGCATTGCTCAGGTCTTTTGACAATGTAGTTGATTCCACTGATGATGTAAACACTGCACTCAATGGTACCATTTTAGAAGCCATCGGTAAATGTGGAAGCATGACTAATTTGGACCTATTGAGTCAAGTCAGCACATATAAACCAACGGACCACCACCTGTTGTTGGGCCAGGCCAGAGCCATTTATCGATTCATGCAGAGGAATATAATTACGCAGCAGGGTACGGCAAAAATGGTCACTTTACTGGCCAATCCAGACATGCCAATAGATGTGCGATTGCTGGCTGCCAATTATCTCTCAAGAGCACAAGTGAATCTGGCAGACCATAGTAAGCTTTTACAGCTCACCTACAGCAATCTTATGGAATTGGAGATCAAGCGGTTTTTACCATATGCCCTGACAAAAACAGGGGAGCGGGGTGCCATTGACCTTTTGAAGCAGTCTCTCAGAGAAGACGAAAACTTCATCCTAAAGTGTAACATCATCAAAGCCCTTGGGGCTTATGATTTCGCTGCCAGTCGTGGACTTATTCAACAGATGCTGCGGCAGAAAAACATCCATATTGCTTCGACAGCCGCTGAGACCATTATAAAGGAAAGTGACTCACGGTATTGGAAGAGTTACATGACGCTATCACTGGGTAATTATCCTTGGCAGATCAAAACGCAATTACTTCATGCAGTAAGTAAGTTCATTCCAGCTGGCAACGCCATGTTTCTGAACATCAATCAAGACCTAATTCGACAGCGCATTCGCCAATCTAAATCTCCTGAGGAAAAAGCTGCAGCCATTGAGGCCTATGCTGCACACCCAAGGAATTATAATAGCGTCATTAAATACCTTGACGAAGCTGAAGAACCCCTGGTGCGTACTGCCATCTTCCAATCTTTGGCCGACCTGGTTAGGTCGCGAAACTTCAGAAAGCTGGGTAAAGCTGCTAGAAAAACGGTCGTGGATCGGATCATTCTTGGACTCAACAATGGTGATGTTGCCCAGGTGACCATTGCTGCAAATCTATTGTCAGATAATCAGATCCCTTGGGCCAGCTATGGAGTCCAACCTAGTGTGGAGCTAGAGGAAGTAAAGAAGAAATTGCAGCTTCCCCGGGATAGTGAAGCGCACATTTCGGTCCAAAAAGCATTGGCTATACATCAGGGTAGCAAACTGGACATACCACAGGATATGCTTCATACACATAGTATTGACTGGTCAGTATTGGCACCTTTAGGCGATACAGTATTGGCTACTATTCAGACTAGTCGTGGGACGATTGAGGTAGAGCTTTTCCCGAAAGTTGCACCTGCAACTGTGGCTAATTTTGTGGATTTAGCCAAATTAAACTATTATTCCGGTAAGACCTTTCATAGAGTTGTGCCGGGATTTGTTATTCAGGGAGGTTGTAATCGCGGGGATGGTTATGGCAGCATGGATTATAACATTCGCTCCGAATTGAACCAGGCATATTATGATGGACCGGGAAAGTTGGGGATGGCATCGGCAGGGAACCATACAGAGAGTGCCCAGTGGTTTATCACTCAAAGTGCAACCCCACATTTAGACGGTCGATACTCCCTATTTGGTGAAGTGAAATATGGAATGAATGTGGTCAATCAAATAGAGGCAGGTGATACGATCACCAGCATCGTCATCCGGTGACTTGCACAGACAGGTTTCTGTTATTTGGGAGAAACATATGAGCTGATGGAGAACGGTGTTTACAGATTAAAGTAGAAAATGTATGCATGTTACAGCGCTGACGTCACGTCATAAAGCCTTAGGAGCCAAGATGACTCCATTTGCTGGGTTTCAAATGCCTCTAGTATATTCTACCGTCAGCGAGGAACATCAGGCAGTAAGAAACGCCTGCGGCATTTTTGATGTTTCACACATGGGAGAATTCATCATTAAAGGTCGAGAGGCATTGGAGCTGGTTCAACTCATTTCCAGTAATGATGCCGCGACTCTAGACATCGGGGAGGCACAGTATTCTTGTTTGCCTAATCACCATGGTGGGATAGTAGATGATCTGCTTATCTATCGACTGGATGAGGATCAATGTGCCGAGGGCGAGCAATCCTTTATGCTGGTGGTGAATGCATCCAACATTGAGAAAGATCTGCAATGGTTGGAAACACACAATCGCTTTGACACTAGGATCATTAATATTTCTGACAAAACTGGTCTCCTTGCCGTACAAGGTCCGAAGGCGGCTGAAGTACTACAGCCATATATTGAGATGGATCTTAAGGACATTTCATATTACACTTTTAGAAAAACATCAGTAGAGGGTTGCGATAATGTGTTGCTATCTGCCACCGGATATACAGGTGCTGGAGGTTTTGAGCTCTATGCGACTAGTGAATCGATAGTTAAGATATGGGATGCATTATTAGACGGACAGCGTGCTGATATCACACCATGTGGACTAGGTGCACGAGACACATTGCGACTTGAGATGGGGTATTGTCTGTATGGAAACGATATCGATAATGAGACATCGCCTTTGGAGGCTGGTTTGGGATGGATCACGAAATTGAAAAAGCCGGTATTTCATGGAAGGGAGATCTTTCTAAAACAAAAGGAGGAGGGCGTTGTTAAAAACCTTGTTGGTTTTGTGGTTAAAGATCGGAGGGTTCCGAGAAAGGGGTATAGGATTATGAATGGGGAGGATATAGATATTGGGACAGTCACTTCGGGCACTTTTTCACCAACGCTGGAAAAACCCATTGGGATGGGTTATGTGAAGCGTGGTTACAATAAGACAGGACAGGAAATATTGATATCTACGGGCAGAAAATCCCTGCAAGCGACAATTGTAAAAACACCCTTTTTGAAATAACGAATAGATGAAACTGAGCGAGGCAAAGGAAGATTTCATTCGGCAATGGGGAGAACTAGGGACGAACTGGGGCATTAATAAAACCAAAGCACAGATCCATGCCCTTCTTATGATTAGCTCAGAGCCCATGTGCGCTGATCAGATCATGGAAGCGTTAGACATCTCTCGGGGTAATGTCTGTATGAATCTGAAATCCCTAGTTGAATGGGGGCTTATATATAAAGGTTGTCGTGACGATTGTCGAAAGGAGTACTATGTAGCGGAAAAAGAAATGTTTAAGATCTTTCGCCAGATCCTATTAAATCGAAAGAAACAGGAGCTTGAACCTCTCTTAAGAATGATGGACAACTACAGCCACGTTGAGGAGAATTGCAAGGAATCTAGAGCCTTCTGTAATATGGTGCGAGATATCAAATACTTTTCCTCCAAAGCCGATGCTACCCTAGATCGCTTGCTACAAACCAATCCCGATTGGTTTATGGGCAGTTTTCTACGCATGATCAAATAACATGCTTTCTCACTCTGAATAGAAAGATCTACTTCACCAGAATGAGGCGACCAATTTTTCATCAGACTACTTACTGATGACTCCGTGCCAGCCCATCGGACAATAAGTAGTTTTAACGTAGGATTTTTTGGTTCTTTTGTAAGCGATTTTTATTCTAAGCTCAGCTTAAATATGTCAACGAGTAAAATCACTGCAGACTGGATCTATAATCTTGGATCTGAAAAGGTTATTGTTTTTGATGAAAATGGCAGCATCAGGGCCATTGATGAGCTTGATGATCATGATCCTGCCTCGGTAAAAATCTTAAGTGGTACGTTGGTGCCAGGGTATGTAAATGCTCATTGTCACTTGGAGTTATCCCATCTGAAAGGTATCCTTCCCTCGGGTACTGGCTTAGTGAAGTTTATAGAAGGAGTGGTTTCGCTCAGGGGGGAAAAGGAGGGACATATAAAGTCTTGCATTGAAGCAGCTGATCGCGAGATGTATGCACAAGGTATCGTAGCTGTTGGCGACATCAGCAATAAGACAGATACCTTCAAATGCAAAGATGAAAGCCCCATTTATTACCACACTTTTGTAGAGATGTTTGATTTCATGCAGCCGCAGCTGGCTGCCAAAATATTTGAAGAATATCTTGCGGTATTTGAGACAGTCGCTCCGAGTGCAGGACATACATGCAGTGCAGTTCCCCATGCGCCCTATTCCGTAAGCGAACCCTTGTTCAAGGCAATAGGCGAACTCAATGCTTCCAAGACCAGTGTCAGTATCCACAATCAAGAGACCGCAGATGAAACGGAACTGTTTCAGAGTGGAGGAGGTCAACTCGCTGATTTTTTTGCAAAAATTGGTTTCCCATATGGGGATACATTTCCGGCCGGTCATTCCTCTTTGAGCTACGCTTTGTCACAAATGAATGCGCACCATCACACCTTGCTGGTTCATAACACCCAATCTGATGCTGAAGATATAGCGCTCGCCCATGCCTGGAGTAATAAGATCTTTTGGGTTACCTGTCCCAACGCTAATCTGTACATCGAAAACTCGTTGCCGGAATATCAGCATTTTATTGATGCAGGAGCCAAAGTTTGCATCGGAACCGATAGCCTGTCTAGCAATTGGCAGCTTTCCATCTTTGAAGAAATGAAAGTCATTAAAAAATACGGTTCATTTATTCCCTCAGATACGTTGATCGCATGGGCGACCACCAATGGTGCTGAAGCTTTGGGTGTTGATGACCGTTTTGGCAGTATCGAAGTGGGCAAGGCACCAGGACTTAATCTGATTACTACTGACAACCAGGGAGAAATCTGGGAAGAAAGCACTTCGATTAAGATCATTTAATTTGGCTAACTGGCTAACTGGCTAACTGGCTAACTGGCTAACTAGCTAACTAGCTATTTGCCAATTGGCCCTTTCGGTTCTTTTGAAACGTGTTGGCAGGATCATATGATTTAGCTAACAAGCTAAAAAGCCAATAAGCTGACGTGCCAACTTGCCAACCTGCTAGTCTGATACCGTGAGCTGATGCAGTCGACCTTTTTCCTTACTGAAATCCATCCAAGGAAATTCCACCTGTAATTGATGGAGATGCGCTTGAGTTTGCTGGACAAATGCACGATGAGCAGATGATCCAGCATGCTGTGGTCTGTGGTCTAAACTTCTTTGGATGCGCCTAATTTTCTTGACAGCTTCTATTGCCTCGCCATCTAAAAGCAGGCTTTCAAATTTTTGTTGAATATAATCTACGGCAGTATCGCTGGGATGGAGCATATCTTCCGCATAAAAACGATAATCGCGCAATTCATCAAGGAGTATTTCATAAGATGGGAAGTAGCTACAGGCACTAAACTCATTGACCAGCTCATTCACGGCAAGTAGCAATGTCGATTTGCTCAACTGGTTATGATGGGCTCCATCTTTCCAGTGACGCACCGGACTGACCGTGCAAAGAATGCTAACATCAGGCCGCAGCTTGAGCAAATCACCAATCACCCTGTTGAATTCTTCAACAATTTCCGTTACGGTGAGCAGCTGCTTCTGGAATGCCGGCGAAGGTATTTTGTGGCAATTGGCTACGATCTGATCTGAGGCTTTATGCCGATATGCATAAGCTGTACCGAATGTGAGAATGACTAGGCGCGCATCCCGTAGGTAGTTCTTGATCTCCGAAAGCTCTCGTTGGATACCATCCATGAGCTGCTCCTCTGAAGGTTGGGAAAACCGTCCATGATGCTGCATGCTGTGGAATAAGCCATCATGCTCTACGATGGTAAGATCCTTCAGAGGCCGATGTTCCAGCGCATAGGCTAACACCGTTGCGATAGAAGTGGGATTGAACACAATGCCAAAGGGATTCGTAAGTACGTTGAGTTTCGCACGCTGCAGCCTTTGGCCCATTTGCTGGGCAAAACAAGATCCAATGGCAATGATGCCGTCCCGCATTCCGATCCGTAAAGGAGCCGGACCTAGTTCCACCTTAGTGCTAAATGAATTCATGGTGCAGTCGTGAGTGAGTCAAGAAAGGTATTAAATTTAAAATCTTCATACCTTGCCTTGCATGGGCATCCTGTCAAGAATCTTCGATCCAAATCCAAGTGCAGAGCAGCCAGATATTCATTTTGGCCGGTTCTCCGGTAAGACGAAGACAGATACTAGGTATGATGAGTGGGACAAGGCTGTAGAAAAGTTTGAAGCACAGTCCTACTGTACTTCTGTCTGCCATATTCTTGAATACCTGACAAATGAGCCAGAGAAGAACGTGCAGTATGATTGCAAAGATGAGACCGTGTCTTTCCAACTATTGCAGGGTTCAAAGAAAATCACTGGCTACGCAGATCAAGTGCAGATTAGAGCCATAGCTAAAATAGCAAGGGTAGCTGGCTCTCCAGAGATTGGATTTATGCGGCGTCTCTTGGAGAGTAATTATCAGCTTAAATATGGTCGATATTGTTTGGACGATGAGGGTGATATTGCGATCATGTTTGATTCTAATCTCGCGGATGCTTCACCATACAAAGTTTTTTATGGGCTTAAAGAAATTGCACTAGCGGCAGACAAGCATGATGATCTATTAGTTGAAGAGTTTTCAGGCCTGTCTCCAATTAATGTAGGCCACATTATACCCCTACCAGCCAATCTTCGGGCTGTTAAACTTGCATACATTCAAGAAACGCTGCAGGGCACCTTGCATGAAATAGATCATGGTAAACTAAATCCAATCCAGTATCCGGGAGGCATTACTTACTTGCTCTTGAATGCCATCTACAAACTTGATTTCCTAGTTCGTCCGGAGGGACAGACCATGGAGACCATCGAAAGAATGCATCGATTTTATTTCGAGAATAGTGGATTGAATAATGTGCAGAAAAACCATCGACTAATTAAAGAGCTCAAACTTCTCCTTTCCCGGCCATCCGATAAGATTGAGTCTGAAATGTATCGCACAACATCAACCTTTAGTGTCGTCAGCACAGCCAATCATCCCAAACTGCGGGACATCATTCAGGGTGAAATTCATAACATGGATTGGTACTTTGAAAAAAGACATTTTAGTGTGGCACTCGCTATACCTGGCTATATTGTTGGTCATGCGCTTTTTTCATTCGGCCTACCCGATCTTGACAAATCACTTTTGTTACTGTACTATCAGATTGTGGAGCACGAATATTTTCGCGACCTGGGCTTCAAATATCCGTACCTATCCGCTGATGGGAAATTAGATCAACGTTCGATAATGAAGGCAATAGCTGCAATTAAAGATGCACACTTGGATGCTCATCCATTCCTGGTACCAAATACTAAACTCCTTATTTTTGACCACATGGTCTTGTTTGCCAAATCATACTTGATTATGATATCCAATCTAAACCTGTCGAAAACACCGTAAGCTTAGGCATGCCTGATAACATCGCAGATATCTTAGATTTATATAAGCAGGTGCTGATCCAGATAGCCACACCCCAGAATACGGGAACTGGTTTCTTCCTTAAAAGGCATGACATCATTGTGACTAATGAACATGTAGTTCGAGGCAATCGGAAGGTGGTCATCACTGGTACAGATATGCAAAAACAGCTGGCGGACGTCCTATATATTGATGCTACTTTTGATCTTGCCTTCTTATCCCCACCATCGGCCGATATGCCCCAGGTGTCCTTGCTCAAGGGCCCTCTAAGGGAAGGGGATCAAATCATTGCGATCGGGCACCCTTTTGGCTTGAAATTCTCAGCTACGAATGGAATTATTTCCAATACTTCTCACGAAATGAATGACTTGACCTACGTTCAACATGATGCAGCATTGAATCCAGGTAACAGTGGTGGACCCCTAGTGACCATGAATGGTGAAGTGGCAGGTATAAACACATTTATCATCAGACAAGGAAATAACATTGGATTTTCCTTACCCAGTGATCAGGTCCTTGCCTCCATACAGATGTTTAAGGATGCCGGTAGTGTAGCATCAACTAGATGTCATGCCTGCCGGAATTTGGTCACGGCTGAAAGTGCACAAGGAGATTATTGTGGTCATTGTGGTACTAAGGTCCAATTACCTGATGAAGTAGAGATCTATGAACCCTTAGGTGTCAGCAAGACAGTAGAAGATATTTTGGTTGCCTTGGGATACAATATTGACCTCTCCAGAGTGGGTCCCAATCAGTGGCAGATAGAGAAGGGGAGTGCTGCCATCCAGGTTTCCTACCATATGAATAGCGGGCTGATCATTGGAGACGCATACTTAGCTAAATTGCCTAAAGAACACATTGACAAAATCTATTCCTTTATGCTCCAGGAGAATTACAATCTTGAAGCACTTTCTTTTAGTGTGAAAGGCAACGATATCATCCTTTCCCTTATCATCTATGATAGGTACTTGAGTCTGGAGACCGGAAAGCGAATGCTGGAGTACTTGTTTGAGAAAGCAGATGCTTATGATAATATCCTGGTTGATCAGTATGGTGCCCGTTGGAAGAAGGTAAAAAACTAGTACTCTGTATAGTGGAATATGTTGAATAATTTTGAGGTCATTTTGTGAAAGACGAGGCGTAAATACGGAATCATAGCGTAGCCCTGTGGCCCCGATGGGATATCGGGGTGCAACAAAGGCTTTCGCAAAATGGGGCCATAAATTATCGATAGTCTTCCAGTGGACAGAGTACTGGGGTGTGTAGGCATAATTAAGTGTTTAAAACGTCGTTTTACTAAGGATATACAAATCCAACTTCTGTATAAAAGGGAGTGCTGACCGGCAAGCTATGTGATTCGGTCCTATTTTTGTTAGATTTATTAGTGGTTAGAGCTGGTGCTTATGAAGAAGATCGTTATCCTTTCGCTTGTAATGTCAGTAGTAACTGGGTCGTGCCTGTATGGTCAGGACATCCATTTTTCCCAGTTTTATATGTCGCCGCTGAATCTCAACCCGGCACTAACAGGTGTAATGAATTGCAATCAGCGGTTTGTCGCCAATTACCGCAATCAATGGGCTAGTGTCCTTGGTCCCAGTGCTTTTAACACCTATTCTGCATCCTATGATCGCAAGATAGCTGTAGGTCAATACGACTATTTTGGTGTAGGTGGCACACTGTGGGGAGATGTGGCTGGTGATGCAGATTTTCAAACACTCCAAGCTCGATTGTCAGGGTCCTATAGTCGAAGGATGGGAGGTGACAGAGATATGTCACATTATCTCGTTTTCGGAGCGGACGCTGGCATATCACAACGGTCTATTGACTTTTTGAAACTTCAGTTTGGATCTCAGCATGACGGCAACGGAGGATTTGATCCCAGTGCTCCATCGGGAGAAAACCTTGCCAGAGATAACTTCGTCTTTGCCGATGTATCTGCAGGACTACTTTGGTTTACCGTGCTCAATAAAAACAATAATTTCTATGCTGGAGCAGCCATGCATCACATCAATAGCCCAGATGTCAGCTTCAAGCAAGATTCAGTAGTTTCTCTATTTACACGATATACATTTCATGCAGGTGGAGAATTCGCCTTAGGTTCGACCGGTTTAGGATTGGTGCCGGGAGTGGTAGCTTTTTCTCAGGGCCCATCTTTTTTGCTCAACCTTGGCACCTCATTACGCTTTACGTTAGCTCAGGATCAGTTTTCTTCCAACACGTTTCAAGTGGGTGCCTGGCTGCGCATGGTCAACAATTATCTCCCCGGTTCCGGAGACACATCAGGCTCATCTTCTTCGATGGGTGCGGATGCAGTGATTTTATCCACGCGCTTCGAATATCAGAATTTTGGGATCGGTTTTTCTTATGATTGGAACGTCTCAGACCTGCGTGTAGCCAGCAATGGAAATGGAGCTTTCGAGTTTTCGTTGGTATATTTGATCTGTGGCAACGAGAATAGAGGTGTATACTGCCCCCATTTCTAATGAGGATACGCAGTGCAGCTAAACTACAGTCCGGTATCTGATTTTAGCCTGATCAATAAGATTGTCATTATTTTTACATTAGATGAGGTCAGAGACATCATTTCTACTATTTGAAAATGTTACGCAAGTAAAATAACTACCTAGTGAAGATGTATCCTGTAACAGGCATTTTCGGAAACGTAGGCATATAACCATTAGTATGCAAGCAAGAAAATTTCTTAACTTACCCTGGTGTCACACTCATCAAGCTAACATTTAATTGTTTCATCGGCAAAGGTGGTTTATCACCAAGGAGCCAATTAAAAAAATAAGACTAGATTATGTTTGGTAAGAAGACAGAGACTCAAAGCACAGGCACAACTCGCTCGAGCAATTCACTGTTGCACAACAGCCTTGTCCAGGGATCAAGACTTGAGGGCAAAGTAACCTCAGAAAATGATTTTCGCATCGATGGTGTTTTTCACGGCAGTCTAAAATGTAGTGCTCGGGTCATTATTGGACCAACTGGCGAGTTCAAGGGAGAAGTGGAATGCGAGAATGCCATCATTGAGGGACGCTTTGATGGAAATCTACAAATTCGACAGGTGCTTGAGGTTCGGGAAGGTGCGATTATCGAAGGTGATGTTACAACCAGCAAGCTTATCGTTCAGGCAGGTTCCGTATTTGATGTCAAGTGCAGCATGGGTGACCATTCGTCTGGTTTTTCCACCAATAAAATAGAAACAGAAGATGAGTCTTTATTGTCAGAGATAGAGAACGGCCAGATCGAGTGATTTCTTC
Organism: Saprospiraceae bacterium; assembly: GCA_013001595.1. Taxonomy (GTDB): domain Bacteria; phylum Bacteroidota; class Bacteroidia; order Chitinophagales; family Saprospiraceae; genus JABDMH01. Next base: position 69,629 of record JABDMH010000066.1, on the reverse strand, counting down.
AGCCCTTGGTGGTGTTGATTATCCATATCGGCATTGGCGCAATGTTGATAACAGTATGTTCAGATATTGGATCCCAAAGAAGACAAGAAGCGGTTTCTTGAAGGCAAGCAGGTAAAAAGCTACATGAAGTATTCTGGGATGGCATTCCAGATCGTAGCATATCTCTTGGTTGGTGTACTTCTTGGTAAACAGCTGGACAAATATTTTCAAACAACAAAACCCTACTTCACGGGTGGGCTTGCGATTGTATTCCTTGGTGCCTATTTTGTCAAATTGGTAGCAGACCTGAGCCGAAAGGAGTGATGTAATGGTTCTCAATTCCAATATCTTCTTCATTTTCATGACATACTTCAAGTAGCCCCTGATCTAATACTGGTTTCTAGTCATGAAAACTGCCACCTTTTTCCTTTGGATCTCATTGTTGACTTTGATTTTGACCATTGGCACCTACTTGATGGCCAGTACCGCATTCTTCGCTGGTAGCTTCCCCATTTCCTTTGGAAGCATTATCTTCTTTACTATATTAACGATCGGTGCCCACTATCTAGGAGTGTTGGCAGCGAGAAGCAAGAATCAAAATCACCTCACCCAACTTACGATGGTATTGGTATTCTTTAAGCTCTTCAGTTGCTTGCTGATTGTCTTCCTCTACGACAGGATATTTGATCCACCAACGAGCAACTACCTCCTTCTTTTCTTCTTAATCTATCTTACTTATACCATCTTTGAGGTCATTGTACTGACTCAAGCCAATAGAATCACCTCCCGATGAAAGACGAAAAAAAGATGAAGGTGGTCGTTAATCAAACTCTTACGTTTGGAGAGAGGCCCGCACCCTTTACACACAGTGATTTAGAACGATTGATAAATTCCCCCAATGGCTCTCTTTTATTGACAGATGAGGGGAATCACCACATTAGACTGCTCAATATCGATCATCAAAATAGACAGTACTTGATTCGAGTTGATGGATATGATTTCACGGTTCAGCTGCAACGTCCACTTGATCAGACGGTCAAGACCTTAGGGTTGGATACGGTGATTACTAGAGATCAAACAGAAGTACACGCTCCCATGCCTGGTCAAGTAATAGCGTGCCATGTTCAGGTGGGCGATGAAGTCTCTGATGGTTCGCCACTGATCACGCTTGAAGCCATGAAAATGGAGAATGTGGTACAAAGCATTTCTTCGGGTGTGGTGCAAAGCATTCACGCCTCAATAGGAGATACGGTCGCAAAGGGCGCGGTGTTGATTCAATTGCAGCTGCCTAAATAATCGCTCAATTGCTAAGGTACTCTTGCACAAAATAGGTGCGGTAGAGATCAATTGATTTCAACTGCACAATTTTTCGGTAGTTGGGTTGACTACTGGCAAATATCTCAAAGGAGTTGGGGTCATCCATAAATTCGGAGATGTTTTTCTGTACGCCATCGTAGTATTTGATCGCCTTTTCTCTTGTATTAAACCTTCTAATGACAAACAAGGGCACTTTCTTCCCATTGCCGTCATCAAGCACGATGGTGGCGACTTTGAGTTGGTCCAATCGATGGTACTTCTTGTTGTAGTTGGATATGGCGATGCGAGCTTCATTCTGTGCTTTGCCATCGGAAGCATTCTTGAGTGCAACCAAGATGATGTGCAGTTTATCATTCGCATCTAATGAGAAGTAAGAATCGGGATTGATTTCTTCGATGCCATCGCCGGTATCGGTAAATCGTATTCCCAAGAGCCTGATGATCTCTTTGGCTCTCTTCTCCTCTTCCGTATCCGGATACTTTGCAATGAGGTCCTTTAATGCATTGACATAGGGTTCTCTTCCCCTAATTCTACCAATGCACATGGCCGACAAAAGGGAGAATTTTGACTGCAGTGCATGCTTCGACTGCAAATGATTTCCCGCGTCTCTAAGGTGTCTAAAAGCCTCTTGATACGCTCCTCCATCATACAATTGATGAGCTTTCTCATAGTATTGGGCGATCTTTTCCTCTTTCGTTAAGACGTTACGCAGATATTCAGGATCATTGATGTACTTGGCATATTCAGAATCGGGATGCAGTTCGTTGATCTTGTTGGCATAGAAAGTGGCTCGATCCTGATTGCCGAGATCGACATAAGAAACGTATAGCATATAGTAGGCATCTAGTGCATGCTCCGTCTCAGGAAATCTTTGAAGCAATTGCTCGAGGGTCTCAACAGACTTAGCCTCATTTTCAAGTTCGGAGCGGAACAGTCCACCCAAAAGAAATAAGGATTCTTCGATTTTGGCGTTTGCCGCAGCGAGCTCTGTAGGTGAGCCTGGTACACCTTTAAATATTTCTTCAATCTCCGTCTTAGAGATTGGAGCAATGACATTGTAGTCGGTTCCTTCTCCGTCTGTGCCGTCCGCCTCTTCATTATCTGAGTCAAAGGATGTCCTATTTGATCTTCTCCAATCATCTTCAAGCTGAATGTTTCCCCACTTTCTCTCGAACTCTTTGAAACCCTTCTTAACTTGTTTGTCGTCGTAGGCGAAGAAATTAGTCACATTCGCTCCGACACCGCCCTGGCGAGTGATTTGGCTGATTGCCGTTGTTCTTGAATCTGTGTTGGGTTGGGCAGCTCGTGCTGCTGCCTCTTCCTGAGCAGCTAGCCGCTTTTTGATTTTTGCAGCCAGCTCTTTTCGCTCCTTATCAGACATATTGCTGATGCGAATCAAGCTGTCTTGGAGCTCAATTTGCTCTAGATTGACCGCGATTTGTTCTAAGTTCTTAGCGTATGTCTGGACATCTTCATAGCGACTGTCATGTTGTGGCATCACCGTCAAGGTGCTATCAAAGTAGTACTTGGCATCGGTAAAATTTTCATCCTGGAAGAACAGCGTTGCAATGGTGTAGTATGATTCCGCCTTCTGTACTTTATTGCCGGCACTGCTTCGCACCGATTCAGCCAGGTTGGCAATAGCCTCCTTACGATTTCCACGTTTGAGGTCCTTCACTGCCAATGCAAAGTAGAGCTGATCCCGATACTCCTCATTCTTGTCATCTCGAATCAGTCTTTTTATAGTTTTTTCAAAATCCTTATCGGCCAATTGATCGGTGTTCCATTGCATCTGGAGTTTGCGTAGTGAGGCATTAAAATTCTTTTGGTACGCCGGTTTTAGCTTAATCACTTGATCGTAAGCCAATGCAGCTTCTTGATATTGATTGGTTTGCTCAAGTACCTGAGCCAACACAAATGCATAGTGAGCTTTTTTCTGTCTGTCTTTGGCCTGTTCTATGGCAGCTTTCAAGGGCGCTATCGCTGCAGCATCCTGCTCACGGCTTAGTGCACCATGTGCCTGTACCACATGTAGTTCCTGTTTGATTTCATCAAATGTATTGGCATTATTTTCCAAGATCCTCAGTATCTGATCTGCTTCGCCAAATCGATCTCTTTCAATCAAAGTCTTTGCTAGTAGAAGCTGAGCATCCTGAAAGGCGGGTTTGTGCTTTAGAAAGTAATTGTTTGGATCACCTTTAATTTTTGGCAGTTCTGGATTCTCGTCAAAAGGTTTTCTGCCTTTTTTATTCTTTTTCGCCTCCGTTTTGGGCTTGGCCACTTCTTGCCTTGTTGGTGCACTGGTCTTTGTTTCACGTGATTTAGAGCGACTTTTGGCTGCTTTTTCTCTTTCTTTTATTTCAGCTTTGCGTTGTCGAATTCGATCTTTTCTTGCTTTGGAGGCTTTCTTTTTTTGATTGCGATTCTGGCGAACACTCTTCTTTCTTTCTTTAATTTTAAAAGTGCGTTCTCGCTGAAGAACCTTTTTTTCCTCGGCCTTTTCCCGTTCATTTAGCTTCTCGTTCATATTTCGTGACCGACTCGAAGCTTTGGCTAGATTCTTAGGATCGTAGTGTTTGGTGAGGTAACGCAATGTCGCTTCTGCGGATTCGAAGTCTTCTTTAATAAACTGAGCACGCGCAATGATTAGGTAATTATCGTCCGTCCAGTGGCTAGGTCTATGTATTGCTATGGCCACAGATGCTTTTTCAATGGCCTGGTCCATTGGTTCTGCTACTTGTGCAGGATTTTCTTTATCTACATGCGGATACAGTGGAAGAGTCTTGGAATAGTCTTCTTGATAGGTGGCATCCAAGGAAGCCATGGTCTCATCGATGAGGACATTGGCGTTAAAATTTCGATTATACTTTGAAGTGATGTCATGATACAATTTACCCAGCTTGCTGGATTCGTCACGTTTCTTTTGCGTAACACATCCTGCCAAGAGAAACATGGCCATAAGGCCTAAAAAGTATTGTCTTAAGTGCTGCATGTAAAATCGATCCATATAGGAAACAAAAAGTCCTTGATTTATCACCACATATAACTATCGGCCATGTCAAATTATTTTGTTTTCCCCTTTTTTAGGACTTTTGATCTCCAATCGTCCAAATAAATGGAAGAAAAGAAGAAAAAGGAAGACCTCTATCGACTCGTCGTCTTTAGTGAGCGTACTTTTGAAGAGGTTAGGTCCTTCCAGTTTAGGAATTGGTACATCTGGGCTGCACTCAGCCTGATTTCTTTCATGATTATTGCCATAGTGCTGGGCATCTTGTCATTAAAACCCATCAAAGCGCTGATGAGTGAGGGAGACGCCTATGTAGATTCCGCCGAGCTGCTTGCTCTTCGTGAGAAGATCACTACTTTAGAAAAAGCCGCCTCGGCTCAGCAACTATATATTAATAATTTGCGCCAAGTATTGAGTGGAGAAGTCATAATGGAGGCCGATTCGCTGGAGAACAAAGTGCTGGAAGACTCGGTGGTATCGGTGGCAAAGGTTAGTGAGGATGAAGTGCTGCGGCAGATGGTTAATCTTGACGAGCAATTGAGCTCCATTGTGCGCGACGGTCAAGAAGCGCTAAGCTCTCCTAAGGCGCTAGAGCAGATCTTCCTCATTCCGCCACTTACTGGCAGCATAAGTATGGGATTTAATCCGCAGAAAAACCATTTGGGCTGTGATATCAATGCTCCTCCAAATACACCCATAAAAGCGGTAATGAGTGGAAACATCATCTATGCTGGATGGACGTTAGAGACGGGTAATACCGTAGGGATCCAACATGACAATAACCTGATCTCATTTTACAAGCACAATTCTGCGCTATTGAAGAAGACAGGTTCATTTGTGAGGGCTGGAGAAGCCGTTGCAATAATTGGAAATACAGGCACCCTTTCGTCGGGACCTCATCTGCATTTTGAACTTTGGTCAAATGGAAAACCTGTGAATCCAGTCAATTACATCAATTTTCAATAGTAGCTACCTCACTCGCCGAGCTATATTTCGTACGATTTGGGTGTATCTCCTATTTGAAAATCCATATCTTTGCGCTCCTATGGAAAAGGAAAATGCCAATCTGAAACAGATCACCGATGAGAACGGTGAATTGCTAAGTCCCATTTTGCCTGATGAAGTGAAGAATTTCCTCATCGATATTGATGGCACCATCTGTGATGATATTCCCAATGAGGAGCCAGAACGGATGGCTACTTGTCCTCCTTATCCTGATGCTCAGGAGATGATTGACAAATGGTATGATGAAGGGCATGTCATTACCTTTTTCACTTCTCGTACCGAAGAACATCGTGAGATCACCGAAGAATGGCTCCGTAATCACAATTTCCGGTATCATGGCCTCTTAATGAACAAACCTCGAGGTGGAAACTATCATTGGATCGATAACCACATCGTAAGGGCAACTCGATTCAAGGGCCAGTTCACCGACTTAGTAATCAAAACTAAGGAAATAGAGGTCTTTAAGTAGCCGTCGATTTACTATTTCGAGATCAAATTTTGTAGGGCTGATTCCAAATCTCCATATTGGTAAGTAAAGTCGGTTCTAGGCATTTTGGTGGAGACCACTCGCGCACCATCCAATAGGATTTGCGACATGTCACCCATTATAGCTCTTAATATCACCGCCGGTATCTTAAAAGTTAAACCCAGTCCACCCTTCATCTGTACCAGTGTACGAATAAATGAGCTATGTGTACCCGGTTGAGGAGCCGTACCATTGACAATACCTTCCACCTCTTTATGCTCAATGGCATGAATAAAGGTCTCTACGAGGTCGTTTATATGAATCCAAGACATGTATTGTTGTCCACTTCCTAAAATCGCACCGATGCCCAAGATGATTGATTTGTACAGTGGAGGCAGTGCTCCTCCGTCCATGCTCAGTACAAGTCCGATCCTGACAGACACCACTCGCTTACAAATGCGACCGAAGGCAGACTGACTGCGCTCCCAAGCCTCACATAGCTCTACCAGAAAGTCTGCGGATGAACCAGAATCCGACGATTCATCTAACAGTTCTGATCCACGATTACCGTAAATACCTATGGCGGAGGCTCCCAAATAAAGTTCGGGTTTGATGTTGTGTGTAGACAATTCTCTGAGCAATAATTCATTGCCCGCCAGCCTACTATGACGTAAAACTTCTTTGCGGCGGCTGGTCCATCTCCGATCCGCTATACCGGCACCGGCTAGGTTGATTACAATGTCCAGATCCTTTAACGCACTCGGGTCAATCCAACCCTTTTCCAAGTCCCACTGATATACAGTGCCAGCTAAATCATGAGATTGATGACGACTTAGAATACGTACACTATGACCCAAGTGAAGGAGTCTTTCCGTGAGTCTTTGGCCAATTAATCCGGAGCCACCGGAGATTAAGATCGTCTTAGTCAAATCTTCTTCCTAAATTTATTAACAATGAACCCGCTACCTTTATGCGCCTTCCTCGGGTTGGTGTTAAAATCAACAGTTGCTACAACATGCCAAAGAACTTTTAGTTCTTTAGCGCTGATTTTCGTGTTTTTATTTGCAGGGTGTTCGGTGGACCAGGAATCCGATGAGCACTTTTTTCTCCTACGGATCAATCTCAAAACTGAGCCAGATTACCTAAATCCCATACTTTCTCAACAGCTTACTGCTAGACAAATTGAAAGACTCATTCTTTGTCCTTTAGAGGAATATAATCCAAATACATTGGAACTCGAGCCCATGTTACTAGAAGCTAGACCTGATATCGAAGTCGTAAAATCAGGACCTCAGCAGGGGCAGACTAGATACGATATGCATATCTTGGAAGAGGCTCGATGGGATGATGGCTCTCCCGTTACTGGGTACGATTACCTGTTTACAAACAAGCTGGCTTTTGTGCCCAATCTGACTAACAATCGCTGGGCATCATATTTAGAGGTGATTGATAGCATTTGCGTTGACGTTGAAAACCCTAAGCACATCACTGTATTTGTTGACCAACCCTATATGCGGGGCGAAGAAATCGTCTGTGGGTTCAACGTATATCCCGAACACATTTATGATCCGGATTCTTTACTAACGAAGATGGAGTTTAGGACATTAAAAGGGTTGAATCCTTCTCAGGTCGATCCCCACATCGATACGAAACTCCGTGATTTTGCACAGCAATTTAACAGTGCATCGTACTCTCGAGAGAAGGTGGAAGGCTGTGGGCCCTATCGGCTGGTAGAATGGACAGCGGGTCAACAGATTATGTTAGATAAAAAGATTGATTATTGGGCAGATAACCTTGATGTAAGACATCCGCTTCTTGAGGCTGTCCCAGATCGACTTATTTACTATGTGATATCTGATGAGCAAACGGCCTTTACCAGCCTTAAGGATGGCAAACTTGACATCATGGCTAATCTGACTCCCGAGCAATTTGACGAATTGAATCAGGCCTCGGATCTCAAAACCTTGCAGACTTATGCCCCCGCCATTCTTCAGTACTATGCTATTGTCTATAACAACGACCACCCCATTTTATCTGACGTGCGAGTTCGCAGGGCCATTTCCCATCTAATAGATATTGAGCAAATCATCGACAAAATGTTTTATGGTCAGGCATTGCCAATTGTCGGACCAATAAACCCATCAATATCTTACTATAACTCAACGCTGCTACCGATTTCACTTAATCTCGATTCAGCCGGCGCCTTGCTGGCTGCAGCTGGTTGGCTAGATCATGATGAAGATGGGATTTTAGATAAGAACATTGACGCTAAAATGACCCCATTGACTTTGCGAATTTTTACCTCTCAGTCAGCCTTATCCCAAGATATTGCCGTCTTGATGCAGCTGCAAGCGAGGAAGCTGGGTATGAATATTGAGATCGTGCCCCAGAGTCCCACTGTGTATCTGCCTATGGTGCGTAAAGGAGACTATGAAATGGCTGCAATGGTATTGATACAATCGGTGGGAGATTCTGATCCGTATAATTTTTGGCACTCAGACAATGCACATCCGGAAGGATCAAACCTAACAAGGATTCGTCATGCAGAATTGGATCAGGTGATCGTTGATTTGCGAAAGTCCTTGGACAGAAAGGACCGTGATGGGCTATTTCTTCGTCTTCAAGAGATCATTTATCAACAGCAGCCGGCACTTTTCTTACTGGCACCCAAAATGAAGATTGCAGCAAGGTCAGATCTTAATATGACAATCAGCACGATGAGGCCTGGATACTTCGAAAATTTGACTACGTTGAGATAGTATGTTACGCTATGTAGTGCGGAGAATGGCATTGGTGTTTCCAGGACTATGGATACTTGTCTCCTCACTATTCATATTGAGCAAAATGGTTCCCGGAGATCCGGTACTTGCTGCCATGAAGGAGCAGAGTGAGCTTTTTTCTTCCGCAGACTTTTCAGTGTCGAGTCGGCAGTATGCACAAAAATCTGCGCAACTGGGTTTAGACAGACCAAATTTTTACTTCTCCATTCTGCCAGCAACTTACGACCGGCAATTGTACGAGCTCCCACCCTTCGAACAGAAATTTGCACTTGAGCTGCTAAAAGAAAATGTATCCTGGGATAAGATCCAGTCACTGGTTAAACGGGTAAATGAGCTTCAAGACATTGAGCCAGATAGTACGCTTCAATCTGAGTCCAGATTGGCGTTGATTACCTTGTCACAATGGCCAGCCGATCCCAAAGTGTTGATGGAGCATGCTCAAGTGCTTATGTCCGACCTTTCTCTGGCACCACGTTTTCAACAGGCTGCCAAGGAGATCCGGACTACTAGCAAAGCCTTGAATGCTAATGGTGGTACTAAGTGGCAGCAGTTTTTACCACAGATAATCTGGCATGGAAGTGACAATCAATATCATCATTGGTTGAGTGCTGTGGTTACCCTTGACCTTGGTCCTTCTTTAGTCGATGGACGCAGTGCTTGGACAAAGATCTTGTTGGCTTTGAGATGGACGCTGCTCCTCAATTTGATCTCTCTCATGCTAGCCTATGGATTGGGTATTTTGTTGGGTACATATGCTGGGTGGAAGGGTGGTAGTTGGGATCGTGTCTTTCAATTTGCGATGTACATTTTATATGCGATTCCAATCTTTTGGCTTGCTACGGTTTTGGTGGTCTTCTTTTCTACCAGTGAATATGGAAGTTGGACCAATATTTTTCCGGCCACTGGGATCTGGCATACGTCTTCGAATGGTTCATTTATGAGTATGATCGGGGGAAATGTAACTCAATTATTCATTCCTGTCATAGCACTCAGCGTTCACTTATTGGCTTTTGTAAGTCGGCAAATGAGGAGCAGTATGGTAGCAGAGAAGGGGAAAAGCTATGTTTGGCACGCAAGAGCTTTTGGTATTGGAGAGCGACGTATCTTTTGGAAGCATGTCTTTCGCAATGCCAGCAGTCCCTTGATCACCATGCTAGGTACGTTGATACCAGCAGCAATCGGAGGTTCATTGGTTGTGGAGGTAATCTGCAATGTTCCCGGTATGGGTCGGCTGATGTTTGATGCCATTTTTGGTAATGATTGGTCAGTCGTCATTGGTGTGGTCTTGATCTCAGGTGTGCTGACTATGATTGGGACATTGGTCAGTGATGTGCTCTACAAATGGGTTGATCCAAGGGTATCGCTATGATGAGGGGGCCAACATATAAGTGGAAGCTCCATGTCCGTGCCACTGGATTTTGGATTGCCTTGGCTATGTGTGGCATGTTTTTGTTGGCCATTTTTGCAGATTTCATCGCCAATGACCGACCGTTATATGCAAGAATAAATGGGCAAAATCATTGGCCTGTTCTAGAAAGCCTGACAGGCCAAGGAACCACTCAGGATACCCTTAATTATTCCATTGCTGAAGTATTGATCTTACCTTTGATACCTTTCTCGACAGATCCCTCAGAGGGTTTGAATCGCTATGAGCCACCCCTCACCTCCTCATTGAAGTACGGTCGCAATGTTTATCATCTGTTAGGTACAGATCGCATAGGGAGAGATGTGGCCGCATGCATGGTGTACGGATTTCGTAAATCCCTCCTAGTGGCACTGTTTGCTATGTTTATCGCAGGATGTCTTGGTGTAACTATTGGCATGCTAGCAGGATATTGGGGTAATGCGGCGCGGATCAGAAGGACGTGGCCATTTATTGTTTGGCTCCTGTTTTGCTTGTATGCAGGATTTCTTTTTGCCAATGATTTGGTGGCGGGCTGGATATGGATCTTATGCCTGTCGCTGCTATTGTTGCTTCTACCTTTTGTATTAAGCAGATCAACAAAAGGTCATGGTGTCCGTATGCCTTTGGATGATGCCGTATTGAAGAGCATTGAATTGTTTCATGCGGTTCCTGCTTTAATGATCCTCCTGGCCTTAACTGCGCTTCTTTCTAATCCCACACTTTGGCAGCTGGCTGTCATCATTGGCTTGCTGAAGTGGACCACGGTGGCTCGCTTCATGCGAGGAGAGGTCTTAAATATTCGAAATCTTCCTTACGTACAAGCTGCCCGCATAAGTGGTTTGAGCCATGTTAAGATCATGTTACAGTACATTTTGCCACAGGCTCTAGGACCACTATTGGTTATTTTTGCTTTTGGGATCGCTTCTGTCGTATTACTGGAATCGACACTTTCATTCCTTGGCATTGGAGTGCCTCCTGAGGAAATAACCTGGGGCAAGTTATTAAGTCAGGCAAAAAGCAATACCAAAGCATGGTGGTTGGCAATCTTCCCTGGACTGACTATTTTCTTATTAATTACGCTTCTTCAGCTAAGTGGAGATGAAATCAAACGCAATTTGAATCCTCAGGATTAGTAGCGAAAGACCCCGTTTAGATTCAGAATTTTGGATTCCTGACTTTCTTGCGCATCTTTTTTGACCAGAGATTGGTCTTGCTCGACTTGGAAAGGCTCTTCTTATTTTTCTTTTTCTTTTTATACTGGATTTCAGCCGGGCACCCACTTTTAGCGCAACTACTTGAGCCTACACTCGTGCCCAAAAGGCAAATCAAAGCCAATAATCCTGTCCATTTTCTCATAGTTATACATTCCTTGAGTTAGTACAAACAATCAACACGCACAAAGGATCAAAAGGTGCACAAAAACCTCGATATTTGCGTTATCTAACAAGATTACCAGTAAAATTCGTGCCAGATGAAGGATGCCTCACATGTTTTTAATGCTGATTCCGCCTATATAGATCAGATGTATCACCGCTTTCGACAAAATCCTTCTGATGTTGAAGATGGATGGAGAACCTTTTTCCAGGGATTTGATTTTGCCGCCAACGGCGGAGCAGCTTTAGCCACAGGTGCAGATGTAACCAAGGAGTTTAGTGTTTTATCCATCATCCATGGATTTAGAACTCGGGGCCATCTGCTTTCAGATACCAATCCAATTAAGAAGCGCAAAGACCGTAAGCCCTTTCTTGCGCCTACCGACTATGATCTTTCCGAGGAAGATCTCAAACGCACATTTAATGCGGGATCAGAGATTGGGTTGGAAAAGGCAACATTGGAAGAGATCCTTTTCAAGCTGCACAAGATTTATACCGGTACCATTGGATTCGAATATGCACATATAGCCGATAAGGAGCGGCGCATGTGGTTGAGAAAACGCATCGAGGAACGAAATCTTGCACCCGACTTCGGACTACCATTGGAAAAGAAAAAACGCATCCTACAAAAACTCAATGGTGCCGTAGTTTTTGAAAAATTTCTCAACACCAAATACCTGGCCCAAAAAAGGTTCTCATTGGAAGGAGGAGAAACCATGATCGCAGCCCTGGATGCCATCATCAATGAAGGTGTGCGAGAAAAGGTGGAAGAAGTAGTGATCGGCATGGCACACCGAGGTAGGCTGAATGTACTGGCCAACATCATGGGAAAAACCTATGAGCAGATCTTCAATGAGTTTGAAGGTACCGCTGTACCTAATCTGACTTTTGGTGATGGTGACGTGAAGTATCACTTGGGATTTTCCAGTCAGGTCAAAACGTCCGATGGTAAGACCATTCACCTAAAGCTCGTACCTAACCCTTCGCACCTCGAATCTGTAGATCCGATAGTGCAAGGATTTGCCCGGGCCAAAGCTGATATTCTCTATGATCATGAGTACGATCGCATCCTGCCGATATTAATCCATGGCGATGCGGCAATTGCCGGTCAAGGAGTGGTGGCAGAAACAGCTCAGATGAGTCAGCTCGATGGATATCATGTGGGCGGTACCATGCACCTGATTATAAATAATCAGATTGGTTTTACCACTGACTTTGATGATGCACGCAGTTCCACCTATTGTACCGGAGTGGCCAACATGATTCAAGCACCAGTATTTCATGTCAATGGAGATGATCCGGAAGCCATGATATTTGCAGCAGAATTGGCAATGGATTATCGGCAAGCCTTTAATGCAGATGTCTTTATCGATATGGTCTGTTATCGCCGGCATGGACATAATGAAGGCGACAATCCAAAATTTACCCAACCTAGGATGTATGAAGTCATTGACGAACATCCGAATCCACGTGAGATCTATGCCAAGAAGTTAAGTGAGGGAGGGAGTGTGAATAAAGATTTGGCAGCGGAACTGGAAGCAGCCTTCTGGGACGAATTGCAGAAACGCCTAGATATGGTCAAGGAAAAGCCCCTTCCTTATGAATATCAAAAACCTGAACAAGCTTGGCGCCGCATGAAAAAATTGGCTGATGTTGAGGATTTTCTCGAGTCACCCAAAACGGGCATTACTGCCAAGAAGGCCAAGATGTTGATTCAGCATCAGCTCAGTATTCCCGATGGCTTTACACCACTGCGTGGGGTGGAACGCCTCCTTAAATCAAAGCAAAAACTATGGGACCAAGGCAAAATTGATTGGGCTATGGCCGAGCTCATGGCGTACGGATCCATCTTATTGGACAAGAGGAATGTGCGCATGAGTGGTCAGGACGTAAAAAGAGGTACATTCTCGCATCGACATGCAGTCTTTTTTGATGCCAAAACCTATGAAGAATACAACCGACTCAATGACCTAGCGGATGAGCAAGGGGAGTTTTTGATATACAATTCTTTGCTCAGTGAGTTTGGTGTGCTAGGATTCGAGTATGGTTATTCGATGGCCACACCAGATGCGCTGGTTATTTGGGAAGCTCAGTTTGGTGATTTCTACAATAGTGCCCAGGTGATCGTAGATCAGTACATCACTGCCGCAGAAAGCAAGTGGCATCGTATGAACGGATTGGTGATGTTGCTTCCACATGGGTATGAAGGCCAGGGACCTGAACATTCCAGTGCGCGGATGGAGCGATTCCTCCAAGCCGCTGCCGAATTTAACATCACGGTAGCCAACTGTACTACACCGGCGAATCTATTTCATGTGTTGCGCCGACAGCTGGCCAGGCCTTTTAGAAAACCCTTAATTATTATGTCACCGAAATCGTTGCTTAGGCATCCACTTTGCGTGTCTGAACTAAAGGACTTTACCACGGGTTCCACCTTTAACGAGGTGATCGATGATCCGGACGTGAATGCAAGTGCCAGAGGAGTGAAGCGGGTCCTTTACTGTTCAGGTAAGGTATACTATGATCTCATCGAAGCCAAGCTAGAGCGCAAGCGCGATGATGTGGCCATCGTGCGTCTGGAGCAGTTGTATCCATTTCCACTACAACAAATGGAGCACCTCACGAAAAAGTACAAGAAAGCGGCGTCCTTTTGGGTTCAAGAAGAACCCTCCAATATGGGTGCATGGCAGTATTTCTGGGCGTTTTATCAGAATCAGGACATCCAGCTGATTTCTCGCAAGAGCAGCGCCAGCACGGCAACCGGGCATAAGAAGGTGCACGCCGATCAACAAGCGGAGCTGGTGGACAAGGCTTTTGCGTAGGGAGTGCGATTAGATTGTCTACAGATCACTTATGGCTGTAGTCCATTGTTGATGATGATGCTTAGGCCGATGGAATGAGGCCGTTCGGTACAGTAGGTACAAGCTGCTTTGGTCTTATCAAAATCGGTCTCAAACTCACTTAAAGAGTTGTCACCCCATATCCATTGATAGTAGGCACGCACGCTAAATGACATTTTAGTGCTGTTGGTCAAGTGAGCACCAACGAAAACTTTGCTACCCCAGATGTATTGATTTTTCTTAAGTCTATTAGTAATCGGTGGATCTTTATAAATCACCTCGTAAGTATAGATATTGTAATCAATAGCACCTCCAATCCTAATAGCACCCCCAAATTCCTTGGTCAGTGAAATGGTTTTTATATGATAGTGAAGGTCTATATTCGCGTCTCCAAAATTGGTAGGCTTTAAGAAAGTCATTCCTATAATGGTATCGGTGACTTCACTCTCTTCGTCCACTTCAAGTACAACATTATAGTCATCACCAATCCTTCGAGTAGATCGTCGGCTAAAGGTCATTTCCAAACCACCCCAATCATACCCATAACGGAATCCAGCCACAAAACCATGTAATACTTTCACCTGCTTAAAAGCCAGGGAAACCTGGTTCATTTCTAGGTAACTTGATGTCTGTTTCAGATTATAGTCATTGATGATGCCATTCATCTGGGTATTGCGAAGTCCAGAAATATCGTATCCAGCAATGACATTCCACTGAGCGGCAGCGGGTAGTATTGAGGTCATTATTATCCCCAATATCATGCATACCAATAGCCCGATTCTCATGCGGCCAAGGTACTACAAAATGAAAAAATCATTGGTGGCACCAGCATGCAGCCGAAATTAAATAGGTTTGTTCCTGCAAAAGCTTGAATTGATGCCACCAACAATGATTGACACCCATGCACACCTCTATCTCGAACAGTTTGATGACGATCGGGCGGAGGTAATGGATCGTGCCCAGACTGCCGGAGTGCAGCAAATCCTGCTGCCGAATATTGACAGTAAGACGGTAGCTGCGATGCATGCCTTGGTGAGTGCGTATCCAGATCGATGTAAAGCAATGATGGGCCTTCATCCTTGCAGTGTGGACAAAGACGTCGACCGGGAGCTGGTGGTGGTTGAGCAGCATCTTTCTCAGCGACCGTATGTAGCGGTGGGTGAAATTGGGTTGGATTATTATTGGGATAAAACACACATTGAAGAGCAGAAAGAGGCTTTTCGCGTGCAAACCAAATGGGCACACAGCTTAGCATTGCCCATCGTGATTCACTCTCGCGATTCCATCGACGATATTTTGGAGGAGTTGGAAAAATTGGCACTTCCGGGATTGAGGGGTGTCTTTCATTGTTTCACGGGTGATACGACGCAGATTCAAAGGATTTTGGACCTGTCTTTTCTGATGGGTATTGGAGGTGTACTCACTTTTAAAAATGGGGGGCTAGACAAAGTTGCACCAAGTATTCCTCTGAACAGCATCGTTCTTGAAACGGACGCACCGTACCTAACACCGCATCCTTACCGGGGCAAGCGTAATGAGAGCAGCTATGTGGCGCTGGTTGCTGAAAAGCTGGCCGACATCTTGGCGATGCAACTGGAGGAGGTGGCTCAGATCACCACTCGAAATGCGAAAGACTTATTTACATGTTAACCAATCCTAGACTTCATTGCTGCATCTTCTTATGATAGAAGTACTGTTATAGCTAATGAAGATTGATGAAGTGTGATAGCTTGATGAGGGGGATATGTGGAATAATTTTAGATATTTGAGCACATTTCTGGGTCAACGGACCAGGGAAAATTTTCTGGAGAGGTGCTCGAGTGGCTGAAGAGGCACGCCTGGAAAGCGTGTATACCCGTGAGGGTATCGAGGGTTCGAATCCCTCTCTCTCCGCACAGGTTGAAGTCTAGTTGAATCACCTTTGTGGGAACGATCTCGCTAGGGAAAGGCATGAAAGCTTTGCAAAGGAAATTTCAGTGAGTTCATAAGTTCTTGTATATTGAAGTCCGATACAAACCTGGCTTTGAGCTAGGCGGTACGAAGGCCTAGTCAAGATAGTTTTAGACCGATAAAACTGAATTTGCTCAAGTATTTATAGGTCAGTGACTTATCTTTTATGGTAAGAAGCCGAAATCCCTTTGAATGCAGATTTTATTCCGTGTTCACTTACGTAAAATTTGGCGGGATTAATGGTTAAACTAAGCGAATATTTTTTAATTTAACTGTCCATTTTTAACTCATTAAGTAAACGAAAATCCTAACTGTTATGCGAAAAGTACTTGCATTAATGCTTGTTTTTGGATTCATGGCTTCTTTCGGAGCACTGGATATCTTGGCTCAAGGTGAGGCACCTGGAGGCTTTCAAGTATTGAAAGAGAAATTTATTGAAGGTGATTGGAGGTTTATGAGCTTGGTACTGGTTTGTCTGATCCTGGGATTGGCATTCTGCATTGAGCGCATCATTACGCTTAATCTAGCTACCACCAATACCGACAAGCTGATGAATAGAATTGACGAGCGATTGTCTCAAGGAGATGTGGAAGGTGCAATGGAGGTATGTAAGTCTACTCCTGGTCCTACAGCAAGTGTATTATATGAAGGCATTCGAAATTCTCATAATGGTCCTGAAGCTGTAGAAAAGGCCATCACGTCCTATGGCAGTGTTCAGATGGGGCTGTTAGAGAAAGGCTTGGTTTGGATTTCCCTATTCATTGCCATTGCACCGATGCTGGGTTTCATGGGTACGGTAATCGGGATGATTCAGGCTTTTGATCGCATTGAGGCGGTTGGTGACCTTTCTCCATCTGTTGTGGCAGGGGGTATCAAAGTGGCCCTATTGACCACAGTATTTGGTTTGGTTGTTGCCATTATTCTGCAAATCTTTTACAACTATATCGTATCTAAAATTGATGGCATTGTCAATAAGATGGAAGATGCTTCCGTTGGTTTGGTAGATGTGATGGCGAGAAACAATGTTTTCAAATAATAAAGCTGGAATATTATGTATAAATCGTTAACGAAATATGGCCAGCTGGCTGCGTTTTCCGTTGGCTTGATTGTCATTGTTGTATTCTTCGCCAGTGTTTTTAGTGGTGTAGATGCTTTCAATGGCTTAACCAAGGAAGATCGCGGTACAACGACCATCTTCAATGCAGGCTTGTATGCAACCCTAGGACTTCTAGTGGTTTGTGCAGCAGCAGCAGTCTTATTTGGGATTTTTCACATGGTGACCAATCCTAAAGGAGCTATGAAAGCCATCATTGCCCTGGCAGTTTTGCTGGTTCTCTTTTTTGCGCTGTACTCCACTTCCGAGCCAGAAACGTCCGGAATTGTAGCCAATGCTGTAGAGAAGTTCAATTTGACGGGAGGACAGAGTCAGTTTATCAGTGCCGCAATAAAGTCGACCCTAATTTTAGGGGCCATTGCGGTATTGTCATTCATTGTCTCTGAGATTACCAATATCTTTAAATAAAATTAGAGTAGGCTATGGCAAAGACGAGCACTAGAGATCGTATGAAGAATGAGATCAATGCAGGTTCGATGGCAGATATTGCCTTCTTGCTGCTCATTTTCTTCCTGGTGACCACGACCATTGATGTTGACAAAGGCATCACCGTAAAACTTCCACCATGGAGTGACGAAGAACCGGATATACAACAATTGAGAAAGAGGAATGTATTCTCGGTGTTGGTGAATGCTCAAGATCAATTGCTGGTACGTGGCGAACTTACTGATATAGATGAACTCAGGGAGCGAGCCAAGGAATTTATTGCCAATCCCATGCGTCGGGAAGACCTATCAACCAATCCTAAAAATGCGATCATCTCTTTGAAGAACGATCGTGGCACCAGCTACAAACAATATCTCGGTGTTTACAACGAGTTGAAAGCTGCTTATGATGAATTGTGGGATGATGAGGCTAGAAAGATGTATGGGGTTCCCTACAGTGATGATCTACCCATAGCCTGGAAGAAGGCGATTAAAGTAAAGATACCGATGGTTTTGTCAGAAGCGGAGCCTACAAACTTTGGAGAAGAATAAAATTTAGATATGGCACATTTTAGCAAGAAGAGAGGTAAAGCCTCACCGGAAGTCTCTACAGCTTCTTTACCAGATATCATATTTATGCTCTTATTTTTCTTTATGGTGGTAACCGTACTGAGAGATGGTGAGCGAAAGGTGAAGGTGGTTGTTCCAGAAGCAACACAATTGCAGAAGTTGGAGCAGAAATCACTGGTAAATCATATTTGGATCGGTAAACCGGTGGAAAAGTATCAGGTGACATATGGCACAAAACCCAGGATTCAGTTGGGAGACAAATTTGCCTCAGAAAATGAAATTCCGCTGTTCCTTGAGCAACACAAAATTAAAGTTCCTGAACCACAGCGACCACGTATAACAAGCTCGTTGAAGGTGGATGGGGATGTGACTATGGGCATCGTGACAGATGTAAAGACAATTTTAAGAAAATCTGGACAACTTAAAATCAACTACTCGGCTAGACCGAAACAGAATTAGTTCCGCTTTTAGGATTTCAGAAAAGCCCGAATCATTATATTTTGATTCGGGCTTTTTTATTTTTTCTCTCCCATATTGGTGTACACAAGTCGACCACAAAGTCTTCATCGAATGACATGTAGTGCACCGCGATAGCTGCGACTATACCCTTGACGAAATCGTAACCGCATCACATACATGAAAACTTCTGGCGTAATGGCCTGAGAAAGCTGTTCAGCGACATTTGGAATGGGGACGTTTGCAGGTATATTTACTTGTCGAGTCAGCAGCAAACCCTCCTTATTGAAAAGCTCAAAAGTTTCAATCGTTTCAATCAGAAGTTTGCCGTCATAGATCATGAATTCATCATTTAGACCGTCCTGATTCGGAGTGATGGCATTTGGGATGTAGAATAGATTCCGTTCATCCACAATTATTTGCACAGCAGCAGATTGACTGCATCCTTGTGCATCCAACACTGAAAATCTATATGTGTCTGACTCCTCTGGATTGATGGTGAAATCCAAGCATTGTTCGCAAATGACTCCCTTCGTATTTGACCAATTGAAGGTTAGGCCATCAGTACCTCCTGCGAAGGAGGCTGCAATATCCACAACCTCACCCCGCTTCACAGTGCGACTTGGTGTAACTGTAAACAAGTCCAATGATTTGACTTCAAATCCCTCTGCATATATGCAGCTACCCTGGTCTTTTGCTTCCAGTCGGTAGTTGCCTGATGAAAGATCCAACGGTTGAGCGCCTGAGATGACTGTTTCACCATTAAGTGTGATTTGGTGTGGTGCCCGGCCTCCGACTACATTGCCTAGCACGAGTTGAGCGCTGGCTGGTTCAAGGCAAATAGATTGTTGAAGGCTATAAGATATGCCTCGAATGCTATCTCTTTCCACTACACTGCTGTCTATGATTGAACAGACATCATCTGTGACGGATGTATAGTAGAGACCTGGAGCCAAATTTGAAGATTTTAGCACGTCCTTTTCGCCGGTGTTTAGCCAACGTATTTCTGCGGATCCATTTACATTATCAAGCCTCAATTCAATAGAGCCGTCGGTTACACCACAGGAAGCATTTATTACTTCTTTACTGATTGTGAGCAGGCAGGCATCAGCTGGCAAGATGTCAAAAGAGTCGATTTTCATACACCCTTTGCTGTCTGTAATGGTGACTACATATCGACCTGGAGATAGATTTTTTGAGAAATTAGTGGAACCACCATTACTCCACTGGTAGTTGTAACCAGGTGTTCCACCAATCGGTCTAATAGCGGCTGAGCCGTCATTGGCTCCCGTTGTGTTTTCATTTTGAATATCCACAACGAAGTTGACTTCCAACGGATCGATCAACTCGTAGGGCAACTCATGCTGACAGTCGGCAGCATCGATGATGGTAAGTGTGTACCGCCCTGCAGCCAGACCATGTGCCACATTTGATTGCAGTGTGGAGTCGTGTTCCCAAATAGTACGAATGGGCTGTGCTCCACTGGCGGCACTTAGGATGACTTCCCCATTCGAATCTCCGCTACATCGCGGATGATTGATGGCTACCGCAGAGAACAAATTACAGCCGACCACATTGATGTTGGTGGTCAGGCTATCCATACAACCATTTTGATCAGAAACGGTCAGGCTGTAGGTTCCCGCCCTAAGATTGGCTATGCTATCTGTTGATTTTTCGTTGCTCCACAAAAAGAAGTAGGGGCCTTGACCACCACTGACATTGGCTTTGATCCACCCATCTGTTGCAGAAACTGTATTCACATCTTCGGTAACAAAATCGGTGGTGAGAAAGTCTTCGAGAGAGATTGTGAAATCTAAGATTTCAATGCAGCCGGCTCCGTCAGATACTTCTACTTGATAGGTACCTATTGCCAAATCACCAACACTGTCTTGGTTAAGCAGTGGATTGTGACTCCAGAGGAAACTAAGGGAAGTGGTGGGGTTCATGACAGTTACCTTCGCGCTGCCATTGTTTTGTCGTTTGCACCCTGCTTGGTACTCAACGATTGCCGTAAAATTGCACTGGACGGCTTGGATCGACCACATACCCTCAGTACTGCATCCGTTGGCGTCTGTCACAGTTGCTTGATAAGCACCTTGGTTTAGATTTTCAAGACGGCTGTTTTTTGATCCATCATCCCATACAAATTCATATGGTTGCTTGCCGCCAGTGGGGATCAGGTCGATCGAACCATTTTGATCTGAACTATGCTGTATTTCTGCGACCAGACCTAACTCATCTGGCTCGCTAATAATGAATGAATCAGTCACGACGCATGCTCTTCCATCGGCTACTTCAACGGTATATGTGCCGGGTGCTAGATTGGCTACATCTTTTTGGTTTAAAGTAGTGTCGTGACTCCAGACATATGTATAGTTGGCTGTCCCACCATCTACCAAAATACTTGCTTGACCATCGCTCATACCGTAACAGCTGACATCTTTCAAGCTTCGCTGAATTTGTAGCGTACAGTCTGGATTATCAAGATAGATTCGGTTGATGCTTTCACATCCGTGCTGGTCTGTGACCGTCAGTTGTAGTGAATCATCTTGCCCGATCAACGTGATGGTGCGTGTAGTATCACCGGTACTCCAATAATACCGATAGGGTGGGGTGCCACCAGCTGCTACACCTATGAGATTTGTATCTGTTTGAGAAATCACGCTGGTGAGAATGCCAGGGCTGCTGACCACTACCACGGTATCTGATATGCAGCCCACACTGTCCCTTACGGATAAGGAATAGTTGCCTGCAGGTACTTCGATTAAATGAGGATTGTCATCATAGTCTCCTATGCCATCTATACTCCAGTCAAATGCAAAAGGCTTACGTCCTGAGAGTTGCGGTAAAATCTGACCTAGATCTCCATGGCAAAGTGGATGCTCGACTTGTAGCATCATAATGGGAGCGACAACTACATCTATCTGCCCACTGGCTGCGGTGGCACATTGATCTGGGTTCGGATGAAAGACTAGCTCTTGCAAGCCTTTCAGTCCAGAAAGATCAAAATGATTGTCCCGGACTCCTGGACCAGACCAACTTCCATGAATTTGATCCTGAATGCTACCTAGATTGACGGGGCCTGCCGATGCACAGAGAGTTGTGGTGATGTCAAGTAAAGGGACGGAGGGCCCCTTCACTTCTATGAAAGTAGCAGTGGTTTGGGCACACTGACCGGGTTGGGGAGCAAAGGTGAGCATGATTTGACCTTGTAGCCCTCCAGCATCAAATCGATTATCTTGTACACCTAGTCCTGACCACTGACCAGAGATGCCGCTCTGGTTCACTTTCAGCGTGATTTCAGATTCAGTGCAGGTTGTGTCGGGAACATCAAAGGTAATGGAGAGCTGTTCTACAACTTCGATAGAAGTTTGGCTAATGAGTCCACATTGGTTAACAGCTGGTATAAAGGTCAGATCTTGATGACCACTAAGTCCAACCGGATTAAATTTGTTGGCCATGACTCCAGGACCATTCCAATTTCCAATGATTCCATCCTGTTCCTCAGGAAGCAAGACAGGAGCATTGCTTACACAAATCATTTCGTCAATAAGCAGTGTTGGGCGGTATGGACTAAACACAGTAATATCCACCTCAGTAGGAAGTGCGCATTGTCCAGGATCAGGCTCAAAACTAAGGCTTCTTATACCGGGTAGGCCATCGGTATCAAAGGTGTTAGCACTTACTCCGGTTCCTGACCAGGTTCCGTCTATTCCATTTTGACTAGTGTTGAGCTGAATGGGATTAGATAGTACACAAATGCTTAGGGGAATGTCGAGTTGCAGGGACAGATCCTGTTGCACCTGGATCTGGGTATTGTTGTTGTCAGCGCATTGGTCAGGATCGGGCGAGAAACTGAGGGTGACCATGCCCGTGAGGCCATTGGGATCGAAGGTGTTGTTGCTAACTCCGGCTCCTGACCAGGTTCCATCACTTCCGTTTTGGGTAGTATTGAGTTGAATGGGATCAGAAAGTACACAGATGCTTGGTGGAATATCGAGTTGTACGGGCAGATCCTGTTGCACCTGGATTTGGCTATTGGTGTTGCTAGCGCATTGGCCAGGATCGGGCGAGAAACTGAGGGTGACCATGCCCGTGAGGCCATTGGGATCGAAAGTGTTGTTACTCACTCCGATTCCTGACCAAGTTCCATCTATTCCATTTTGGGTGGTGTTGAGTTGAATGGGATTAGATAGCGCACAGATGCTTGGTGGAATGTCAAGTTGTACGGGCAAATCTAGTTGCACCTGGATTTGGGTATTGGTGATGCTAGCGCATTGGCCAAGATCGGGCAAAAAATTGAGGGTGACCATCCCATTGAGGCCATTGGGATCAAAGGTGTTGTTGCTGACTCCGGTTCCCGACCAGGTTCCAACTATTCCGTTTTGGGTAGTGTTGAGTTGAATGGGATTAGATAGCGCACAGATGCTTGGTGGGATGTCGAGTAGTACAGGCAAATCTTGTTGCACCTGGATTTGGGTATTGCTGTTGCTAGCGCATTGGCCAGGATCGGGCGAGAAACTGAGGGTGACCATGCCCGTGAGGCCATTGGGATCGAAAGTGTTGTTGCTGACTCCGGTTCCCGACCAGGTTCCATCAATTCCATTTTGGGTAGTGTTGAGTTGAATGGGATTAGATAGCGCACAGATGCTTAGTGGGATGTCGAGTTGTACGGGCCAATCTTGTTGCACCTGGATTTGGGTATTGCTGTTGCCAGCGCATTGGCCAGGATCGGGCAAAAAATTGAGGGTGACCATACCCATGAGGCCACTGGGATCGAAAGTGTTGTTGCTGACTCCGGTTCCTGACCAGGTTCCATCAATTTCATTTTGGGTGGTATTGAGCTGAATGGGATTAGATAGCGCACAGATGCTTGATGGAATGTCGAGTTGTACGGGCCAATCTTGTTGCACCTGGATTTGGGTATTGCTGTTAATAGCGCATTGTCCAGGATTGGGCAAAAAATTTAGGGTGACCATACCCATGAGGCCATTGGGATCGAAAGTGTTGTTGCTGACTCCAGATCCTGACCAGGTTCCATTTATACCATCTTGTACTAGCGGCAAAGTAATTGCTTCATCGGATTGGCAAATGGGTGATATCGGTTCCAATTGGACCATGGGAGGGTCGTTATTAGGTTCGACCAGGAGAATATTCAACGAATCCCGGCAGAGATCATGGCTCATGTCAGTAACGACTACCTGATAATCTCCAGAAGTAAGTTCCTGAGCTTGGTTGGTGTTACCTATCGCTGTAGGGCCCATCCAATTGTAACCATAGTTACCGGTGCCACCACTTGCTTCAACATCTATCGATCCATCAGCCCAGCCTTTACAAGAAATATCCTGGTGGGATAGTAAAGATAGGTTTGGCCTTTCAGGATCGGTAAGGATGATGCCATGTTGCACATCAAGACATCCTGAAGTGGAGACTTGTCTGACTACAATGTCGTAGACACCGGCAGCCAAATTCGAGAATGCCGCATTTCCATTGAATGAGGAACCATTGTTTAAACTGAATTCGAGGTTATTGCCTGAAGCCATTATTTCAATCCTTCCATCTTGGATCTGGCAGTTGGTTGGATCGTCGGTATCGATGAATGATATTTGTGGTTGGGTGGGACCTTGAACGGTGGCAGAGCTCAATAGTTGGCAGCCCGGATCAATTGCGGTTCTAACTACAATTTGATAGTGTCCGGTGTTAAGTCCAGTAAAGACACTGGATGACTGAAAGCTTGTGCCACCATCGATCGAATATTCCAATCCGGCTCCGGTAGCTTGTATGTCTAGGGAGCCATCATTGGTTCCACAATCAGATGTCATTGTGACAACCACATCATTGATATTGGCTAGGTAGCCATGCTGCCCCAGTTGTGCTGTAAGTGGTGGCAGTGAGATCCACTCAGAGACCAGGGTAGGGAAAGGGCAATTACCTCCTGGATTATTGGAAACTCCGGAATTTACACAACTTCTTCTCACCAGTGTACGGTCTGCAGTGCTGTGTGACCCACTGCTCCAAGCAGTACCTGGATCACATCCGATATTTCCAATGATATCGATGGGATTGCCATTTTTTTCAAGAACGATGGCATCGTTTCCATTATATCCCGCAGCTCCGATGTTATCATCTCCGGAGTAAGCAGAGTTTGATGTGCACAACACAAATGATGACTTTGCAGCAATCGAACCTGTCAAATTTCTCATGGTAGCCAACATGGGATTGCCGTTAGAACCTCTCCTCAGTTTGTATACTCCATCGAGGGTGATGCTCTGGTTGGAGGGATTGAATATTTCGATGCATTTGTTGCTCGATGACTCAAGATATTCTGAGATGAAGAGTTCGTTTTGACTATTGAGTAAGGTCGCTGTGAAAATGCATACGATCAAGCAGCAGCATCTGTCCGCATGATTGCAGATCACAAAGCATGGAAGGAGGACTGCAAGATGCATGGGGTTTGCATTATATCTTCAACCTCGCAAATTCCTGGCGATTAGTACGGGCCTTAAACCTAAACAGCTATTTTTGCACGTCAATAACTAGGAAATAATAGCAGCGCCATGGCCGAACTAAGCGAGCAAGAAGTCATAAGACGAGAAAATCTTAATAAAATCAGAGACCTGGACATTGATCCATACCCTCCGGTGCATTATAAAGTTAACAATTCAACTGCAGAAATCAAGGAAAACTATCAGGAGGGTAAAGAGGGGTTTGAAGATGTATGCATTGCCGGTCGTCTCATGATGAAACGGATAATGGGCAAGGCTTCTTTTGCAGAGTTGCAAGATGGTTCTGGCAGGATTCAGCTTTATGTCATGCGAGACGATGTCTGCCCTGGAGAGGACAAAACCATGTACAATACCGTTTTTAAGAAGCTCTTGGACATTGGAGATTACATCGGTGTCCAGGGTTATGTTTTTACTACAAAAACTGGAGAAACGACCATCCACGTTAAAGAGCTGGTTTTACTTAGTAAATCTCTAAAGCCTCTGCCCATTGTTAAAACCAAGACAGATCCAGATACGGGTGAAACGATTACTTATGATGCATTTACAGATCCGGAGCAGCGGTATCGACAGCGATATGTCGATCTGGTTGTAAATCCCCAGTATAGAGATATATTCGTGGCAAGGGCGAAGGTCATTAGCGAGATGCGAGCTTTCTTTGATGTGCAGGGATGGTTGGAGGTGGAGACGCCGATTTTGCAACCCATCCATGGAGGCGCAGCTGCCAGACCTTTTGCCACTTTTCACAATACCCTGGATATTGATCTGTATATGCGCATTGCTAATGAACTCTATCTGAAGAGGCTCGTTGCTGGTGGGTACGATGGAGTATATGAAATCGGTAAGATGTTTCGCAATGAAGGAATGGATAGATCTCACAATCCAGAATTCACATCTATGGAAATCTATGTGGCTTACAAGGATTATGTCTGGATGATGGAAATGGTAGAGACGATGTTACATAATATTGCGTTGGCAACCCTGGGAACTTCCGTAGCAAGCGTAGGAGACCAAGAAATTGATTTTAAGCCTCCTTTTAAACGCATCTCTATGTTAGATGCCATTCAGGAATATGCGGATTTTGACATTTCTGGGATGGATGAGGAAGCATTAAGGTCTGTTTGCAAGCAGTTGCACATCGATGTTGATCCCAGTATGGGCAAAGGAAAACTGATCGATGAGATTTTTGGTGAAAAAGTGGAGCCACATCTTATTCAACCGACCTACATCATGGATTATCCCATCGAGATGACGCCGTTGGCCAAGAAGCATCGCACGAAGGAAGGATTGGTAGAGCGATTTGAGCTTTTTATCAATCGCAGTGAAATAGCCAATGCTTATACCGAATTGAACGATCCCATTGATCAGCGTGCTCGATTAGAGGAGCAGTTGGCCCTCGCCGCCAGAGGTGATGATGAGGCCATGGCTTTGGATCAAGATTTTCTTCGTGCTATGGAGTATGGCATGCCACCAATGTCTGGCCTAGGTATTGGTATCGATAGGCTCACCATGCTCCTAACCAATCAGACTTCCATTCAGGAAGTGATCTTTTTTCCGCAGATGAAGCCTGAGGGAGGAGCTAAAGAAAAAGCGGTCTAAAATTTCATCAATAGGAACAATCGTCTTGATCAAACAGGCTGCTCGAATCCACAATTCCTTCTACGTCTGTATTAGAGGTAAAGACACATGTTGGAAAATTGACATCGCTTACCTTGTCATCACTACAGTCGAGTGCACAAAATTGTCCTGCCAACATAAGGGTGTCACCTTTGAAATTATGGACTTCCATTTCATAAGTAAATAATCCATGTACGGGCTTTCCACTGCTGTTTCGCGGTTGCCAAAGTGGTGTGTGTCCTTCTATGTTAATGCGAGAGCGCCTTATTTGGAGCACTTGATTACGTTCCTGCACATGCAGGGTCAGGATACGCATTGGAATATTGGTATAAATTGAGAAATGATCATTTAATTCGTCCGCATTAGGAGAAATGGCATTTGGCACAAATATGCGCATACCTAATGTGTCGAGACGCAAAGGGATACTGTCGCAACAGCTTTCGTATTTGTTGGACGGGTTAAAAATATTAGGCGTGTCCTCAAATATATTCTCTTCGCAACTGGTCATAAAAAATACCAATGCAAATAGAAATATTATTTGCAATAACTGAAGAGGGGGAAACCGGTCTTTAAGATTCACGATCTAATAACGGATATAGTTGCAGGCCCAATACATGGGCTACAGTTTTTCTATTTCTCTATTTGGACTGGCAGCTGTTTGCTGAACATTAAGACAAACTGAAGATCAACCAATCTCATCTGGGAAGACCAGGTTTTAATGCCTTACCCTACGGCTCCGTGATGGTATATCCCAGTTGCCTTTTGCGACTTTCAGATCCATAAATGGTATACCAGTCCACGATTTTATCCCCCTTCCAAGTAACTCGCCAGAAATCGTGCACCGAAAATTCTTTTCCGTTGAGGTTCGTGTTTGGGTTTTGATCTACGGTCCCAGACCAAACAAACATGACATAACCCTTGTCTTCTTTTTCAACTAAGTCAATGATTTCAGCATGATTCTGGTTATTAGTCATGACATTTTGACAAGCCTTCATCAACACAGCTTTATCAAAAACCTTTCGATTTGGCCAATGAAATTTTACAGCATCGTCAATCATGGCCTCTAAACGCTCCATATTCTCATCAATTAGAAAGGTTGTTAATAGATCTTTGGTTTTCTCGGCAACAGTCCTTTTCGAATTCTGTCCGGACACCTGATTGATTAACAACAGGATACCTAGCAATGCAAGGATAGGTATCTTTGATTTGAATCTCATTGATGGAGTTGTCGAATAAGTTTACTGCTCACCGCCATCATTTTAATTTGTAATGTACCAACAAAATATCTATTTGAGTAAATGAGTTATCATTGATCCCTGAAACTTGACTCGATTTATACTGTGTATAATCCACTTTTTATCTCTCAGCTTCTTTTTTTCGCCAAATATTCCTTTGGGCTAAATACAGGAATTGATGATCTTTTAAAGTCCTTCAGATTCCGAGTTACTATCAAATCACATTGAGCTTCAAGAGCAGTGTAATACTGTATGCCGTCCTCGAAATCTCTGAAATCAGTATCGTTTAACGCAAGTTCGATAATCTTATCATTTAGTTCATAGGTATCTACAAGCACTTTAAATCTGACCAATACAGATCTCGCATCTTTCATCTTCATTCGATCATTCAATACATAGTGGACAATCACAAGACTCAATGATGAAATTTCGAGGTTCAACATTTTCTTGTCAGCCAGTGAAAAGATTTTCTGACTCGCGATATAATATGGTTCTCGCTTAGATAGCAAATCCAAGATCACATTAGTATCAATCAGTACACGACTCATCTGTGTTTCTCTGTCAGATATTCTGTTCTGCGATTCTTGTAATCAAAATCGTTAGGAAGTTCTATTACTCCACAAAGGCTGTCAACCAGCGGAGTCACTTCTATCTCAAAATCATCTAGTTCCTCACTTGTAAGTGATTCAAAATATGATTCGACCATTCTTGATAGACTTGTCTGATGCTTCCTGGCAAATTCCTTTGCCTTCTCAATCACCTTCTTATCCAGACTTAGAGTTAATTTCCTATCCATAATAGTGTATACGTACAAATATATGAATTTTATACGTAAAGGTCAAAGGTTTGGTATGTTTTGCTGAGAGGCAACACCTGTATACCATCACCTCCCTTCAGAAAGGTACTATGGTAGCATGGCCAATTTCGTCTGCTTACCGATCACTTTTTGTCCTATTTCTACCAGGACCTCGGCATCAAGCGGTAAAAATACATCGACACGCGAGCCAAAACGAATGAATCCCATTTCTTGCCCTTGCTTCACCTTATCTCCCGGCTCCAAATAATTAATAATTCTTCGGGCCATGGCTCCCGCCACTTGGCTGACAAGTAGTTTTACAGAGCCAGTATCAATCAAGACATTTGTACGTTCATTTTCCGTAGAAGACTTGGGATGCCAAGCCACTAAGTATTTTCCAGGAATGTGTTCTTGTTTGATAACATTACCTCCGATGGGACTCCAGTTGACATGTACATTCAATGGAGACATAAAAATCGAAACCTGTTTACATTGCTTTTTCAAATAAGTTGATTCAAAGACGTCTTCGATCACAACGACCTTACCATCTGCAGGAGCGTAGACATGTTTGGGACTGTCAGGAACCAATGTCCGTTTAGGATAACGGAAAAAATAGACGATTAAGAGCAAGAGAATAATTAGCGTGGCAATGAGCAACAGTCGCCAAGGAAAGACAACTTTAGAGAAGATATATCCCAATATCAAAATAACCGCACAGCTGATCAATATGATTTTTTGTCCTTCCTGGTGAATGCGAAACATGCTTAGGAATCAAAGTTGGTTGATGACTAAATGTAATAAAATAGAAGGCAACGGTTGAAAGAATGGGTGATGTTGTGGCAAGCATTGATAGCATGGAGGTCAAGTCGTCTCAAAGCAGCAGAGAAAAAATAATGCAACAAAAGGCAGGCAAAAGAGGAGTGAATCGAGCCGATCAAGGAAACCACCGTGACCAGGAAGAAAAGTACCGGAATCCTTAATATTCTTCTTGCGCTTAAAAAGAGATTCAATGAGATCACCAATGGAACCAGTGACACCGACAATGATGCCCAGTCCTATCCAAAACCCAAAAGTAAATTGACCAAATAACTGACCCAGTATCATGGCCATTAAGAGGGTAGATAGCCATCCTCCAAGGGTGCCTTCCCATGTTTTCTTGGGTGAGATGACGGGTGCAAATATATGCTTACCCCATTTCCGTCCAATCAAATAAGCCATGGTATCATTGGTCCAAACTAAAAGAAGGAGTGCCACAGCTAGTCGAGGTCGGTAGACGCCTTCCCAAAGGGTGATCATGAACATAAATGCTAAGGGGAGTGCTATATATAAGGTTGCCGGTAGGACCTGAAACCTAAAGGCAAATGGATCATATCTCTTATAAAGACGCCAGACTAATAGCAGCGCGAATGCCACACCCAGATAAATACCGTACTCCACAGTAAACACAATCCCTTGCTCAATTACTAAGAAACTGACGCCTAGATACATCAACATGGGAATGGTGACTTGAACAATTAATTTCAAACCTTTGATGCCTTGCAGTTGAAGATATTCGAGAATGGTTAGTGCACAGAGAATTCCGATGATGGTAAGACCTGTGACCTCTCCAATAAATATCGGACCAAGCAAGATTAATGCGAATGCAAATGCAGTGATCACTCGTTGTGCAAAGGGCGTTCTTTCAGCCAAGGATTAAAGGCAATGTTGATTGACTTGAAAGATAAGCATTCTACATGGCTCTGAAGCCATCATTTGTCCGGTCAATACTTTTATGGAATTGAAATTGTAGCCTGCTCTTTATGATAAAACATACCCATGAAAAAGATTTTTCCCTACAGATATCAGAGGCTTAGATTTTTCGACCTATTCTCGATGATAAAATTGGCTTGGCGGAGCATCGAAAGGCGACCTAGACAAATCATTAGTGAATCCACTCCGAAAAGGTTACCAAATCAAAAATGGCTCTTTTGGCAATCTTTCCATTTTTCTCGATCGGCTGATGCTCAGGCATCACCCAATCTCAAAAAAGTGCAAATCTTATCCAAAATAGACTCATTTGATGAAGTTGGCACTTTCCGGAGTACATTCACTAGCGAAAATGCTTTTCCCTTTATTCTAGGTGGGGAGGCACTCGTGTACATTGAGGAGATCAATACCTAAAGAAGAAAGGCAAACCAACTAGATAATGACTACCATCAAAGGAGATCTTGACGAGTGGTACATTTTTTGTCATCTTTACGACAGTTTACAAAGCAAAACTAATGAAACGGACATTCCAACTATGTGTACTCGGATTTGCCTTAGCCCTGGTCGCCTGCCAGAAGGATGAACAGTCTGCTGGACGAATCGACGAAACCCTGCTGGATCTTTTGCAGCAGCGTTCAGATGGTGCAGGCCTTTCACACTATATGCTGCCTGCCAGTGATGATTTTGAGGAGATTCCTCAAGATCCGAATAATCCGTTATCAATAGCAAAGGTTGAACTAGGTAAGCACCTCTATCACGAAACTGGATTGGCCATTCATCCCAAATACCCAGAAGGTCTAGGAACGTATTCTTGTGCTTCTTGTCATCATGCTCGTGCAGGATTCCAGGCCGGTCGTCAGCAGGGCATCGGCGATGGGGGCTTTGGTTTTGGGGCTGGTGGCGAAGGCAGGCAACCACACTCCATCTATTTCCTTGACTCGATAGATGTGCAACCCATTCGTACACCTTCAGCTATGAATGGTGCCTATCAACCCAATCAGCTTTGGAATGGACAATTTGGAGCTACACACCTAAACATCGGAACGGAAAGCAATTGGACAGTGGGCTCTCCCAAGGAAGTGAATAATCTAGGATATGAAGGTCTTGAAACACAGGCAATTGCAGGACTGGCAGTGCACAGGATGGGTATTGATCACGACTTCTGTAACAACACCTCATACAAGGAATATTTTCAAAAGGCTTATCCAAATTTATCGGATGAGCAGAAATATACAAACGAATATGCTGGTCTAGCCATTTCAGCTTATGAACGAACTCTGTTAGCCAATCGGGCTCCATTTCAGCAGTGGCTAAGGGGAGATCGCAATGCTATGTTTGAGTCTGAAAAACGTGGAGCCATGCTTTTCTTTGGCAAGGGTAAGTGCTACGAATGCCATACTGGTCCGGCACTTAATGCCATGGAATTTCATGCATTGGGGATGCCTGATCTGAATGGACCAGGTGTATATGGCACTTCTCCAGATAAAGCGGAAAATCGTGGTCGAGGTGGTTTTACTGGCAATCCAGCCGACAATTATAAATTTAAGGTGCCGCAACTTTACAACCTTAAGGATAGCCCATTCTTCGGTCATGGTGGCACCTTCACATCTGTGCGTGAGATCATAGCCTACAAGAATGCAGCCCAACCTGCCAACAGTGCAGTGCCTGCATCTCAGCTGGCTGAAGAGTTTATACCACTTGATTTATCGGAGGAAGAAATCAACGACTTAACACTCTTTGTTGAAAATGCCCTGTACGATGCCGACTTATTCAGGTACGAACCTGCTTTATTGCCTTCTGGCAACTGCTTCCCGAATAATGATGTAGGTACTAAGAATGACCTTGGCTGTGAATAGTTGACGTGCTAATAATTGAGCCTACTCAGAAAAGTCACCAGACCAGAAATGGCTCTTTTGGCGATCTTTTCATTTTTCTCAGTTAGTGCAATGTCTGAAAAATATTTATACAGCTTGGTTGGTTCTTTTGCACCAGTATTGCGTTGCAGAACCACTCCTACATCTCTGCTATACTCGCGAACCTGGGCCTTATCCTGGCACAAAATAACTGCGCCTCTGCTGTATACATTCCTATCAGACTCTACACGTGCTGATACTCAAGCATCACCCAGCACTCTGACTCGATAAAGATTTTGGAAGCATTCGAGAATATTTTAGAATTAGATCAAGGCGTGGGTTCCAGCTCATAGCCAATGCTATGGGCTGGGTTCTACAACGACGATATAACTCAAAATAAATCGAATGAACCAAAATTGTTTATCTGGTTAGAGTGCTCGTCTCGAAAAAGTGCAAATCTCATCCACAATATTCTCATTTTTTGAAGATGGCACTTTCCGGAGTACGCACAATAATTCAACAGCCTTGTAGCACTACTTCTTGTTCTTTTGCAAAAGAAGTAGATAAAGGGCCAATGGAGCGGCTACGTTACTAAACCTTTCCACGAAATCCAGTAAGTATCCTCCAGCGATGGGTCTCATCAGGGCAGTGAGGAATGCCCAGATGGCTGCATAAATTAGAAGCGCCTTGACTGGTCTAAAAAGAGTTACTAAGGCGATGATCACATCAACAATGCCGATGACCGTCATGAGGAATAGGCCATTTTCTGGACTAATGCCCCAGAAAGTTAGAAAAGCCAACCACGCCGTTTTATGTTGCAAAGCAAAAATGCCATGACCTAAGAAGGTGCCACAGACACCGATTCTCAAAATATATTCAGGCCAGTTGCTTTGCTTTAGCTCCATAGCAGAAGCAAAGAAAATAAAAAGCACTTAAGGGGCCAACCTTTCTATGTGCCATTTGCCATCTTCGAGCTGGTAGCGAAGTCGATCATGCAATCGATTGGTACGACCCTGCCAAAATTCCATTTTATAAGGTATCACTTTATATCCACCCCAATGGCTTGGCATTTCAGGAAGGAGATCACTATTGTATTCTTTGGCGAGCTGATCGTAATCCTTCTCGATTTGAGTCCTGTCCTTAATCACACGACTCTGAGGGGAAACAATTGCCCCTAATTGACTGCCCAATGGCCGACTAGAAAAATAGGTTTCAGAGTCTCTGTGGCTAACTTTTTCTGCTCTCCCAGCTATCCGTACTTGTCGATGAGAGTGCTGCCACCAGAAGGTCAAGGCACATTTGGGATTCTGTGATAATTCCAGTCCTTTGTTGCTGGTATAATTTGAAAAAAAAATAAATCCACCATTGCTAATGCCTTTAAGCAGCACAACACGACCTGCCGGCTCTCCCACCTCATTTGCCGTGGATAGTACCATGGCATTTGGTTCGACCTCCAATTCTTGGGCAACAGCTGCTGCCAACCAGGATTCAAATTGTTCGTACGGATCTTTGCTAGCCGTTTCTTCGGCGAGGTGGTCTAGATCATAATTTCTGCGTAGATCTGTTAGCTTTTTACCCTCCATCTATATTCAGTTTAAAGCTGGGCTTGAAGATACTTTGCGTGAAGTGCCGAACCAGTCTTTTATTTTTTGAGTCGCCAGATAGGCCATCCAATACATTGTGGGAACAACTATGAGTGTAAGAAAAGTTGCGAATACAAGACCATAGATGATAGTCCAAGCCATAGGCCCCCACATGGCTGTATTATCGCCTCCGATAAAGATGTGTGGATCCAATTCAGAAATCAGGGTAAAGAAATTAAAATTGAATCCAATGGCCAATGGTATCAGACCAAGGACAGTAGTGATGGCCGTAAGTAATACCGGACGCAGTCTGGTGGCACCACCTTCGATTATACATTCCTTAATATCTTCCGCTGACATTCTTTCTTCTTCTCCCAGTCCTCTTTCCATGCGCCTGCGCTTGATTACGAGGTTGATGTAATCGATAAGGACAATCGCATTATTCACGACAACACCGGCCAGAGATATGATTCCAACTCCGGTAAAGATAACTACAATATCATCTCCACTAAACGCATAGCCTAGGAAAACACCGATGGTGCTGAAGAGAACAGATAAGATGATAATAAATGGAGATACGATCGAATTAAATTGAGCGACGATGATCAGAAAGATGCTGAATATGGCAATAAGAAATGCAGTACTTAAGAATTCCATGTCCTCAGCTTGCTGCTCTTGTTGGCCAGTAAACTGATAAGAATAGCCTTCAGGTAAATCGTAATCCAGCATTAATTCTCTTAGTTGGGCAATGATTTCGTTGGCATTATATCCTTCCAGCACGTTAGAAAAAATCGTAATCATGCGTTCCTGATCTTTTCTCTTAATGGAGCTGTAAGTAGAAGAGTAAGCAATGCCTGCTACAGCAGAAATGGGTACCTGTACAATCTTGCCGTTGGCTGGATTTCTGAACGTTATCTTTTGACTAAGGACATCAGTAATGTTATTCCGGTAAGATTCATCAAGTCGCACTGTAATGGGATGCTCATCCTCACCTTGCTTGTATTTTGACACTTCCTTGCCAAAAATAGAGGTTCGTACCGCATTGGCTATATCAAAGGTTGATACCTCATAACGCCGAGCAGCCTCCCGATCAATATTAATAATTAATTCAGGCTTACCTATCTCAACGTCGGCTTTAAGCTCTTCAATTCCAGGTATGTTATTTGAGTTTATATAAGCCAGGACCTCTTCCGACAATGTTGCAAGTACATTAATATCTTCACCCTGCAACTCCAGATTTATGGGCTTTCCTGTGGGTGGCCCAGATGCATTTTGATCCACGATGATGCGCACTCCTGGGTACCCTTGTAGATTAGTGCGAAGTTCGTCCAATATGTCGGCGGTGGAAATATCACCCCTTTCTTGAGTTGGCACAAAACTAACAGTGATTCGAGCTTTATGTGGTGTCAAGCCCGGCTCTGGTGGTGTGTTTGGATCAGATGTATTTTCACCAATCTGGGTAAGTACCTCTTCCACAATATGCTCATAAGGTTCGATAGTTTGGTATATATTGTCCTCTACCTCTTTAACCAAGTTGTTGGTGGCTTCAATATCCTTACCCATCGGCAGTTCGATGAACGCATTTATATAGATCGGATCTGGACTCGGGAAGAAGACCACTTTTGGTTGATTAGCCCCTAACAACCCCAGGGCAGCAAATAACAAAAGGAAAGTCCCTCCAAATATGATGTAGGGCATAAATTTCTTCAAGGCAGTGCGGATAAAGCGATCGTAGAGACGCTCCAAAATGGGCAGGAATTTATTTTGAAATCCAAATGCCGCTGGACGTAAAACGAAGAAATTGAGCAAAGTAATTGTTCCGAAAATTGCTAGGAGATTCCTTACCCATTCTACCTCTGTCACATGTCCGATTCCAGCGATCATGAACATAATCATGGCTGCTATCAACACATTTCGACGCTTGCGTTTTTGGATCGAAATATCGTTAGCCTTTTCATCAACCTTCATAAACTTGCTGGTGAATACAGGATTGATTACAAGGGCTACAAAAAGTGAAGAAGTGAGTACAATAATCAAGGTGATTGGCATATACTTCATGAATTCACCCATTAACCCCGGCCAGAATGCCAGTGGTAAAAACGCGGCCAAAGTAGTAGCAGTGGATGCAATAATGGGAAGAGCTACTTCTCCTGTAGCATATTTGGCAGCATCCCTTCCATTTGACCCATTTTGCATATAGCGATAAATATTCTCTACCACGACTATCGCATTATCCACCAGTAGCCCCAGGGCAAGAATTAGGGAAAACAATACTACGATATTCATGGTCACACCCGTGATGGAGAGCCACATAATTGCGGTCAACATCGAGAGGGGAATGGCCAGTCCTACAAACATGGCATTTCTTAGGCCTAGGAAAAATAGTAGGACAAGCACCACCAGAATAACACCAGAAATAATACTGTTTTCCAAATTTGATACTTCATTGCGGGTATAAACCGATTGGTCATTGAAGATGCTAATGCGTAAATCTTCAGGAAGCTTCTTCTTTGCGACATCGATAATATCTTTGATTTTATCAGACGCATTGAGCAAATTGGCACCCTTGCGTTTAATGACATCCAGAGAAACCACTGGACTTTTGCCAGAACGAGCATAGCTGGTTCTGTCTTTAAAGCCATATGTTGTATTGGCGATGTCTTTGAGATAGATGGGTCGTTGGTTCTCGCTTTTTACGATGACATTTTGGATCTCTTGAATACTTTTAAACTCACCCATAACCCTAACCGCTCTGCGAAAATCATTATTTATGATCTCACCTGCAGACATATTTAGATTTTCAGAAACAATGGCATCTTCAAGATCTCGAAAAGCGACTTGGAGTGCTTGCATTTTATAGAGATCAACATCAATATGTACTTCACGATCTAGGGCACCCTTGATATCTACACCGGAGACTTCCTTAATATTTTCGATTTCGTCTTCCATGTACTCTGC
The DNA here is from genome assembly GCA_013001595.1 of Saprospiraceae bacterium. Taxonomy (GTDB): domain Bacteria; phylum Bacteroidota; class Bacteroidia; order Chitinophagales; family Saprospiraceae; genus JABDMH01. The sequence goes on along the minus strand of JABDMH010000066.1, from coordinate 32,651 downwards.
AAAACTTCGCAACTCATCCATGGTAAATTCTCCAGCCATGTTTACCGTCATGATTGGGATTTCGGCCGTATTGACTTCGAGAACCTGAGGGTCCTCATCCAAATCGGTTGGCAATTCTCCCTTAGCTATATCTACAGCATCTTTGACCTTTCTTATGACATCTTCCATTTCCAAGTCTGTATCAAATTCTGCAGTAATCACAGAAAAGTCCTGCATAGATGTAGACTGTAGTTTTTCCAATCCAACAATTGATTGAAGCTCAGTTTCTATGGGACGACTAATCAGGTTTTCAATGTCAGCGGCAGAGTTTCCAAAGTACGGCGTGTTGATAAACACAGTCGGAAATGAGGCATCGGGAAATTGCTCCTTAGGCATTTCTTTATAAGCCTGAAGTCCGAAAATAAATATCATTAGGGTGAGAATAAAGATTGATGTGGCATTGTCAACAGCCAATGACGTCAATCCAAATTCTCTAAGTTTAACCTTGATGTTTTTTTTGCTCATCGCTATTAGGATCTAGGTTGTCACTTTAATTGGTTCGGAATGGGTTAGTCCGCGAGCACCTACGGTAATAATTTGATCGCCTACATTCAGCCCTGACTTAATGACAATGTTACCTTCGTAGCTATCACCTGTCTCTACATAGACTTTTTGAGCCATAGGCTCTTGCTCCGTTCCCCCTTTCACCATAACAAAATCTTTTCCACCTACTTCTTGTTGCACCAATTCAAGAGGAACAATGATGACTTCTTCTTCTGTGTAGTCATTGATTCTGATTTCAGCGAGGAGGTTTGGTTTAATTAACCCAGAGCGATTTGATAAGGAGGTCTCGATTTCGAAGGTCCGGTTTGCTGGATCGATTCTTCGTCCCAACATATTGATGCGTACTTCTTGCCGTTCATCAAGGGCAGGAAAGTACACAGAAACTTGATCTCCCCGCTTTATCGATCGCAATAGATCTTCTGGTGCATCTGCTTCTACCTTTAATCGGCTTGTGCTCAGTAGCTGGACTATGGGAGCTCCGGGGGCAGCCAACTCACCATCCTTTAAGTAGACGACATCGACAGCTCCAGATATGGGAGCATATACATTGGCCTTGGTAAGTTGAAAATCAAGGGTCTCGAGGGTCTTTTCCAACCGTTCCTTATTATTCTTAGCTTGTAGATATTGAATTTCTGATCCAATCTTTTGTTCCCATAGCCTCGACTGTCGCTCGAATACTTCCTTTGCTAGCTCTAGGGATTTTTCTACCTCGGCAATCTGTTTTTCTACCGACTCCAGATCAATCTTTGCTAATAGGGCTCCTTTTTTTACATAGTTTCCCTCATCCACTTTGAGTGCAATTATACGTCCCCCGACCTCACTACTAGCGTTGACGATGTCGTCAGAAGCAACATTACCTTGCACGGTTACGTAATGCTTGAAATCTTTTTGTTCTACTGGCGCTACAGTGACGAGTGACCGACTCACTTCCTTGTTTGGATCTAATTTATCGGCACGTTCCTGCAATTCCTCGATCTCTTTTCCCAGAGCGTTATAGGCTGACTTTTTCTCTTTGATGGCAGCTCGCAGACTAGGTAAATCATTAGATATTTCGTCCGGTGTTTCTGCTGGTGGCTGGCAGCCAATCAGCAGTGCTAGAAACACAACGGAGACAATTGGTTGGTAGGTTTTCATACGATATACATTAAAGGTTTCCAAGTGCTTTTTTCAAATCAATTTGAGCGATGTGCAGATTGTATTCAGTCTGTATGAGCTGTCCTTGTGCAGCATAGAGATCTCTTTCAGACTGAGTGATCTCTAGGCTTGTACCCACACCTTCGCGATATTTTATCTGAGCTGTTTTGTGGATGTCTTCTGCAAGTGCCAAGTTATCCTCCGCTGCCCGCACTACACTTAGTGCATTGGTGAAGCCGAGCTTGGCATTCCTGACTTCTAGTGAAATGGCATTTTCCAATTCATTTAAAGTGATCAAATGCTGATCGCGCGCAATTTTTGCACGATGAATTTTTGATTTTTTTTCAAAACCATCAAAAATGGGCACATTTAGTGATAGGCCTATGACTGTGGTAGGAAACCAAATACCACCTGATAATTTATTGCCCTGTAAGACTTGCGCGTAGGATGCAAAGCCCCGCAAAACAGGCAAGTATTGGTATTCAAGGCGCTTGATGTTAAGCTCATTGAGTTCATCGTTGACTTGTAGGGCTGCATAAGCTGGTCGATTTTCATAGTTGACCTGAAGATTTTGCAGATCAGTCAATGCGAAGGATGTCGTGGGTAGATCCTCCATTGTCTCACTGATTTCTAGAGGATCGGCTAAGGGATAGCCCATCGAAAATTTCAGCACATTTTTGCTGATTTCAATCATGCTCGATACTCGCTCCTCTTCCAGTTTGAGATTGTTGATAGATAATTGCATTCTATCCAAATCAAGCTTTTCAATAAATCCTTCTTCATAGGTAACCCGCATTTCATTAGTGGTTTGCTGCAGGTTATCAATGTTTCTTTGTACGATGTCCAAATTCTTTCGCGCCACTGCAACACCTAGATATGCTTTAGCCACATCATGGGCTAAATCCTCTTTGGTAATGTTGGCTTGCTTCGCCACTAAATCCCTAAATACTCGAGATGCCTTTAGTCCAATGAAAAATGACCCGTCAAACAGGAGGAAGTCTGCAGAGACTCCGGCATTAACACTATTTCTAACCCCAAATTGCACTGGGAGATCTGACTCAGGGTTGGCGGGAATTCCTTGATCAGGGTCACCCTCAAAAAAGGTTCCAGATTGAATAATTGATGTTGGGATATCAATAAAATGTTGTAATTCCGCATTGCCAGTTAATTTTGGCATGCCTATGGCTGTGAACTCTTTAATATTTCCCTCAGCATCGGCTATTTCAAGAATGTCATTCTTGACCTTATTATGGTTTTCCTTAGCGTAGTCAATGCACTGTTGCATAGTTAATGCAGTGTTCTGACTGTACGTAATGAAGTAAAAGAAAACCAAGATGACAAATAGGACTAGGCGAATCATTGGATTATTCATTTAGTAGAACTTGGTAGTGGCGGATGATTTTCATTCCTGCTTCACTCACGATGCCTCGCAGGTGATATTTGATAAATTCTCCGTATAGTTTTAAGCTGGCATTATTCGGATTGTCTAAGATTTTCTCATCGGTTACGTAAATCGCGATTTTTAAATACAGGCTGGCGATCAGGGCTGAGTCAAGGTCAGATCTATATAGGCCTGACTCAATTCCTTTTTCGAGATTCTTACTTATGTAATCCAGTAGGAGGGCACTCCTGTCTTGGTCAATTTTTTTCCAGTGATTGGGGTAATACTTTTTTAGATCATAGATCGTATGAGGGGAAATCTCCTTTAGCATCTTAGTCATGAATTTGGAGATTAGTAAGAGCTCATGAATGGGGTTTTCTGCTACTGATTTCAAATCTTCGATAGACGTTCGAACTTCTTTCATATGCTGGTCCAATACAGAGGTGATCAAGCCCTTCTTATCGTCGATGGTCTGATAGAGTGTCTTCTTAGACACACCCATGGCCTGACTGATGTCATCCATACTGACACTCTTTATGCCGAACCGCATAAACATGTACTTAGCAAGTTGGCACAGGTCACTTTCACTCATGATGCATAAGTAACGCGGAAACTCGGTTAGTGTTTGAAGTTTCCACGAACTTTTGGTGAATGGTTGGGGATTGCCGATGAATTGTAGATATCTATCTATCAATGGAGGAAATCAGGAGAGCATGACCACCCTCTTTGCCCAACAATAGGCATCACAACGATGTGTGTTTTGGAATGTACAAAATCAAGCAGTGTAGTGCTTGGCATGGATTGGACAGCGCTTGCAAGGTTTGCGTTTCTTGTACTTTTTGCAACATTTTTTCTTAGTAGATCTCATCTCCACAGTACCAGATGGTATCAAAGGGAGCGCAACGAAGCCAATTTGTTGCTGATTAATTGAGATTTGCTGAGTATCCATTATCATGATGTAATGATAGGATATTGATTTTGGTGGGACAATACCGTAAATTGGCATTTCATATACCTAGGATTAGTGATGTGGATGCATCAAAATGGGATGTCTTAGTGCTTTAAGTGTACTAAATCAATGGTTTTAAAAGCCACCTCTGCACCCTCGGCTTGGATGGCAATTCTGCCTTTCAGAGCTGTACAGTTCCGACCTTCATTCACCAGATCTCCATTGAGCCAGACTTTAATCTGATCATGCAGACATTCAATAACCATGGTATTCCATTCCCCCAGTGGATTTTCCGAATCATCCGTCAGATTCAAAATCCGTCGTTTTTTCCCTTCTGTAATGCCCCATTCAGCTTTTGGTCCCCTCCGTACTTCCATATCGGGCACTTCTATATCTTCCACGATGCACCAGAAATCGCCCGCTTGTTCATGCATCATCTGTACCTCCAAAGATTTAGGAAACATGCTGTACAATGCCCTTGGAGTTGACGCATGTACCAAGACCCCGCAATTGCCTGGTTCTCCTTCAAATCGATAGGTTACTTCAAGTCGATAATTCTGAAATGAATCATCGGTCAATAGATGACCTCTGGGGGTGCCTAGGCTGACGAGGAGCCCATCACGTACTATAAATGGGGTGTTTAGGTCAGGTATCGAGTCCATGTCTGGTATATCTGCATGCCAGCCATCAAGGTTTTTACCATTGTAGAGAGGTATAAGCTGGCTGGTGCAGCTGGTGCACAGGAGTAGACAGGCAATGAATGAAGTATTAAAAAGGAGTAAGTTCATGATTCGGAAATTACTTGATCATTTTGAATGTTATTATCTCAAACAGATTTAAGCTTGTAGTATTCAGATGAATACATATAGAAAAGAGGCGCTCAAGTTATTCAAGATATGAAAAAGACTTGTGGTGCATGGATTGGCCGGGCAGGTATAGGCTGGCGTTTTCCTTATTTTTGTCGAGCAAACTTGCAAGACTATGACTGATGGCTTCAGATTGTGGATTGGAATGGTGACACCTTTAATGCTGACTCTTTGTATCATCAGTTGCGATGAGCCAGATAGAGCGAATGAGGAAAGTGAGGCTCAACAGATTGTTGACGCTGCCATCCTTGCTGCTGGTGGTAGCAAGTATGAAAATATAGAGTTGTCCTTTGATTTTCGTGAGCACCGCTACACAGCTTCACGTAGTGAGGGAGCGTTTGAATATACCAGATTAGGTGTCGATTCCCTGGGAAGGGAAGTAAGAGATGTGCTAAATAATCAAGGACTGTTTAGATATATCGGTGGCGCTCTGACAGAAATTGCCGCCGAAGATAGTATCGCCTATGCCAACTCAGTCAACTCTGTAATCTATTTTGCGTTATTGCCCTACTTCTTAAATGATCCTGCTGCCATCAAAACTTATTTGGGAAAAATGCAAATAGAGGGAAATTTATATCACAAAATAAAGGTCGTCTTTAAGCAGGAGGGTGGCGGCAAGGATTATCAAGACGAATTCGTCTATTGGTTCAATGACCAGGATTTTGGGATGGATTACTTAGCCTACAATTATTTGACGGAAGGTGGTGGCAGTCGTTTTCGCCAGGCTTTCAATGTACGGAGAGTAGCAGGTATTAGGTTTGCAGATTTTTACAATCTTAAACCCAGCGTAGCCACGCGAGACATACAAATTTTTGACAGCTTATTACTCAATAGTGGTCTTGAGAAGTTGTCTGAAATTAGAACTGAAAACATCAAGGTAAACTAGAATCAATGCCAAAAATGATAGCCGATTTACCATCAAAGAAAAAGGTGGCTTTTCCAGTCAGTGACCAGCTTGACCGCTATCTGCTGAAGTACAATAATAAGATCGATATTACGCTGCAATATGAAGACCTGCTGAGGTATCAGGAGTCTGTACCGCTGCTAGATCTAGATAATGAAGATACGTTGTGGCGCACTGTATATTATTCTCCAAGTGACCAGCAAGAGATCAATCGGGATCTAAAACTTATTTATGCCTATTTGAAAACGGACGGAGATGTTGATGTGATAGAACACCTCTCCATTTCACGGATAGACTATTGCACCTTTGGGAATACTCAGCCATTTAGGATTAGAATAATCAATAAAATTAATGACAACTACGACCACTACTATATAAAGAAAGTTGATGCTTCACGCATCTACGGGCTAGAGTTGGAAAATTTGGTATCACCAAATCGATTTGATTATTTTCTGAACCGTGACTCTTTGATTGAGGAACACATTCCTGGTATTCCTGGCGATGTATTTATGAAACAGAATTTGGATGACAACGAATTTAACCAAATTCGAATGGCTAAAGAGTTCATAAAATTCAATGAGCGTTGCTTTATAAGGCTTTTGGGAGATATGCGGGCGTATAATTATGTTGTAGATATCACACCTGATATTGAAGGATCACAATTCAGATTGAGGGCAATTGATTTTGACCAACAATCCTACGAGGGTAGAAAGAGTTTTTATCTGCCGCAATATTTTAAGGATAATAACCCGATTATTTTCCTGGGAATAAAACACATGAAGCCGAAGGCAGTGTTGCAATACCAGCAAGAAGAACGCACCCTAGTTGCAGGAAGAATAAAAAACAGTCGCTCCCGACTTAAAGAATTATTTAATATTATGATTGCGGATAAAATATCTACCAAAGAAAAAAGAGAGCGGCTGAAGGCGGAGTTACGACAGCATCATAAAACCGACGTATTTGACAGTTGTAAGAGCATGGGAGCAATCGTCCGCATGAATTTCAGACTACTTCTGCAAAAGGACTTCAAACAAAGCACTTTCCTTTAGAACAAGGAAAACTGCACGTTATTCTACCTCGACAACTGCCTCAATTTCTACGGCGATGTTAAATGGTAGTGATCCCATTCCAACCGCTGCACGAGCATGCTTTCCGCGCTCGCCAAATACCTCAACCATCAGGTCCGAGAATCCGTTGATGACAGCAGGATGCTCCGCGAAATTAGGATCTGCATTCACCATTCCAAGAACCTTGACAACTCGCTTAACTTTTTTTAGGTCTCCCAATTCTGCTTTTAGCACACCCAATTGTTGAATGGCTGTGAGCCGCGCAGCTTCGTACCCCTGTTCTTTAGTGAGTTCAGCACCTACTTTGCCTTCCACCCAATTGCCATCAGGTTGCTTCGGCCCTTGACCGGACAAAAATATTAGATTACCGGTGCGCACAGCACTCACAAAGTTTGCGACAGGTGCGCCTGGTACCGGCAGCTCTATGCCCAGTTCCTTTATTTTAGCCTCTGGATCATAGTCACCCATTTGTGCAGTTGCGACTTCACTTTCCGAGATTTGAGTAGTGCCATCTCCGCAGCTTACCAGAGCAATTGCGAGAATAAAAAATAGTGTCAATTTATGCATGGTCAAGTTTGATTATGTTTTTGATGCTTCTATGAGAAGTTCTTTGATTCGTGAGGCCACAATGCGTTCTTCACCAGGATTCATCATCCAAGTGGTAATACCTACATGTTCATTGCTACCCACAGTTTGTATGGAAGGGTGTCCAAGTCTGAGATCTTCACGCAGCTGCTGTGTACTTGTCTTCACTTTGGTTTCATCCCATGAAAGCTTCAGCGAAGGTATGTGGTTTGCTATATCTGGTACATGGATTTCTGCGTCAACACCATCTACTGAGCTGGCATTTTTAGCAATGTGATTGATCTGGTCTTCCCATAATCTCCAATCAGCTTTATGATCCCGGTGCACAAAATTTTCTACAGCAATCAACATGCCTAAGGTTTCTTCTTTGTTGACTTTCATACCGCGCCCCACCGTATCTCCTCGAGGTGCTGCATTAATTCTTGCAGCAGCGATTAAGTCCTTCCTGCCCAACAATAGACCGGCACTTTGTGGACCTCTGAGACCCTTGCCTCCGGAAAAGCACACGAGGTCAAATCCCATTTCCGTGTACTTCCACAAATTTTCTACTGGTGGAACATCTGCAGCGCAGTCGTTCATGGTAGGGATATTGTTTTTCTTTCCAATGCGGATGAATTCTTCCCGACCTATTTGACCTTCACCATTATTGAAGTACCACATCATGGCCGTCTGATCATTGATTGCATTTTCCAGTTCGGAAGGTGTGTCTACTTCGATGATTTTAACACCACAATTTGAGATGGCATGGGCATATCCGATGCGATGAGATTTTTGTAAGATGACTTCGCTCTTCATTCCACTTAGATCAGTAGGAATCCTCCGAGCTTTTTCCTGATCGGTTCCGGTCAATACGCCAGCTGTGCCAAGCGTGATGGCAGAAGCTGCCCCAGATGACACCGTGGCTGCTTCACACCGGCATAGCTCTGCGAGTCTGGCACCTACTTTGTCCTGAAGGTCATCAATATTGACATATTGATTGCTTGCATACATAATGGCATCTACTACTTCCTCCCGCATTAAACAACCAGACATTGCAGTATAAGTGCCAGCTGCATTGATAAATGTTCGAACTCCCAGTTCTTTAAAATAGTCCCTTCGTGCAGGCGCTGGAGTAAAGGTGTTATTTCCTCCCAACTTTAGGCCGGCAAATAATCCTCCCACTAGTGGTAGCGAAGACATGGTTCTTATAATTTCACGACGATTGATCATGATGTAATTTATTTTATGAGACAATCAGATTGGTATTGAAGAAGACATTACACAGCGGCGATACAATCTATTTCGACGAGGGAGTCGCCAGGAACTCCGCCATATGTCGCCACTGTGGTTCTAACTGGAGGATTAGGACCAAACCGACCTCTGAATACCGCATTCATGCCATGATAATCATTGAGGTCATGGAGGTAGACGTTTACTTTGAGCACCTTATCCATGCTGGAGCCATTCTTTTCCAACTCCTTCTGCAATTCCTTTAACACATGATCGGTATGTGCTGCAATATCTCCCTCAAAATGTGCTCCCTTTCCAGAGATGTAAAGGGTATTGCCGTGACGAACAGCTCCAGAAAAAAGTGGAACATCTTGATCCGTGACAATCTCTCCCACTACCTTCTTTTCATCGTAAGTGGCCGCATCAGAGGCCAATACTTTGGTGGCGCCACCGAGTCCAAAGAGTGCGGTCAATGCCGTACCAATTTTCTTAAATGCAGATCTCCTATTTGTCATGTTTAACTTTTTTTATTTATAAAAATGCTTCACTAGCCATTCTTGCCTTGATGACCTGAAAGTACCAAAAATGGAAAACTTAGTGTAAAATCACTCGTGCCTTGACTCCCATTCAGGTTTTGAAATGCCGTTAAGGTCCCAGACCACTGTACCATCTCTGAGTGTCAGTTCACATATAATCTTTTGAGAACCCTTTTTTATCCACCGATTGGTATCCACAAAACCGAAATCACCTTCTACCACTCTGAGTAGTGCGACATCAGCTCCAGCTCCTGGGCTTAAATGTCCCAGTTCCTCTCGATTGATGACCATGGCAGGCTTCCAAGTAGATGCTTTGATGACCTCCGGCATGGTCAGTCCAAGATTCAGTAATTTAGACATAACATTATTCATGTTTTTCATACCTCCATTCATGCTGCCCGTATGCAGATCTGTACTGATGGTGTTGGGTTTGAGTCCCTGAGCAATTGCTGGGACAGCTTGATCCCATGTAAAGCTGCCGCCACCATGGCCCACATCCATGATGATACCTCTTTCTTGCGCGGGAATAGAGTAAGGTTGCAATATGCCTGTTTTTTCGTTGACCACATGCATGCGATTTTTTGTCTGACCATAACAATGTGTAAATATGTCTCCAGGTCTAAGTTTCTCCATGAACAATTTCTCTAAAGAAAGCGGTGGATCGTGACCTCCAAAATCTACCATGACTGGGATTCCGGCTTGTTTTCCTGCTTCTACTGCGCGTTCAACCGGTTGCCACTCAGGCCCATAATAGTGCGCCACTTTGACCCCGACAACATATTCAGGATATTTCATAGCTACCTGAGCAGTCAGCTTGGCATCCATATCGGCTAAATTCTGCTCGACAGCCCCACCACCCATACCGGAACCCACAATGTTCAGGAAGGATAAAACCCGTGTTTTTGAATGGTCGATGGCTTGATTCTTGAACGTTCGAAAGTTTCTCCACCCGGCTCCTCCTACATCAACCACAGTTGTTACACCAGCCCGCAATACAAAGCCATCAGGTGGCAGTGCTGAGTAGCTATTACTTAGGTATGCATCTTCTTCAGTGCCAAAAAAATGATGACCATGGATATCGATGAGGCCAGGGACCACATATATACCTGTAGCGTCGATCACTTGAAAGACACCATCGGCTGAGATACTTTCTGCCACTTCCAATACTTTTCCATCGTCGATGGTTACATCCATGATGCCATCAATATTATTTTTTGGGTCAATTACATGACCTCCTTTGATCAATAGATCGACCTGCTGGGCTTGTGTCCATCCAGCGACTAGTAAGCAGCAAATCAGCTGACAAATTTTTCTCATGACTTTTAATTGTTCCTAAATTAGTTTAATGTGAATGTATGATATCAAAAGCTCTACCCGGATGCTGCGATCTAAAAGTTTCAAAACAGCCTCGGTCTTGCAAGGTAACGTAACAAGTCCTTCCACCTTTCCCACCAAAGGCGATGTTTGATGGTTTTTTGCCTTGCAAAACTACTTCTTGTAAGAGTTTTCCTTCTGTTGATAGAATGGCTACCGTACCTTTTCCATGCCTGGTGATGAAAAGATTTCCTGCTGTGTCGCAACGCATTCCATCCATACCAAAGTCCGCAAATTCGTGAAATATCCGCTTATTTGAGATGTTCTTTTCTAGATCCAGATCGTATGCCCAGACCTTTCTTTGCACGCTCTCGTTTACATACAAGGTCTTTTCGTCTGGACTTACCTCGACACCATTGCTTGTACCCATGTTTTCTTCCATCAGCACGCTCCTCCCATCGGTATCAACACGCCACAAGTTTCCGGTACCTTCTTTCCAGTTGGGATCGCTGGCAAACAAAGTACCGTCCCGACAGATGGCCAAATCATTGGGTTGATTCATATCACCGTTATGCATATAAACGACTGTGGCTTTTGTCTGCGGATGGATTTGCAGCACATTGTGATTTGTATAATCGGCCACATACAACAAGCCCTTATTATCGATCCGAATGCCATTTCCGATGCTTCCTTCTGGTAAGGTGATCCACAGAGAAGCCGTTCCATCTGGTAAAACCATACCAATGGTACCCTGAGCAGCAAAATTTACTGCATAGATGTTTCCATACTTATCTACTGCAGGTCCTTCGATTCCACTAGTGAAGCCATCAACTTTGGTAAAGTCTTTAGCCTGATATAATTCACCTTCTTGACAATTAAGAGAAGTGGATGCCAAGAGAAGCAACAGTCCAGGGATGAGTTGGGTAAACATTAAGAAAAAGTTTAGACCCTTAAATTAATAAAATCAACAAGGACCATAAAATTGCTGGGAACCCACACGAACTTCTTTGCAACTGAAATGACAGCTATCGGATTTGAGGATGCATGGAGATAGACTTTTGGGATATCTAGCAAAGCTTTAAAACATGCGCAACACCTTAGTTGAAAACCATCTTCTTACCTAGGTAGACGAGTGCATCCCCTTCCTCAAAGGTAAGATTACTAAGATCATTAGGTATAATTCTAATCTGTCTATCATTCGTCCAAATAAGCAACGGAATACTGCTTTTCTCTTTGCGAATGTTGGCCAGGGTGTCTAAAAGACCGTCGATAGTTGCAGCAGGTGCCTCATGAATCTGCGGATAGTCCCTCGCTGCATCAAGCAGGGTTAGATGATCATCAAATGGGGGAAATTGAGTATTCTGCAGAGGATCTGACTCAGGGGCATGCAAGCTCGTACTGATTTGATAAGTTCCTCCCTTAAAGAACTTTCCATATTCTCTGCAGGCATGACTATTTACCTCCGAGCTTCCAGTGATCGCAAATAAGAGGGACATGTTTTGGAGAGATGCCATACTTGCTATATCATCGTGAAATACATCCGCTTTGACCCCTTCGAGACCATCCTCCTGAGCTTTTTGGATATTCAATGCATTGACGTCAATTAGAGTGACTACTTTTTCCTTTTCCTGTAAATATTTGCCAATCAAACGTGCGGGAAGGCGTGCACCGATAATGAGAATGCCATCCGAACTTTTTAGCAACACTTTCAACAATTTCGCCAAAGGTCGAGTTGCGGTGGCAGTCAATAGTACCGTGCCTAGCACGACCATAAAGACCAAAGGAGTGATGTATTCCGCGTCAGCAATATTTTCTTTGACTAATCTCAATCCAAATAAAGATGCAATACCAGCAGCAACAATACCCCGCGGGCCAACAAACGAAATAAGGAGCTTTTCGTTTATGCTGAGATTGGATCCTCTTGTGCTAAGGAAAACGCCAAGTGGTCGTAGCAAAACAATGACCACACCTAGCAGGGCAAAACTCCTCCAATTCTTGAGCAGCTCCAGATCTTCAAGATTAATGTGGGCAGCGAGAACAATGAACAGAATGGAAATTAATAGAATACTTAGGGATTCTTTAAAATCTAAAATGTCGCGCAATTTCGGCATATCAAGATTGCCTAATACAGTACCCATGACCACTACAGCAAGTAGTCCCGATTCCTCTGCCACAGCATCTGAAAACACGAAGACACCCAGGACCATGGCCAAGGTGATGACATTAAGCAGGAAATGAGGTATGAGGTCTTTCTTAACGAGGTAAAAGAGAAAGTAGCCAGCTATCGCTCCCAAGGCCAATCCAATCAGTACGATCTCTGCAAAAGAGAGTAGGGCATGAGACGTGAAGGACATTGCTCCACTGTGAGATATGATGAATTCGAAAACCAACACAGAAACAAAAGCTCCGATGGGATCAATAATAATTCCTTCCCATTTGAGCGTGGTAGAAATGTTTTTCTTGAGTGGGATGTTTTGCAGTATTGGGGCAATGACTGTTGGGCCTGTCACAATAATCAAAGCGCCGATCAAGAACGCGACACTTAGATTTAAGTCTAGGAGAAAATAGGTAGCTATGCCTGCACCGATAAAAGTTACCAGAGATCCCAAGCTGATTAAACGCAGAATAACGGGACCTAGGCCTTTAATTTCCTTCCGTTTTAAGGTCAATCCCCCTTCAAAAAGAATGATCCCAATGGAGAGTGATACAAAAAAGAAGAAATATCGCTCAGGGAAAATCCCTACACCAGTGGATGGATTATAAATAGGCTCCAGCCACTTTTCTCCTCCTGCAGTCCATAAGGTTGAAATCGGACCAACCAACAAGCCTAAAATGATTAAGGGCAAGATCGCGGGCAATTTGAGTTTCCAAGACAGCCATTGTGCACCAATGCCTAGGATGATTATACCAGCAAGTTCAACCATGCGATGCGATAAATTTTAATATGGCTAAAATAGGATTATCTTAGTCAATTGTATTAAGATAATTTGTAATATATGAACCCTCAAGGGTCCTGCCTAGGATGAAGAGGATTCAAACTCAGCTATACATTGCAAAAATTGACGGCCATATTTCTTGAGTTTAAAGTCGCCCACACCAGATATTTGATACATCGCCTTGAGATCTGTTGGCTTTTGGGCCGCCATTTGTTCTAGGACTTTATCAGCAAATACGATGTATGCCGGCACCTGCGCTGCATCAGCAATTTCTTTGCGGCAGGTACGTAAGCTGTCAAAAAGTTCTTGATCAAATGTAGTAGATGTGGGTGCGATCTTCAGACGGGTCTGTTTTTGGCCTGGAATCTTTGGTTCTGTTAACCAGACTTTGCGTGTACCGGAAAGCGCATCATTGCCCAAACTGGTAATTTTCAAAGAGGATCGGTCCATGTAGTCTATTTCCAAAAGACCTTGGTTGATCATTTGGGTGATGTAGTGAATCCATTTGTTCCTTGCTATGGTTCTTCCCGCTCCATAGCTGGGCAAGTCGTTTAGATGCAGCTCGAAGATTTCCTTCCGACCTGAGGCCCTCAGCGCATCTACAATTAGACCAATACCAATCTTTACTTTAGATTCAAGGCAGAGTTTCAAAGCGATTCGGGTGAGTTGGCTCCCATCAAACTGTTGAGGCGGATCGATACACACATCACAGTGGCCACATCCTTCACTACGATACTCGCCAAAATAATTGAGAATGAGGTTTGTCCTACAGTGCGTAGCTTGACTAAACTCCCATAGTCGATCTAATTTTTGTAGCTGGACATTTTTAAATTGATCATTGGCTTCACTTTCTGCAATGAATCTTCTGAAGACACTAACATCCTGATAGCTGTAAAAGAGCAGGGCATCGGCCTGTGTGCCATCTCTACCTGCCCTCCCGATCTCTTGATAATAGCTTTCTATGTTCTTGGGTAAATTATAATGAATGACCCATCGGATGTTGGACTTGTCAATACCCATCCCGAAAGCAATCGTGGCACAGATGATCTGGATTTCATCTTTTTGAAAGGCGTCCTGCACGCTCTTTTTTTCAGAAACATCAAGCTGTGCATGATAGTGAGCGGCATTAAACCCTTTGGTTCTTAATTGCTCAGATAGGCGCATCGTGCTTTTTCTGCTTAAACAATATATGATGCCTGCTTGAGAACGGTGTTGATCCAAAAACTGTACAATTTGCTGTGCTCTTTTCTGCCCTGGTCTAACATGTAGATGAATGTTCTTTCTTTCGAAACTGGAGATAAATATTTTGGGATTATTTAGATGCAGTTGCCTGACAATGTCAGCTTGTGTCGCTTTATCTGCAGTTGCTGTCAAAGCCATACAGGGAGTGTTTGGCAATGCTTTGCGTAAGGCACTGAGTGCTGCATATTCTGGTCTAAAGTCGTTGCCCCATATCGAAACACAATGAGCCTCATCAATGCCAAGGACTGATATCTTTTTCTTGCTGATAAAGTTGAGAAAAGAACGGGTTACTGCTTTCTCTGGGGAGATGTATAAGAGCTTTAGTTTTCCAGATTCGATTTTATTCAATACTTCATACTTCTCAGTTCTGGATTGAGTGCTGTTCACGAAGGCTGCTTCAATATTATGGGCTTGAAGGGCTTGAACTTGATCCTGCATCAGGGCAATCAATGGAGATATTACTATAGATAGGCCAGGTGAAGCTAGGGCCGGAATCTGAAAGCATAATGATTTACCACCTCCTGTTGGCATCACCACTAGACTATCTCCGCCTGCTAGGATATGCTTGATGATGGCCTCCTGCTGATCTCTGAATGCAGCATAGCCGAAAGTATGCTGCAGAATTTGATGGATTTTTTCTCTCATTTCAGCTTGGCAATGTGCTTGTCCGATGTTTCTTAAGCAGGAAAGTAGACTTTTCAAAGAAAATTATGTCGGGTTTTCTGCCAATGGCGCTACGACATGAACAAATCTACCTGTTTGACGCGTTCATTGTTCTACATCTCCACTGCAAATGCAATCATCTAGGCTTCTACTCCCGATCTTCCCGCTACTTCTTATTACATGCCTTCTTTGTGTAGTGGCTTGTCAGCAAAGAATGAAGAAAGCATCAAATATGTCACAGGTCGAAGAAGTCGCTAAGGAGATATTTGGAGAAAAATATCGAATTGAGAAAAACAACTCAACAGATTTTGCATTGATAGTCAAGCAATCGAGGGTGCGTCCCGCAGCAATATTTCCACACCTTGACTTTTGTGTATATGATATTGAGTTGGACAGCATTATTTTTCGACACAGTGTAAACCATGGCAATGTGGGTTGGCAAAACGACCATCAGATTTTTTTTGAAACCATACCAACGAGGGCAGAATCGAAAAGGACTCGCCAATATTTTGATGTCAAATCTCAAAAATCAACTACCCTTGATCCCTGACAAATATCTTCTGTTTTTCGGTCTTCTTGGGCTATGCTGCATTGGAGCTTGCATATCTGATTATGATTCAGCGTCTCGACACGCTCATGAAACCGCTCAGGTGGATTGGCGAAAGATGGATGGTCCAGACCGTTTTATGAAGTATCATCAGATGATACGGACTCGCTATAATGCAGATGCACCAGATTATGAATCTGGAGACATCCTCACTGCTTTTCGTCAAGCGAAAAAGCAAAAAAGAGTGAAGCGCTCCGCACCATTGCCATGGGTAGAGAGAGGTCCCGGAAATGTGGGTGGACGGACCCGTGGACTCTGGGTGGATCCCGCTGATCTCACAAAAAAGACGGTTTTTGCCGGTAGTGCAGGGGGGGGGATCTGGAAAACTGAAGATGGCAATAGTTGGAGAAACCTAACGACAGATCTACCTAATCTATCCACGACAACCATAGCGGGAAGTCTTGACAATCCTCAGGTCTTGTATGCAGGTACAGGTGAGGGTTTTGGTGCAGCCAGAAATATTGTTGGCAGTGGAATGTGGAAAAGTGAAGATGGGGGAGAATCCTGGGAGCAAATTTCATCCACCGCAAATCGCGACGATATTTCAATTGTTTATCGCATCATCGTCAATCCCAATGATGCAAATGAAATGCTTTTCTCTACCCTGATTCATCCGCGAGCACCACTTGGTGACAGTATTTCTGCCATCATGAAGTCTACCGATGGTGGTAGTCAAATACGTGCTACCTATGTCTCAGATAGGGCCATTCAGCAACTGGTTGCAGATCCATCGGATTTCAATCGTATTTATGGGGTTATTAATGGCAGAGGAGTTGTGAGAAGCCTAGATCGGGGAGAATCCTGGCAGTCGTTAATGGAGGTTGACTCTTTTAGACGGTTGGAATTGGCGGTGTCTCCAACCAACCCAGATTTCCTCTATCTGACCGGCGAACTGCGTGTACCCACGATCATCAATGGACCTGAACCCAATGGATCGAGACTACTGATGTCACCTGATGGTGGTGAGCAATGGTATAATGTCCATTATCAGGGAGAATTCAGGGGGTTTGGCGATTGGCTGGGAGGTCAGGGCTGGTATAATAATTCGGTAGCTGTACATCCATTTGATGAACAAACAATATATGTAGGTGGTGCTGGGCCCATCTTGAAAATCTCCTTGGCAACTTTTGACTCGCTGAGGAGTCGATATTTAGCGAATATGGTACCGCTTACTGATGGATATGGAGAATATCGTCAAAATGGTTTTGCTGGTGCGAGCAGCAAGGGTGTACACGTTGACCATCACAATCTCCTACTCGTGCCCATTAACGCTGAGACAGAGACCTTCTATTTCTATAACGCCAATGATGGTGGTGTAGCACTGTCTTATGATGGTGGAGAAACCTTTATTCAAACAGGCGATACCTTTAAAGAAGAATGTGCCGATCCGGGATGTAGTAACGTACGAACCTTCAAAACATCCGATGGCTACAATACTGGGCAATTCTACGGAATTGACAAGGCAAATGGAGTAGATAGATATGTCGGAGGCACCCAAGATAATGGCAGTTGGCTGTCTATTGAAGATCCCGATGTTGGTGACAAATGGATTCAGGCACCTGGAGGAGATG
This sequence comes from Saprospiraceae bacterium, assembly GCA_013001595.1. Taxonomy (GTDB): domain Bacteria; phylum Bacteroidota; class Bacteroidia; order Chitinophagales; family Saprospiraceae; genus JABDMH01. Next base: position 15,144 of record JABDMH010000066.1, on the reverse strand, counting down.
GATTTGAGGCCATTTGGCACTATGATGACCTTAATAAGGTTATTGAGACGGCGCAGTTTAATACCATGTTTCGAACAGATGATGGGGGAGAGTCTTGGCGCCGATTGGATCCTCCGGGATCTGGGCCTTTTTTGACCAGGTTAGCAGGTTCAAAGCAAGAACCCAATCTGATCTTTGCCGTTACAGACCAGGCATTGATTCGCTCCACAGATTTTGGAAATAACTGGGAGGTCATAGAGATGCCAGAAACATGGCGATCCAGTGGACTGCCGACACCCACTAGGATTTCACTGGCGACACCAAATATCGTCTGGTCTGGATCTGACCTTCGTGCTGGCTCAACTACTACGGTCTCACAAGATGCTGGTAAGACCTTTTCTCCGATCAGCACTTATGGTCAGGCAGATCTTGGTGTTATGACTAACATCGCTACCCATCCTAATGATGATAGTACTGCCTACTTCTTGTTCTCCCAAGCTAATGGTCCTAAGGTGATAAGGACCACCGATTTGGGTAAAAGTCTGGAGGACATCAGCGGGTTCCGGTCTAATCAGGCCGATAGTGATAATGGATATCCTGATGTTGCAACATACTGTCTTCTTGTGATGCCCTATGACTACAACATTCTGTGGGCCGGCACAGAGATAGGCTTGTTTGAAAGTACCAATGGTGGAACATCATGGCAGTTTACCGACAATGGGCTACCGCCTGCCTCCATTTGGGATATGAAGGTGGTCAACGATGAGATAGTCATTGGTACGCATGGACGCGGAGTATGGACTGTTTCTCTCCCTGAATTGGAGGGCTATGAGCCCAAACCAGTCTCTTTCTTGAGCCCTGAAGCAGATGTAAATGAATATGCGCTGGGTGGACTGGTGCAGGGAGAATATGAGCTTCGAACTCCTTACGATTCTACAACGGTGACGTTCACCTATGTGGTGGAAGGGGATACCATTAAGAGCAAAATTTTACTTGATGCCAATGAGGCCGCGGACGTCAGGTCAATCGCAACCAGACTTTCTCCTTTGCCAAATGAGGAGATTGTAGATGTGTCCATAGCCATAAGAAGCTATCAAAACGGTGTTGCCTTGATCCAGCGGATCAGCACCTATGCTTTTGCAGTGCAGGACGAAGTTGCACTAAACTACCTCAATGATTTTGATGAAGGAGTCAGAGATTTTGCCAGATTGGACTTTTTTATTTCTAGACCCGCAAATTTTGGAACTAGATCCCTCAATTCGCCGCATCCCTATAATGGGTTATCAGAGTATGCTGCAGTATTTCAGCGGCCCATATTGGTGGGCTTGGGTACTTCTGAAGTTTCCTTTAATGAGATCGTGTTGGTAGAGCCTGGAGATTCAGAGCCGTTTCTATCAAGTGATTTTTATGACTACTGCGTCATAGAAGCTACCAATGATAGAGGGAACAAATGGCACGCTATAGAAGGGTATGATTCTCGAGCCGAGGTTCGCTGGTTGAATGCGTACGAAGCGAATCCGAATATGGCAAATGAGCAACTTCAAATTCCTCGCAATTTTGATTTACGAGACTTTTTTGCTGATGGCGATACGGTCTTTCTGCGCTTCAGATTAGTGTCAGATCCATTTGTTGAAGGTTGGGGTTGGCAAATAGATGATTTTCAGGTAGGTAATATGGCCGTCGATGTGGAGAACTTTGATGATGATCCAGGATTTCAGGTTGTTATGCTAGAAAACCCAGGTAGCGATCTTTTACGACTGCGGTTACGCTCTGAAGATCCCAGTACTGTCAGGTTCTCTTTGTATAATTTACAAGGTCAGATGTTACAGCAACAGGATCTTCAAGTCATGGGAGAATACTTGCATACGATGGAGACAGCAACCTATGCTCCTGGTATTTACCTACTCAGAGTAAATAAGGGTGCAGGTCAACAAATCTATCATTGGGTAAAGCAGTAAAATGTGCCTAATCTTTGAACAATAAGTAGATTGGTATGGGTTTATTTAATTGACTCATCTCTAAAGGGGATCACTTATCTTTAAGCCCAGTGAGGCAGATAATCCTAAGTGTAGTGGTGTGCTTTTGTCCCTATCTGACTGCTGTCATTGGACAAACGATGGAGCTTGAACTATGGCCCGGGCTGGTGCCAGGCAAGTCCACAGAAAAATCTGCACCAATCATTAAACCAAATCGAGGTGATGAGGTCACCCGTATCACGAACATCACAGATCCTACCTTACGAATCTATCCAGCATCTGTAGCTACGGCAAACGGCATGGGTGTGATCGTTTGCCCTGGCGGAGGGCACCGGCATTTGGCCATTGACAAGGAAGGCTATGAGGTGGCCGAATGGCTAAATACACTGGGTATTACAGCTTTTGTCCTCACCTATCGTGTGCCTGATCAGGTGAATGGAGCTATTCAAGATTTACATCGTGCCTTGCGCTTGGTACGGCAATCTGCCGCAAAGTGGAATATCCATCTAGATAAATTGGGAGTCATCGGCTTTTCTGCTGGAGCACATCTGGCAGTTTTGGCCGATCGAGTAAGCTCAAAACCTCAATATCCCACCGTCGATGAAGTGGATGACCTTTCATGCAAGCAGAATTTTACCATGTTAGTTTATCCTGGCCTCCTCACGAAAGGTCCAGATGATAGACTTAATCCGGACGCCTTGCCGGGAAGAGATACACCTCCGAGCTTTATTTTTGCCACAGCTGATGATCGGCTTGCTGGCAGTGCATTAGTCTATGCGAAAGCCCTGCGACAAAATCGGACTCCGGTCACATTGCATCTGTTACCCGAGGGTGGACATGGATATGGATTGAGACCTGGTAATCTGGCAGCAGAGGCCTGGCCCAAACTAGCTGCTGATTGGCTAGCTCAATTGGCCGATTAATAAGCCTTGGGTGGATAATGGCTTAAAAATTGACGGTTAATGCTCCCTGGCTCTAGCGTTGCAGATCTACTTGCGTAGATCAAGAAAAATCTTGGCGACCAGATACTCTAGGGGCAGCAAAAATCCATTTTGTAGATACGTCGGAGTATAAATGCCTGCTTGCTCGTTGGCGAAGATGTCCAGTCTGTCCGGTAATTGCGCCACCCATTGTCCATACATACCTCAGGTTTCAAGTTACTATCTGGAAAATGGTCTGAAAGGCCTCAGCGCCAAAAAAGCAAAATATGCTGATGACAGCCATTTGAAATCAAGGTTGAGTCCCTGGAGCCATGGATACTTTCCGATTGTGCGGGTGAGCTTCGCTAATTCAATAAATCGATGTTTTGTACTGAGTACTCATCAAGGGATACCAGGCCTAGTTAATGAAACCAGAAAGACTGAAGCTATGGAGCGTTAAAATATCTTTAAAATCTCTCTTTCTACATCTTGGGGACGAACAAAAGCGTCTAAGTTTTTATTTAAATGCTATCTGAGGTTCTTGAAGGTTCTAGATTTGATAGCAACTGTCTTGAATTCTCAAACAAACTAAAAAACTGCAAGGATGAGAAACATATTTTTATTTGCTTTTGCAGTCGTACTGGGTGGTGCGATCATGCTGGGTGGAATGAAGTTTTTTGATATTGGTATTTCTCAGAAGATCATATCTTCAAATGAGACACCTGTACATTTTACCGTCAAACCATCTGCGAGTGGTGGATTGTCAGAATCTATTGATTTCACACAGGCTGCCGATCAATCTTTGCCGGCGGTGGTACACATTAAGTCCTCAGTAAGGATGGGCAATGATCAGCCTAATACTCAATTTGATTTCCGGAGTCTTCCTGATCCCTTTAGAGACTTCTTTGGTACCCCTCAACCTAGAAGTAGAAATGAGCGCCGGGAGCGACCCCTCCGTCAGGGCAGTGGCTCTGGAGTGATCATTAGTTCAGATGGATATATTGTCACAAATAATCATGTAGTAGATAATGCCGAAGAAATTGAAGTGACATTAAATGATAAGCGTAGCTATACCGCCAAGGTAGTTGGAGTAGATCCCTCTACAGACATAGCGCTTCTGAGGATTAAAACCGAGGACTTGCACTTCATACAATTTGCAAATTCTGATGAGGTGCGTGTTGGAGAATGGGCTGTAGCTGTGGGCAACCCATTTAACCTGGCATCGACGGTTACGGCAGGTATTGTCAGTGCAAAAGGGCGAAATATTAACATCATGCGTGATCGGACTCCTATTGAATCCTTTATTCAAACGGATGCAGCTGTCAATCCAGGAAATAGTGGTGGTGCACTGGTCAATCTCAACGGAGATCTAATCGGGATCAATACCGCTATAGCATCACCCACAGGCAGTTACTCAGGTTATGCATTTGCCGTACCTAGTAATATGGTGTACAAGGTGGTCACAGATCTAAAGGAACATGGTATTGTGCAGAGAGGTTTTATTGGCGCTCTAATAAGAGATGTAAACGCATCGATGGCGGAGGAAAAAGGTCTAGAGACCAACACTGGCGTGTATGTAGATAGCCTAACGGTTGAATCCGCTGCGGCTGAAGCCGGCATGAAGAGCGGTGATGTCATCACATCAGTCGATGGAGTTGAAACGACTGAATCTTCAGTACTGTTAGAAATGATCGGTCGACACCGACCCGGTGATGCAGTTCAAATTACTGTGCTTAGGGGAGATCGAGAAAAAGACCTAGTTGTGACCCTGAAGAATCGAGATGGCAATACAGAAATAATCGAATCGGCACCCAAAGATTTAGTGGTTCAAAGCTTGGGTGCTTCTTTTGCAAATCCATCAAAGGAAGAACTGGATCTAGTGAATCTTTCCAGTGGGGTGAAAGTTGTGGAATTGGGTAATGGTAAATTAAGGTCTCAAACCAATATGGAAGCGGGTTTTATCATCCACAAAGTTAATAGAAAGCGTGTCGACGATGTCGATGAACTACTGCAAGTATTAGAAGATGAGCAAGGGGGCGTCATGATTGAGGGAAAATATCCCGGTGATGATGAAACGTATTACTTTGCCTTCGGTCTATAAGATATAATGAGTTAGGTTCAGGGTTTCTTACAAAGGGTATGGCCATTTGGTTGTACCCTTTCTTGATTAGACATGGATTGAATCTTTCAATAGTCTGGCCACCTCACTATTTGCGAAGTAATTACTATCCCACTATCCCACTATCCCACCAGCTGCTACTAATTCTACAAAGCGGGTGACGATGCTGTTGGCAATGGCCGTATTTCCCGACATGCGAATGAACTTTTGGTAGGCTTTTTCAGAATCAAAGTATTTGTCTTTATAAGCTTCCACCCGCTCGAGCAAGTCTTTACAAGTTATTTCAGGGTGAAACTGAAAAGCGTAGAAGGGCGCAGTTTTCACCTTGAAGCCATGGACCTGGCACCGTTCGGAGTATGCAAGGCGAAGGCAGCTTGGTGGCAATTTGATGGTAGATTTGATGTGGCCGCTCACTGCCTTAAATGATGGCGGAAAAGTCTGAAAGAGCATATCCTCTTGTCCATCTTGAGTCAGATTAATAGAGTACATGCCTAATTCTGCTTGATCAGGATCAATGATCACCTCAGCACCTAACCATTGTGAGGCCAACATAAAGCCACCACAAGAAAGCAGGGAGGGTATGTTATATTCAATGGCATGCAGCATTACCTGGTGGAGATTGTCGACGAACGGATCAAAGGTGGAAGGTAAGGTCACCGTGTCGCTCTCATCGTCGGATAGTCCACCCATCATGATGGCGTCATAGTTCTGCAAGACATCGACCACAAAATCGGGTTCTCTAAATACATCCCATGTGATAAACTGCAAATCATCCAGTCCAGAAAACTCAACGAATTCACGGCGCTCTGCAGCCAATAGGCTTTCATCCTTGCGTATTTGTACCAACAAGATTTTAAGATCTGCGGAGTTTTTCATGAATTTTTGCCAATCGACTGCAAATTTAATCGCTGCTCGAGAATCAAGTATGTATGAAATCAAATAAGATTCTCACCAAATTAACTTTTGCTTGGCAAGCATGGGTGGTAATGACTATTTTGGGAGTTAAATAAAGATTATGTGGTATACTAATATTTTACTGAGTCTTGCATGGGCATTTTGTACACACACATCAGCTCCGATCGATGCTGTTTCAGTTTCATTGGATCGCCAGGCCATAGCCAAACAGATGGAGGAGTGGCTCAATACGGGCTGTCTAGATAATTGGTATCCACGTTGCATCGATGCCGAAGCAGGAGGTTTTTATAGTGACTTCGATGAAGAATGGAACCTGTCTGGCAAGCAAAATAAGATGATCGTGACGCAGGCACGGCATGTCTGGTCTCTCTCCGTCGCTGCGGAGTTTTATCCCGATCGGGACTATTTGTCGATGGCCAAGCATGGATTCGAGTTTTTGCGAGATCATATGTGGGACGCAGAGGTTGGCGGTTTTTTTCAAACCGTAGATAGAAACGGTGCAGCCATTGCCGGAGATGACGCCAGTGATATCATTAAAACGGCATACGGCAATGCATTTGGCATTTATGGATGTTCAGCTTATTATAGAGCGTCCGGCAATGAACAAAGTCTCGATTTAGCGAAAAAGGCATTTGCCTGGTTGGAAGAACATAGCCATGATCCACAACTACTGGGATATTTTCAATTTCTAAAGCGAGACGGTACGGCCAGGAAAGCAGGACATACCGCTCCACCAAAAGATCAAAATAGTTCCATTCACCTTTTGGAAGCGTTGACCGAGCTCTATCATGTGTGGCCTGATCCATTGGTTAAGGAGCGACTGGATGAAATGTTGGTCCTTATTCGGGATACGATCACGGGAGACAAGAGTTATTTGACGCTCTTTTCCCAAGCTGACTGGACACCGGTAGAATATCGTGATTCTGCTCTGGAGGTGCGCCAGGCGCACTACAACCTGGACCATGTATCCTTTGGTCACGATATCGAAACCGCTTATTTACTCATGGAGGCATCTCATGTTAGTCACCACGCCGAAGATGAGAAGACGAAGATGGTCGCTAAGCAAATGGTAGACCATACTTTAAAGAACGGCTGGGACAAAGAATCAGGAGGTATCTATGACGCAGGTTATTACGAAGTGGTTGGTGGTCCAATGAAGATCATCCATCATACCAAAGCGTGGTGGGCCCAACTTGAAGCCATGAATACCATGCTCATTATGGCAGATATGTACCCCGATGACGAAATAAAGTATGAAGACTTTTTCGTCAAACAAGTGCAGCACATAGATCAATATTTAGTGGACAAGACCAATGGTGGTTTTTACATACATAGTATTGACGAATCTCCCAAGGCTATACAGGTACACAAGGGTTCAATTTGGAAGGGCAACTACCACAACCTGAGATCTCTGGTCAATTGCATAAAGCGATTGAGAAATGATCACTAAGACATTCTCAAGACTTCATCGATACGTGAACGTCTTTAGATTGAGCTTCATGGTGGCTATGTTGACCACCTTAATCCAATGGCCGTTGGTTTCAAAGACCATTGATGTGAAGGCCAATTTGCTCATCGTCGGTGCCACGGAGTCTGGCTGGGCAGCTGCCATACAGTCGGCACGAATGGGATTGGATGAAATAGTCATTGTGCATGATGGCCATTGGTTTGGTGGACAATTTACCGAACAGGCGTTGGCCTGTGTCGATGAAAATAAAGGACTTGGTAAGGTTGGGTGGGGAGTAGATTGGCATCCTATGAAAAGATCATTCCACCGCAGCGGCCTTTTTAAGGAATTGATGGATCGCGTGGAGGCCTTCAATAAAGCAAAGTATGGTCTCTCGATGCCCGGCTTTCCCTTTCATGGCCCGTCTACTTTTCATCCAAAAGAGATGGAGTCGATTTTCAGAGACATGATACAACCCTATATTAATGCCGGCACCATCCAAGTATTCTGGCAATATGAGACCTATGAAGCTTCAGTGGTGAATGATCGACTGCAAGAGGTTGTTTTTAAGGGGCTTGCGGACCATAATTCGGAGGATCTGCTCATAGTAGAAGGTAAAATGACCATTGATGCTTCAGATTGGGGCGAAGTAATAAAAGCGTCTGGAGCTGCCTATGAATGTGGACCTGATCCATTTGATCGTTATCAAGAGCCCAGTGCACCAAAAGACTTGAGCGACAATCCATCCAATGAGATGAATCCAATCACCTACCCCATGATTTTGGTAGAAACGGATGAACCGGCTCTAGTCTCAAGACCGGAAAATTTTGACGATCGGAAATACACCAGATCCACCCGCTTGAGTTTAGCCCACTACAGAGATTTGGAGTGGGATATCCCAGATCCAGGCTTGGGAGCCATTACCCATTGGCCAGACTCGGGGCATGCCGTTGGAAGACAATTGAGCATCTATACCGTGCGCAGGATTATTCAAGGGGAGAACAGCAAACTGGGGAAGACCTCCATTTTATTCAATTATATGAATGGTCAGGATTATCCCTTGGAGCGCCTACCTGATCATGTCGTTGTCGCTTTAGAGGCTAATGAAGTTGGAGCATCATCTAAGAATATTGTCAGAATGAATCGGACCCAACGTCAGATCATTTTTGATGATGCCAAGGAGCACGCTAAGGGTTTGTTGTACCATTTACAAAATTTCGTGCACGAAAAAGCATCAGATACAACTCATAGTTTTAGAAATTTTGTCCTGTCGGATGAATTTTCCACGGACGATCATTTTCCTCCTAAGCCATACATCCGTGAGGGGCTAAGACTCAAATCCATGTACATGATGCGTGAGCAAGATGCCAGAAACACAGATGGCTACACTAAAGACTTGGCTCGTGAGCGGTTTGCTCAGGTATTATATCCCGATGGTCTGTTTGCATGGCAGTTTCATTATGACTTTCATCGGACCGGTAGGACCTATTTAAAATCTGAAGGAAATGCTGGCCCATGGATCGATTACCATAAACCCAATAGGCATACCAACTTTCTCAGTGATCGTTCGGTTTTTCCCATGAGGAGCCTCATACCTATCAAAATGGATGGTCTGCTAGGCGCTCAAGGTAATGTGGGTTTTAGTAGTATTGTGAGCGCCGCCGTCAGACTACATGATCAACGTATCCATATTGGTCAGGCAGCAGGAGCCGTGGCCGTTGTGAGTTTGAAGGAGCAAATGGAACCTCGAGAGATCGTCTTCCAGCCGGTTGTCATGGATATGGTCATAGATGGACTCTGCGGTGAACATTATGAGGGTACACCTTTGCTAATATGGCCATGGAGAGACCTTCCTACTGATCACCCTGCCTTTGTCGCAGCCAACAGGTTGTCATTTAGAAGAATTCTGCCGATGAGTCCTACCGAAGTAGATTTCCAACCGGATAAGGTTGCCCAGCCGTCGTGGTTACAGGCAACAAAGAGACTCAACCCACAGGTACAGGAATGGCGAGGACGAACTCGAGGTGAGGTTGCGATGTATCTATGGAACGAGGTGAGGGGTGAAGAATTGAAGTCCAGGAAGCGTTTGAGACCAGAAGATTTTGATGGTGATGGAATCTCTGATGTCTTCGATGCCTTGCTCTTTACAGCCGATGAGCCAATTGTCTGGCGAGTGACCAAATAGCTGATCTGAAAAGCGCATTTAGTTGAACAACCAATCACTATTCCCAAACATTATTTGAAAAATTCGTGCTTTTCAAGCGGATTTCAGCCCAATCAAATGAGTTTACTCGATTATCGCATCACAAATAATGTTAAGAAAAACTAAAAACGCCTCGCAGCACTCAGACAATTTTGCACGTTGTAACATCAGAATTGAGTCCAAAGAGGTGAAAGTCGTAGGATTTAATTTCTGTAATGAGGTCGTTGATCTAGAATTATTCCGTTAAAATCTGATTTTGCAACTTTTAATTTCATCGTTAAAGAATATTGACCTTGCCATTTGAAAATACAATCAATATTGTAAATTAGCGCTTTTTTAAGCTAGACTTAATAAAAACAGCTGGAGCTTAAGGATCTCCTACTCCAGTCCAACCAGCGATTTCGTGATTTCTAAGGAACCAATCATTTTAATTAATTAATACTGCCATATGAGATTAAATTCAATACTAGTACTGTTTCTCATGGCTTGCTGCAGCTTCTTATATGCACAGCAAGAAGTGACGGGGATAGTAACAAACTCGGAAGATGGCGAACCACTCATTGGGGTGACTGTATTAGTGAAGGGAACTTCCTCCGGTACAGTGACTGACTTTGATGGATCGTACACCTTATCTGTAGAGCAGGGTGCTACACTACAATTTACCTATACGGGCTATGCAGCTCAGGAGGTGGTTGTTAGCGACGCTACGCAGATCAACATACAGCTTGCTCCAGGGGTTGCCTTGGATGAAGTTGTGGTGACGGCACTAGGCGTCGAAAGAGATAAAAAAGCACTCAACTACTCCGTAACCGAAGTAGATGGAGAGGGATTTACAGAAGCCAGGGAAATTAACGTAGCAAATGCACTTGCAGGAAAGGTAGCTGGTGTGAATGTGAGTAATGTTGCATCTGGGCCGGCAGGTTCCAGCCGGGTAGTTATCCGGGGTAACACCTCTCTGGGAGGAAATAATCAACCACTATATGTTGTCGATGGTGTGCCTTTAGACAATTCTGGCTTCGGCCAAGCCGGCCTTTGGGGCGGATCTGATGAGGGAGATGGTACGTCAAGTATCAACCCAGACGACATTGAAACGATGAGCGTGCTTAAAGGAGCCAATGCAGCTGCATTGTATGGCTCACGGGCATCAAATGGGGTGATCTTGATCACTACCAAAAGTGGTAGAAACCGAAAAGGGATTGGTATCGAGGTGAATTCGAACTTCGTAGCAGAAAATTACTTCAACCACTTTGATTTCCAAGAGCAATATGGACATGGCCGTGAAGGTCGAGCTCCAACTACTCATGAAGAAGCTTGGGATTTTGGAAACAACTCCATGTGGGGAGAGCGACTGGATGCAGGTCGAAATGTTCCGCAATTTGATGGTGTTGCCAGACCTTATGATTTCCAGGTATATGATAACCTAGATAGATATTATGAAACGGGGACAACCTGGACCAATTCTATTGGTTTTACAGGTGGTAATGAGGATCACCGAGTTCGTTTGAACTTGTCAGACCTAAGGAGCAAGAGTATCATTCCCAATGCTGGGTTTGACAGAAATAATGTGAGTCTATCTTATACCGGAAACTTTGGGGACAGGATTACTATAACTAGCAAAGTGCTATACTCGCATGAGCTTGCAGAAAATCGACCTAGGATCGCCGATTCTCCGGGTAATGGATTTCAGGGATTGGTTACGCTACCTGTGAGTGTCAATGTGAATGATCTAATTGGCAATCCTGATAAGCCAGGATCAGTGCCAGAAGGCGTTACTACACTTGATGGCAAGGCCACCGGAGAAGAGTACCAGATATCAAATAACTTATGGAACCAAAACCCTTGGTGGGCTTCTGATCAATTTAGCAATGACGATACTAGGGATCGTGTGATCACTTCACAAGTAGCCAAAGTTGACATCACTGACTTCCTCTATGTACAGGGTCGTTTTAGCATGGACTGGTATACTAGAAGAGAAACAGATATCACTCCATACGGAACTGGGTATCAGCGTCAAGGCAGCATGCAAGAAAGAGAAAGGAGAATTCGTGAGATCAATTTGGAAGCGATCCTTGGATTTGATGATCGCTACGGGGATTTCTCTGTGAATGCTTTCGTAGGGGGGAACCGAATGCGTCGTTCCAGTGAAACATTGGCCTTGACGGGCAGTGTGTTTAATATTCCTTTTTTCAACACAGTTTCTAATTTAGCAAATCGTAATGTTGGATATGGGTTCAACGAACGGGGTATCAATTCCATTTTTGGATCAGCTACGGTGGGATTTAAGGATTTCTTGTATTTGACAGCAACGGCTCGTCAAGATTACTTCTCAACACTTAATCCAGAGACTAATGATATTCTCTATCCATCAATTGGTGGTAGTTTGATATTTACAGAGTTGCTGAATTTATCAGCCAACAGCTGGTTGTCATTTGGTAAGCTGAGAGCATCTTGGGCACAAGTGGGTGGTGACACGGATCCTTATCGTCTGAATCTTACCTATGGTTTGACCGATGGCCACGTGGGACTACCAACGGCAAATATTCAGCAGAGTAATATTCCAAATCCATTCTTGAAGCCGCTTACATCGACTGAGTTTGAGGTAGGATTGGATTTACGGCTATTTAACAATAGAATTGGAGTAGACTTCACTTATTATGATCAGACTACTACTGATGACATCTTGAATGCCTCGATTGCCGAAAGTTCTGGATTCAGTGGTACGACTATTAATATTGGTGAGATTCGAAACAATGGTGTTGAACTCTTACTGTCAGCCACTCCTGTTCAAAGTCGCAATTTTAACTGGGATGTTAGTTTCAACTTTGGTTACAACAACAGTGAGGTTGTTCAGTTGGCAGAAGGATTGGAATCCGTTCGTGTGGATGGCAACTTAGGTCAGCCCCGTACACGTTGGGCCTTTATTGATCACGTTATTGGAGAACGATTCGGATCTATAACAGGATTTACTCAAAAGATGATTAATGGCGTTCCTGTCTTCAATCCTGACGATGGAAGACCTATCAGGACGACCACTACTTCTGTACTCGGAAATGGTGTTGCACGCTTTACCGGTGGTCTAAATAACAGCTTTGACTACAAGAATTTCCATTTGGATTTCTTGATCGACATAAAAGCTGGTGGACAGATCTATTCCGGTACCAATGTTCGTCTCTTTGGATCTGGATTGCATAAACTTACGACTGAAGAATGGACTGCTCCTGGTGTAGTAGCCAATGGACGCGAGGCCGTGACGGTAACAGGCGTCGACGAAGAGGGCAATGCGTTCACGAAATCACTGGACAACACAGAAATACCAGGGTTTTACGGAAGCTATTCTCAGCTATCTGATCGATTCATCAGAGATTCTGACTTTGCCAAGTTACGCCAAGTAAGTCTCGGATACAATTTACCACAGAAGTTAATCGCCAGCACACCATTAGTGTCTGCCAGATTATCATTCGTAGCTAGAAACCTTTTGGTATTGTTTGATGACATTGAGAATGTTGATGCAGAATCAACCTACCATAATTCTAATGCTCAGGGTCTTGACTACTATGGAATCCCACAGACTCGCTCTTACGGATTCAACCTAAAACTGGGCTTCTAATTATTAAAAAATTGACATTCATGAAACAACTAAATAAATATTTAATCCTGGGTGTATTGTTCTTGATCCCATTGGTGAGCTGTGACACAGATGAGCTGGTGGAATTAAACATAGATCCCACTGCTGCCAATGAGCTGGACTGGAAGTTTATCTTCACCACAGGACAAGTTTGGGCAGCTGAAAACCGCTATGTGAATGGACGGGTGCACCTAAACTTGGCATCTGGACTAATTCAGCAGACAGCCACCATGCAAATTGGTGGTGAGCGTGGTGCCGGAGATAAGTACTTCCGTCACTTAGACAGTTTTAATGCCTACATGGATCGTGTCTATGAGACCGCATTGAAGCCTATTGCTGAAGTCATTCGCCAGACGGGTCCTGAGGGAGTTAATCCCTCATGGACAAATTTACACCATATGGCACAGGTACTGTACATTCTCCCCATGCACATCATGACAGACTTGTATGGAAATGTACCATACTCTGAGGCCAACCGCGGTGTTGACGGCATCTTTTTCCCTGCATTTGATTCTCAAGAATCCATCTATAAGGATATGCTGGCTAAACTAGAGGCTGCTGCCAATGCCATTGGTACGGGTCCAGACGAAGTGGGCGCTGCAGACATCTATTATCAAGGAGATTTCGCCAAATGGAAAAAATTGGCCAACTCTCTCATGTTGAGATTGGCTATGCGTATTTCCAACGTGGATCCAGGTACCGCACAATCTTTCGTTCAGAAAGCCATCGCCGGAGGTGTGATGACCAGCAATGACGATAGTGCCATCGTACCTATGGCTTCAGGGCCAAGTCAGTGGTTCAACCAGAATGGAATGTCTCGCGCATTGATTCCTGACGATTGGGGTGCCAATAATATGATGGGCAAAACGCTTATCGATTGGTTGCAGGCAAACAATGATCCACGTTTGACCATCTGGTCAGTTCGTGGTGTGTGGGGAGGTCCATACCTTACCGATGCGGCTGATCAAGTTGGTATGCCAAATGGGTATGACAGTGAGACCATGAAGGAATATTTGGGACAAACAGAGGCCGTTGATCGCGAGACGCAGTTTTCTAGAATCAATCCTTTGTTATTGGACATTGATGATCCATTCATCCTTATGAATTATGCAGAGGTGGAATTTCTACTTGCTGAAGCAGCTGTTAAAGGCTGGCATTCTGGAGATGCTGCCGCGCACTACAATGCCGGGGTGAAATCCTCGATGCAGCAATGGACCATGTTCGATGAATCATTCGTTGTGGAAGATGCTGAAGTTGAAGCCTATCTTGCCGCCAATCCATTCGATGGCAGTGAAAGAATGATTGGTGAACAGCACTGGGCGTCCAACTTTATGCAGTGGTATGAGGCATATAGCAATTGGAGAAGAACGGGTTATCCTGAGTTAACACCTGTAGTTTATCCAGGCAATGCTTCGGGAGGTACGATTTTCAGAAGAATCGAATACAACGTAGTTGAAGCTTCGATTAATCCGAACTTGGGTATCGGTGGAACCCTTCCTGATGACGTGAAGACACGTGTTTGGTGGGATGTAAACTAGTGTGATCTAGATCTAAAGCTAATAAAGCGGTTCTGATTTCAGGACCGCTTTTTTTGTGTTTAGTATATCCGAAGGAACATCATTGAAATTTTGGATTGAATATCATCACCGAATATCCTGGGAAGTATAGGTGTTTACCAATTACAGTGCGAGAATTTTAGCAGGTAAGAGATCTGACGGAATTCACAGATTATAGATGACCTCCGGTTCTTCCATTCGTGATGACCATAGCTTATCTTTGACTTCTCTAACATCAAAATTAAAGTGCAACGATTCCGAGTTTATATTGTTGGTTCTTCGCTGTTGCTTTTTTTCGGATTCCAGTCGTGTCACCAAAAGGAGACAGCGCTTACATGGAACAAATCTTTCTATCGAATTGGCACCCAGTCATCGCCTCGTGCCACAGATCTTAATGGCGATGG